>PACT01000022.1 GCA_002700285.1 Crocinitomicaceae bacterium | reverse complement strand
TTCAGGGGAAGGGAGGTGAGGCGTGCCTGAGTATGTTCTAATAGAACCTACAGCACCTTTACGAGAAGCCTTGTACTGAATGTCTTGGCCTGTTCCAGTCTCCGGATTAAAATCCCGGTAATTGTTAAATCCATAAGCGAGCGCCATAAAGTAATACGTTCGGTGATTGATCAGAGTGGTGCTGCCTTGTGCAAACGCATCTTTTGTCACTCTGAAGCTGTGCTGAATCCCTTCGTTTCCGCCTTGTGCCATGAGCGAAGGAACTGATGCATCTATTTCTTCGTTGAAAGTATAATTGATGACATTGTCGATCTCGTTGGCAAGATCGCATTGGAAAACCAGACGCGCTTTTTCAATGTTTCCAAGATCAGATGGAGAGACTGAGGCGTCAGATAATTGATAAATTTGGTAGCCCTCAAAAACATAAGACCTGTCCAATTCATTAAGCGCTGTTCCATCTTCAAGTTCTTTAGGGATAGATGGATCAATCGCTAAGTAGTCCTCATGGAAATTGTTTGAAATGGGGTTCTCATTTGTGAGATAAAGGATGAGCTCATTTTCAAGCTCTTGAACGGCAACGTCTGGCGCATCCGGACCGCTCACTATTTCAAAACAATTGTCAAAAAGAGATTGCGCTTTGTCATCCGCAAGGCGAAGAAGTTTGACACTTTCAAATGGCTCACCACCTGAAGAGCGAGCATATAACATCCCCACTGTGATGTTGTTATAATCCCCTGGCTCAAGTGTAAAAGGTCCTGCTGATTGAAGAAAAAGCCTGTCTCCAGAAGGATTGCCCGTTTCGTACTCAGACCAATCTTCAACATTGACACCCCTCGTGCCCCAACTATATGGATCTGTATCTCCGGGAAACATATAATCTGCTGGGATTTCAAGATTGGCACCTGTGGAAGGGTTTATACCATCACCACCATATGCCATTCTTTGTCCATTCTTCCAAAAACCACGCATGTAGTTGTAATAATGCATCGACGTGGTGGGCTGTCCATTCACACCATAATTCCAATTGTAGTATAAGAATTTACGCATGCCATACCTTTCATTGTCGATGACCCCATCACCATAGCCAATCCCAATGCCTTCATAGGGTATCCCCAAAGAGTCAATTGCATCAGTAAACACTTCGGTGAGCGGGTTGTCAACGCCATCGGCATCTTGATAAGGTCCCTCAAAAAAATCAACACCCATCGCTGGAGGATAGAGACCATATCCGATTGAATAAGAGGTCGCCTCATCAAACTGATCTCCGTTGTATGAATATCCCAATCCACGATTTACATCACAGCCCACATAATCGTCCACGTGACCGCCCAAATCAGAATCGACCCATTGCGCAAAATACGTTTCCGTAAGTGTTTGAGTGCCTTGATTAATGAGAACGTAATTGTAGAATGTCATGTTATTAACCTCATCGTTCGTTGAGAACACGAATGCTTGGGCGCGAATTTCCATTCCGATAGGTTCACCTTGAGATTCCGAGTGAACATTGCCTTTATCATTGAAAATCCAATAGTAGGTTTGGTCTCCGTAAAGAGGCACTACATCCTCACGCCTACGCTCGCTGCAATCAATCTGTTGAAGAAAGTCATACCATGGATAGTCCCCCGCTTCTGGGTCATACAACCCATTTCCATTATAATCCAGGTATGGGCTTAGATAAAAGTCCTGACCGAGCGCTACATTTCCGTTTGCTGGATAATCATAAAAATAAGCAGGTATCGAATATCCATCTGGGAACGCCGTTTCTACCGACTCATCCGCTACTGCATCGAAATACTGTCTGTGACGCATGGCATCAGATCTGTAGCTGATTGAAAAATTATCGTATTGTTGGCATGTGAATTCATCC
Source organism: Crocinitomicaceae bacterium (assembly GCA_002700285.1). Classification (GTDB taxonomy): domain Bacteria; phylum Bacteroidota; class Bacteroidia; order Flavobacteriales_D; family Sanyastnellaceae; genus UBA974. Next base: position 310,332 of record PACT01000022.1, on the reverse strand, counting down.
ACTTCTGCTTCTCCTGTATTTGTGAGGGGACCTGGCCAAAAATCATTTCCTGAATTCCTGTACTTCACTGCCGCAAGCTTGAGTTGTTGGTCTGGCGAAATCCCTCCTAGCCAAAGTGCACCTCCATAAACGACTGAAACACCCTCATCTTTGGGCACGAAGTGAGCGCCCTTATCAATGGCTCTGTCATACCATAAAGTCCCTCCATTTTCAATAAGTGCTCGGACGTTATTCCACTCAAGATCACGTAGCGCAGTCGCTGGCGCACATGCTTGCGCTTTCGCTCTGGCTTGAATAACATCGGGGTTTAATGGAATTGGCAACCCTTTTTGCATTTTAACTGTCGCGGGAGGATGGGTTGAAGTTTGGGAAAACAATACGGTGTCACAAATAGTGACCTGCAATGCAATCGCAATTAATGTAGTAATCGTGTGTCGAAAAAAAGGAGCCATGCATTCAATCTTGAGGAGGTGAAGATACATACTATTTCACTGAAACGAGCTGAAGCGGGTCTGTGTATAGAAGCCATCCTTTTACACAATCTCCTTCAATTGCACGAAGTGTCTCGACATACCCTTCAACTTGTTTCATGTGTTTGTTTTTTCCAGATTCTGTAGATTTATAATCGACAACATGCCAAATCCCATCTATTCTTACGATTCTGTCTGGTCTAGAAACGCCTCCGTCTATATCTACAAAATCACATTCAGATTCGACATGCAGTCCTGGTGCAAAGAACACTTTGGCGCGCGCTGAATTCAAGATGTTTTCCACGCGTTTCTCAATGATTAATCGATCTACCTCTCCTATTCCCACACCTGCACGCAATGATTTTTTCACATCAAGCCAATCGTCTTCGCTGTTCAGTTTTTCCAAAACTTTATGCACAACCGTTCCCAATTCTGATGGAGTAAGACCATCGTGAAACGTTGAATGGTCTTCGATGTGATTGTCTGTCACAAGGTGATTGGCAGATTCCCCCGTAAATAAATTCTCCAAAGGGATATTTGCCGAAGGATTTATGGATTCCTCCGTCACCAATGACATTCCCGGTACAGGTGTTAAGTCTCCACTACAAATGGACCCGTTGTTCTGTATCTCAAGCGATTTAATAATTAATTCACCCACTGTTTTCACATCATTCCGATTAAAATCTTCCTTTTCAAGTTCTAAAACAATTTCCAATCTTTCTACTGGCCTTGTAAAGGCAACATACACACCATTTGTAAGGTCCAACTTCACCCGATTAACTTCAGCAATTCTTTGACTTTCAACCGTGGTATCCAACATGTCGTAATTCTCGAGCATGGCTGCTTTTAAAGGCATTCCTGAAGCCTCATCTAGTTTAACTGGAATAACACCTTTAAATTTTGTGAAATTCTTAACTGTAATCAATGCAATGACAACCTTAAAGGCCAAACCTTTTGCCTTGTGAACAGTCATGATTTGAACAGCATCTTTAGAGGCGATGGTGACCACGCTTTTTGCATGTCCCTTCCCATCCCAAAATCTTAAGAATCCATGAAGACCACTCTCATCAGTTCGTCCTATTTCATGCGCCAATTCAATAATGCCTTCAGCATATGCAGGATAGTTTGCTGTAATGCCCATGGTTTCACAGACGTGCCCCACAAACGTTGCCACGGGGTCCGAAGATCTTTCAATGGCTTGTAGTTCTGGGAAAAGCTCTTTAAGCATCCCCGCAGTATCTAGCTTCCCCTTCGAATGACTCTTCTTCCCCTGACTCTTGGAAGGCGTTTCGGTGACTTGAACATATTTATTTAAATAATACACCTCATCAATACCATTGAGCGCAGCCATACATTGCAAAACCGCAACACCGTTTCGATAATCATCTGGTCTTAAAATCCAACGAATTAAAGCTACCACAGCGATAGGACCTGGATGCCTGCCTAATTGAAGAGATTCTTCTGTCATGGGCTTAATCCCTGATTTAAGAAGTTCTTGAGCGAGGTGAGCACCCTCTCGATTTGTACGTACCAGAATTGTCATGTCTCCCAATGCGAAACCCTGAGATTCATATGCCCTAATTCTCTTGACAATCGCGTCGCAATGGCTGTTTCGTCTTTCATCAACTTTGGCGCCACACACGAGTTCCAAATGGACCCCGCCTGGAAATTTCATCTTAGGCGTTTGAGAAAGTCCGTCGTAAACCTTCGTGAGTTCGGGTGGAAGGTGATTTCGCATCTCGCCAAACAATTGATTATTCCATTCCACGATTTCACTTCCCGTCCGCCAATTGTCATCTAGACTATCGGAAAAACAATGGTCCTTTAATGTCTTCTCTGCTTCAGACAATGCAATCCCTAAATTTTCACCTTGCAAAGCAGGCAAATCCATCAACTGTTTGTAGTCGCCATTCCTCCACCGATAGATGGCTTGTTTCCCATCTCCTACGACCAAATTCTTTTGATCACTCGCCAACGCGTGATCATATAAAACCACAATGTTGTGCCACTGAGTGACCGATGTATCTTGAAATTCGTCCATGAAAATATGGGCGTATCGGCTTCCCAATCTTTCATATATAAATGGCGTCGGATTTTCTCGCACAATTTTTGAAATCATTGTGTGCATCGCACCAAATGTTCGGACGTTGTTGTCGGTTTGAATTTTTTCGATCTCCTTGTGGAGTTCTGAAAGGGTTCCCATTAAATCGAGGCGTTTCAATAAATTTTTTGCCAACAAATACGTCTTTCCATCCACTGTTTCAGGGAGCATTTTCAACGCTGCATCATACACGTGCATAAGAAATGGACCAAGACGTTGTGCCTTCGAAATTAATTCGTCAGACGCATTGCTTTTAAGCATTGCGCCCGGATCTGTTAGGTGGCTTCGTATTCGATTTGATAAGGCCTTGACTCTGCCATTTGAGAACTTTTTAAGATTTCTAGGGACATCCCCATAGGCAAAATCCGAATCTGACATCTGGAGTTCAACAATGGCGGCGTTGGCCACTTGAACGACTTTTTTTAAATGTGTTTCACATCCAGAAGTGGCCTCCCTTAATGATGTACTGATGTCTTTAAAGTCTTTGGGTGAAATGTCTTCAAATGCTGCAATCACATCTCGCATATTTTCTTTGACAACAGCTTTTCCTAATTCTTTTAAAGGATTCCGGACCCTGGCATCCTTATCCTCCGCTACTTGTTGATTTGCAAAACCCTCCAAAAGCTGAGACAAGGACTCATTTCCTTTGATGCCCACTTTGTCTAAAAGCTGAGACACCGCATCATCAATGATCTTGTCGGAGTCGAGTTCTACTCTAAAATCTTGATCTAATGCCAGATCTCTTGCAAAACTTCGGACCAATCGGTTTACAAAACTATCGATGGTCATAACAGCGATATCACTGTACCTGTGAAGCATCTCTTTGTGAAGATGGGCAGATCTTTTTACAAGTCTTTCTTCTGAAATCTGAAGGTGTTCTAGTAAATGTGTTTTTTTATCGCCTTTCCCCGCAGACAGTTTTTCTAAATCCTCGAGTATCCTGCCCTTCATTTCAGCAGCAGCTTTGTTCGTAAAGGTGAGTGCCAAAATGCTTTTGAATGCCCCTGCCACATCACTCTTCAGTGCACATTCAAGATACCTCAGGACCAGTCTGTATGTCTTTCCAGACCCTGCTGAAGCTCTTACGACTTCGAAATTATTTGTGTGGCTGATCATAGTGATTCAAATATTACAACAAATTATGAGCAAAATCATAGCGTTGCGTGCAACATTTTCCGAATTTTGTCGTCATTGAGGTATAACTAAAACAACTAAAATGAAAACCAACTCTCTACGCGTAAGCATTGCCGCGATAACAATGGTGTTAATCAGCAGTTGTAATCCTGATGAAAACCCTGGTGTTGTCGTTTTAAATGCAGAATTATCTTGGTCTGGAGAAACGCTATTTATTGGAGACACCGTCACGGATTATATTGGACATGATGTGCGGACTGAGAAACTTTCATGTTACTTAAGCAATATTTCACTTCGGAATGGGTCGGGGGAATGGATTAATTCTGCCTCGATCTCTCGTTTAGATTTCATCACAAATTCTGCTACAGCATCCGGGGTGTTCAGTAAAAAATTACTCCGAAGTTCCAATGAATTTAACGCTGTTAAGTTTGATGTCGGTGTGCCTTCTGAAATGAACTCAATGTCATTGAATACTTCACTTCCGAGTGATAACCCACTTAGTGTGGCTGGTTCTGCCGGAATGACATGGGATATGATGGAAAGTTATTTCTTTGTGAAATGTGAAGGGAAATTGGCAGAAACCGAAGGCGGGTTGATTCAAACTCCCTTTATCCTGCATCCTGCATCGAATGCGCTTTATCGGACTGTCACATTGGACTTAAACGAAAGCATCGTTCTCAACCAAGATGAAACCATTTCGTTTTCGCTTAATCTGGATTTATACAAAGCATTTGAAGGCGCTTCAAATGAAGACAACCTGGATTTAAGTGCTGTGGGCCATTCGATGGGGCCGGTCGCAAACGCCACCCAGTTTGTAGATAATTTTTCTTTATCCTGGACGCTTAAATAGAAGGTTCTTGTTGTCATGATTCACAAAACAGTATCAAGATATTTGATCACAAGTGCTTTTGTGTTCTCTGCAATCGCTTCTGGTTGCGATTGTGGCGAAAAGACGTGGGAGGCCACCCCATATACCATAGACATTCCTCCTTTCTTCCCACCCATGGATATCCCGGCAGACAATCCCATGACTGAGGAAGGGATACAATTGGGACTACTCCTGTTTTGGGAAACATCCTTGTCCCTAGATAACTCTATTTCGTGTGGAAGTTGCCATGCGCCTTCTTCCAGTTTTTCTGATCCAAATCAATTCAGTTCTGGCGTTAATGGAACACTTGGCGACAGAAATGCCAGTGTGATTTGCAATTTGGGATGGTCATCGTCTTTCTTTTGGGATGGAAGAGCCCTGACTTTAGAAGACCAAATACGTGATCCAGTTGAGCACCCCTTAGAAATGAATGTGTCATGGGAAGTCGTTGTGGAACGTTTGATGACGGAGGATTTCGGAGAACTTGACTATCCACAATTGTTCTTTAATGCATTTGGAAGTGATAACATTACAGAGGATTTAGTTGTAAAAGCAATCGCTCAGTTTATTCGAACTATGATTAGTGCAGATAGTAAATTCGACAAATGGCGAAGAGGAGAAACAAACCTCACCGATGGAGAGTATTTGGGATACCAATTGTTTCTCAAAGAAGGAGGAGATCCCGAGGTCAATCCCGGAGGAGAGTTTGGTGCAGATTGTTTTCATTGTCATGGAGAAGCTGGACTGCAATTTTCTGATTATTTATTCCACAACAACGGCCTCGATTCTTCTTTTGAAAATGACCCTGGAAGAGTGAACGTGACCGGATTTGTTTTGGACTCTGGTTTGTTTAAAACACCCACCTTGCGAAACGTTGCATTGAGCGCACCATACATGCACGATGGTCGCTTTACATCTCTGGAAGATGTGATTGAACACTACAACAGCGGCGGGGTCAGTTCATCAACGATAGATCCATTTATGAAGTACACAACTGGGGGTTTAGCGCTTGCGCCACAGCAGAAAGAAGCAATAATCGCTTTTTTACACGCTCTGACCGACACAACATTTATTCAAAACCCAAATTTCAAAGATCCGCACTAGTAATTTTATAGGTTATAAAACCGCTCTAAAACGTAACCTACAGCAGGTAAAATCGTAAGAATTACTATGTATTGTCAAAAACTCTTCAGCATTGCGACAACCTTAATCCTCCTAACTCTAGTAGGAACAGGCGCTAGCGCTCAATGTCACGATCTTTTAGATGCCGACGGTGTGGCATCTTCTTCCCCGACTTGGTTTAGCTGTAATCCTGGTGATTATGATCTTTTCATACAAACCACGTCCGAATGGAATGATGTGACGGTCAACTGGGGAGATGGTACAGCAGATGAAAACCTCGGTCTTTGGGCCACTGGAAATACAATTACACATACCTATCCTGATGTTTGGCAAGTATATACCTTGACATTTACAAGTGCTGATGGGTGTGTCGTGACTGGAACATTTGTCAAAGAGGAGTCCGTAAATCCATCCATTCAAGTTCCTGAAGGATGGGAAACGGATGCATGTGCACCCGCAACATTGTTCTTTTTAAATGCCTCTACAAACGTAAGCGCTACAACCACGTTTACATGGGAATTTGACGACGGGGTCACAGAGAGTTTTGATGCAACAAATGCAGGAGGTACTGTACCGCACAATTACTCCGTAGGGTCAACAGGATGTAATAGAGAAGTGACGTTATCAGCGACTAACGCATGCAGAAATCACGAGTTTGGCGCTGGGGCAAGTGTGACGATTGACTACATCAACATTTGGGATTTGGACAATGCCGCGATTGGGGCTTCTTCCACCCAGCTATGTTACCCAGACACGACTGTACAGCTGTCAAACGTGACTGATAAGAATTGCACAGCAAATGGAAATACAAGTCAGCGGTTTGAGAAATGGAATTTCGGAGACCTCGACAACAATGGAATGGATGACATCATCGACTGGAGGCCTTGGGTGTCATCGGCGCCCTTCGATCTCGACTTACCAGGAGTAGGAACGTACCATGTTATGCTATACGATTCAAGCTATTGCGGCATCGACTCCACTCAAATAGAACTCATTGTGAGAGCTCCGCTTTCGACAAATCTTTCAGGACCAAACCAAGTTTGTGAAGGGCTTCCGGCAACTTTTGTACAAGACGAAAATGATGCGACTGCGTTTTACTGGAATTTCAATAACGGTGTCGGTCAGTGGTATCCTGGAGGGTCCCCATCATTGACTTGGACTTTTAATGATCCTGGCAATTACACCGTCTTGGGAGTCGTTGCGCTTGCAGATCAGGCATTGTCTTGTCACGATACCGCTCGGTTTGAAATCCAGATTAAACCTTCTCCTCAAGTGATCATTGAATTGTCCCAAACAGAAGGATGCGATTCATTTTCTGCCATCGCGGAAGAGATAAGTGGCGAGGGTGTCAACTATGACTGGACTTTTAATGTCGCCCCTGGAACACATAACGGAACGAGCACCCCAGAGCTCTTTTTCGATGCGCCAGGCTCCTATGTTGTGGGTCTAGAAGTCACAGGTGCAAACGGATGTGTTCGAACAGCAAATGTGACTCCAGAAGTGTTTGAGAGCCCGTCTGCCGACTTCATTAACGGCGTGGTGTGTGAAGGTGACACAACATCCTTTACAGACCTTTCTTTGTCTATGGGTGGAGATCCAATCCTAGAGTGGGATTGGTCTTTCGGTGATGGCACCCACTCGGGAGAACAACATCCAATACACTTCTACAATTCACCTGGTGAATTTGATGTGAGTCTAGAAATATTGACCGAACATTGCAACAATGTCTTAAGTGCAACCATTGAAGTCGAAGCTGCACCCGCTATTACAGCCTCCTCTGATGTGACAGAAGGCTGCACACCATTGCTCGTCAACTTTGAGGCAACGGGGACTGTAGATGCAGATGTGGTTTGGACATTTGGTGACGGATTGGGATCAGATGAACCTCTCATTTCTCACACATACTTGAGTCAAGATATGTTGGGGACAACATTTATTGCCGTCGCACATGCAACCAGTCCATTCGGATGTGTTGCACGCGACACGATACAAGTCGCGACACTGCCTGGTGCACAAGCCTCCTTCTCGGCTTCTGCACCTTCATGTGCACCTATGGAGGCTACATTTACAAACAACTCATCAAATTCAATTTCATATGCGTGGGACTTCACTGACGGTGGCACGAGTTTAGAGGATGCACCGTTACATACGTTTGAAAATACAACTGGTTTTCTTGAGACCTTTCCTGTAAGGCTTATTGCTATCGCAGAAAACGGGTGCAATGACACTACGGTTGTCGGTGTATCCGTTTACCCAGAGGCCTTGTTCGATTTCATTTTACCAGAGGATGAAGGTTGCTCTCCTTTTGCAATCCAAATGCCATCTCTAGGTGGAGCACAAGATATTATTTGGAGTTTTGGTGATGGCTCACCTGACTCTAACATCCCCATGAATACTCACCTTTACACCAACGAGACGGCGTTTGTAGAAACGTTTCTTTTACATGTTGAGGGTCAGTCAAATTTCGGATGTGTCGGTGAATACAGCACAGAAGTGATTGTAAACCCACAACCAATCGCACAATTTTCAGCAGACATTCAAGTGGGATGTGCACCCCTTTTGGTAAATTTTTCAGACAACAGTGAAAGAGCCATCAATCACACATGGATCTACGGAGATGGTGGTGAGGAAAATGGCTTTGGAGGGACTTCACATGCATATACTTTCAATCATCAGGGCATGAGTACCGCAATTCGGGAAGTAACCCTCATGGTTGAAGGTGTGGGTGGATGTATCGACACTGAAGTCGTGGCTGTCGAACTGTACCCAGAAGTCGTGGCCGATTTTTTAGTTCCGCCTTCATCTTGTTCTCCCTTAAATGTCCTATTTGTTAATCAAAGTTTAAATTCAAATGCAGGTTTTACTTGGAATTTCGGAGACGGATCTCCTGAATCTCCTGCCGATCAGCCGACACACTTATTTGTAACACCCGGATACTCAGATACAACATTCACTGTCACATTAAATGGCGAGAGCGTATATGGTTGCACAGGGAGCAAGTCTGTGGAATTAGAAGTTCTGGCAACACCAGTGGCAGATTTAGAAATTACAAACATGACCGGATGCTACCCTTTGGAGGTCACGTTTAAAAATGCATCACAAGGAGCTGACAATATCGAGTGGTATTACGGCACAGGTGAAATATCGAATGAGAGCGCTACAGAACACGTTTTTAATTACTTTAACCCTTCAAATGAACCCGTCACCTACACTGCGATACTTACTGCAACCACAAACAGTGGATGTTCGGCCCAAGACCAAGTGCAGGTAGAGGTCCTTCCTGAAATAGAAGCAGCGTTCGATGTCCCGCAACAAGGGTGTTCTCCTTTCGACGTGTCGTTCCTAAATTCCACCTCTGGAGCCGCTATATACAATTGGGATTTCGGGGATGGTTTAGAAAGCAATGTATTCGAACCCTCTCATACATTCACGACCCCTTTTGCAGACCAGGACACCACGTTTACCATTTCTCTCACTGTAACATCAACATTTGGATGTACCGATACCGTACGTACAAATATTGAAGTTTATGCTGCGCCGCATGCAGGGTTCACGGTGACCCCGATCATTCAAACATTCCCAAATACGACTGTAGAGATTGAAAACACAACGCTGGCAGGTGGGGCAAGTTCGAATATGTGGAATTTCGGGGATGGCAATGTCAGTACAGCTTCCGAACCAGGAAGTCACACTTTTGAGACCTGGGGAAGTTACAACATCGCACTAGACGTCAACAATGGATATTGTGGTGACAATGCATCCCAAAACGTCAAGATTTTAGCACCTACTCCTGAAATAAGCTTTTTAGGAGGTGGTGAAGGGTGCGCACCCTTGAAAATAGATTTTACAAATTTCTCACAATATGCAGAGGAATATCGGTGGGATTTCGGTGACGGAACGACACATGCTGCGGAACATCCTTCGCATACGTATGAGCAACCTGGCACGTACGATATTAAGCTTGAAGTTTATGGGTATGAAGGCACTGTTCTGGAAGACACTCACTACGCAACAGTCGTCGTTTATCCAAAAGCACAAGCCGCATTTACGCTTTCTCCGACTGAGGTTTTTGCGCCAGGAGAGCCGGTTTATCACATGAATTTATCGGCAGATGCATCCGAATTTGTTTGGTATTTCGGTGACGGAACGACATCAACTAGTGAACACCCCATACATGAGTACACCGGAGCGGGCATGTATACTGTGTCATTAACAGCAGATAACGAATGGGGCTGTTCAACCACATTTACGTTGGTTGATGCAATACTCGCCAAACCAGGCGGGGAAATGACCTTCCCAACTGCCTTCACCCCACTTACTGGTGGTGGAAATGGAGGAATGTATGATCCACAGGCTTATGACAACAATGTGTTCCGCCCACGACATGCAGGAATCATGGAGTACGAATTGTTCGTGTTCAATAAACTTGGTGAACAGATTTTCTATTCGTCTGATGTCAATATTGGATGGGATGGATATGTAAATGGTGAACTTTCACCTCAGGATGTATATGCGTTTAAGGCAGTTGCATACCTAAGTGATGGCAGGAAATTACAGCGGGCTGGAACGGTGACTTTAATGACAAAATAATCCCCTAAAAATTGTAACCTTTGGTCGTTTAGAGACGTATGAAAGGATATGATATGCTTCCTTCACTTAGATCCCAAACGCATAATTAGTGCTGCAATGACTGTGATTGCATTTGCTTGGTGTACATCTTCTGTGGAGGCTCAAGACATGCATTTCACACAGTACAATGCAGCTCCGACTTCGATAAATCCAGGATATGTAGGAGCGACAGGTCAGGCAAGAGCCGTGACGCTATACAGAGCTCAATGGGCAAGCTTGCCGCAAGCATACACAGGATTTCAAATTGCTTACGATAGACCCACCTTTGATCACAATGGTGGAATGGGCTTTCTAATCAGCCACGAGGAGGCGGGAGCTGGCGCTTTACGTGCTTCTCGAGCAGCCTTTCAATATGCATATGAATTCCAGCTTGGACCACGCACATTTATTCGTCCAGCGCTACAAATTGGGCTCGTAAGTCGATCCGTGAATCTAAATGCACTTACGTTTATGGATCAGCTTCTTCGCAATGATGCGTCAACGACACTTGAGCAAGGGTTAGGAACTGGTAAACAGTATATCGATATGGGATCTGGATTTCTGATTGTGAGTCGAAAGTCTTGGTTTGGACTATCTGCCGACCATCTGAATACGCCCAATCACAGTATCAGTCATGAGTATGCAGAGAAACTAGAAATGAGATTGTCCGCGCATGGAGGAGGTCGAATGTCTCTGAAACGTGGCCCAAAGGCCAAGCATAGCAAGGATATCGTAGTCGCCTTCAATTACACAAATCAAGGGTTATTCGATCAACTCGATTTGGGGGCATACTACGACTTGAATATCATGACCGTTGGGGTTTGGTATAGAGGGATTCCTGTGATACAACATGCTGCAGATGGCTCCATAGACATCGACGCCGTGAGTTTTGTATTCGGATTCGGAAATAAAATGTGGAGAATGGGATACAGTTATGATCTTACTTTAAGTAAACTTGGCATTGCTACATCTGGAGGTTCACATGAGATTTCATTAAAATACCTTTGGGATGTGAGTAAAAAAGATGGTCCTCCAGCCTACCATCCTTGCGTCGATTACTAAGGCTAAATCATCCCGATCTGATTGACTTCAGGCTCAAGCATAATGCCAAATTTATGTTCCACACTGGTCATAATATCTGTGGCGAGTTGCCATATGTCTTGACCGCTAGCCCCCCCCCTATTTACAAGCACCAATGCTTGTTTGTCATGTACGCCATGCGTCCCCCTGCTATGACCTTTCCAACCCGCTTGGTCGATCAGCCACCCCGCAGCCAATTTGACGGTTCCGTCTGTTTGAGGATAATTGGGAATCTCGGGGTAGATCAGTTTTAGGTCCAAAAACACGTTGTGATCGATCACAGGGTTTTTAAAAAACGAGCCTGCATTCCCAAGTATGGCCGGATTGGGAAGTTTAGAATTTCTGATTTTCACCACGGCATTTGCCACGTCACTGTGGGTGATTTGTGTCTTCGATATTTTCGAAAGTTCTGATTCTAAGGCACCATATCCCGTTTTCAGTTCAGATTTCCGATCGAGTCTAAAGGCCACCCTAACGATCACCCATTTGTCTTTTTCCTCTAACTTAAATATCGATTCCCTATAGCCAAATTTGCAATCCTCTAAATGAAATTTAACGCATTCGCCACTTTCAATATTTATGGCTTCAAGCCATGAAAAAACATCTTTAATCTCAACGCCATAAGCGCCAATGTTCTGCATGGGACTTGCGCCAACACATCCTGGAATAAGCGCAAGGTTTTCTAGACCTCCCCAACCGCTCTCAAGTGTATGCATGACGAAATGATGCCACATCTCACCTGCCTCAGCGACCACCTCTAATACCCGGCCATCGTCATTCAGAACTTGGATTCCCCGACTCGCAATTTTAACAACAAGACCCTCGAAATTAGAATGGAATAGCATATTGCTTCCGCCACCTAAAATCAAGATATTCAGACCTTCTTCTCTTCCAAAAGCGAGCGCATCACGAACCTGATCATCATCCTTCACTTCGATATAGCGACTTGCCATAGCCGGGACATGAAATGTGAGTTCATGGGTTATATCAACATCCGTGATAACTTTCAAAAAGGTATGGTTTGGTTGAGCCGTGATGAATCTGACAATGTGTTCATTTTTGTAGTAATATCGTTTGTTAAAACTACAATACAAATGGTAAAATCTTTACATTAGCAAAGTGACTTTAGAAACAGCAAATAATGCAATTCGCAAACGTGCCTTAAGCTTTATGGAGCAACGCGAATGGAACGCAGCATTAATCGATTGGAATATTTGGTTTTCATCGACTGACAAAGACCAATTAGACCCCAATGCCTTCCATGACAGAGCCATCTGTAAATTTCATACAGGCGCTACAGCGGAGGCCATTGAAGACCTCAATAGAGCGGCAATTTTACAACCTGATTACAGCTACAGATTTGCTTCTAGAGGGTGGATGAAACAAGCTGCAGGTGATACAGACGCTGCCATAGAGGACTACAAACTTGCCATTGAACTCGATCCTGAGGATACAATCGCACACAACAATCTGGGGCTTCTAGAGGAGGCAAAGGGGTATAAAGCGCAAGCACAAGAGAGGTTTAAAGTGGCTGACGAGTTACAGGAAATATTGAACCAAACTGATAGATCAACTGAGATTGACGCTCAAGATGAAATTAAAGATGAGGTTGAAGCTGAAGCTCCAATGGCGGTTCATGAGCAAGAAGTCATTGACGGAGAAGCTGGTGCTCAAACTCAAAAGAAGGTTACAGTCTCAACACCGAAAAATTCATTGTGGGGAGAAATGACATCGGTGTTTACAGATCGTGAATCTCGGAAACTTTGGTGGAAATTTATCCGCAATGGCTTTACCTTGAAGGATTGAATATAGTCGCCTGATCTTGAACACAATCCATTCTATCACACTTGGCTCCCAAACGTTCCTAGAAGACGTTGCGCTCATCCTTTGCCAGCATGAATCTCCTGAAAAGTGTGCCGTCGTTCTGCCTAGTTTTAGAGCAGTTAACGCATTTAAAAGAGCATTCGCCAAAGTGGTCGGAAAACCATGCCGCATGCCTAAGGTGATGACCCTGGGAGCATTTATGGAGGGGGACGAAGCATTTTCTATGGCTGAAAACTTAGAAGTGTTGGCCAGACTTTATGCCGTCCAAGTTAATTTACCAGAAGGAAGAGATGGATTTACATCGTTTTTAAACTGGGGGCCCATAGCCTTGTCTGATTTTCACGCCATTGACCATCATTTGAAAGATGCATTGGCTGTATTTAAAAACCTCCGAGACATAAAAGAAATCGAAGAATGGAGTTTTGCGCCAGAAAAAGAACTGACTGACGACCAAATCATTTTTATGAAGCAGTGGGATCGACTCCCAAACTTATACACGAAATTGCATGAGGTTCTCAGAGAAGATGGCCTTGTCACCAAAGCAAAACTGAGTCGAAAAGTTGCAGAGGCGGGAAAGACAGGCGGGTACGACATGGTCTACGCTGCTGGTTTGGCAGCACTGACTGGAAGTGAGCTCTTGTATATGAAAAAATGGCACGCAGCGGGAAAACTAAGCTACTTGCCTGACGCTGATAATTTTTATGTGGAAGATGGACAAATGGAGGCGGGGTATTTCATCCGTGACATTCACCGTGACATTCAAAGTTCCGCGAACTTTATAAAGTCAAGAATTCAATCCAAGACACCTAAAATAAAGATTGTCGAATGTAGCAGTGTCATGAGTTCATGTCAGTACGTGAGGCAAATCGTATCTGACCTTTCAGATGATGAAAAGGGGAAAACAGTTATTGTCGTGCCCGAAGCATCCACCCTACCTATGCTTTTACAAGCATTGCCGTACTGTAAAGATGGTTACAATGTTACCATGGGTTTAAGCATTCGAGAGACGCCGATACACCCATTCATCAACCTTGTAAATCGCATGACAACAAGACAAGGTCAAGCGTGGAGATATGAAGATTTAATGGCTCTTTCAAGTCAACAAATTGCAAACGATTACCGAAAAGATGCTGCACATACGCTTCATATACTCGCTGAAAAACACGCTGTTTGGGTCAGTGACGAGCTCCTGAAGGAAGTGTCAAAAGGGCCCTTTTATGCCTTCGTCTCAGACCTCACGTCATTAAAAACGAATCAGGCGGATAAATACCTAGAAAAACTTGGTGTTTGGACTGAAAAACTTGGTGGACAATTAGAGCATGAAGAAAATCCGTGGGTAACGGCGGGGTGGAATTGTGTCCGACGTGTGGTAAGTGTCATGGGGCGGTTGCAATCCAAGCATAATCCTTGCAAAACTTCTGAGGATGTGAGAATGCTAATGCAGAAATTACTGAGTGTAGAGAAAGTCAATTTACTTGGAGAGCCTGCAAAAGGTCTACAGATCATGGGACTTACCGAAACACGTGCACTAGATTACGACAGGGTAATCGTTCTTGATTGCAATGAGGGTGCGATGCCTAAACAAGAGATTATGGACAGTTACATTCCGGTCGATCTTCAAAACTATTTGGGTTTTCCAGGAAAACATGAACGAGAGGCCGCATATGCATACAGCTTATATCGACTGTTAAATAGATCGACAGAGATGCATCTACTTCATAGAACCGGAGGCAAGGACGGGGTAGAATCAAGCCGTTATATCCTACAGTTAAAAAAACATTTCGAGACTGAGCTCTTGACGTTCAATATGCCACTCCCTGATGAGAGACCAGAAATTCCTGAACTGGAATTAACTGACCTTATGAAGGAGAGGTTTAACAAGTGGATGGGAGATGGAATGTCGCCTTCTGCTATAAATAAGATGCTCACATGTGAACGTAATTTCACATATCGATATTTATTGAAATTGTCTGAACCCAAAGATTTAGAAGAGAGTATCCAAAGCAATACACTGGGGTCCATTGTACATAAAGTATTTGAAGAGGGTCTTAAAAAAACCGCCCTGAATATGACGCTGAAAGCGTCACATCTTAATGAAATACTCTCTCAAGTAGACGAACTGTTGGCTGATGCAATTGCCGAAGAGTATAAATATGGGCCATCGGACAGAGGTGAGAATTTTCTGCTTATACGCTCTGCGAGATCTACAATTAAAAAAATACTTACACGTGAAATTTCAGAGCTAAATAATGACGGGAGCCACATTACCATTACCGGGTTAGAAGAGGAAATTGAGGCAACCTACACCTTAAAGGATGGGAGAGAAATAAAATTTTTCGGCATGGCGGATCGGGTTGAAAAAATTGATGGTATCACGCGCGTAGTGGATTATAAAACAGGACAAACGACGCAATCAGAACTTAATTTGAAAGATTCAAAATCAGGGGATTGGGATGATGACGACGGGAAATTAAGTAGAGGCAAAGCAGGCAAAGCACTTCAGCTTATGGTCTATTGTGCGATGCTCTTAAAGAGAGATGAACATGTGGATGTGGTAAATGCTGCAATTCGCTCGGGAAGAAATGTTCACTCAGGATTGCTTACGCTTTCGATCAATGAAAGCAAAGACATTACAAAAGATAATGTTGACCGCTTCTTAGATTGGATAGGAATGAGGCTCGCAGCGTTTCGTGAAGAAGGAAAGAAAATCGCTCACAATGAAGATTCGCATTACTGTGAATATTGTGTTGTACTTGATCCTCCCGTAATTTCGTATTAGCTTGAATAACTCAAAAGAAAATAAAAAGGTACTGATCATCACGTATTATTGGCCACCTTCAGGAGGAGCAGGTGTACAACGCTGGTTAAAATTTTCAAAATATCTTCAGGGCTTCGGATGGGACCCAGTTATATTCACCCCAGAAAACCCAGATGTGCCCGTTGAAGATTCTAGCTTGCTAAAAGAAATTCCTGAAGGAATCACCGTATTAAAATTACCCATATTTGAGCCTTCTAGAGTTGTCTCTGTGATCGGCGGAGGGAAATCAACGGGACGTACCGGAGCGGAAAACAAAAAGGGTGGAAACAAATCCTTGATCAACGAATTTACAAGATGGGTCAGGGGAAATATTTTCATTCCCGATGCAAGGGCAGCGTGGATTAGACCTTCCTCAAGATTTCTTAAAAAATGGCTTGCAAAAAACCCTGTTGATGCAATCATATCCACTGGACCCCCACACAGCATGCATCTCATCGCACTGAACGTGAAACAGTCTTTCCCCGATTTAATATGGCTTACTGATTTCCGAGACCCATGGGCTGATATGGACTATTTGGACGAATTTAAAATGGGGGCAAGAGCACGGAAAAAACTCATAGAAATGGAACGAGAAGTGGTAAAAACCTGCGATCACATTCTCATCAATTCTCCATCTGTCGCAAACGCACATATAGAGATTTTAAATCAAAACAAACATACCTTAATACCAAACGGTTGGGATCACCATGATTTTGAAAACATCAACTCCGTCTCGGAAAACAGAACGCGGTTTCGGATAGGTCATTTTGGCGCACTATATGGTTCGAGGAATGCTCCTGGGCTTTGGGAAGCGGTAACAAAATGGAACGCTGAACAAGTGAGTAAAGTAGAAATCGTACTGGTGGGAAGTATCGGCGAAGACGTTCGGAGGGACATGGGAAATACGGATTTCATACAACACTTGCCAGGTATCAATCACAGAGAAGCCATTCTAGAAATGATGAATTGTGATGCCCTTCTATTGGTCCAAAACAACACCGATCCTGCCAGAAAATGTACTCCAGGAAAGGTGTTTGAGTACATCGCGACTCAAAAGCCAATCCTTTCAATTTGTAACAGTCCGAGTGATTTATCTAAACGTTTAACTGAATGGGGACTTCCGTTTTGCGACCACAATGATGCCGCATCAGCATATGAAATGCTCCACCATGTCATTGTTAAAGATGGACAGAAAAAGATAGATGCGTCGCCATATGAGAGAAAAGCATTAACCAAAGAACTCTCGGAGCTCCTAAATAAGCTTACTTAATCCTTGACGCGGAGCCAATCCTGTGTTCTGAAAATAAACCATATATATCCGCGAACTTTGAGGACGTCGGTATCTCCATCTTCGAACCACATTTCGCAATCGTATATAGAACCTTTCTTGGGGTCACAAATCGTACCATCCTCCCATTCCTGGGTCTCTCCATCGGAAAGGACCATGTTCCTGACAATCTCCATCCCAAGG
The DNA here is from genome assembly GCA_002700285.1 of Crocinitomicaceae bacterium. Taxonomy (GTDB): domain Bacteria; phylum Bacteroidota; class Bacteroidia; order Flavobacteriales_D; family Sanyastnellaceae; genus UBA974. The sequence continues at coordinate 292,857 of PACT01000022.1, read as the reverse complement.
GCAGGAATGTCTTTTCTATCATCTTCGCACAGGTCACATATCGGATTCTGATCTTCTTCAGGAAGTCTAAAAAGTTCTACGATGGTTCCATAAAATTGACCCTCTCTTTCAGTAATCTCAACGACACTTTTTATTCTTCCTGTTTCGTCGTCTATCGTTTTCCAAAACCCCTCAATTGAGGTTTGTGAAAAAGAAAAAACAGAAATAAGTAATAGGGCGCCTAACAAAGGGATTTGCTTTAATATCATCATTTCGCTAATTACGTGGTTTTCGATTTTGTTTGCAAGTTGCTTCGTGCTTCATTTCTCGCTTTGTGGATACTGACATTGAATTCAAACCCCAGCAACAAGACTGAACTGTTCGCATTGATCCATACCAATAACAACAGGAACGTACCTAAAGAACCATATAGTCTATTAAAACTATCCAGATACATAATGAAATATCCAAAGCCAAGAGAAAGAGAGACGATAAGTAAAGTGGTCATTGTCGCACCCGGCGTAAAGGTTCGCCATTTATCTCTTTCACTGTTGCCAAAATGATAGAGCAAAGAAACTGAGAAATAAACGAGGATAAGCGAAAGCGTCCATCGGGCTGCATTAAGCCAAGGGACCAGTCCACCAGGAAGCCATCCATTTGAGGAGACCCAAGTCAATGCTTGTCCGCTAAAACCAATGAGCAAAACGGCAACACCTAGCATAAACACCAAGATAACTAAGAGCAACAGAGACATCAAAGAGTAAATGAACGCATTTCCTTTTTTATCTAACAGATAGCTTGCATTAAAGCCTGCAAGAATCGCATTTACACTGTTAGACGCGTACACAACGGTGAGGACAAATCCTATGGACAGCACAGACCCGTGACTTTTCTCAAGTAAATCGCTGACAGATTGCTCAAAAAGACTGACTGTTTCTCCTGGAAAAAAAAGCAGCAAGGCATCCAGAACTGCATCGGGTTCTAATGGCGTGTGAGGCAGCACACTGAGAAGTAAAATCATGGCTGGAAAAAACGCGAGTAAAAGACGAAAGGAAATAGATGCAGCCCGAATAGAGACCGATCCATTGATTAATCCAAGCCCAAAAAACCTCAATACATCATAGAGAGTCATTCCCTCAACACCCCATGGCGTTTTTGAACGTAAAAATTTCTGAGTATTGATGACCCACTGGAGATTCTTAAGCCACTTCAAGAAAGGGTTCGATGATTTTGGGTTGCGAGCGTTAGACATTTGGCGTACTTTTTAGACTCAAATCTAAACTTTTAACTGAGTGCGTCATGTATCCCATACTGACAAAGTCTACGCCAGATTCTCCATATCCATTGACGTTCTCTGGAGTAATCCCCCCAGATGCTTCTAACGTCACCAGATGCCCATAACTTTCAACGGCTTCGGCTACTTTTTCTGGACCGAAGTTGTCTAATAAAATTCTTTCGATGACAATTTCCGCCTTTTGAGATGCGGCAATGGCATCTTCGATTTCTTGGAAAGACCTTGTCTCAATGACGAGAGGTAAAACTGGCATCGCATCAGGTCGCTTATTTTGATAATTGGCAACCTTTTTAAGGGCCTCGGTCATTCCTCCTGCGTAATCAACGTGATTGTCTTTGAGTAGGATCATATCATAAAGGCCCATCCTGTGATTGACTCCACCCCCAATGCTCACCGCCCATTTTTCAAACCCTCTCAAACCAGGAGTCGTCTTTCTTGTATCTAAAACTTGGGTGTTCGTGCCCTCAAGAATGTGAACGATCTCTGCTGTTCTGGTTGCGATCCCACTCATGCGTTGCATGAAATTTAAGGCCAAACGTTCCCCCGAGAGGATGCTTCTTGCCGATCCGAGTAGCTCGACAACCACATCTCCGGACTTGACGCGTGCGCCATCTTTAACGAATGTTTTAAATGTCAGGTTAGAATCAATTTGGTGAAACACCTCCTTTGCCACGTTAATCCCGGCAATAACACCTGCTTCTTTTGCAAGAATATATCCTTTTTCCACCAAATCCTCGGGAACACTCGATTCAGAAGTAACGTCTCCAGATCCTAAATCCTCTTTGAGAGAATAGGTAATAAAACTCTTCATATCATCATTCAGCATGGTGCGAAGATAATACCCTACAAACCTTAACTTCACGGCGTGCAGATATCAATTATAGCCACGGGCAAGACAAATGCGGTTTGGATCAAGACTGGGATAGAGGAATATGCCAAAAGGATGGTGCGATATGGCCGTTTCTCCTTTATTGAGACCGCAAATCTCAAAAGTAAATTCGCGAAGGCTGATTCAAAAAGAGTCATGAAGGAGGAAGCCATTCTTCAAGAAAAAGCATTAGAAGGCGTAGATTATTTAATCCTTCTCGATGAACATGGAAAAGTCTTTGGGTCCATGGCGTTTGCCAAACATCTTGAAAAATTACAGGTCAGAGGACTCAAACACATCGCTTTTTTAATTGGCGGACCTTACGGATTTGATCCTTCGATCCAAAGCAAAGCAAATGAAAAATGGGCAATGGGGCCATTGACATTTCCACATCAATTAATACGAATATTTGCTGTTGAACAGATCTACAGGGCACATACCATTCTTAAAGGAGAGCCTTATCACCACCCATAGCATACAAGGGAGTCCTACTGAGCGAGAATGGTCACGTGATTTTTGAGTACTTCAACTGTACCTCCTTTCACATTAAAAGACAATTCCTCCTTGTCTGTCTTCACGGTAATTTCTCCTGATGCAAGTGTCGTTACCAAGGGAGCGTGATTGCTCAAAATCCCAAGACTGCCACTGATGCCGGGAAGCCCTACATAACTCGCTTCTCCATTAAAAAGATGCTTGTCCGGTGTAAGAATATCTACTGTCATCTTATGCCGTTTCTGCGAGCATTTTATCTCCTGCAGCAATCACATCCTCAATGGTTCCTTTAAGGTTAAATGCGGCCTCTGGATATTGATCTAGTTCACCACTTAGAATCATATTGAACCCCTTAATGGTGTCCTCAAGAGGAACAAGAACGCCTTCAATTCCAGTAAATTGGGTTGCAACATGGAATGGTTGAGAAAGGAAACGGCTGATACGACGCGCACGGTTTACCGCTTGCTTGTCCTCCTCCGAAAGCTCATCCATTCCTAGAATTGCAATAATGTCTTGCAGTTCTTTATAGCGTTGAAGGATTTTCTTTACATTCTCTGCACAATCATAGTGTTCTTGACCCACTGTTTCTGGATTGAGGATTCGAGACGTAGAATCGAGTGGATCCACCGCTGGATAAATACCAAGAGATGCAATCTTCCGAGAAAGAACTGTCGTTGCATCGAGGTGAGCAAACGTCGTCGCAGGGGCAGGGTCTGTCAAATCATCTGCAGGTACATAAACAGCTTGAACCGATGTAATCGAACCTCTCTTTGTTGAGGTGATTCTCTCTTGCATCACACCCATCTCTGTCGCGAGCGTTGGTTGGTAACCAACAGCCGATGGCATACGACCTAAAAGCGCCGAAACTTCCGAACCAGCTTGCGTGAAGCGGAAAATATTGTCAATAAAGAATAGAATATCACGTCCTCCAGATTCTTCATCACCATCACGGAAATATTCAGCAACAGTTAGACCTGAAAGCGCAACACGCGCACGCGCTCCAGGAGGCTCATTCATTTGTCCAAATACAAGTGTCGCTTGAGAATCCTTAAGTTCTTCTTTGTCTACTTTGGAAAGGTCCCAGCCTCCAGCTTCCATGCTTTCAACGAATTCCTCTCCGTACTTAATGACACCAGACTCAATCATCTCACGAAGCAGGTCATTTCCTTCACGTGTACGTTCACCTACACCTGCAAAAACTGAGATACCCTCGTATCCTTTAGCGATGTTGTTGATCAGCTCCATAATAAGTACTGTCTTACCTACACCCGCTCCGCCAAACAAACCAATTTTACCACCCTTTGAATAGGGGTCAATCAGATCGATGACTTTAATTCCAGTTAACAAAACTTCAGTTGAAGTAGAAAGATCTTCGAACTTAGGTGCAGGCTGGTGGATATTACGTCCGCCCTCTTTGCTGACCTCTCCGATTCCATCAATGGCATCTCCAACAACGTTGAAGAGTCTTCCTTTAATGTCATCCCCAACAGGCATTTGAATTCCACTCCCTTTTGCAGTAACCTTCATCCCGCGGCTCAGTCCCTCGGTCGCATCCATAGAAATAGCTCTAATGGTATCTTCACCGATGTGCTTTTGGGTTTCTAAAATCACTTTTATGCCGTCACCTTCAACCACGAGGGCATCAAGTATGTTTGGCAATTCAACTCCTTCTGGAAAGCGAACGTCTACGACTGGTCCGATAACCTGTGATACGACTCCTTGTTGTGTTGACATAGTTTTGTGTCTGGCTTATATAATCGAGTGCAAAAATACAACACGTGAAGTAGATTTCAAGCATAGAAGAACATAACTTTAAGCATAACTTTACAACCTTGAAAGTATACCACCTCAAAGACGGGATTAAAATAGAAAAACCCATCGTTTTAACGATTGGGACTTTTGATGGTGTACACGCTGGACACAGGGCTGTTATTCGAATTCTGGAACAAAAAGCGAATGAAATCGGGGGCGAAACGGCGCTGTTAACTTTCCATCCACATCCTAGAGTTGTTCTTCATCCGCACAACCACAAATTAAAATTATTAAATTCACAGGACGAAAAAATCAAACTTTTAGAGAATGCTGGCCTTGATCATTTAATCATGGCGAGATTTGACAAAGATTTGGCAAGATTAACACCTTTAGAATATGTGCGGGGGCTTTTGGTGGAGGGAATTAGACCCGCAGAAGTCGTGATCGGCGATGACCATCGATTTGGCAGGAATCGAGAAGGGTCATTTGAGGATTTAAAAGAAATGGGAGTGATGTTCGGGTTTGGCGTCACTGCCTTAGATGCTGAAAAGGTCAGCAACGTGAGAGTAAGCTCAACAAAGATTAGAAAGGCAATCTATGAGGGTGAAGTAGGCTATGCAGGCACTTTGCTTTCCCATCTTTTCCCAATGTCAGGACGCGTTGTAAAAGGCGATCAAATTGGAAGAAAACTGGGTTTTCCAACTGCGAATCTTGAATTAAAAGATGAATTAAAAATTGTACCTGCCAAAGGTGCGTATGTCGTTTGGGCAAAAATTGAGGCTGGTGATTGGAGACCGGGAATGTTAAATATTGGCAACCGTCCAACAATGAAGGCGTCTGAGGATACAATCGAATTGCATATCATAGGCTTTGAAGGTGATTGCTATGGAAAACGTATTGACGTTCAGTTCGTAGATCGACTTCGAGAAGAGAGGAAGTTTTCTGGACATGATGAATTAAAAGCCGCGCTTGATCATGACAAATTAAATGCGCTTGCAATCCTTGCAAACACAAAACCTCCCCAACAATGAAGCGTGCATTTCCCCTTGGGATTGTTGTTTGGTTATTCAGTGTTGTCATTTGCTTTGCCCAAGTGCCAGCCCCCATGTATGAAACGATCGAGGAGGCACAAATCGCATTAGAAAATGGACTTCAAATCACTCGGCTTGACTTAACAAAACAAAAATTAAAGAAGGTCCCTTTAGAAATTAAGGATTACAAAGACCTCGTGGAGCTTCGGCTCAATAAAAACCGAATCGTTTCAATCCCCTCTTGGATCTCTGAACTCTCTAAATTGGAACTGTTCTCGGCTGAACGCAATAAAATTGATAAGTTTCCAGTGGCCATTTTGGCCTTAGAAAACTTAAGGCATGTCTATTTGGGTGACAATTTAATATCAGACATCCCCATCGATATTGATCATTTGGGGAGTCTCGAATGGCTTGGGCTTTGGTCTAACTTCATCAGGAACTTTCCTGCTTCACTGAGCAATCTGCAAAACCTACAGACCTTAGATCTTCTGCATAATGACATGACATACCTAGAACAAACCTGGTTGCGTGAACTTCTTCCTGATGTTGTATTAGAACTGTCTGAACCATGCAATTGCACGTTCGATGAGTAGCACTGAAAAAGCATTTAAAGCCAAGCCCAGGCCCCTTCGAATCGTGCTTACCGGCGTAGAGAATTCTGGTAAGTCGACGTTAATTAAGCCACTCGCCGAACGGTTTAATTGGCCCTATATCTTAGAACTCTGCCGGGAGAATAAGGAGGTGTTACATGGTGAGGAAACATTTAAAACCTTGCAGGAATTACACAAGCTCACTGAATATGAAGTTGCAAAACTCCTGTCTCATACACATGCAAAGGGAATCTTTTGCGATACGGGATTGCTCGCGCTAGATGTTTGGTCAGAACTCGTGTTCGGAAAAGAAGTGTCAGGGGACAACAATCCATCGACTTCAGATTCAGAGGTGGATTTATATTTGTTATGTGCCACCGTGAAAGAATGGGAGCCTGATCCGATCAGACTTTTTCCGGATTACAACAAGAGGGTTGAAGTCAACCTCCTGTTTCGTGAAAAGCTAGAAAAAAAAGGGCTTCCGTATGTTTTCGTTCCGATACTACCAATGGAGCAACGGATAGATTTTATTGAACAAGAAATAAGATTAAGGTTCAATGTCTAAAGCCATACAGACCAAACTTATCGAAGCACTCGCAGTCGTTTTTTCGCTTGCGTATACCTGGATGTATTTAAAGGGGGAGCTTCCTGAAGGATACATCTTTGCTGGATTAGGCGCTGGGCTATTTGCTTTTCTGTGTTGGAAGCGGAAAATATATGCAGAAAGTGCACTTCAATTTTTCTATATAGGGATGGCTGTCTACGGATACAATTTGGTCTCTGAAGGCGGAACACCTGCTGATCAAATCAGCCTATATACACATGCTATATGGCTCTCAATTGCAACTTTGGGAACGGTTTTGTTGGGTCTGTTTTTAAAACATTCTACAGATGCAGAAATGCCATACCTCGATGCTTTGACGACGATATTCAGTCTCGTGGCGACGTGGTTGATGATCAATTTGGTTCATGAAAACTGGATATATTGGATCGTGATTGATACTGTATCGATCTATCTGTATGCAAAAAGAGGACTCAAGCTGGGCTCAGTCCTCTTCGCATTATATCTTCTTCTTGCACTAGATGGGTACTTTGAAGCCATTCAAATTTTCTAGCAACTCAAGCAGCAACCTGATTATCTTATAATAAACTTAACAGGAATCGTGTATTGCACACTTACATTCTTACCACGTTGAGAACCTGGGTCGAAACGTGGCAACGATTCAACAACCCGCTTCGCTTCCTTGTCTAAACGAGAATCTACCTCACGTAACACCTTTACGTCCTTGACTTTCCCATCTTTTCCGACCACAAAGTAAACGAAGACAGTTCCTTGAATCCCTGCATCTTTTGCAATGGGCGGGTATTTGGTGTTTTTGGACACATACTTGATGATCTCCATTTGAGTGCATTGATGACGCTCATCTCCCCTCATCGTTTTACATTGAGCGAGGGCAGGCATGTTCTCAACAATCATAAAAGGGGTGTCATCATCGACGTCATCATCCTCTTCAATAATTTCGATCTCAGTATCCTCATCTAATTCGATGTCTTCAATCTCAAGTTCAATTTCAATTTCTTCTTCGTCATCCACAATCTCAATCACAGTTGTTTGTTGAGGGGGTGGAGGGGGAGGGGGAGGGGTAACAATGTTAATTGGAATCTCCTCATCTTCGAGAAGGTCTGCTTCGTAATTCAAAGCTTGTCTCGTGATCACGTCGTAACTGGTCCAAGAAAGCGCTATGAGTACGAGTGACAAAGAAGCAATAAATCCCAACGCTCTCAAAGTGGAGCGTTTGTTTTCTATGTCTGCTTGAGTGGTTTTTCTACTGATCATGTGATGACATTCTAGAATTCGAAATTAATACATCGGAGGGGATTTGGCCCGGAAAAACACCATACACTCCACGAAAAACGACAAACGCGAGGACAGAACCCACGCAATCAGCAACTATATCAAGGAAATCAGCTGTTCTTCCAACAATGAATTCCCCCTGTATTATCTCAAGTATTGTGCCAAAACTTATACAACTGACCCAGATAATCAGCATTAAAACAGGAGTTTTATTTGGAAAAAGGTGCAGTTTCGTAAAAGCGACCGACATAGAAAGCGACAAAAGTGCGAACGCACAACCATGAACTATTTTGTCAAAATGAAATTTTGACAACCACGAGGAAGGATCAACATCCGAGACAGGGACAATATGCATGATGACAATTAACACCGCCAACACACATGGTGGAGCGAGAGTTCTGTACACTTTTATTGAAGATGGGATGGACACCTAAATGAAATCGAATCTAACAGTTACCCAATAGATGCTTTATATGCAGCCGCATCCATTAAACCTTCTACATCAGATGGATTTGAAACGTTTACCTTAATAATCCAACCTTCACCATAGGGATCGTTGTTGATTAATGATGGATCATCATTGAGCCCATCATTCAATTCGATGATTTCACCTGTGATCGGTAAAATGAGATCACTGACAGTCTTTACCGCTTCTATGGTGCCAAAGACTTCTTCAGCTTCAAGTGTTTCTCCTTCTGTTTCTACTTCCACAAATACGATATCACCCAACTCTCCTTGGGCATAATCAGTCACACCTATGGTTGCAATCTCACCATCTATTCTCACCCATTCGTGGTCCGCAGTGTAGTATAAATCAGAAGGAACGTTCATCGCAAAGAATTTTATTCGTGCAAAAATAGTCTATTGTGTCAGGTTGAAACGAATCGCAATACCTGAATTTATATTCGATGTATTAAATGAGGTCGAAATCTTCGCCTTTGTAATCTGTTGGTCGTAGAAAGCACGAAGCGTGACTTTGTCGCTAATCTCAAGATCTCCAGAAATTTTAATTGAAACAAGCGTTTGACCCGCGGTCACTTGGTTTTGACGCTCTACCATCTTACGTATCACAGTACTGTTATCTCTTATATTAATGTCACAACGAATTAAGAAGTCCGTTTCTTTGAACATCTTTATTGGAAGCTTACCATAGGTCTTCAAAAATGGATTGCGAACATCGGCAAACTTGTAACCTACGCCAATCACAATTCCTTTGCTCTTCGTTTCTGTAATCTGATAATTTGCAAGTCCGAAACTCACGTTTCGATCACGCGTGATTTCGACCTTGACTTGTGGCTCATTGTCTGACGCCGTTTTAATCGTCATATCCAGACCTATTAATGGTGAAAGTTGCTCCGTGATACTGACCGTATTGTACTGACGTTCGGAAATATAATTCGAGTAATCCCCATTGTCAACGGCGGTAGGAAGTCCATTTTCATCCTCGGTATACTGGAGGTTGGTCGTATACGAAGTACTCATCGTGGAGCGGTAGGTATGCGATAAATTAAACCTTTTAAAGGTTTTCTTGAGAGAAGGTATCTTTGTTAAACCATCGTAAGTCACTCTCCAATTTGGGGCGACGGGTGCTTTCATGACATCAAGCGCAATTGTACTGGGATCCAACCCTAAATATGCACTTAAAAATGCAGGGATTGCAACATCCTGTGATGTCGGTCCCCATCCTTGATAATAACCTGTAGGATTCGCTTCATCTACATTGAATGTTTCAGCATTGAGACGGGATGAAATCGTTAATCTGTTTAGCAACAAAGCATCCCAAATGTCAGAATTATATTCATCATCATCATCCATAAACGCCGTAGGCCATGACATCACAGTGGCAGTAAAATTACCTGTCTCATTAGGTGACTCATACACCCAGTCATCAGAATCTTCATCGTAACGGAAGAAACTCTGGTGGTTGCGAGAAGTACTTCTGTTGGCTGTAAGTTCAATCTTGAAATGTTTGATCGGCTCGATATTCATTCGAACATTAAAGTTCTCCGTGAAAGACTCTGTATAGGCCTGATTTAAGTATGGTTGTTGCACCAACCAACCCTGTTCAGCGGCATTCATCGCAAAGTCAGCGTTCCTGTCCCCCAAAATATCCGTGTTTTGATGTCCCACCAAGAAGAGCAATCCAGGCGCCTCGAAATTTTCATCAAAACCAGCCCATTGACTCGTTTGGCCATAACCTGGGAGCAAAATGCCCTCATTGCGGGAAAATGTTCCACTGATGCTTTGAATCCCCATCGCAAAACGAAGAATATGTTCTATCGGATTGATGTCCAGTTTCTTTTTTTCATCCGCTTCTTTCACCTCACCAAATCCATCTCTACGCTCATTGCTCACATCTCTGTCGGTGGGACGTTTGGGGCGTTTGTTATTAATTTCTTTGAGGTAGGGAACCCGGTTATAAAATTTCAGGAAGTTTGCTTGTCCATTCAAACTCAGGTTACGTGAGTTTTGAATCGTTGAGCCTAACGTATCCTGAGCAAAAGGGGCCCTGTCCCAACGGAAGGAGCTTTGGTACCTCAAGTCACCTGTTACAAAATCCATGAGGGGAATTTTATCAAATGGCAACTTGTACGAACCATTGACATTGTGATTGTATGTCGTCACTTCTCCTGCGCCCAATAAATTTGTTCTTACAGTGTCCACGTAGAAATCGTAATCTGCATCTCCCTCAACAGGAATAACGCCTGCAGGTTCGCCCACAAGCGCACTTGCTTGTCCTGTATAATCAAACTTAAGCGCTTGAGTCATGTCGTATTTCACTGAATAATTCCTGTTCCAGTTCCAAGATTTGAGAACCTGTGTCTGAATCAACAGATTTGTTTCTACGCCAAGTAAATCAGCCGTATTGTTTCTTACTTCACTGGTCTCATATAACCGCTCCATTTGGGTGTTTAATGACACTTGTTTCGGGAGCAAGTAGAAGTTAAAGTCCTTCAGCCATTTGAGCAGTTCGCTTTCTCTAATAAACTTAATATTTGAGAATGGTTTGTGCTGCTTGGGTCTGTTCTGCCAATTGTAAGCCAAACCTCCCCTGTGCTCTCTATTCAAACGAAATTTGGTATTTATATCTCTGCGATACAACTCGTTAAAACTATAGTTCCCAGTAAAATTGCTTATTTTAAGAAATGAAAACAGCCCTGAGGATTCTGAACCACCGCCACCAGAACGACCTCCTCCCCTGCCATTCATCATCGCTGCAGCACCACCCATGGACTCACGGTCAGATGTCACGTCATCCTTCGATCTCGAATCGCTTGTGTTTCGGTTGTTACGATCTCGAGAGCCACCACCACCAGATCCGAATTGCGGGCTAATTTTGATGCTGGCAAAGTTGATGCTTCTCAGACGGTTTACTTCTTGGGTTTTATTCACGCGTTCTGGAGACAGTTCAAGATCTTCAAGCTCAATATCAGGAGATAGAGGGTCGAATTGAGGTGTGCTTACTTGCTCGGAATAACCGAGATACATCGGAAGAGATACTCCAAGATTTTGAGGGAGAAGCTTTCCGAGTTGAATCGTGCCGTTTGCGTCAATTCCACGTATTGTTTCTCTTGAACGTTCTTGAACCCTTTGCTCAAGACCTCCCCATCCAGGCGTAGACATATTTGCTGCAACACTCACGTTTCCGAGGTCTGCCAACGTGGCATTGACTCTTGCGACAGCAGCCCAGCCCCCTTCTTCGTTAAAGTCTGAGAGACGCAATTCGTTGGCCCAGATCACCGCACATTTATTCAGACCATCATCTGAGTTACTGAACACATTGGAATCCTTGTCAGGATTTCTTATCCCAATCATCACCGTCACCACATTTGCAAGGTTTGGATTTCCTTTTACAGAGATTCTAGCGGTCCCATCGTACTCAGAATATTCTTGAGATAGCGGCTGCAAAGAAGGTCTGTTAATTTTCAAATTCTGCAATTTCTGCAGCTCTATGTCCATGTTGTTTTCCAGCGGCCAGATCAAATCTTCATCTCCTGTATACCAAGGTGTCACAGAAAGCGGAATCTCATACTCGTAATAGTTGGCATCAAAGTCACTGCCAAGTCGCACAAAAGCCGTCATGTCCCCGTCATTTAAAGCAGTACCATCGGGTCCCGCTTCAGCATGGAAATACATTCGCATACGCTTGTACATCCGCATGTCGTAATTGATATTTCGATAAGCGGCTCGCGCGTCACCGTCGATAAGGTCGCAGACCTCCATCGCTAAAGACTGCTCATTCAGACGACGTTGATTTGCTGTAGCCACATCAATTTCTCGAAGAATCCCAGGTGGCGTGACATATGCCACTGGTTCGCGATTTCCGTTTTCTTCAATATTTACAGCTGAGATGTTGAAAGAGGTAGATGATGGGTCTTCGGGTTCTACTTCTTGCTCCCCAGCCAGAGACCCCTCGTACTTTCTCCATTCTCCTCGCACAAGATCCATTCTCGCAAAACGCATCGTGACAGGTTGGCTCCACCCCTTCATAAATACACGCATAAAGCGAATAGATCTGAAATCCGAAATACTTCCAACACGTTTTTCATATTCGCGTACTGGGATTTTAAATTGATACCACTTGATAGGCTTCTGTTCGTTAGAGGAGGCACTTTGACTTAATGTTTCATAGACGTCTGTAATATAATTGTTCCCCACATTTGCCTCGCCCAAATCTGAAGGGCGCATAGAAATCTTGTACTGATAATAACTTTCTATCGTACCCAAGGTGATGTCTTGGTTTATATCCTCACTGTTGGGAATTGTTGTTGCGGTGATGGGATAACCATCTGGCGACCCCGTATTCGAGTTGCCCTCGTAGCGACTAAAATACTTATATCGATCTATAATATTTTCCTCCAGTGCTTGTGAAGTCGGGTTTCGGAAATATCTGAAGTCGTCTGATGAAGGATCGTTTTCAATGGTCGACATCGCTTCGGGAGTTAAAATATCTGACGCCTCTAATTCGGACAGCCAGTCTGCAAAATGTTCTCTTTCTACAGATGAGCTCATCCCGTCTAAGCCGACATCTTGCAATGAATAATTCCCAGAAGAATTATCGAATGCATTGACAACATTGAATGTCGAAGGGTCAGGATAGATCCCCCAAGAGCTCGTGTCTGTGGGGAGGTCAGTCGTTGTTGCTGAAGGCAGACCATTCTCAAATTCAAGCTGGCTATCGTTGAGAATATCTTCACTTACATTTCCAAGGTTAAAATAAATATCTCCACCTGTGGTGTTCTCTGAATCCTCATTGAAAGGATCCATGATCCAAAACTGAATGAACTCAATATTTGCTGCTTCGAAGTCTGTGGTTGTCAATGCTCTTTGAATTCCTCCCCAACGTGATGAAGGATCTTCAAGACCACCGTTTTCATCAAATCCGGCTGAATATCCTGGCTCACCTTCAGGAAGGTCATAATTATAAGGCCCCCGCTCGCTTGGCCAATATGACAAGTCGAATGTGGGAATATTTCGAGGGGTTCCAGGTTGATAATCGCGATTAGGGAATATTTCTTGCTCTAATATTTGACGCATTCTATGATCTTGCCTCACCTCGTCTGAAACCTGACCATCAGACAACCCACTCCCTGAATAAAACGCCGGGTCAATCGTATACCATGAAAGCGCAGCCCTGTTGTATCCATAAAGCAAACTGTCTTCAATCGCAGATTCGGGGAACAAATCATCTTGAAGTTTCGGTGTAGAGGCAAGGAACCATCTTGAAACCGATCTAATATCTATCGTAGATTGACTGCCCTCAAAGTCGTCAATATATGCATTCCCTTCTTCACCGATGGCTCGACTGTGACCAGGTATGAGGTAGGCACCTTCCGCACTTACATCAAGCGTTGAGGTCGCTGTAGTCTCATAAAAAGGAAGTTTATCTACAAGTTCTGTGAGGAATCTACTCTCTGTTTGCCATGAGAAATCAGCACCCAGAATGGTGTTGTTCACCGGCTCATCTCCAATATTTACTTTCTGAGTAAGCGGGCGCTCACGCATATTCAAAAACGTAGCACCTATTGTAAAATCATCACTTGCAACATAATCGAACCTGGTCCCTACGAGTGTCTTGGTTTGAATGTTAAAAAGCGAATTGCTTTCTAGGGAGACCCTGATGGTTTGACCTGATTCCAGAAGACCATCATTGATAATTCTCACTCTACCCAAATTGTAGTCCACAGTATAATCTCGGTTTTCAACCAAACGTACCCCACCCGCAGTCACAGTCACAGATCCCTCAGGAACATTCAGCGCATTCAGTGCTATTTCGGAACTACTCTGTGATTGAAAGCGACCCTTAATGTGGTAGCGATTCAAAGAAGGGATTTGCTGCGCTGCAGTCTTCGTGGAATCGTAGAGGGGATCAAAAACAAGTGTCTGAATGAGTGCGCCTGCCAAATTGGGGTCGCTTACCCTGGCCTCAATAACCTCGCGTAAATTGTCACCAAATGGCTCTACGGAAGGGAAGAAAATCCTGCCGTTTTGGCTGTTAATGGTGCCTCCGTCTGTCGCTGCATTGTCAATATAGTCAAATACACCATCCGGATTTGGCATTGTGTTGATATCCATTCTATCTAAACCCAAAAGCTGTAACAAGAGGGTGCCATCTAATGGATCACGGGGGATATAATTGAGATCTACCCCTGTAGAAGGGTCATTGTACCAAATATCTAACCGGAATTCTTCCTGACTTACACCGAACGCTTTCATAGAATATACGTTCTTCATCATTCCTTCCCAAAGAGGTGACGGATCACCATTACTTAGCTCAAGTTGAGTAATGCTCGATTTGAGCATTTTCAAGACCAACGCACCCATTGCTTCATCAGTACCTGATCCTGTCGTATAACCGTCTTGTGCGAGCGTTCCGACCTGATATGTTTCTCCATTCAGGGTGTATTCATAGGCTACAGCTAGGACTTCAGCGTTATTGAGGGATTGTCTCAGAGAGATAAATCCAAGTTTCGAATTGAATGAGAATTCCGAACTCGACAGCTTCCTCGCATTGCCCACCCTCTCGTAGTGAACCCCTTGTTCAAACCCCATATTCATCGCAACAATGGCAGCGTTTGCGCCTGTATAGCCCATTACTTCATCATTGTTTACAAGGTCATTGAACAAATCGTTGTTTGCATTGTTTGCTGCACGATTAGATGTCGGAAACGTTTCCGAACCGTTAGATAATTGCTTGACAGGTAAGTTTGAAGACATATAGTCTGGATGTTCACCCAAGTCCGTGACAGCGATAATGTTTCTAACGTCCTGTGTATTCGCCTGAGTATTCACAACCCACACCTCGATTCTATTAATCGCAGCCCCCGAATTTGGAACAGGCAAAGACCGCATCGCATCGTCATACTGATTTCGGAAATACTGAGAAAGGAAATAGTGACGGTTGGCTTCATAATCATCTGCGCGAATATCAAAATCTTGGGTTTGCGCACCTCCCTCAACTTCGATATCCTTGCGTTCACCCTTTTGTTGAGAAAGTACTGTGGAATTGTAAAGCTTACCCCACTGAGTCTCAAGCTTGACCCCGAAGAGACTTTGAGAACCCGCAATGAGCGTTCCTTGGAGCGGAAGCGAAATATTTCCCGCTTCAATGTTCTTGAGGATATCGTCTTCTTCACCCTGAAAACCGATGTTCATTTGGTTTTCGAAATCGAACAGAGATTCTGTGTTATACTGTGTCCCAAGCTCAATTTTATCCCCGATTTTACCCGTAATATTTAATTGAATTCTTTGGTCAAAATCAAATGTGGTCACACGTCTTTGACGTTCAGGAATTCTAGGGTTTTCTGTATTAGAACTGTTGATGCCAAACGTCAGCTCAGCGGTTCCCTGGGGAATAATTTCAATTTCATTCGTTCCGAAAAGCATTTCGAACAGTTCGGAATCTATTTCAAGTTTGGGCGCAAACCCACGAGAGGCCTCATCATCTTCTTCTTGCAGTTGATCCCAAAATTCTGATAGATTTCCCTGCATGTTATAATTCAGGAATTCATCCAAAGAAAACAAAGATGCAGGGCGGAAGTCAAGTGTGTCACCAATGGTTTGTGCCACAATATACTGATCCATAATCGGGTCATAAGTGACGCCATAATTAAAGTTTGAAGGCCAATCAAGAGATATGCCTCCAGGATATTCAACAGGATTAAAAATGTCTTCTCCGCCATGTGGAAAAGGCAAATTAATTACAGAAGAGTCCGCTTCTTGTGCATAAAACGAGGCGCAAAACATAGATGCCACTAAGACAAAAAGAGTCGCTGTGCCTTGTATTTTCACCTTATTCACGTGTTCGTTCTGCTATTCAGTTCAAGTTCAAAGCTCCTTTAAAGCCTGCTTTATAAGGACCTCCAGGGTATAATCCCTCTCGGAATTTTCAAGTATTCGGCTGAGTGTGTTCTCGACCCGTGCCTTGTCAAATCCCAGAGTAGATAAAGCAAGTAACGCTTCATTCTTCAATGTATTGTGTTGCGAAGATATTTCTGATACATCATCTCCTCCGCCTGTTTCTGGTCCAACTTTATCTTGAAGGTCAATAATGATTCGTTGTGCTGTTTTTGCGCCTATTCCTTTTACCTTTTTCATGGTGTCTGAATCGCCTGAAGCGATTACCTCTGTGGTCTTTGCAGGATTCATGGCTGAGAGAATGAGTCTCGCCGTGTTCGCCCCGACGCCACTAACACCGATGAGTAAAAGAAACATTCTACGCTCCTCTTGGGTTGCAAAACCATAAAGCGTCATCGCATCTTCTCTTACTACCATATAGATATTTAGAAAAATACTTTCGTCATCCGTGAGTGCTTCATAGGTCGTAAGACTTATAGAAACGAGGTAGCCCACCCCACCACACTCAATCACGACATGTGTTGGGTGTTTTTCAATTAACCTTCCATTTAAATGATAAATCATTCTTGAGATTTATTTTGTGCATCTACGACTGCAAGCCTTACCATATCTAAAATTTCCTTGACTGAAGATCCCATCTGCAAAATATGCACTGATTTCTTCATACCAAGAAGTACAGGGCCTTGCGCTTCTATGCCACCCATTTCTTGCAAAAGTTTATATGAAATATTCCCTGCAGATAAGTTTGGGAAAATTAGGGTATTTACCTTGCGCTGGTGTAAAACTGAAAAGGGGAAGCTCTCAGACAACAGGTCTTGGTTGATCGCATAATTGGCTTGAATCTCACCGTCAACAATCAAATCTGGATAATCTCTGTGCAAAATCTGTGCTGCTTTAGACATCTTCTCAGCATCTTCTCCTTTGGAAGAACCGAAATTAGAATAACTTAAAAGTGCGATCCTAGGGACTAGCCTTAAGCGTCGAACGGCTTCTGCCATAAGGATTGTGATATCGACAATTTCATCGACTGTGGGATTCACCGTGACTGTCGTATCCGCAAAAAACATAGGCCCTTGCTTTGTCTGCATTATATACATCCCAGCGACCTTATTAACGCCCTCAGCCTTTCCTATCACTTGTAATGCAGGCCTAATCACGTTTGGATAATTCCTTGTAAGTCCTGAAACCAAAGCATCCGCTTCTCCGCTCTCAACCAACATAGATCCGAAGTAATTTCTTTTGCGTATTGTCCTTTCAGCTTCAATCGCAGTTAAACCTTGTCGCATTCTCTTCTCGTGAAGGAGGATTCCAAATCGTTCTCGTCTTTCTGCTTCCTCTGGACTTCTGGGGTCAATAATTGTCGCTGAATGTAAAGCAAGATTGTATTCCGTGATGAGACGCCCTATTTTCTCCTTTGTTCCAATTAAAATGGGGTGCGCTATTCCTTCCTGAACAGCTTGTTCAGCAGCTTTAAGAACTTTATAGTGTTCTGCTTCGGCAAAAACAACCCGTTTGGGATTCTTAGACGCGCGTTCACTTATGGATCTTGAAAAATTAGTGGCCTGGCCGAGTCGACTTAATAAAGTCCTTTCATATTCATCCCAATCATAAATGGGTTCTTTTGCAACGCCGGAATCCATTGCCGCTTTTGCAACTGCAGGCGCTATGGCGGTCATTAATCTTGGATCAAGTGGTTTGGGAATAATCAATTCTTTTCCGAAAAAAAGGGACTTTTCGTCATATGCCACACTCACTTCGTCGGGAACCGTTTCTTTTGCAAGATTTGCAATGGCACTCACCGCAGCAAGTTTCATCGCGTCATTAATTGCTGTGGCTCTAACATCTAATGCCCCACGAAAAATAAAGGGAAAGCCAAGAACATTGTTGACTTGGTTTGGATGGTCACTTCTACCTGTAGCCATAATGATATCATCCCTTGTTTCTATTGCTTCGGTATATGATATTTCTGGATCAGGATTAGCGAGCGCGAAAACAATTGGATTTTTCGCCATGCCTTTGATCATCTCTCCATCCACCAATCCACCCTTACTCAAACCGAGAAAGACATCCGCACCTTTCATGGCATCCGTCAAAGAATTGTATTGCTTTTTCGATGCGAAGACTTTTTTTCTCTCTCCCAAATCTTTTCTGCCAGCATGCACATGTCCCGAACTGTCAAAAACGGCAATGTTATCAAGAGTCATCCCTAACTGCATATACAAATCCAAACAGGACATCGCCGCAGCGCCTGCTCCGCTTACGACAATGCGTGTGTCTTTGATATCCCTCGAAGTAAGCTCTAACGAATTCAACAAAGCCGCTGCCGAAATAATCGCCGTTCCATGTTGATCATCGTGCATGACAGGGATATCTAGCTCTTCTTTCAGTCGCCTCTCTATCTCAAAAGCTTCAGGCGCTTTAATGTCCTCGAGGTTAATGCCTCCAAAAGTGGGCGCAATCGCTTTTACTGTGGCCACAAACAAATCAACATCTGTCGCATCCACTTCGATATCAAAAACATCAATATCTGCAAACACCTTAAAGAGTACACCCTTGCCTTCCATCACGGGTTTTCCAGCCTCTGGCCCTATGTTGCCCAAACCCAGAACAGCTGTCCCATTGCTTATGACAGCCACTAAATTACCCTTCGCTGTGTATTTGTATACTTCCTCGGGATTTTCTGAAATAGCAAGACAGGGATCTGCCACACCAGGGCTATATGCGAGAGATAAATCACGCTGAGAACTATATGGCTTCGTCGGAACAACCTCTATCTTTCCCTTCCTCCCCCTTGAATGATAATCAAGGGCCTCTTGTTTATTCGGCTCGTACATTTAGTCGGTTATCGAATGACCACGAAGCGCTCAGTTTTTACAGCAAAACCATCTATTTCCAGAGTACAAAAGCACAACCCTTGAGTCAACTTATCTGAATGTATGGCAATCTTTCCACTTAAGACCAAACCGCTTTCTCGCATGATCTCCTTTCCAGCCAAATCCCTAAATACAACATCTGCTACCTGACCTACGCGAATGTCATACTTTAACCAGCCCATTCCTTCTAATGGGTTTGGATAAACCATAGATAGAGTTGATTCACCAGGGCGATTTAGATTGTTTTCAGTAGATGCAGATGCATCAATAACATACGTTATCTGATGACACGAACCAGCCGCCACATCGTCAACAGGGTGAAAACAATATTCAATGGTGGTTGTTCCTAAAACATCATAAGGGTAATAATATGCGATAAATGTGCTCTCGGTGGCTCCCGAAGGAAGGGTAACAAGCAGAGACGGATTTTGAGATGATGCGTCTGTTCCGTAGTTGTAACAAAGTGGTCCCCAACAAAACTTCTCGTAAGCTCCTTCCACCGGAGCTTCAGGCAATGACTGAACGTATGGGTAGTTAAACGGTGATACTGTATCTACGAACGTTCGCGTACACATCAATGTCATTTCTGAATTTGATTCATTCACGACATCCCAATGCAAAGATATTTCACCAGAATTCAATTCATTAAGTGTATCTAACGAAGCAAAAATCGTATCTGTAGGTGAGATAATTGTAAGTTGTGCCGATAAGGCTCCGACAAGTAAAAATGTCGAAGAAAGAACGAGGGTTTTGAGTTTGGTATAAAACATGGTTACGAAGGTAATACATCTGCTTTAGGGATAAAGCCGTTTCTTTGTTGTACCTATTAAATAATTAAACCATGCATTTTAACTTCCACAAAACATCTCACGCAGCGAAAAGCTTATTGATCGCTGGGGTTATGCTGTCAATCATAATGGGTGATTCATATGCACAGTCCATCCCTTCTGTGAGACTCAAAGACCTCACTGGGTCGACCATTGACACGGGAACGTTAGAAAATGAGGGCAACCCGATTGTCATTTGCTTTTGGGCAACATGGTGCAGCCCATGCAAAAGAGAATTAAATAACTATATGGATTATTACGGAGACTGGCAAGATGAAACTGGGGTTAAAATTGTCGCTGTAAGCATCGATGACACCCGGTCTATCAATCGCGTTTCACCTTACGTAATGAGTTCTGGATGGGAATTCGACATTCTTTTAGATCCCGCAGGAGATTTTAAACGCGCCATGCAGGTTGTGAATGTACCCCATACCTTCTTGTACAATGGAGATGGTGAATTGGTTTGGTCTCACAACAATTACGCAGAAGGAGATGAGGAAGAATTGTATGAAGAACTGATTAAGCTGGAGAACTAATCATGAAACATTTTATCGCATTTTTTACATTTGGAATGCTTGTGGGAGGGGTGGTGAAATCTCAAGAAATCAATCCTGGTGTGGTCTCTGGAAATATTTCTGTCCTATTCCAATCATACGAAGAGGATTCTTTAATTGGTGCGGTTGTGCCTCCTGGAAAATCAGGACTAAATGCATATTCAAATTTAATTTACACACAAGGAAATTTCTCGGCCGGGTTACGTTATGAATCCTATTTAAATAGTGTTCTCGGCTTCCCCGGAAGGTTTAAAGGGTCGGGAATTGGATACCGTTATGCACGTTGGAGTGACAGGGAAGTTGGCGTTGATGTGACTGTGGGGAATTTTTACGAGACATTCGGTAGAGGGTATCTTTTCAGATCATATGAAGCGAGAGACTTGGGACTGGACAATGCGATGGATGGCGTGCGCATTTTGCTTAACCCCATCGAAGGAGTGGCTGTGAAAATGATCTATGGCAAACAAAGATTGGATTTCGACAGTGAACTAATCAACGGTGATGGAATTGTGCGAGGCATTGATGCCGAAGTCAACCTCAATGATCTCATCCCAGGCTTGGCAGATGCCAAGCTGAGAATTACCCCTTCTTATTCCTTTGTTAGTCGATTTCAGGAGGGCGGAAACATTGTCAAGGATACGCTTATTCTTGAGCTTCCGAAAAATGTTGCAGGATGGGAGTACGGAGCCACGGTTCATTATGGCATGTGGAAAGGAGGTGTTCATTTGACCAAGAAGATCAATGACCCTTCAGCTGACAACGGATACATCTACAAAGACGGTGAAGCCCTGATGGGCTATCTCACTGGAAACATCAAAGACTTTTCGTTTCTACTGCAGAGATCAATCACTGACAACATGAGTTTTCGTTCTGACAGAGACCTGCTGCTTTTTGACACGCCAATTAACAATATCCCTTCAACTACAAAGAATCACACCTACAATTTGGCGGCAACTTTGTACCCTTACGCAACCGTGATTAACGGAGAATCTAGCTTCAGAGGGGAATTGTACTACAATCTTAAGAGAGGGTCAAAACTGGGCGGCAAGTACGGCACGAAAATGAATCTTGTTTTTTCGACGTCGTATAGCCTAGACACAATAAACTTAAGCGGAGTAGAAGGGATTGTAAATGGTTACCAACGAAACAGCTGGGGATTTGGGGATTCCCTGAATGTTCAGGATATAAGCTTCGAAATTGAACGAAAGTTTTCCAAAAACTTCAAGGCAAAGGCGATGTATATGAATCTCCAATTTAACACCCTTGCGACACCCGTGACTACAGATTTTAAGGGGATTGTTTTTGCGGATATTTTCGTGTTAGAAACGCAAATAAAAACGGCAAAACGGCAAAGTTTGCGAACGGAATTTCAGGCTTTATTTACAGAGCAGGATAAGGGAGATTGGGCCACCGCTGTTGTCGAGTATACATGGAGTCCCCACTGGTTTGCCAGCATCATCGACCAATACAACTTCGGAAATCCAGACGAAGCAAAACGCGTCCACTACCTCTATGGTTCCGCAGGTTATATTAATGGCCCACACCGATTAAGTATCGGTTACGGAAAACGACGAGAAGGAATCTTTTGTGTGGGAGGCGTATGCCGTGCAGTTCCGGCATCAAGTGGTTTAGAACTGACCTTTACGTCAAGTTTTTAACTGAAAACTGGTTTTTACTGGGTGAATGCTCTTTATATCAGCAGTTTTGCTCTAAATTAGCGGCAACCAAATTTGATTTAGGCATTCCACTTAAAAGTTTTTTATTAAGTAATTAATCTTTTAAATCTATAAATAATATGAAGCACATATACATGCTTTTCGCAGTTCTAGCAATTTCTTCGACTGCTCTCGCGCAACTTCCTTCTGGAAGCATCGCACCTGATTTTACCGCCACTGATATCAACGGCACCGAGTGGAACTTATACGACCTTCTTGATGAAGGAAACACTGTTATACTCGACTTCTCTGCCACATGGTGCGGTCCTTGTTGGAATTACGCTCTTGGTGGCACTTTAGAAGATATGTACTCAACATTTGGGCCAGAAGGCACAGGAGACTTATATGTTTTCTACCTAGAATCTGATGATTCAACAACGGATGCAGACCTGAATGGAACTGGGACTGCTACCACTGGAGATTGGGTCTCTATCACCAATTTCCCAATTATTGACAACGCATCAAATATTTTTGACAGCTACAGCAACACATACTACCCTACCATCTACACTGTTTGTCCTGATGGGACAGAGAACGCAACTACAGGTGAGATGGAATATTCACTGGTGGAGTCAGGTCAAACTACTTTTGAAGGGCACGTTGCTGCTGCATTTCAGAATTGCGCTAACTCAATTACTGGTGCTGCACCATTAATGACTTACAACGGTGAGACTTCTTCGTGTGGAGGAGGCGAGTGGATGGCTTCAACATCTGTTTCTAACCTTGGATCAGACGATGTCACTGAGATGGTATTTGCTGTTGAGCTGAATGGAGCTGCGCAAACTGACGTCACATGGTCAGGTGTACTTTCAAATGGTGGAAATGAAACGATCGATCTTGGTTCTTATAACGAAATCGGAACCTTTGACTACAGCTTGGTTTCTGTAAACGGTGCGTCTTGGAATGCTGATGGAACAGCTGCAATTGTTGGTTCGACTGAAGCAACGTCGTATGTTCAAGTTCGTATCACGACTGACAACTGGCCAGAGGAGACTGGTTGGACCATTGAGTCTGCTTCTGGCATGTACATCGATGGAATTGCGACAGGCTCGTTGGCCGGTTCAAATGACACTGAATTCACGTGGGATGTTGCTCTAGACCTCAATGAATGCTACGTTTTCACAATGATAGACACATACGGTGACGGGCTTTATGCTTCTCAATGGGGTGACTACGCTGACGGTGTTGCTTCAATCGTTTCTATGGACGGAATGGATGAAGTGGGTGTCGTACTTGATTACAACGGTGCATCAGGTGTCGAGTTCGGAGAATTGGTCGCAGGCATGGAAGTCACTTCTGTAACTGGAATCACGGAAAACGATCTTACATCTAGTGTAAACGTATTTCCTAACCCTTTCTCTGACAACACAACCCTTTCATTCTCTGCTGCTGAAGCAGGACAGGCATCTGTTGTTGTGTACAATCTCATTGGTGAGAAAGTGATTGAGATGAACTTAGGAAACATTGCTGCTGGAACGCAATCGCTACAGTTAAACTTCTCTTCTCTTGAAGCAGGAATTTACCTTGTAAACCTCACTGCAGGAAACGAAACATCTACGCTTCGTGTCACGAACGTACAGTAAGGTATTCCTTATAGACTGACTCAGTCTAAATAATATTGAATCCGCGTTTTGTACCTTGCGTACAGACGCGGATTTTTTTTGTTCAATATTTTGAGGTTATTTTAGATTGACATGACGCTTAGTAGATATATCCCCATCGTTTTAACGGCCGCATTTGGTTTCCTTTCTGCTTGCGACGTTATAGAAGACCCTATCATTCCCTTTTCTGGCGGGTACAATGTAGAGTTGTACGGAAACCCACCCGTTTTTCAACTGGCCACAACTACAGGTAAAAATGTATTGGTCGAAGATTTTACGGCCCATCAATGTGGCAACTGCCCTCCTGCTGCGGAGATTGCGGAAGGCTTGGCCGAAGTCAATCCAGATCGTGTTTTTCCTCTGGCAATCCACGCCGGAAATTTGGCCATTACAAACGACGCATACCCCATCGATTGGACAAACGAGGATGGTGATTTTTATTGGGCTCAACTCGATTTTCAAGCAAATCCTCTAGGGAGGATTAACCGACAAGGCGGAACAGGAAATTTTTTCTCTCCTGCTGAGTGGACTGAGGAAGTCGCGTCTGAAATCACGTCTGAAACACCCCTGCAGCTTCAAGTCAAAACGTTCTGGCACCCATCTGCTGGCAATGGCCAACTNAACATTCATGTCAACGGACAATTCACAAGCGGTGGTTTAGATGGAGAATGTAGGCTCGCTATCCTATTTACAGAGTCATCTCTCGTCGGAAATCAATTGTACTATGGGGAAGATCCTGAGTACGTCACAGATTACCAATTTAATCATCTACTGAGAGGGAGCATCACAGGCGCTGAAGGACTCGTGGTCATTGTTGATGCGCTTGCGGGGGAGGAGTTTCAATCCGACTATACTTTTAATTGGAACCCAGAATGGATTTTCGAAAATTCATCTGTTTTAGTGGTTGCCAGCAGTGAAAATGGAGAAGTCGTTAATTGTTTGTCTCATCATCTCGCTGAATAACCACATCATGCGCCAGGCCCTTTTGATATTTGCTTTTTTGCCATACTTGCTTTCAGCACAGGCAGAGAACACGGAGGGTCGTGCCTTCCAATTTAATGGTGGGCTTATTGGTGGTGCTACCGTATCCCAAATACATGGAGATGGCATCGGAGGATTTAACAAAGTAGGCTTCAACCTCGGAGCGACCATTGAAATTGGACGCCGTGGAAAAAAAAACATACAACTCGGCATCGCTTACAACCAGAAAGGAAGTAAAAAACCGCCAAATCCGCCTGAAGATTATGACACTTGGAAATATAGGTTTACATATATCGATATTCCTATCACGATGAGCTATTCATACAAAATATTCGACATCTTGGTCGGATTACAACCCTCGATTTTACTTGCCGCAGAAGAAGACTTTTATGGCGTAGCTTGGGATCCTACTGGTTTGCCCATCAAGAAATATGACTTGGGAGCTGTGTTGGGTATACGCACAGTTTATGGAAATCACTCTCATCTTTTTGCACGTGTCACCCAAAGCATCCTCGCGATTGCACCCCGCCCAGAGACTCCCACTGGAACACCGAGATGGAACAACCGGATGTTGAACATGACGGTCGAAGTCGGCGTGAGCTATATGTTTTCACAACTAGATAACTAAGCAAGCCGTCTATATCCTAGTTTCGAAGACTCATATTTTGTGAATGTTCCAGTGGGACTTCGATTGTTATTCCCCAAGACTTACCTATTATTTTTCCCGATGCAGAGAAAGGAACGTCCGCACCCTTTAGGAAATTCATGACATCTGCTTTAAGAATTTCGACGATTGCACCATCTCTGGTGGCAACATTGAATCTCACCAAAGTTGTATCTCCTGCTCTGAGCTTAATCCCATCAAGAAGGCTTACTTCTCCCGCATCTACTTCTCTGACTCGAAGAGATATCTGGGTTTCACTAATCTGAATGGGGTAGAAATTTGGATTATAAATACGAACGTCTAGATTTGATTTGAGACCATTCAGTCCGATTTGGATTTCAGAAAAATCCTGGACATTTATAACCTCAAGTTGCTTATAGCATCCCGTCAAGGTGAAAATTGCCAGTGCTGCAAAAGAAGTGATGAGTAGAAATCTATTCTTCATTGTGAAGCCTTGCAAAATGAGTGTAGAAGTGGG
Source organism: Crocinitomicaceae bacterium (assembly GCA_002700285.1). GTDB lineage: Bacteria > Bacteroidota > Bacteroidia > Flavobacteriales_D > Sanyastnellaceae > UBA974. The sequence goes on along the minus strand of PACT01000022.1, from coordinate 266,945 downwards.
GGATTGTTTCAATGCCTTTGAGAAAATTAAAAACACCATAATGCTCATTGGGGGAGTGTATCGCATCAGAGTCTAACCCAAACCCAAATAGCACAGTCTTCAGGCCTAGTATGCGTTCAAATGATGCAACAATGGGGATACTGCCTCCACTTCGAATCGGAACTGGATTTTTTCCAAATGTATGTTTCATCGCGAGTGCCGCAGCATGATAAGCGGGGCTGTTGGTAGGTGTGACAGCAGGCGTTGCACCATGCATTTCTGTGACCTTAACAGTCACACTTGGCGGCGCAATTTTATGAAAGTGCTTGGTGAAGAGTTGGGTGATTTTTTCATGGTCCTGATATGGCACAAGTCTCATACTCACTTTTGCCGTGGCTTTTGAGGCGATCACTGTTTTTGCACCCTCCTTCATATAGCCACCCCAGATACCATTAATATCGAGTGTGGGGCGAATACTCATCCTCTCAGTCGGAGAATAACCGTGTTCACCTTCGTGCGCTCCGATACCTATACTTTCCCTATGTGCCGAGGCATTAAAAGGAGCGCGGGCCATATCTTCTCGTTCATCTTGTGTGAGTTCAAGAACGTCGTCATAAAATCCTTCAACCGCAATGCGCTGGTCTTCGTCTTTAAGGGACGCAATCATCTCACATAGAATATTTATGGGATTGGGAGCCGCTCCCCCGTAAAGACCACTGTGGAGATCACGGTTGGGTCCAGTGACTTCTACCTCAACATATGATAGCCCCCTGAGTCCGACGGTGATGGATGGAATATCGTTTGAAATAATTCCAGTATCGCTGACCAGAACGACATCCGCTGAAAGTTTGTCTTTGTGAGTCTCAAGGAATGTGTCTAAATGTGAACTCCCCACTTCTTCTTCACCCTCAATAATAAATTTAATGTTGCAAGGAACATCACCACTCGCTTTCATCGATTCCAGCGCCTTGACATGCATAAACATTTGGCCTTTGTCATCACACGCACCTCTCGCAAAAATGGCCCCTTCAGGATGCTTAGGCGTTGTTTTAATAATCGGATCAAAAGCTGGGTTGTCCCAAAGATCAATCGGATCAGGAGGTTGAACATCGTAATGTCCATATACGAGGACGGTAGGTGCCTCATCACTCACATGATATTCCCCGAATACAATTGGATGTCCTGGTGTCGNCATAACTTCCACATTGCTCGCACCAGCTTGTTGGAGAGAACCTGCAACCGCTTCTGCACAGCGTTTTACATCGTCATCAAAAGTGGGGTCTGCAGAAACTGAGGGTATTCTTAACAGGTCACACAATTCGTCGAGCATCCGCTGACGATTTTTATCAATATAATCTTTAATGTCCATGGTCAAATGTACAAAGGGGGAGCCTCCCTATCTTTGCAACTATTGAAAAAGATGAGCCATAAAAACCTGCCCAATTTCAGAGATACAGAACGCGCTTTCAGTCATTTGTCTGACAGAGATTTAGGTCGGGGGAAATTACTGTTTGAGCTGTTAAGCCGACCATGGCTAGTCGCAATAGGAAGCCTTTTTGCCCGTTTAGCGTTGTTCATCCACTTGCCCATTGGATGGGCAATTCGGCCTACAGTGTATGCACAGTTCTGTGGAGGTGAGGATGTGGAGGAATCCGAAGAAACAATTGCGTTGCTGTATTCCAGAAAAGTAAAAACAATTCTTGACTACAGTGCTGAAGGTGTGGATGCAGAAGAAGATCTCGATATGACGTGTGCTGAAATTTTAAAAACGGTGCATGCGGCATCTCAAGACCCTCGCCATGCTTTTTCAGTGTTTAAACCCAGTGGACTTTCTCACAATGACATCCTCGAAAAAGATGCGTCGACATTCACCGTTCAAGAACAAGAGGCATGGGATAAAGTGGTTCGAAGAGTCCGTTCAATTTGTTCAGCCACAGCGGAAGCAGGCGGAAGGGTTTTAATCGATGCTGAGGAAACATGGATTCAAGATTCAATCGACAAATTAGCCGAAGACATGATGTCCGACTTCAATCGCTACAGAGCTGTTGTCTTTACCACAGCGCAATTTTACAGGCATGACCGGCTCGACTTCCTCAAAGGTCTCGCTTCTCGTGCTGAAGAAGCAGGCTTTATTGTTGGCGTAAAAGTGGTCAGAGGGGCGTATATGGAAAAAGAACGGCAGCGCGCAGAAAAAAATGGGTATCCCTCACCTATTCAAGTGGACAAAGCAGCGACAGATGCTGATTTCAATTCCGCTGTTGAATTTTGCCTCGACAACCTCGACCGGGTCAACCTGTTTTGTGGAACACATAATGAGGAAAGCAATTTAAACCTCTGTGACATGATGCTGAAAAGGGGGATTCAAGCAGATGACCACAGAATCACTTTCTCTCAACTCCTGGGTATGAGTGATCCCATTACTTTTAACCTTGCCTCACAAGGCTATAATGTCGCAAAATACGTTCCCTACGGACCCATCCGAGAGGCGATGCCCTATCTCATTCGTCGTGCCAAAGAGAATACTTCCGTCGCAGGCCAAACTTCACGAGAGCTCACACTGATTCGGGCCGAAATTGAAAGACGGAAGCATAAAGATTAACAAAAAAGAATCAATCAGTTATTAAACAACAAAGAAACTCTGATGTTTCTACCATCTGCGGGCATTATCCCCGGCCCAGGGTAGCCAGTAGCTCTTCTGGTAAAGTACATGGCATTCAAAATATTGTTGAATTTAAAACCAACTTTTAATTTTTCAGATATGGAATGACTGATCGAAAAATCTAAGACATTGTATGCAGGAATGATTCCATAAAGCGCATTCGGAGTTCTTTCGGCATTTGTCGCATCAGTATACTGTTCACCGACCCAGTTCCATTGTAAACTAGAATGTGTCATGTTGGACATATAACTGACAACAGCTCGAAATGTTCCAGAGGGAATATTTTCCACTTGGTTGCCTATAAAAAACGCGTTTTCTCCACTAATGTAGTAGCCTTTCATTAAGGAAGCACTCACTAACAAGTCCATGCTACGAGCGTCACGTTCAAAAATTGTCGCCTGAATTAAACCTTCAAGACCATAAGTTCTTGCGTTTGCAATATTTGTCCTGAGTAAAACAGGTTTTTCAACAATGATTGGGTCAGGGATTGTCGTCGGATAAAGCCCAATTTTGTCATTGTAATTAAGCATAAACACACTGACATCCCAATTTAAAACACCAGAATTACTTCTTGCACCTATATCAATATTAGACCCACTTTCATCATTGATATCTGGATCTACGACAACGCCTAAATTTCTAATTTGTATGTCTGAGAAATTAATCGCTCTAAAATTAGCCACGCCATTTCCATAGACTTCTACATTTTTGAATGCTTTGTATGAAAAGCCAATTCCTGGAAGAACCACGTGTCTCTGAAAACTTTTATTTGAGGTGAAAATTGAATCTTCAATAATATTTCCAGCACCATCAATGATATATTCTCTATACCAGCCATTGGCCCTTGTATCAATGTATTCCCACCTTAAGCCTGGGGTGATTGACAAATTTGAAGAAAGACTTACAATCCCTTGAGCAAAAGCAGACAGCTGATTGTTTGGCAATGTGAAATCAGACCCTTCTAAATCATCGGGATTCAGGTATTCAAAATGTGGCAAATCAGTCGCATCAGCATGACCTTGTTTCATCATGGTATTTCCAGTATATCCTTGAATTCCTGTTACCAAAGCGTTTATACTTTCTTTGTCAATATTGTCCCAGATTCGACTTGCTCTAAGATCAAATCCCAATGAGGAAAAATCCGCAGATATCATGTCTCTGTTGTCTAAGAAGTCAATTCTATTTGGTGTACCTAAAAAGCCAAGGGCTTTTCTTTGGGCATGGAGCACGAAAACAGATGCATTGTACCTCCATAAATTGTCATTGGGTCGCCATTTTAGACCCAAACGACCGACATTCCACTCAACGTCAAACCAATTTCTATCCCTATTTGTAGTGTTCGGGTTTGAGTTAAATTGTGCATCTGTCAGACCTCCTGGCTGATGCTCAGTGCGGTTCATTATGGTAATATCTTCATTGAATTCTAGCTCACCGTTTAAGGTTTGTATTCTTTGAGAAAAGGACCCAATTGCGGTTAAACTATTAAATTCGGTGTTATTGCGCCAACCAATCCCATCCTTTAAATCAAAACATATATAATGAGATGTGTTTTTGTTACCTGCTGAGTGGTCTAGAAAAACATTTGTATTCGTATGAATAGACGCGTTATTCGGTTCATATGCTGAACCACTTAATATTAATCTCACCTTTCCAGGCGACTGATAGGCGCCTTTCTTAATGTCGAAGTTGAGCATTCCTCCCAATTGAGATCCATACTGAAGTGCACCAGCACCTGAAACATATTCGATTTTATTCACTGATTCTAAAGGTGGCGTATAATATGACTCTGGATATCCTAATGGGTCTGCAGCAATTGGAGAGCCATTTTGACGTACGCTTAAATGTGATGTTCGATTTGGGTCTAAACCTCTAACGCCAATACCAATTTGAAGGCCAGCCGCATCACTCTCCCAAATATTCACTCCCGGAATCTTTGAAAATATGGACCGTGCTTGTACTTCTCCTGGCACAACAATCTCTTTCTCAAGATTTATTTGACTGCTTTTAATCCCTCTATAAATGCTCCCATCGTGTATTGAATTCATCCAAACCAAATCAGCATCATTCATAGACTCAACTTCAGCCTTTGGAAGAATGTACGACATCGGCTTAATGACCAATTGAATGGGGCCCGTGACACCTGTCGCAATGGTCGTGTCCATACTTTCAAACCCCATACTCGATAATTGTATCTTGATTGGGAAAAAAGCGCTGTCAAGCGTTCCATTCTCCTGCTCAAGGGTAAATGTTCCGTCAGCATTTGTGAACATAACATACTGCTGATTTGTAACTGTAGAGGATAACACCAATTTTATGCCCTCAAGAGCCATTTGATCGGTACTTGAGACGCTGCCTGTGATGAAAGCATCCTGACAGAATAATTTAAAAGATGCCAACGATATGAAACAACATATCAATAGTATTTTTTTAATCATCATCAAGGCTATGAAATTGAGAATGCGAAATTACTGAATCCATAGGGATGACGAACTCTCTTTCAGCCCAAGTGTTATTGATTGATGAGAGATCAATATTAGGATCCACAAATAGCTGAGAACGTCTTCCATTTAAACTCACCCATACTTCAGCATTGACTGCAATGTCTTGATGCAGGCTATCTCTCCAATAGTCAGATAAATGATGCGCAAACTGGACAATCATATCTGGTTGAGTACTGACCATTTTTTCTTGGTTTTTTGTCAACCACGCTGAAAGATCCACTTCCTGTTTATTCCCTTTTGAATGAATGACAAAAAAATTCGCCCAACCCGATTTTTCAATTAACATCACTCTCCATCCAAATCTGTATCCTGATTCGTGCCATAAATAATTGCCGGAATACATGACATGTCTTAGAGGAAAAATAAATTGAATCATAAGAAACACGATTGCAAAGCCCTTTTTATATGACTTCGGGTCCGCGGGTTCGATGTTTGCCTCAGGAAGATTGAGGTGGATATTTTTAAAATAATTCCAAAATCTTCTGTGGCTCGCTGCGGAGAAAAACACGGTCGTACAAGCAATCATAACCCATGGAAAAATGCCAATCGGAAAAAGTATCCAAGTGAGGATATGAAAACACACCAAGAGTGGATAAAAATACTTCCGAGCGTAATTTGAGAATAGCGCAAAAGGCGTGGCTAGATCGAATATCGCACCAAACCAACTAAACACATATGCCGTCTCTCGATACTGAAATAAAGAACCTATCAATGGGAATTCACTGTGCTGGGGCAACCAAAGTGTTAGCGGCTGGGCATGGAAAAGCCAATCTCCATTCAGTTTTGCGAGTCCCGCAAAAAAGTAAACCATGACAATCAACAGCTTACATGTCAAAAGCAGATACGAATGAATTTTAAACCCAGGCTTGTTGGCTGGCATAAAACACAACAGAAAAGACATAAGCGACACAAAGTAATAATGATTTAAATAATTACTTTTATCTAACAACTCAACATACGTGAAGCACAGAAAAAACAACACGCAGCCTGTTTTATAAATTTTCCCTGTCATGATCGATACACCTCCGATCAACATGCCCGCAAAAAGGGTATAAGCACCCAATCTACTTGGTCTAGGTAACCATGCAAAACCTTCAAAAGGAAATGTGACCAGTGGATCCAGAATCTGACAATCTATCCATCCGTTGGAAATAAATCGCAACGTACTAAAAACAACAATTGCGCCAAATAATCGTCTAAGTGTAATGAGTGGCGCCGAGTCAATCATTAATCACCATCATTGTCTTGGTATGTAATTAGAACACCTAAAGATGACATCATGTCAACTTTAAACAAGACAACAAGTGCTTGAAGTTCACTATATACCGAGAGACACGATTCTTGGTTTGTTATTACAAATTCTGAAAGTGGATCATTCAACGATAAAACAGCCTCTTTTGAAGATTGAATTTGCGCAACTATATCATTGTTCAGTCCCAGTCCAAAGGCTTCATCACCTAGAGAGATCAAATAATCATCAAAACCCACTTCTTTATTTACTATGGAATTAGAGGATAATGAATTACCCATATATACCTTTTCAATTGAAAGCAAGGCTTCATAGAGTAAATCAATGCTCCAGTAATTGGCGTATTTTGCTTCTACATGGCTTGGCAAAGGGTTGCCCGAGAAGGTGCTTACACCTGACGGTAAACCGAGTTTTTGCTTTCGAATATTTGCTTCAAAGACCCTGTTGAAGGCATTGAGCATTGCACCTATAGAGCTGCCCATTTCTGTACCTGTCATAGATACAAAATATGATTGATATGAGGATTGCCATGTCTCCAATACTAATTCAGCTTGTTCGTTAAGGAATTCAGCTTGTCTGACGAGATGCTCTACTCTTGCTGGATTGGTATTTAATTTATCCAGGGCTCCATCTTCATTGAGCAAATAATCAAGTGCAGGCAAACCTACATTGTCAATGTTACTTGCTTGACCAGCTATCCAGCTTTCATCCCCTATTGCCGCCTCGATGTCATCCGTACTTGTTGGATAAGAATTTGTGAACTCTAAAAGTGCATAATCTGACGCTGGACCAAAGTCAAACAATGATGCAAGCTGCCATTTTAAACTCACAATCTTTAATTGTTCAATACATATTAAAAGTTTGTTGTTGTCCGATGGTGACAAAGCGAACTCATTAATTACAGTTAATAGACTGTTTGTTGAAGCAACGTATTCTTCATATGCAGGCATGACAATGTTGTCAGAATAATTGTTCAACAATTCAGACCTGTCAAAATCCGTGCTGCTATTGTTGTCATCGTTCGGAAGACAGCTGGCAATAGTCACTGAGATCACTAACGTAAATAAAACATTAAAGGCAGAACGACCGGTAAGTCGTTCTGCCTTTAAAAAGGGTCTCTGCTTGAATAACATCAATGTTTTGGTTAAGTTGTTTTTAGAGACTTTCTGCATCAGCAGAAGATATGCCCAAGTAACCTGCCAATTGTGCTCTTGCGTCAATCAAAGAGGCTGTTGTTACATTGTAAAAGTTGTCACCTATGGTACTTTGAATTGAATTTGCATCGGCCAAACTCACCATTGTGTTTTCTCCATAAGGGAGGGACATGATAAAGGCTTTTGCCTCAGACAACTCATGGTTTCTGATGGCATCATCCCCAATGTTTTCAATTGCTCCATTAATGTAATGTATTGCGATTGCACCACAAACAAGCTCAAGTTCTTCACGAATAACTTGGATTTGGGTATCTCTTAAAGGCAACATGTCCGAAGAAATTGCCGCTCGTCCTGTCCTGAAAGCAAGGTCAATGACCTCCATTGAGTTTTGAGAGTTCAGGTTGATGTCAGTTGCATACTTCAACCAGAATCTGTCATTGTTGATGCACTCAGAAATGGATGTGAAATATCCATAAGCTTCATCCCAATGATGTTCCATTGTTGTGTAATAGTCACCAGCACTAGGGTCTGCATCATCGTTCGACACGTTCATTTTACCCTCACCTAGATAAACTTGTGAGATGTTGTAATAGAAGCATGCTCCCATTAGTCCTTTTTCAATAAACTGAGTCCATTCATGACCCATCGCATTTTGCATGTATGATTTTGCGCCGTCATTCGAAGTGACTACACCCGCACCTTCTAAATCACCAGTAGAAGCGGAGCCTAACTCGTTCATCCAACCTTCAAACTGAGCAACAATTTCTGGATCACCACCAACTGTCTTGCTTCTTATTTGCTTTGATGAACCTGTCATTTCTAAGTTGTCACAATCTTCCCAAGTGTATGAATCATTACCAAACATATTGATGAGTGTTGCGCCTTCGACAACGGCTCCTCCATTTGCAGTTTTCATGTAAGTTGTCATTTCAGACAACATGTTTAACCTCTGATGTTGGCCTGAAAAACTCACCGTATTGAAACCGTTGTTATCAACAAATGTGTAATCCATAGGTACTGTTACATCATAAGTACAAGAACCGTCATCATCTTCCGCATTATCGTCATAGTTAGATGCGATAGGGTCAGTACAACCAGTCTTGTCTGGGTTACATGATGTGAAGATGGTCATTGCTAATCCGATGAAAACAAAGCCCATTATGGTGTCTAATGTAAATTTCATTTTAAGTATTTATTTGTATTAATTTTCGGCAAATATATGTTTCAAATTAAGGCCTGTACAATACCATAAAAGAGGTATTTAGATTCATTCTTAATAAGTGATTGGGCTTATTCATTTCGGATTCCCCCTGAGAAATTCAAATAAAACAGGACGACAGACAGGCCGTTATAAAAAACAAACAGTGTCGAAAGAGCATGCTTTACATACCCATCCTTAAATAATGACTGGAACATGTTTTTCTTTTTCCGAAAAAAGAAAACAGATGCTATACCTCGGAATAATACAACCAATGATATCAGACTGAAGCCTGATCAATGTGTTAAAAAACCTCAATCTAATCAATCTCAAGAACCGTCTGACTTGAGAGCCCAAAGCACCCAAACCCACTGCTGAAATTGGAATATATAAGTGTAGGTTCTGCAAAAAAGTCAGGCCCACCAGACAAATGTGCGTCTGCAGTTAGGTAAAAATTCGCCAACTCAGGGCTCAACGACACAACCCGTAATCTACGTGAAACAGGTGGATTCTCTGTGTTTTCACCCCATGACTTTGCAGAGAAGTTGATCTCTGACAATGAATTTTCATTGGACGCGAGACTTTCATCCGACACTATAAGTCCGCCTGTCATTCTGTGATTTGTAATCCTTGGATCTGGTCGCGCTTCTAGATAGTCAGGTGTCCAGTCGAGTGTATCTCCCAATTCATCTGTAAAAAGTGCATCTACATGAATCAGATAATGATTTGCTGTTCCACCATTGTTTTCAATATTAAGGGTGAAAGCATCCTGGACATAAATCCCCCATGGCGAATTGATGGTATCACCATTTGACTCAAACACGAATTCAAACTGAGGTTTTGGAGGCATTGTATTGGTCGCTGTGATCTGTTCAAACCCAGGAGCATCTATTGTAACAGTCAGCTCGCCCTCTTGATAGCCAAACACATCCTCGAGCATGAGTTTGTATGCTTCACCACTGAAATCTTCTTGCGTTAAGGAATAGAGCGCCTGCCCATTGTCTTCTGTGAGCGTAACGATTGCATCTTGGACAAATTGAGGGCCTTCTGCATCTAGGACCGACGCAGAACTGGTTACCATCGCAACGAGCTCTTGGTCTTCGTCATTGACAATGAGTGTTGCTGCAAGTCTGGGAGTGTGTTCCGGAAATGGAATTTCGTGAACGACGCCCTCTGCAAATTTTCCACAACTGCTGATGGTGAGGATAATGAGCAAGAACTGAATAAGGGTGAGGTAAGAGCTAGAATGTTTCATGTTTAAAAAGAATAACGCCACGCAATTGAAGGAATGATTGGGAATATGCCATATTCTCTAATCACAGGATTTCCATCATCGTCTTGATCGGTTTGTGCAAAGAATGGGTTGAGATTGTTATAAGCATTGTAGATACTGAAAATCAAATGTTTTGAGGCATCAGACGTCTTTTTTGTGCGTGTCAAAGACAAGTCTAACCGGTGATAGGGGCTCATCCTGAATGCATTTTTATCTGAAGGAACATCGGCTGAAAAACTGTAGATCCCGGAACCTGAAGCATCAGGAATGTATGCGGAAAATGTGGATTCGTTGAGTGTTAACGCTCTTCCTGTGCCATAAAGCCAAACAGCAGATCCTGTCCATTTGTCGGTAAAATCATGTGTAATCACAAAACTCAAATCGTGCCTTCTGTCATACGTGAATGGATACCAATTGCCACTGTTTATCTCATCAAATTGACGGTTGGACCACGAAAGCGTATATCCCACCCACCCCGTAGTACGTCCCAGTTTCTTTTGGACCAAAAGCTCAATGCCATAGGAATTACCTATTCCCTGCGTCACCTGGTCTTCCCAATCTGTGTCCAAACTAAAAAGGAAGCTAGACCCTTGCTTGTAGCTGAGAAGTCCATCCATTGACTTAAAGTAGCCCTCTAGTGAAACTTCAAAGTCACCATATGTTTTTGCAACACCCATCGCAACTTGCCAACTCTGTTGCGGACGAATCCTGGCAGTTGAAGGCACCCACAAATCGGTGGGAAGGCCTAGTCCTTCATTGGTGAGAAGATTGACATACTGCGCCATTTGTGCATAGGATGTTTTAAGTGCATACCCACCAGGAAGCCTGAAGTTGAGCGCCGCACGAGGTTGAATCGAATAGTAATTCGAATCTTGTACAGCCAATGAAGAAGCATGAACACCTAAATTAACTTTCACCCTATCTCCCAATTCAAACTCGTCTTCAATATAAACAAACGCCTCATTGGAGGTAATGTCTTCTGGCCCCAGCACAGTATCTATGTCATTTATTTCGCCAAAGTCTAGTTCAAGCGACGTTGCGCCAGGACTGAATGTGTGGTAGGTCCAATTGGCGCCAAATTTGATAAAATGGCGGGCGTTGGGTGCAAAGTCAAAATCGACACGTCCACCAAAATCTTCGATGCCTGAATTGTATAGAGCCGCCATTCTCAATGAATCTCCTTCTGAAGATATTTCTGAAATATCTACGCCAGTATTAAATCCATAAAGTGACCGAGTTAATGTCGCGTTCGAGAAAAGACGGGGGCCCCACTCGTGATTCCATCGGAGGGCTTGGATTGCATTTTTCCAATCCAGGCCAAAATCAAGAGACGAAGTACTTTGTCCATAATTCTCTGTGGAGGCAATTCCGAAATCATCTTTCCCTTGGAAGGCACTAAAATAAAGCCTGTCCTTTTTGCCCACCTTCCAGTTCAATTTTGCATTGAGATCGTAGAAAAAATATCGTGGGTCAGTCGTCACTCCAGAGTTGTTGTTATTCGTGGCTGCAATTAATGGATTGACTAGAAGGTCGAGATATGTACGCCTGCCACTGATCATAAATGACGCCTTGTCTTTAACAATAGGCCCTTCCAAGGTGAGTTTGGACGAAATGATGGACACTGTTGCATCTCCATGATACTCCTTCATGTGGCCATCCTTCATATTGATTTCAACGATAGAACTAAGCCTTCCACCGTAGCGCGCTGGAAATCCACCCTTCGTGATAGACATGTTTTTAACCGCATCAGCATTAAAAACTGAGAAAAATCCGAACAGGTGATTGACACTATAAAGTGGCACACCATCTAGAAGCATGAGGTTCTGATCCGGAGAGCCGCCTCTTACATAGAGACCACTCGTACCCTCACCTCCAGATTGTACGCCTGGCAAAAGTTGGAGTACTTTCAATAAATCCACCTCTCCCCCAATGGCTGGAAGCCGTTTAACCTGTTCTAATGGAATTGTAATTTTTGACATTTGAACTTGATCTTCAATCTTATTGAAGGATTCTCCTGTCACCACAGCCTCGGAAAGGGTTGTGCCAGCAACAAGTTCAATATCCATCTTAATGTTCTCGATGAGATTCACCTCAAATTTTTGGGTGGAGTATCCGATATATCTTACGAGAACATTGTACTTCCCCTCGGGTAGCGTCAGGGAATAAAATCCATAGAGATTTGCAGCCACCCCAACTTTCACATCCTCACACCACACAGTTGCTCCAAGCAACTGTTCCCCACTTGAAGAATCCTGAATGTGACCAGAAAGTGTGAAGTTGGTTTGGGAATATAAAGTGGTAGCGATCACAAATTGACACAAAAAGAGTAGACGCATAAACAGTACCTTTGAAAAGTTTAAATCCAAGCAAAAGTAAGTCTCAATGACACAATCGAAGCCATTATCTTCATTCTTAACAGTTCTTGTGTTGGCGTTGATCTCTTCAAATGTTTCAGCACAAACCGCACCCTCGACGATAAATGCCATTCGTATCGCCGAGGTTAATCAACCTATTCAAGTGCTTTCCGCTTCGCACGATACAGACAATCCATCTCTGCTGATTGTAGGGCATGACGGAGTCGTCCATTTTTGGGACCCTCAATCAGGTGTCAGGAATACACCGTTTCTAGATCTCGGAGCGAACGGATTAAATATTCTCGACTTTGGGGGAAACAGTGAGCAAGGAATTAATGGAATGACCCTGGACCTTGATTTCGATAACAATGGACTGTTTTACATCATTTACAATGGCTACCGACCTGATGGCACAGGGGAATTAATTGATGAACGTATCCTGTGTTTCGGTACCACAGAAGACCACCTTCGTGCAGACACAGAGGTTTGGTATGAAGTCCTTGAACTCGTGCAGCCTGACCAAGGCCACAATGGAGGCCAAATTCTTTTCGGTCCAGATCAATTCCTATACATCTCGACTGGAGATGGTGGGTCTACTGGAACAGGTGCGGTCGGAGGCGGTTCTGGGGGGGATGATCATGGACCCATCGGAAATGGTCAGAATCTTGAATCATTGCTCGGCAAAATTCTACGTATTGATGTTCATGGTCTCAATCCATATACAATCCCCTCGAGCAATCCTTTTGTAGGCATTGAAAATACACGAGATGAGATTTGGTCTTACGGATTAAGAAATCCTTGGCGCTTCTGCTTTGACTCTGAGAATGGAGACATGTACATCGGGGATGTGGGAGAAGTCGATTGGGAAGAGATCAATTACGAAGCTGGAGGCAGTAGTGGCGGAATAAATTACGGATGGAGGCTCATGGAAGGTCCTGACTGTTATGAACCCATAGTGGATTGTGATCCCAACAATAGCATCACGGAACCCATCTTTGCATTCCCTCACGAAAATGGCCTCTGCAGTGTCATCGGAGGGGTGGTATACCGCGGACAAGACATCCCATCTCTGAATGGGTACTATATCCTATCTGACGCATGTGGGTTTGGAGACACCCAATTTTTCACATTAATATCCGATGGAAATGGGGGGTGGATCGATCAACCACTTGTTCTTGATGTAGAAGGGGGATTTGTTCCCTGGACAGAAACAAAATTCGCATTCGGAGAAGACAACAAGGGAGAAGTCTACCTCTGCACCAGATATTTCGTGTATAAGCTCCTTTTTGATCCGCTTTCACCGCCTGTTGATGAGGGCGGAGAAGAAATAACTTTCCATCCAAACCCTGTCGCGGCTGGCGAATTAATTCGAATGGATTTAAGTGAAGTCGGAAATGTTGAACGTTTGAGCGTTTTTGATTCTGCAGGAAGACTTGCTGAAGTACACATCTCTTCTAGCAATGGAGATAACGCGTCTTTCTATACGACTGGACTGTTAACTGGGGTGTATTCAGTCCATGTTGACATCGTTGGATCTGACGAAATTGTGTATGGTAAATTTGTTGTCTACGGAGAATAAAACTATGGGCAGGGACATTCTTTAGCGTCCCGTAACACAACCTGAGTCACCGTACTGGCTGTATCTGTCATGATAAAAAAGGCAGATTTCACTTTCCCACTTCCTTCAATAAAATAGCTGCGAGGTTTCTCTCTGGTGCTGCTTTTCTCGTAATCGACATCACCCAATCGTCCAAGGTCTGCCAGATCACTTACTGTAAGACCTCCACATTTTAAAACACAATGGGCTTGACTGTCAGCTTGAATACCACTCAAGGCAATCTCTTTCCGAATACGTTCTGAGGGAAGCCAATCCATACAGCCACGTTCCGAAAACATAATCCAAGTAAGCCCCAAACCTATCATGACTCCTATTAAATACTTGGTCAAACGATTTAAAAATTTCATATCGCGAATCTACTCCAAACTATCTTCGTCTAACCTTAACTTCGTGATATGATTGAAGTAAATGATTTGTCATTTTCATACGTTGGCAATGCAGCGATAGCGTTTCCTAATTTTAAGTGCAATCGTGGGGGAAAACTGTTACTTCTGGGTGATTCAGGGACTGGAAAAACCACACTTCTTCATCTGCTATGTGGTTTGTTACGTCCCAAATCAGGGGAAATAAATGTTGCAGGGGTTGATCTTAATTCTCTTAATGACAGGCAACTGGACAAGTTTCGGGGGCGTGAACTTGGGATTGTCTTTCAACAATCTCACTTTGTTCAGAGTTTAACCGTCGCTGAAAACCTCTCCATACCTGCGCTCATGAGTGGGACAGAAATGAGTGCGACTGAACTCCAGCAAAGAACGCACGAACTTCTAGAGCGACTTGGCGTGGGGCACAAATCAGATGCCAGACCTAATGATTTAAGTGTCGGCGAGCAGCAAAGAGCTTCTATCGCTAGAGCGCTTGTTCATGAACCTTCAGTGGTCTTTGTGGACGAACCGACTTCCGCATTGGACGACAAAAGCACTGAATCTGTCATACAACTTCTCGAAGATGAAACAGAAAAGGCCGGCGCCACTTTAATCATTGTCACGCATGACTCAAGACTTAAGACGAGGTACAAAGACCGTGTAGCGTTATCTCCTCTTGTTCATAATCCCTTAAACACTTCATGATGCGCCTCTCCTATATCGCAAGGCGCAACCTCGCCTCAAAACCGTTACAAACGGCGCTTAGTACCATACTCCTCGCATTCGGGGTGGGCATGGTAAGTCTTATGATGCTTGCCGAACGTCAAATGACAGCCCAGTTTGAACGAAATATTAAAGACATCGATTTGGTGTTGGGGGCGAAAGGAAGTCCGCTCCAACTCATCTTGGCAAACGTGTATCATGTCGATGCGCCAACTGGAAACATCTCTCTATCCGAGGCTGAAAAGGTGATGAAAAGTCCGTATATCGAGTCTGGAATTCCGCTTGCATATGGAGACAATTACCGAAGCTTTAGAATTGTTGGAACGGAATATTCCTATCCTGAGCATTACGACGCAAGTGTCGCTGAAGGAAAGCTTTGGGAGGGTGTTTTTGAGGTCACACTTGGACATGCCGTGGCGTCGAAAACACGGCTGAAAGTAGGAGATCAGTTCTTCAGTTCACATGGGCTCACCGACGAAACAGATATACATAAGGACAAGGCTTTCACTGTTGTAGGAATACTTGCAAAAAGCAATTCGGTTATCGACCAACTGATTTTAACAGGCGTAGAAAGTCTGTGGGCCGTCCATGCCGAAGAAGATGAACTTGACATCTCTGCTGAAGAACTTTACGCGTCAAGAGAAATTACAGCCGTACTGCTTAAAAAGCGCAACCCTATGGCCATACTTACGTTGCCAAATCTTCTGCGTGAAACAAACATGCAGGTCGCACTTCCCGCAATAGAAATCAACAGACTCAATCAACAGTTTGGTATAGGCGCTGCGACACTTCGGTCGATTGCGATGCTGATTATGATCCTCAGCTTTGCAAGTATTTTCATTTCTGTTTTTGAGAATATGCAAGCGCGCAAATATGAACTTGCCCTGATGCGCACCATGGGTGCCACCCCTTTCACATTGATCAAACTTCTTGTGTTAGAGGGTGGAATTTTAAGTCTCTTTGGCACACTTTTCGGTCTGATCATTTCACGAATAGGACTCTTTATTTTGGCCTCAGCAGTGGAGAATAAATTTCAATATGACATCGGAGATCTCGGGTTGATTGCACCTGAAGTCTTTCTTGCAATATTTGCTATCTTAGTAGGGCTAATTGCGGCAGCTCTGCCTGCTGAAAGAACGCTAAGAATGGATATCTCAAAAACGCTTGCGAACGAATGATGAATCTAAACAAGACTGGCTTTCATGTCCTCCGATCCAGTTGGATTGTTGGAGCAATGATTCTGGTATCTATCGTTTCTCTAGATTGGAGCAGCATGTGTCACCCTTCTCCTGAAGGTGAAGCAATGAAAGACCAAATGAGAATTGTTGCATCTTCAAAACCCTCTCATGCAACGCCTGATGCAGCGCCTGATGCAATCGCTACAGATCGCGCCCTTGGTTTTGAAGAACTCACATGGGAGGATTTAACAGACGTTGAATTTAAAGATGTGTATGTCGAAGAATTAGATGCTTATTACTGGAAACCCATATTTGGGCCAAGTGTAGAAAACCTCGAGGGAAGGAAATTCCACATCACTGGATATGTTATCCCCGTGGATATCGACGAAGACTTTTATGTCTTAAGTCGTTACCCCTTTGCAAATTGTTTCTTTTGTGGCGGTGCTGGGCCAGAAACGGTGGTCGATCTTCAGTTCACTGGACGTTCACCTAGAGAATATGCGACAGATGAACGGCTGACCTTTGCAGGAGAGCTCAAGCTCAATTCTGACGACGTCTACCAAATGAATTACATCATTGTAGGTGCGCACGAATACACGCGTAAATAGAATCAGGGGCGGGTTTTGTCTGACGTCAATCTTTTATTTGTGATAACTTGGCTTGGATTAATTTCCCTTGAATAGACTATTGCAATAAATTGTACGTTACTAGAAGGTAACAAATCGCCTAATTCAATTCAATGCTAGAATTTTGTAAAACCGTCCTCGTCAAAGTAAGTTTCGATAAAGCATTATTTGCAAAAGAGCTGAAAAAGAGTGTACGGTGGCTGAAAAGATCTGAGATTCACACACTCAAAGATTGGTGCCTCAAGCGATATGGTGAGATCTATGGAGACCTTATCCATGCAACTTTTTCTAACCAAGCCCTCATTGCATGAGGGCTTTTTTTTGCCCTCTCTTTTGCTACAAGGCATGAGGGCTTTTTTTTTACATTTTCTTTTCTTGCCTGATATAACTTGCAGCGCATATGAAGGCACAAAATAGATTATCCTTAAGAGTTGCCATTGTCGGAGGAGGCGCTGCTGGCTTCTTTGCCGCATTCTCTGTGAAAGAACATCACAAAGATGCCAAAGTGGTCATTTTTGAGAAATCAAATAAAATTTTAGCGAAGGTGAAAATATCTGGAGGGGGCCGATGTAACGTCACAAATGCCTGCTTCAGTGCAAGTCAACTTTCTAAATTTTATCCCCGGGGTGAAAAAGAAATGAAAAAGGCATTCTCGGTTTTTCAGGCAAAAGACACCGTTGAATGGTTTGAAAAACGAGGTGTCAGTCTCAAGGCCGAATCAGACAACAGGATGTTTCCCATCACCGATGATTCACAAACAATCATTGATTGTTTTCTAGAAGAAGCCAAATTAAAAAACATTCACCTCTTAAAGCTCAGCCCCATTTCGAAAATAATACCTGAAAAAACGGGCTTCACATTACATCACAACGAGGCCAAGGAACACTTCGACAAAGTCATCATTGCCACCGGAGGAAGTCCCAAGGAAAGTGGCACGTATTGGATTCGTCAATTAGGTCTTTCTATATCACCGCCCGTACCCTCACTGTTTACATTTAACATTCCTGGAGATCAAGTGAAAACATTGATGGGATTGGTTGTGGAAAATGCTACTGTAAGAATACAGGGCACCAAACTTAAATATTCTGGGCCCATTCTCATTACACATTGGGGCATGAGTGGCCCTGCGGTTTTAAAATTATCCGCATGGGGGGCAAAACTGCTCGCAAAAAAGAAGTACCAGTTTAAAATTCAAATCAATTGGTTGTCAATAAAAAGTGAAGAGGAAGCTCACGATATTTTAAAGAAGGCAGATGCAAGTATTCGCGCAAAAAAAATCATGAATGCAAATCCGTTTGGACTCCCAAATAGAATGTGGGCCTTCCTCCTACATAAGGTGAAGATTAATCCGGATATGAAATGGTTTGATCTTTCAAAAAAGAATCTAAATCAACTTCTTAATACTTTGCTAAACGATATTTACGACGTTTCTGGGAAGACCACTTTTAAGGAAGAATTTGTCACGTGTGGGGGGGTGAAATTGTCTGAAATCGACATGACATCTATGGAAAGCAAAGCCCTGAAGAATCTATATTTTGCAGGTGAGGTCATGGATGTAGATGGGATCACTGGAGGCTTCAATTTTCAAGCCGCTTGGACGACGGGCTACATCGCAGGACAACTGAAATAGTGGGCGTTTTTTCTAGGTCAATTTTTTCTGGAAATGAACGCAATGTTCCTTTTTAGACCTTCAAAACCTGTTCTTTTAACCGGGCTATCTTTGAATGTTTTTCTAAAGACGTCTTCCGTTAAATCCATCCATTCTGTTTGACCCATTTCGAGCAGGCCGGCTTTGGGTTTAAATGCCTCCTCCAGTGTCCTTTCTGAATGCCTGTTCCAAGGACAAACCTCTTGGCAAACGTCACACCCGAAGATCCAGTTTTCGAGTTTCCCGGCATAGGGTTCCGGGATCGCACCCTTTAACTCAATCGTGAAATAACTAATGCACTTCGAACCATCCACAACATATGGTTTTATGATTGCCCCTGTGGGGCAGGCATCGAGACATTTGGTACAATCGCCACAATGATCCAAAACCGGACCATCCGCCACCAGGTCAATATCCAACATCATTTCAGCTAAGAAAAAATAACTTCCTCTTTTTTTTGAGATTAAAAGGGAGTGCTTCCCGATCCAACCAAGGCCTGACTGCTCTGCCCAAGCGCGCTCCATGACGGGTGCGGAATCCACAAAGACCCTTCCATCCACTTGACCCCACTCCGCTCTGGCTTGTTTTAAGAGTTCCTTTAGCTTCCACTTAATGACATGGTGATAATCCTTACCCAATGCATATTGAGAAACTCTGGGGGCTTCATTTTGCTCGGGCACATCGGGGTTGTGATAATTAAAAAGCAAACTCACAACACTCTTCGTGCCCGGGACGAGCTTTCTTGGATCGAGACGTTTGTCAAAGTGGCCCTCCATGTATTTCATCTCCCCGTGCATGCCCTCTTTGAGCCACTTTTCCAATCTTGGGACTTCTTCCACCAACTCGCGCGCTTGAGAAACTCCCACTGAAGTAAACCCCAATTCCAAAGCTTTTGCTTTAAGCCAAACAGTTCTTTTCTGTGCCAAATGTGTCTCTCGAGACATCGCGCTAATCGAATAAACTCCCAGATTTGGCGCTTGGGGTACGTCCCAAATGCTCAAATGCTGCTTTTGTTGCCTGTCTTCCCCTTTGCGTTCTAACCAACAAGCCTTCCTGAATGAGGAATGGCTCATACACCTCTTCTAGGGTTCCTGCATTTTCTCCTATGGCAGTTGCCAACGTCGTCATGCCTACTGGTCCTCCCGCAAATTTGTCAATCAGTGCCGATAAAATCCGATTGTCCATCTCATCTAAACCACGTTTATCTACTTGCAACGCATCGAGCGCATAATCTGTAACTGCAGTTGTAATGGTTCCATCACCTTTAATCTGTGCAAAATCTCTGACCCTCCGTAAAAGCGCATTTGCAATCCTTGGGGTTCCTCGGCTTCGAGAAGCAATTTCATGTGCTGCAGCTAAATCATGAGTAATATCTAGGATCCCAGCGCTTCGTTCAACAATGTCAGTCAATGTTTTCGCGTCGTAATACTGTAGCCTGAGATTTATGCCAAACCTGGCTCTAAGCGGAGCCGTTAAAAGACCTGATCTCGTCGTCGCGCCTATAAGTGTAAAGGGATTCAAATCAATTTGTACTGTCCTCGCATTTGGACCTGAGTCAATGACCAAGTCAATCCTATAATCCTCCATTGCACTGTATAGGTATTCTTCAACAACAGCACTGAGCCTATGAATCTCGTCTATAAAAAGAATGTCATTGACCTCTAGGCTGGTTAGCAATCCTGCAAGATCACCTGGCTTATCGAGAACTGGTCCTGAGGTTGTACGGATTTTTACCCCCATTTCATTTGCAACAATGTTTGCGAGTGTCGTCTTCCCTAATCCTGGAGGCCCATGAAGAAGAAGGTGATCTAGGGATTCATCGCGTTGTCGGGCAGCGGCAACAAATATTTGTAGGTTATCCATCGCTGCACGTTGACCGGTGAAATCTTCAAACTGCGCAGGCCTTAGCACACGTTCGAATTCGATATCCGAACGGTGTGCATCACTGTCTCTCATGTCAAACTCTTCGTTTGGCTCCATGTGTGCAAGATAATCGAAAAGAAAAACCCCTCGGAAAGATATCGAGGGGTTTATAAAATTTTATCAAGATCGAGCATCAGTGTCCGATCTCACCTTCTTTAAGAGGGGTCGTCTGCAAGACAAAGTCTTCATCATGCGCGGGGTTGCTGTAGTCATATGGCCAACGATGCACTTCTGGCAATGCGCCAGGCCAGTTTCCATGAATATGTTCTACAGGCATTGTCCATTCTAATGTATTCGATTTCCAAGGGTTCTGTGTTGCTGTTTGGCCTCTGAAAATGCTGTAAAAGAAGTTGAATAAGAAAACCAACTGTGCAATTGAACCTATAATCGCAAACATAGAAATGATCGGCTGAAGGTCCATCACTGAATCGAGGAAATCGAAACTCGATGAATTATAATACCTTCGAGGCGCTCCGGCCAAACCGACAAAGTGCATCGGGAAGAATACGCCGTATCCGCAAACAATCGTAAACCAGAAATGAACGTACCCCAATTTGGTATTCATCATCCTACCAAACATCTTGGAGAACCAATGGTAAACACCTGCAAACATCCCAAAGATCGCCGAGAGACCCATCACAATATGAAAGTGCCCTACCACGAAGTATGTATCATGAACTGTCACGTCGAGGGCCGAATCTGCAAGGATAATACCTGTTAATCCTCCTGTAACAAACGTACTCACAAGACCAATACTAAAGAGCATTGCTGGTGTCAAGCGGATATTGCCTCTCCACAGTGTTGTGATATAGTTAAACGCCTTCACAGCTGAAGGAATCGCAATAAGCAAGGTCGTAAATACAAATACAGAACCCAGGAATGGATTCATTCCCGTGACAAACATATGGTGTGCCCAAACAATAAAAGATAGAAATCCAATCGCAATAATAGAGCCTACCATAGCCTTGTATCCGAAGATTGGTTTGCGAGAATTCGTAGCGATCACTTCAGAACTGATCCCTAAGGCAGGAAGCAGAATAATGTAAACCTCTGGGTGACCTAGGAACCAGAATAGGTGCTGATAAAGAATTGGCGATCCTCCCGTAGCGTCTAATGCTTCACCTCCAATAAATATATCGCTTAAGTAAAACGCTGTCCCCATCATTCTGTCCATAAGAAGTAAGACGATTGCAGAAACCAAAACAGGAAAAGAAAGCACACCGAGAATGGCTGTGACGAAGAATGCCCAGATGGTAAGTGGCAATCGGGTCATACTTAACCCTTTGGTCCTAAGGTTTATAATCGTAACAATATAGTTAAGCGATCCCAAGAGAGAAGAAACCACGAACAGTGTCATGGATAAAAGCCATAGGGTCATTCCCATTCCTGAACCAGGCATGGCCTGAGGCAATGCACTTAATGGAGGGTAGATTGTCCAACCCCCAGATGCTGCGCCGCCCTCTACAAAAAGTGAGAAAACCATCACGACACTCGAGATCAGAAAAAACCAATAGCTTAGCATATTGAGAAATCCGGAAGCCATATCTCTTGCGCCAATTTGCAGTGGAATAAGAAGATTCGAGAATGTTCCTGACAAGCCTGCTGTTAAAACAAAGAACACCATGATCGTTCCGTGTATTGTTACCAGAGCCAAATAGGCATTTCGATCTAAAACACCACCCGGAGCCCATTTGCCAAGGAACGTTTCAAGAATTGCGAAACTCTCTCCTGGCCAACCCAGCTGAAGTCGAAAAAGAATGGACAACGTGACACCCAAAATCCCCATAAACATAGCGGTTATGAGAAATTGCTTAGAGATCATCTTGTGATCGTGTGTGAATATATACTTCGAAATGAAGCTTTCCTTATGATTTATATTTCCCATAATCAGTTCTTTTCGGCCATGTAAACTTTTTGCTCAGAGAGCCAAGCATCGTATTCTTCTTGTGTCTCCACCACAATGGTCATCTGCATATTAAAGTGAGCAGAGCCACAAACTTTATTACAGAGAAGGATGTAGTTGAAGTCCGGATTGTCAAGGATGGTACGCATACTGTCCGTTGTAATCGTCGTTTCTATTTTAAACCGCGTAGGCAATCCGGGAACCGTATTCATCTGCGCTCTGAAATGAGGCATATACGCTGAGTGAAGTACATCTCTTGAACGGAAAATAAATTCAATTTCTCTTCCGATGGGAAGGTGGAATTCTGATTTAACAATCCGATCATCATTGCCAACCTCCCATGCATCTAAACCTTCTCCAACTTCATAATTCTTAAGTTCTAGAATACGTTGACGGTGTCGCTTGAGACGGTAAATTTTATCTTCCTTGGCCTCATATGCATCAGCAGTCATAACTTTAGCATCACCTGAATTAAGAAATTCATCAATCGTCGCAAGCCTCACTTCAAGATTGTTCTTATAAGCCTCTGACATCCCATGATAAGTGTCGTCATGGTCTTCATGTCCATGGTCTTCATGTCCATGGTCTTCATGTCCATGGTCATCTGATGGATGAAGAGCATTTTCGAGCTCAACTTTTTCGGCCAAGAGATGACCTTTTTCGGCAGTGAGTTCATCATTTAACTTGGCAATCTTATCTTCAATTTTAAGAAGAGCTTGATCTATTCCTTCCTGGGTAACGATACCAAGGGGGTTTAATGGTGTAATTAGGTTAAAGTTTGTAGATCCAAATTCATCATTGTCCCCAGCGTAGCGGGCCGTCCAATCAAACTGTTTTGAATAGAGTTCCACGCGAAGAGAGTCGTCAGATGCTGGACCAGTCATTTCTGACCATGTCTGAAGACCGTAAATAATAATGACAGCCAAAACAATCGATGGGATAACTGTCCAAATGACTTCCAGACGCGTATCATGCGGGAAAAAGTGCGCTTTTCTATTCTTGTCAAATCTGTATTTAAAAGAGAATATAAAAATCAGTGCATTGACAACAAAGTACACAAAAATAACAAGCGCTAAATTATAGCCCATTAACATATCTACAGCCTCTCCATGAAGAGACGCAGAAGGTGGTAAATAATCACCATAACGAACAAATTGCCAAATCGTAGTGCCAAATAAGACAAACATAAATACAATCCAGAGTGAACCCTGTAAGCGGGTATCCGCCTCAGAAATGTCTTCTTCACGATGTCCACGAAGACGTGCAGAGAGTTGGTAGATTTTAGCCAATTGAGCTACGGCTATGATGCCTACAACTATGACTAAAAGTATGAGAAGTTTCATTCGTTAGCTTCGTTTTCTGGGTCAGTAATGTAATTCCTTTGATTCCTCAAGCATGGGATGATTCTTGGCTATCAGTGGAGCTTTTGAGAGCGTCGATAATGTTCTGTTAACAAACAAACCAAGGAAACCAAGGAACAATCCGACTTCAAAAAACCCAAAAACATTGTGGTTAAACATCGTTCCTGGAATGACCAAGAGATATACATCCGCGAAGTGTCCTACAAATATGAGGAAAGCAACAGGCAGTATAAATTTGGGGTTCCGTTTTGTGTCTCTAGAGATTAAAACTAGAAAAGGAACCACAAAGTTGATTAAAAACATGAGGATGAACGGAACTTTATAATCTGTGAACACTCGACTCACATAGTAAGTCACTTCTTCAGGAATATTTGAATACCAAATAAGCATAAATTGACTGAAGAAAAGGTAACTCCACAGCATGGAGATTGCAAACATCCATTTTCCCAAATCATGCATGTGACTTTTCGAAATTTCTGAAAAGTATCCTTGCGTTCTCAACCAAAGAATCGTGACATGTGTGAAGATGATCATCGCCACCCACATGCCCGAAAACAAATACCATCCATAGAGTGTACTAAACCAGTGAGGATCAATCGACATCAACCAATCCCAGGATAGCGTTGAAGAGAACACTGCGAAAAACACCAAGAATAGGGCGCTGCGACGGAAGACCTTGTAGTGTAAATCGAGATTGGGTCCCTTGTCTTCTTGAAGAGACCACTTGCGAAATAACATCGCAAAACCAAGGAAGGTTATGATGTAAATGATTGTCCGTAACCAGAAGAACCAGGCTGAGAAATATCCTTTCTTTCCAGCAATGATGTGATCGTAATTCGGATTCGCAACAGCACCTGAAACTTCTTTGTCAGCGTAGGTAGTCACGCCCCCCTCTACGGTCATAAACTCATGATAAAGCGAGGTGTCCATCCAATGATACAAGTGGTGTAAATCCAAATGCCCTGCCAACAGAACGATGACAATGACAGCCGCACCATAGGGCATATACCCAAACATGGCTTCTAAGAATCGTTTAATGACAACAGACCAAGCGCTTTCTGTAGCATATTGCAAGGCATAGAAAAACAGTGCCGCCAATGAAATAGAAAAATAAAAAAATCCATTNACAAGTAAATTCGCCCACCATCTTTGGTGATGGTCAGAATGATCCGTTAGATATCCTCCAACAAGAGCGATTAATCCCAAGGCCATTAAGACTTGAGTAATCAGCTTAGCACGTCCTTCAAATTTGAATTCCATGGTTAGTTGTTATTTTGATTTTCAGTCATTCCCTCCGCACCATCTTCGTTAAAGGAAGGCATCTCCCCCCCATTTTGCATGACCTTAATGTATTGTACAATCTGCCAAAGCCCTTTGGGAGAAATCTGAGATGCATGAGAACCCATAAGACCTTTCCCATACATCAAAGTGTGATACATCTTGCCTTCTGGAAGGTCTTTCAATTTCGCTGAGAAATCAGGAATACCCAGAATATGGCCATTCTTAGAAATGGCACCATCTCCTTTTCCTGTCTCGCCGTGACAATGAGAACACATTAATCCAAAACTTAACGCTCCGGCCTCAATGTTCTCTAGTGTTGTAGGCAGTGGAGAACGATTCTCTTTTCCCGCCATTTCATAGCCTTCTGGCGTATTTGGATAAGGGTATGGAAGGCTGAACGCCTTGGCATCTCCTTGAAATGCAATTGACCCTGCAACAGGCTTGCGTGCACTTTGCTTGTTGCGTTGAGAAACAGCTACTTCCTCTGTCACATAGTACGGATCCTCGCCATAATCAACGTAAGCTTCAATCGCAGGAGACCTGTACATGTCAGGCATGTATTCCACACCTGGACTATTTGGATCTGTTGTACATGAAGTCACCATAGCAAAAGCTATAATCACTAAAGTGGTGTGTTGTATTTGTTTGAACATCATGATTACTTCACGTCTTTGATGCTTAGTTCGAAAACATCTGTCTTCTTAATTTCCGATTCAAGATCCTGAGCATTCATACTATTTGTATCGGTCGTTATTTCCATGACAAACTTGTCATCAGTCGTTCTGGGATCAGGGTTTGTCGCAGGCATCCCAGGAAGTGTACCATTTCGGAGAAGATATGTAATGACCATACCATGGGCTGCACAGAAGACTGAGAACTCAAATGATACAGGGATGAAGGCCGGTAAATTTTCAAGAAAAGAAAAACTTGGTTTTCCTCCGATATTCATAGGCCAATCAGATATCATGGTATACCACATAAAGAAGACAGCCAATGACAAGCCTGTCATGGCATACATGAAAGATGCAATTGCCAATCGGGTACGTTTAATTCCAATCACGGGGTCAATCCCGTGTATTGGAAATGGTGAATAAACTTCGTTTACATGTATGCCCTTGCTAACAAGTTCACGCGCAGCCACCAGTAGCTTTTCGTCGTCGTCGTACATGACGTGGAATACCTTTTTCATCATGGTATTATTTGACTTGTTCATTTTTGTATGACTCCCCGCTGGACTTTAAGATTGTCTTTAGCTCATTCAAAGCGAGTACCGGAAANAATCTTGTAAAGGCGAGAAAAAGTGTCAGAAATATTCCCATCGTGCCAATAAATACTGATACGTCAGTAGCTGAAGGAATAAACTCCCCCCAGCTAGAAGGAAGGTAATCTCTGTGAAGAGAGGTGACGATGATTACGTAACGCTCAAACCACATTCCGATATTGACCACAATTGACAAGATGAAAGTCGCCACCAAGGATCGTCTGATTTTCTTAAACCAGAACAGTTGGGGACTTATGACGTTGCAGGTCATCATCGTCCAGTAAGCCGCTTTATAAGGCCCTGAGAATCGGTTGATGAATGCATAGCTTTCGTACTCTACACCAGAATACCAGGAAATAAACAACTCAGTCAAATAAGCGACACCCACAATGGAACCCGTCACAATAATTAC
Organism: Crocinitomicaceae bacterium; assembly: GCA_002700285.1. Lineage (GTDB taxonomy): Bacteria > Bacteroidota > Bacteroidia > Flavobacteriales_D > Sanyastnellaceae > UBA974. The sequence continues at coordinate 240,282 of PACT01000022.1, read as the reverse complement.
GATGTTCATGTACTCGACATGCTTGACATGGATATAGTCTTCGAGCTTGTATGCTTTGCGCATCACAAGCAAGAGCGTTTGGACCATGGCGAACCCGGAAAATACAGCGCCAGACACAAAGTAAGGAGGAAAAATTGTCGTGTGCCATCCAGGAATGACTGACGTCGCAAAGTCCATAGATACAATAGAGTGAACAGAGAATACAAGTGGGGTGGCAATCCCCGCAAGCACCAAACTGAGCTCCTCAAAACGATTCCAATGTTTTGCACGTCCACTCCAACCAAAACTCATAATGCCATACATTTTCTTTGCAAATGGCTTTGTGACCCTGTCGCGAATCGTCGCGAAATCTGGAATCAACCCCACATACCAGAACACAAGTGATACTGAAAAGTAGGTGGAAATTGCAAATACATCCCAAAGAAGTGGGCTGTTGAAATTGACCCAAAGTGACCCGAATTGATTGGGCAATGGGAAAACATAATACGCCAACCAAATCCTTCCCATGTGTATTCCTGGGAAAACGGCAGCCATGATGACCGCAAAGATGGTCATGGCCTCTGCTGAACGGTTAATCGCCATACGCCATTTTTGTCTAAAGAGCAGAAGCACCGCAGAAATCAAGGTTCCAGCATGACCAATACCTACCCACCATACGAAGTTCGTAATGTCCCAAGCCCATCCCACAGTTTTATTTAACCCCCAAACGCCAATTCCTGTGCTTATGAGGTATAAAATTGAGCCTATTCCATAAATCGCAATAATGCTCGAAATGGTAATCAAAATTTTCCAGCCGAGTGAAGCAGGACCCATAATCGGTCCGACCACATCGTCTGTAATGTCCTTATAGGTCTTGTGACCTAGGATTAACGGTTCGCGTATTGCTGATTCTTTCTGCATTGTAGTTAAATCAAGCTTCGTTACTATCAATATTTCTCACCTTAGTGAGGTAAAAAATATTTGGCTTTACGCCAATCTCATCCAGGGCATGGTAAGAGCGATTGTTAAGAGACTGCTTATATACTGCTGAATCCTTGTCATTCAAATCTCCAAATTTAATGGCCCCTGCAGCACACGCATCCGAACATGCACAAGAAATCAAATCATCAGTCAATTTTACTTGTTTCTTCTTTGCATCTAGCTTCGCTGACTGTATTCTTTGAACACATAAAGAGCATTTTTCCATGACTCCACGTGAACGGACTGTAACATCAGGATTAAGAACGAGACGAGCAAGTGAATCATGAGCAGGATTAACATTCTCAAACTTTGTATTTCCTTTGTAGTTGAACCAATTGAATCTACGTACTTTATAGGGACAGTTGTTTGCACAGTATCTCGTTCCTATACAACGGTTATATGTCATTTGATTCAAACCTTCATTGCTGTGTGTTGTTGCTGCTACAGGACATACCGTCTCACAAGGAGCATGATTGCAATGTTGACACATCATTGGCATATGAACAGTTTGAGGGTTTTCAGAGGGATCTTCCATCCTCGAGTAACTTTCAATTACACCAACACCTTCCTCCTCACCTTTTTCCAATGAATAATCAGAAGCATAATATCTATCTATTCTCATCCAATGCATATCACGATGACGAAGAACTTCATCTTTACCTACAACCGTTACATTATTCTCAATGTGACATGCCGTAACGCAAGATGAGCATCCCGTACATGTAGTCAAATCAATGGTCATGCCCCATCTATGACCTACCTCCTCAACAGCATGACTGTTCCATAAATCGAAGGCTGCAACTGGTTTTTTGTCTCTTGAATCAATTACACCATCGCGATTTAAATCTTCATGAACATTTAAAGCTGGAGCCTTGTTCCATGAAGCTGTTCCTTTTTTCTTTTTAGATTCAGCAAGATATGCACTCAAGTTTGTTTCTTTTACAACAGATTCACGCCCCATGTATGTGCTGTGAAGCTGAGTACTCGCCAACGGATATTCAGTGCCTGTTGGCTCAATGGTGATGTCATAGTTGTCTTGACTGGTAAATGGAAACGCATTAGCTCCTATAGGCATTGGTTTGCCTGAGTCCAACATAATATGTTGACCCTTTTCTCCTGTTTGATATGCAGCATTTCCTATTTTCTCTCCTTCAGACCCTCTCCCATATCCTAAGGCAATAGAAACAGTTCCTGGTTTCTGGCCCGGTTGCATAAATGCTGGTAGGGTCACAGTATGTTTCCCCGAAGTAACTTTTACCACTGATGCAGGATTTTCTTGTGCAATGTATGTATTCAAGCCCATCGCATCCATATCTACTCTAGACATCATCACATAGTTGTCCCAAGTAACTTTTGAGACAGGATCCGGGGTTTCTTGAAGAAATGGATTTGCGGCATGTTGACCTACCCCCATCGCTCCTTTTACATAAGTCACCAGCTGCATCGCTCCGCCTTTTCTATTCGAAACTTCGGTTAAGGCACTTGATATGTCTATGAATGATGCATAATTCGGGGTCTCTAATTGTTCAGCTATGGCAAAAGTTCCATCATGAACGGCTGCATTCCAAGTGGCGTCAGAATACAACGCATCTTCCGCGTAGTTTTCATTGTATTGCATCCTAAGGAAGGTGTACCAATCTGTGATTTCTAATCCTGACCAAATCAAAAATGATTCTTGAGCTGCTCGAGTGGGAAATAAAGGCTCTATTGTTGGTTGCACCAAGTCTATTCTTCCAGAAGTCAGGCTTAAGTCATTCCAACTTTCAAGGTAGTGATGGTCTGGCGCAATGTATGTCGAACGCATCGCTGTCTCATCAGCTACTCCATTCATGCAAACAGAAGTCTTTACCTTTTTCATCCCCTCATTAAAGGCTGCTGCATTAGGAAGATCATAAGATGGGTTACATCCATAAGTAACTAACACAGACAACTTACCAGCATTCATGTCAGCAATAAGATCAGCAACGTTGTTATCATTTCCTTGGAAGGATCTTGAAGGCTTATCCAAATTAATGGTCTCTCCGTAATTGCCAAGAGCTTGATTAATTGAAGCTACAATAGTTTGCGTGGCTATATCGTTGGATCCTGCAAGAACGATGGATTGCCCTTTTGAATTTTGTAAACTCTTGGCAGCTTGCTGTACTCGTTTCGTTGTGACATTATCAAGGTTCGTGATTGACGATCCATTGATTGCAGCTAAAATTCCAGCAGCAACGTTTCCTTCATCAGAAGGCTTAATCATCGTTCGAACATCTGCATTTGTCCCTGTCTGAGACATTGTTGTTTCAAACTGAAAGTGTTTTGATTGCGTGCCTCTTTCTGGACTTTTCATCGCAGAGTAATCACACTCTATATTCGTAGATGTAAGCCAACTGCTTAAGAAGTCGGCAGATATACTAACAATCACTTCTGCCTTTGAGAAATCATACGAGGGTACAGCATTGACTCCGAAATAAGTAGAGTGTGTTTCGCGAAGAGCCATGTATGAGATCGGGTCATACTGAACTTGCTCAAACCCCATAGCGTCAATTGCTTTTTGAGTAGATGGACTTAATATGGTATTGGTTAAAATTACTTTTCGTCCAGTTTCTGAAATGGCCGATATCATCTTTGAATCAAGTTCTTCCCAAGAGATAGATTCTTCTTTCTTTCTAGGACCATCTAGTCTAGCTTTGTCGTAAAGACTAACCACCGACCCAATAACACGAGCATTTGCTTTTCCAAGTCCTGTTTTGGAATTCCCCATCACAAAAATAGGTCGACCTTCTCGGGTTTTTACCATTATAGAACTGTAGTCTAGCCCATCATAATACGTTGACGCATAATGATTCGCTACCCCTGGTGTAACCTCCGCAGGTTTATTGATGTAAGGTATCGACTTGATGACTGGCGTCTCACAAGCTGCAAGAGTAGCAGCAGCCAATGAAAACCCCATAAATTTTAAGAAATCTCTTCTGCCTGTTGTAGTTGCGCCATGGCGCTCATCTGCCAAAAACTCCTCAACTGGAATCTGCTCCTGAAACTCTTTCTTCTGAAGCTGCTGAAACACTTCTGTTCCCTCTAGCTCATCTAATGCGGCCCAGTATTTCTTTCTATTAGCCATTTATTCTCAGGTTCATATGATTAATAGTGACACTTGGAGCATTCCCAGCCGCCAAGTTCTCTAACAGTGATTTTATCATCTTCAAGGTAGCGACGTAATTCCTCATTGCCTCTTTCAGAGTCATTGAGTCGTTCATGAAGCTCTTCGTAATATCCGTTGCTGGTCATATCAACCTCTGCTTTATTGTGGCATTCTAGACACCATCCCATAGTAAGAGTAGGCTTTGACAATTGAATCAACCCTGGAAATGCATCTACCAATTCATTAATTTCCTCCACAGGGGCGATTCGACCTACACTGTATGTGCTGACGTCACCGTGACAGTTCTGGCACTGCAGACCCCCGACAGTCACATGTTGCTGATGGCTGAAGAACACGTGATCAGGAAGGTTATGTACTTTGTTCCACTTGATAGGCTCCCCGTTATAACTGTCCTGAGGCAATAAATTACCAATCCCTCCTTCACCGTCTATGTAGGTTCCAGAATTTGAGTCAAAACCTATTGCAGCGTAAATCTTTTCAATTTCTGCCGTGCCGGATTTTTTTCCTTTCTTTATTGCTTTGTGGCAGTTCATACAAACGTTTGTGCTAGGTATTCCAGCATGTTTAGACTCATAAGCACTGTGGTGACAATACTTACAATCTATTTCGTTTTCACAAACGTGAATGCTGTGGATAAATTCAATGGGTTGATCTGGGCTGTAGTCGGCATAAAGACCGATGTCCATAAGCGCTGAATAGCCAGCTACTACAAGGTATAAGACAAAGAATACGCCTATCAAAGAAACAAATACAAGGTTATTCCAAACCCATCCGCCTAACCGCTGCATATAACTAGAGTCCGGCAACATCTCCTCACCATTTTTCTCTGCCAACACATCTGTGAGCGAACGATTTACACCGGAAGCACCCAGTGCAATCGTAATGAAAAGGACAAACAAAATCAGGAACCAAATCGCATTCTCAGATTCAGAATCCTCTACTTTTTCGTCATCTATCGTAGGGCAATCGGCACTCGCATCAGCAGTAGCCCCTAGAACTTCTGGAGGGTTACCTACGTAAGCCAAAATGTCTCCAATCTCCTCTTTAGAAACAGCTTGAGCTGTCATCCACCCATAGGTTCCCACATAACGATCGACCAATCCTTTGATGTACTTGTCTCCAGATTCATGGGCCTCTTGGGGATTTTGAATCCACTTAACAAGCATCTCATCGGTGGATCCCCATCTATCCTGAAGGCCTAACAATCCTGGCCCTACAAGGACTTCATCAGTTATTTTATGGCAAGACGCACAGTTTGCATTGAAAAGTGTTTGTCCACTTATAGGATCTCCTACCTCCCAGATACTTTGTGCACCGATTCCAGATCCCTGGAAAAGTAGTGCTGTGCATATAGCTAATGCTAGATGTTGAACGCGGATCAAACGACTGTTCATAGGTTTTTTCTTATCAATCGAGGACACTCAATTACCATACAAAAATACAATGAAATTTACGTTTATCACCTCTTTATGTCATAGCAATGTCAGCACATCTTCTTATTTAGACTGTTTCCAAACAAATTTTAATCGGTAAGACGCTTAAAATGAATACATCTATTAGATTTGCATCATGAATAAGCTTGTAATATTTTTTTTAAACATCACAATTTTCGCTTTGTTTTTCTTCGTTGAACCTTCATCGAACTATGCTCAGCAAGGTGTTTCTTGCTGGAAAAACATCTTTCAATCTACACCTGACACAACCCAGGTTGTTTCACAAATAACCCCTTTGGACAGCTGCACAAATATTCATACAACCATCATTGAGAAGATTGATTCTATCAATGATACGCATGAAATCGGCGTGTTAGAAAAGAGAATCGGAATGGGGCACGTTCAAGTTTATATGGATTCCATAATAATGAGTATCAATGCAAAGACGCTTGAGGAGGTTAAGCATCTCAAGGGCTATCGTGTTCAAATTCATTTTGGTGATCTTGAAAGTGCGCGTGAAGTTAGAGCCAAGTGTAGACGTCAACTTGCAGGGAAAAAAGTATATCTGGAATCAATCGCACCAAACTACATTGTCTCCGTAGGAAATTACAGGGACCGATGGGAGGCAGAATTTGAATTGGGGATATTAAAAAAACGCTACCCAAATGCAGTCATTGTCCCAACCGATATAGAAACACCTAGACTTTAATCGTCAGTATATCAACTATCTAACGACTGTTTCACTTCTATTTCGTCGTAAGCCTCTATAACGTCTCCGACTTTAATATCGTTGAACTTATCAATATTAAGCCCGCACTCGTATCCTTTTGCGACTTCCTTTGCGTCGTCTTTGAATCTCTTAAGTGAACCTAACAAGCCCGTATAAACGACAATACCCTCACGAAGCACCCTAACCTTACTTGAACGTAAAATCTTACCCTCATTAACAATACATCCAGCGATTGTTCCAATTTTAGAAATCTTAAAGGTCTCACGGATCTCAGCACTTCCTACAACTTTCTCTTCGATCTTCGCTGAAAGAAGTCCTTCCATTGCTTCTCTAATCTCTTCAATTGCTTTGTATATGACAGAATATAGTTTGATCTGTACTTCCTCTTCTTCAGCGAGTTTACGAGCAGTTGCTGAAGGGCGAACTTGGAAGCCTATAATGTAAGCGTTTGACGCTGACGCCAAAAGTATGTCTGATTCTGAAATCTGACCTACTGCCTTGTGGATAATCTTAACTTGTACCTTCTCAGTAGAAAGCTTTTCAAGAGAATCCCCAAGCGCCTCAATAGATCCATCCACATCACCTTTAACAATCAGGTTGAGCTCCTTGAATTCTCCCACTGCGATACGACGGCCCAATTCCTCAAGAGTGACACTCTTCTGAGTACGAACACCTTGTTCACGTTGACGTTGCTGTCTTTTAACAGCGATTGTCCGCGCTTCTTTCTCATCTTCAAATACGTTGAAATTATCTCCTGCATTAGGCGCGCCATCAAAACCGAGAACAGAGACAGGAACAGATGGCCCTGCTGAGTCAACACGATTTCCGCGTTCATCAAACATCGCTTTTATTTTGCCTGAATATTGACCAGCAAGTATTGGGTCTCCAACGTGAAGCGTACCAGACTCAACCAACAGGTTTGTGACATATCCACGTCCAATATCTAATGTACTTTCCACAACTGTACCGATCGCACGTTTTTCAGGGTTTGCTTTTAATTCCAGCATCTCTGCTTCTAAAAGCACTTTCTCAAGTAATTCCTCAATATTTGTCCCCTCTTTCGCAGAGATTTCTTGGCACTGATACTTTCCTCCCCACTCCTCAACCAGCACATTCATCTCGCTGAGTTCCTTTTTAATCTTATCTGGATTCGCCTCCTCCCGATCCATCTTATTAAGCGCAAAAATCATAGGTATTTCTGCAGCTTGAGCGTGGTGAATAGCCTCCTTTGTTTGAGGCATTACCGCATCGTCAGAAGCAATAACAATGATTGCTAAATCAGTAACTTGAGCACCACGAGCACGCATGGCCGTGAAAGCCTCGTGACCTGGCGTATCTAAGAATGTAATCTGTTGCCCACTTTCGACAACGACAGAGTAAGCGCCAATATGCTGGGTAATCCCTCCTGCTTCACCTGCAATCACATTGGCTTTTCGCACGTAATCCAGAAGTGAGGTTTTACCATGGTCAACGTGACCCATGACTGTGATAATTGGAGGACGAGAAACCAAATCTTCTTCATTGTCCTTTTCTAATTCGATGGAATCCTCGAGATCCGAACTTACAAACTCGACTTCAAATCCGAAATCTTCAGCAATCATCGTAATCGTTTCTGAATCTAATCTCTGATTAATTGAAACCATAATCCCCAAAGTCATACACGCAGAGATTACATCATTGACAGACTTATCCATCATTGTTGCAAGCTCCTGAACGGTGACGAATTCTGTTAATTTAAGGACGGTCTCCTCCAGCTGCTGACGAACCATTTCATCATCCGAACGTTCTTTAATATCCTTACGTTTTGCCCGCCTCAACTTAGAAGACTTAGACTTCTTACCACCTGAAAGACGTGCAAGCGTCTCTCTGATTTCCTTCTTGATATCTTCCTGACTCACCTCCTTTTTAACTGCACCTCTGTTTCCTGGACCTCTATTAGCCCCACCACGCCCTGCCGAACCTTTACCTGCCCCTCCTCTAGCGGCTCCTCCAGGCCCCTTATTCGCTCCTACACGACCTCCTGCTCCAACTGAACCAGGTCGGCCTACGCCTCTTCCAGTAGTCTTTGCTTGCTTTTCTATATCAACCTTGACTCTTACGCGTTTACGTTTGCCATTGTCCTTGGTCTTTTTCTTCTCGACCGGAAGGTCAATTTTTCCAACCACTTTTGGACCAGAGAGTTTCTCTACTTTGGTTTTAATAATCGGAATATCTGGCTTATCTACATTTAAATCTGTTGCAACAACGATGTCTGGCAAAGCTGATTTCACAACAATCTTATCTTTTTCGGCATTCGCTTTTGCTCTTGCAACAACGGCGGCAGCTTTCTTTTCAGAGGCTTCCCTTGCTTGTGCTTCAAAGTCCAATTTTCCAAGAACTTTTAAACCTTTGATCTCTGGTGTTTTTACTGACCCCTTCCCCTTCGATTCTTTGTCCTTTGTCACTTCAGCAGCTTGGGCTGCGGCTTCAGCAGCTTGGGCTTCGGCTTCAGCAGCTTGGGCTTCAGCTTCAGCAGCTTGGGCTACGGCTTTTGCGGCAGCTTCCGCTTGGGCCTGTTTAGCTTTATTTTCGACTTCTTCAGCTGCTGATTTCTCAGCCGCTTTTATCGCCGCTTCTGATGCCGCTTTAGCTTTTTGTTTCTCAGCATCTTCAGCCAATTCATCCTCTACGCTTTTAGATCTTGCAACATCAGGCTGTGCATTGCTCTTCTTGAAAATACTGAGATCAATTTCTTGCTCTTCAACCTCAACTTTCATTGCTGGACGTTTTCTTGCGCTAGCAAGCGTAATGTTTTCACGTTCAGAAACAGAGACTGAAGACCTCTGTGCCGCTTCCTTATCCTCTTTATCACCTTGGAAATTTCCGCGTACAATCGCATAAACATCCGGGGTGAGTTTCGTATTGGGATTTGCATCCACGCTGATTCCTTTTGTGTCGAGGAAATCAACAATGGTGCCTATGCCTAAATTGAATTCACGGGCTGCTTTACTTAATCGTACTGGTTTATTTGCGTCGGCCATGGGCTTTATTATCGTTGGGGAAGTTAGGGAATGAAGGGGCTATAAATTGAAGTCTCTCAAGAAACAGCTAACAACTTAGATGTTGAATGATCGACTTACATGTGAATTATTCGAGTTCCTTCTTTAAGATCCTTATAACTTCTTTTACTGTCTCCGCTTCCAAATCCGTACGTGAAATGAGACCTTCTTCATCTAAGTCGAGTACAGAACGTGCAGTATCACACCCAATTTTTATGAACTCTTCTATAATCCAAGCATCTATTTCATCACTGAACTCCATCAATTCAACATCTTCCTCGGATTCATCTTCTTCACGGAAAACGTCGATTTCATATCCAGTTAATAAACCTGCCAGTTTAATGTTATTGCCTCCTTTACCGATCGCAAGAGAAACTTGATCGGGTTTCAGGTACACCTCAGCCCTATCTGAATCGTCTTTAAGCGTGATGGAAGAAATTTTTGCTGGACTTAACGCACGAGACATGAGAAGCTCCTTGTTTTCAGTCCAGTTAATCACGTCAATATTTTCATTGCGAAGTTCACGAACAATACTATGTATTCTCGATCCTTTCATCCCTACACAAGCACCTACAGGATCAACCCTGTCATCATAAGACTCAACGGCTACTTTTGCTCTCTCACCAGGAGATCTTACAATTTTTTTAATCGTAATAAGCCCATCAAAAATTTCAGGAACTTCAGATTCGAAGAGACGTTCTAAGAATTCCGGTGCAGTTCGGGAAAGGATGATTCGGGGTGTATTGTTTCGTAATTCGACGGCAGCTACAACTGCGCGGATACTGTCTCCTTTTTTAAAGAAATCCCCTGGTATTTGGTGATCACGTGGCATCACCACTTCGTTGTCATCATCATCAACAAGAAGAATCTCTCGCTTCCAAATTTGATAAACCTCTGCCGTGATGACCTCACCGATACGCTCTTTATACTTCTGGTATATCGCATCTTTCTCGATATCCATGATGCGACCAACGAGGTTTTGGCGAAGAGAAAGAACAGCGCGACGTCCAAAGGACTCGAGTAAAATTTCTTCTGAAACTTCCTCACCTACTTCAAAGTCAGCCTCAATCTTAAGGGCATCTTCAAGCGAGATTTGTTCGTTCGAATCTTCTACTGCGTCGTTGGCGACTATTTCGCGGTTACGCCAAATTTCGAGGTCCCCCTTCTCGGGGTTGATGATTAAATCGAAGTTCTCATCAGAGCCAAACTTCTTAATTATCATATTTCTAAATACATCTTCTAGGATAGCCATCATGGTCTCCTTGTCGAAGTTTTTGAAATCTTTGAATTCGCGAAACGAATCTATCAGGTTCAGTTGCATTGTGTCTTATTTAAAAGAAATTATCACTTTTGTCCATTCTATATCACTGGCTTGAAGCTTGTGCTCCTCTTCAACCCATTGCTTGGCTTTCCGTCCTTCGATGCGCTTTTTTTCACGTGTCTTTAGGACCAAACCTTGTACCATTCCATTTTCTTCCTGTACATTAACCAACTCCCCCACCATCTTTTTGCCTTCATTCGGTTGCACGGAAACTTGTTTGCCGATGAGCTTTAAATACTGACGCAAAACTTTAAGAGGTTGATCTAGACCAGGCGACCCAACATCTAAAGAAAAATCCTCTTCTTCCCGATCAAAACTGCCTTCAATATGACGACTTAACGCAACGCAGTCTTGAATAGACGTCTGTTCGTCATTTTCGAGCGCAATTTTTATCACGTTACCGCTTGCGACCTTAACATCCACAACAAAGCCCGAACCCCCTTCAAGGAATTCGTTTGCTAACTTGTGTACTGCCCTTGAGTCGATCATGGGGATTTTTAACGGTTTATAAATAGTTTGGGATAAAAGTTTAGCGCAAAAAAATAGGGCTTTTGCCCCTCAATTTTCTTTCTATACCTCTTATTCCGCTGCAAAAGTAAGCAATCTATCAGGAAAACAAAGGCGATTAAGTCTGTTATCTTATACTTATCTTCGAAAAATGTCTTTTGTACTGAAATTAATCGAGGAAGGAGAGCATTTAAATCAGGATTTCAAACTCCGGATTGACGATTCTAGAAAGATTGCAAAAACCATGGCAGGCTTTGCAAATACGGATGGTGGGAGATTGTTAATTGGGGTCAAGGACAATGGCACTGTCTCGGGTTGCAACACCTCAGAGGAGTATCACATGATTGAAGCCGCTTCCAATATGTACTGTAAGCCCGCCATTAATTTTGACATACAAGTATGGAAAGTAGGGCATCTGAGTGTGCTCGAAGTAAAAATCCCGAAATCAAATTCACGACCTCACTATGTTGAAGGGGTGAATGACAATGGTGTCACTAAGTGGGATGCCTACATAAGAAGACAGGACCGAATTCATAAGGCGAACTCAGTCATGGTCAAGGTGATGCAATACCAAATGAGACAAGAACGGTCGGAATTTAGATATGACATTCATGTTGGCAATTTGTTTTCCGCCTGGAGGGAAGGTCGAGAACTTCGATTTGTGCAAGTTGCAAAACTTGCAAAACTGGGCTTTGAGGAGGTCGAGAATTTACTTGCTTTATTAATCGTTTGGTCTATCGTGAGAGCAAAGCACTCAAAACGTGGATATATCTACGAATTGGCTGATGAGGAAGCGATGGGGAAACTCGAAACAGAGGGGTGGCAATTTTTTCGATACAAAACTGTAGAATGAGCACAATATCCCGAACTTAGAGGCGTACTAAGTGCACATGATGAACCGCCGAATAAATTTTAGAAATATCTTCTTTTTTGTAGGATTTTCCCTGGCCTTCCTGTTGGGACCTGGCTTTGGAAACATTTCTGCGCAGGAGAATCGACCCGTAGGCACCTGGAAAGATTATTTTCCTTATGGTGTTGTGCTCGAAGTCATCTCGGGGGTAGATGAAGATGGGGCAAGCATCGCTTTTGCCAGAACAGAGTATGCGGTTTTTAAAGTTGAATCGTCCACAAATCTGACCACGAGAATAAGTCAAATTCAAGGGCTTTCTCAATCAAATCCTACAGCCATGAGCTGGTATGGACCCAATGAGGTCTTAATCGTAGGGTATGCAGACGGGAATATCGATTTGGTCTCAAATGGAGGCACCTACAATATGCCCGACATCATTACAAGCAGCCTTATCGGTGACAAAGGAATCCGGAAAATTCTCGTTTTCGATGACGGAGCTTACCTGGCATGTGGATTTGGCGTGGTGGTCTTAGACCTCGAGAAATTAGAGGTAAGAGACACATGGTTTGTGACTGGATCCCAAGACTTACGAGAAGTTTTGGATGTCTGTTTGGTCGAAGATAAATGGGTTGTCGCCACAGATGCTGGGGTCTTTGAGGCACCGGTAAATCATCAATTTCTATCTGGCGCTGATGCATGGACAAGGTGGGAAAATTTGCCAGAAGCACCCGACCATTACACGAGCGAAATAGAACGGTTCGGGGGCGACATTCTTGTCACCCTAAGCCAAGGAGCAACAAGCAGGTTATGGATCATGCGCGCCGATGGGACTTCAGAAATATTTCCAGGATGGGCTCTAGAGGGTGAAGAACTTTGGGGACTGGACGTTGCTTCGGATACGCTTGTTTTGGGGCGTTGTTGTGGTGTTGACCTCTATGATTCTGAATACAACCCTGTGCCAGAAAACAATGAATTTGGGGATTGGATGCAGGTTCGAGATGTTGCGTTTGACGTCACTGGGCCTGGTGTGGTTTGGATTGCGAGCAGAATAGGTGGCCTGTTGCGATATGTTTCGGAACCTGAAGCAGGGCTAGAAAATGGCGTTTTTGAACCCACAGGACCAGCAACAGCAGATGTAAGAAAAATAGATTGTTGGAATTCAAACTTGTGGCTTGCAACAGGAGGTGTTGATGCATCTTGGGTGCCAAACTACAACTCTGCAGGAATTCATGGCTTCGTGGACGGGGACTGGATAGATGTAGATGAAGTCGATGGTGAAAATGACATCTCTGGGATCAGAGATTACATGGCAGTCAGTATTGACCCCCTCAATCCGAAACATGTGATGTTTGGGTCATTTGAAGAGGGGCTTATTGAAGTGCTCGATGGTGAGATCGTTGAAATTTGGAATGAATCCAACAGCACCATACAGCAGGGGGATTTTGGTGGGAGTCCAAGGACGGGAGTTGCAGGAGTGGATTTTGACAAATTTGGAAACGTCTGGTTTACAAACTTTTTCAGCAACAACCCATTGCAAGTGCGCTTGGCAGACGGCACGTTCGTTGCAATGAATTTAGGAGATGACCTGAGTTCAAGCGACAATGTGGGTGAACTTATGGTGACAAGGGACGGCTATGTTTGGGTGATTCTGCCAAGGGGAGGAGGACTTCTGGTTTTCGATCCAAACGGGACACCTGAAAACACATCAGATGATGATTGGCGATTTCTAAACATCGACGCTGAACTCGGAGCGTTGCCATCAAATTACATTAACTCACTTGAGGAAGATTTGGATGGAGAGATTTGGATCGGCACAGCTTCGGGACCTGCAATATTCTATAGGTCAGCTTCGCTGTTTGAAAATGACTATGAAACGACCGCATCGCAAATACTTATTCAGCAAGACGGAAATTACCAGTACCTCCTAGAAACAGAAGAAGTCACCTCCATACAGATCGATGGTGGTAATAGAAAATGGATCGGGACCTCTGGTTCTGGCATCTATGTGCTTAGTGATGATGGCCTCACCATAGAACTCCAATTATCTCCCACAAACAGTCCCCTACCCTCAGACAACATTCAAGACATAGCGATTAACCAAGCCAGTGGAGAGGTCTTCATCGCCACCACGCGTGGAATCATTTCATACTTAGGTGAAGCCACCAATTGGGATTCCAAAATGGAAAATATATTTGCGTTTCCTAATCCAGTGGATGCTTCTCATGAGGGGCCCATAACCATTGACGGCTTAGCCTTTGAAAGTACTGTACATGTCACAGATGCATCTGGAAGAGTCATTGCGGTTGTTGAGTCAATGGGAGGCCGGGCGATCTGGGATGGGAGGCTAAGTGATGGAGCGTTGGCCCCATATGGTGTCTATTTAATCTTCGCAACAAACGCTGACGGCAAAACTTCAGCCACGACAAAACTTGCAATCACGCGTTGATTGACTTAATTCATTAAAATGAAAACGCCTACACTGCCGCCATCTAAATTGCCCGAGGTAGGGACAACGATTTTTACAACAATGTCAGCGTTGGCTTCAAAACATCAGGCGCTGAATGTAGCACAAGGTTTCCCTGACTTGGCTACTCCCACACACCTTAAAGAAGCTGTTAAGAAAGCGATTGATGAAGGCTACAATCAATATGCACCTATGGCGGGAGATTCAGAACTTCGTACTTGGATCTCTGAAATGTACAATCAAGCGCATGGCGCAGTTTACAATGCAGACTCTGAAATAACCATCGGCGCTGGCGCATCATCTTTGCTGTTTGCCTCAATACAGGCACTCGTATTGCCTGGAGACGAAGTCATTATTGTAGATCCTGCATATGATTTATACGCCCCTGCTGTTCATCTTGCAGGAGGCGTCATTGTGAGAGCAGCAATACCTCAACCTGCAAATTTAGGTGGACAAGGAGGCGCAATAGATACAGACGTTATTCGCAATCTTATCTCTGACAACACCAAATTGGTCATCATAAATGCACCTCACAATCCTACTGGAGCGTGCTTTACTTCTAAAGGTTTAAATGCACTCGCAGATGTATTATTTGAATCAAATTGCTTTTTATTGAGCGACGAAGTTTATGGGCCCATGAATCACGATGGTAGACCTTTTCTAAGTGCAGCAGGACATCCTGGGCTAAAAAACCGAACGCTTGTGTTTGGGAGTTTCGGAAAACTTCTTCACGCAACTGGATGGAAAATAGGTTGGGTTGCAGCCCCAGAAGAAATCACCAGAGAACTTAGAAAAATACATCAGTATGATGTGTTCTCTACAGGAGCACCCATACAAAGAGGACTCGCTCAGTACCTCATCACAGATCACGCATCAAAACACTTGCGTGAACTGGGGCCTATTTATGAAAAGAAGCGCGACAGACTCTTAAAAGGGTTGGATGGAACCGCATTCATTTTTTCTCCCGCAGAAGGCGGATATTTCCAAATCCTAGATTACAGCAAGCTCGATTCTCGAGGTGACATTGAAGTCGCTCGGGAGTGGACGATCAAACACGGAATAGCAACGATTCCGATTTCACCCTTTAGACAGCCAGGAAGCCAAGAGGCAAAAGAGGAGAAGCGTTTGAGAATTTGTTTTGCAAAAGGCGACAGCACCATCGATGAAGCCATCAAAAAACTTCGAGCGATTGACACGTATTATAAAGCCCGATGAGTTCACGTCAAAATAATGAGACCCTACTCCATATTTTAGGGATACAGTCGCCGATCATCTGGGAAGATCCCAAAGCAAATCGCAAGGCCTTTTCTGAACGCATTGCGCGCGCGATGAAGGAAAAGAATGACATTGATCTCATCGTCATGCCAGAAGTATTCACCACGGGGTTTTCAATGAATATTGATGCTATCGACTCATGGAGGTCTGGCGAAACATTAGATTGGATGCGTGATCTTTCAAAAAAGTACAATGTTGCAATCACAGGAAGTGTGGCTTTTAGGTTTGAGGATTCTGTTGCTAGAAATCGGAGTGTGTTTGTAAAACCTGATGGAAGTTTCGAATACTATGACAAGCGACATCTTTTCACGTTTGGGAAAGAAAACGCACATTATCAAAAAGGAGAAGCGCGAAAAGTAGTTGAATTCCGGGGGTGGAGAATCCTCCTACAGATATGTTATGACTTGAGGTTTCCGTGTTTTTCAAGGAATTCTATGTCAAACACATATGATGTCGCACTCTACGTGGCGAACTGGCCTGAAGTACGCCGTCATCCATGGAGAACGTTGCTTCAAGCCCGAGCAATCGAAAATCAATGCTACGTCTTGGGTCTCAATCGAACAGGTTCTGACCCAAACATGATTGCCTATCGTGGAGATAGTTTAGGAGTAGACCCATATGGTAAGATTTTAAGCGACGCCCATATGGAGGAATCTATCACGCTTGTTTGCCATCGCGAGACGTTAGATGGGTTCCGATCAAAGTTCCCCGTACTTGAGGATGCTGATTAAGGTGTTTCGAATAGAAACGAACCCCTGAATCTTCGGGGGTGGAGCTTCGGATCCTTACTTAAAAGCGTTTTCGCCAGTGATGTCCATTCCTGTAATCAGGAGGTGTATGTCATGCGTCCCCTCATATGTGATCACCGATTCAAGATTCATCATGTGACGCATAATCGGGTATTCATTCATGATTCCCATCGCCCCTAGCATCTGACGCGCTTCGCGCGCTATGGTTATTGCCATATCGACATTGTTGCGTTTGGCCATAGAAATTTGAGCCGAGGTGGCACGTCCTTCATTTCGAAGTTGACCCAAACGTAACGTAAGAAATTGGGCCTTGGTTATTTCTGTAATCATCTCCGCCAACTTCTTCTGTTGTAGTTGAAACGCTGCAATGGGTTTGCCAAACTGTTGTCTCTCCTTGGCGTAGCGAAGTGCTGTATCGTAACAGTCTAATGCGGCTCCTATTGCACCCCAGGCGATCCCAAAACGTGCTGAATCCAAGCATCCAAGTGGCGCACCTAACCCTGATTTTTCCGGAAGAATGTTTGCTTTAGGGACACGCACATTGTCAAAAATAAGTTCCCCTGTGTCAGATGCTCTAAGTGACCACTTGCCCTTCATCGTGGGCGTCGTGAATCCTTCCATTCCTCGTTCAACGATAAGTCCATGGATCCGGCCCTCCTCGTTCTTCGCCCATACGACTGCAATTTGAGCAAATGGCGAATTGGAAATCCACATCTTGGCGCCATTTAAGATGACGTCATCTCCATCTTCAACGTAACTCGTGGTCATTCCACCAGGATTAGATCCGTGATCAGGCTCAGTCAAACCAAAGCACCCAATCCACTCTCCAGTTGCGAGCTTGGGCAAGTACTTTGTTTTTTGTGCTTCAGAACCGTACTTCCAAATTGGGTACATTACTAAAGAACTCTGAACGGAAGCGGTTGAACGCAGTCCAGAATCACATCTTTCGAGCTCTTGCATAATGAGACCATAGGAAATTTGGTCCAAACCAGCACCACCATATTCTACAGGAATATAAGGACCGAAAGCACCAATCGAACCAAGACCTGGAAGCAAATGCTGAGGGAAAACCTGCTTCTCAGCTGCTTCTTCAATGATCGGGCTCACTTCCTGCTTCACCCAAGCCCGGGCCGCATCGCGGATCAACTTTTGCTCCTCTGTGAGAAGATCGTCCATATTAAAGTAATCGTGTCCTTGAAATAAATCTGTACGCATCTTGATGTGTTTAATCAGAGTACAAATCTAATCCTTTTCTGACGCTTCGTATGCAACATCCACCTCTAAAGGCAGGATACCATCTGCATATGCTGAAACAGCCAATTTATCAGCTACTTCGTTGAATTCATTGCCTGCATGACCCTTAACCCACACAAATTCCACCTTATGCATTTCATAAATTTTCAAAAATCGCTTCCACAGATCGGTATTTTTTTTGCCTTTGAAGTTCTTTTTCACCCATCCAAAGACCCATTTCTTCTTGACTGAGTCGACAACATATTTCGAGTCTGAGTAAACTGTTACTTCAGTCCCCGGTGTCTTTAAAGCCTCTAGGGATTTGATCACGGCAAGAAGTTCCATCCTGTTATTTGTTGTCAAGCGAAACGCTCCGCTGAGCTCTTTATAATGTTTTCCGGAAAGCATCACAGCA
Source organism: Crocinitomicaceae bacterium (assembly GCA_002700285.1). Taxonomy (GTDB): domain Bacteria; phylum Bacteroidota; class Bacteroidia; order Flavobacteriales_D; family Sanyastnellaceae; genus UBA974. The sequence goes on along the minus strand of PACT01000022.1, from coordinate 222,162 downwards.
CCATATCCACCTGGACCGGGATTCCCGCTCGCGCCTCCATCAGTATATACCGTCACCTTTGCCATTTTTTCTGGGATAAATTAGACCAAATCTTTTGCATTGTCTGCGAACAGTTTCACGGCAATTGCGAGAAGTATGATCCCGAAGACCTTTCTAAGAACAGCAATTCCACCTTCACCGAGTAAAGTCTCTATTCTCCCCAAGTTCTTGAGGACGACAAAAACAATGGCCATATTTATAATGATGGCAATCATAATGTTGAGTTGAACAAATTCAGCTCTTAATGACAAAATCGACGTCATGCTCCCAGCCCCAGCAATCAAGGGAAAGGCGACGGGAACAATCGTGGCGGTTTTTATAGAAGAGGCGTCACTCTTAAAAAGCTCTATTCCCAAAATCATTTCAAGCGCCATAAAAAACAAGACAAAGGAACCTGCAACAGCAAAACTATTGACATCCACGCCTAAAAAAGTAATAATCCCTTCTCCAACAAATAAAAATGCAAGCATAATACCTAGTGCCACCAAGGAAGCTCTGCCCGGATGAATGTCCCCCGATTTACGTTTGACATCCATTAAAACGGGGATGCTTCCTACAATATCAATCACGGCAAAAAGCACCATCGTGCTTTTTAAAAGTTGTGCAGGATCAAGAATCATGACTTCAAAATTATTTATTTGTCCAAAGTAATTAACTCCGATGAAATTCTTGGATAATACGTATGTTCAAGTTTCAACACTCTGTCAGCAATCTCTTGGGCATTTGTGACGTCATCTATTTTGATACGGCCCTGAAATACCACCGCACCGTCATCATAAAGCTCATTCACAAAATGGATGGTCATCCCGCTTTCTTTTTCACCTGCTTGAAAAACGGCTTCGTGTATGCGTATTCCATACATTCCCTTACCCCCATACTTGGGAAGTAGCGACGGATGAATGTTTAAAATACGCCCTTGATACCGCCGACAAAATTCAACAGGAATCATGAGAAGAAATCCAGCAAGCAACACCCAATCTACATCAAGTTTTTCAAGAGTATTCAGTAAAGTCCCATTGTTCAAATCCGCTTTCGTAAAATGACCATGATGAACTTTGGAAAGTCGGGCTTTTTCAAGGACACCTGCTGAGGCACGATTTGACCCTACATATACGACCTCAATATTTTCTTGCGACGCAAAGTGCGTAATAAGGGCTTGAGCATTAGAGCCCATTCCCGAAGATAAAATCGCTACCTTCTTAAGCATCTGACATTCCCTTTTTAGAATTCCATAAATCCAAGTTCTACAATACTGCGTTCGTAGTCCTCAATTTGCGTTTCCATAAGTCCCAAACGTGCGTCCAATTGATCGACGATGGGGTCTTCAGGATGGTAGTATTTATACACTCGTATCAGTCTGTCATTGACTTGAAGCGCAAGATCAATCTCAGAGGTCATCGCTGTGAAGTACTCGGCATCTAAAGAAAGTGCGAATTCTACAAGTTCCTCTTGTTGCTTAAATAACGCTTGAAGAAGTTCTTGGGCTTTATCTAACGACGCTTTCCTTTGTGTGTCATCCAAGCTGTTTGCATTCGGAGAAAGCAAACTGTCTGAACTGGCTAATTCAGCATAGGCTTCTACGACAGGCATCAGAACTCTCGTGTAAGGAACATTTTCCTGAGGAGTGACGCGAAGTAATTTGTCGAGCACCTCCAGCGCACGTTGTGGGTCATTGACATCTATAAGAGCGTCGGCGAGATTTGCCATTTGGAGACGAACATTTGTGACCATACGCCTGTTGTTCTCATCCATATAAATGCCGTGCTCCAGATCGTCCATGCCTCCCCAGCTCCAATTCTCCATGACGTTCTCGTACATCACATCTGATTCAATCCCTCCAATTAAATTCGGGTTCGGATTTTCCCCGTACTTAATCGGAACGAGTCGATATGCAAGACCTTCCAGGCGGAAGTAATCTTGAAGACCGATGTATGAATCTCCGCCAGTCGTCACTGCAAAATATACGGGGCGCTCCCAATCGTTGTTTGCCAACATGGACAATACTGCGAGTTGATTCTTAAGGATGTACTGTAACGGTTCTCCCTGACCATCTAGGACAGTCCATTCTAATGCATCAACAACGGTTGATGCTTCGTCAGCATTGACGATTCCGAGCGCAACAACANGGGCGGAGTCGACGGGAAGACTGAACTTGTTTGTCGGGAAGTAAGGATACCGCTTCTCCCCATAATTTTTCTGAATGTCGTCATCTAGCGCCGTACGTAAAGCTTCTTTCAAATCGACAAAGCCAGGCGAACTGGGAGGCTCGAGAAGCACAATATCTCTGGTGCCCTGTCTGTATTGCTCTTCAGACATTTTAATAGGAAGCGGAGCGCTCTCGTAGGCACGGCGTTTCATTTGGTCTATATACCAATCCGTATTCAAAAGACTCAAGTTACAAACCCTAACATCCGTGCGTATACCCTCTACTTCTTGTGCATACCAAAGCGGGAACGTGTCGTTGTCCCCATTCGTGAAAAGAATCGCGTTAGGCGCCAGTGACTCTAAATAGTTTTTCGCAAAATCTACACCTGTGGTTCTGTGAGATCGATTGTGATCGTCCCACCCTTCAGACGCCATCAAAATTGGAACAAGGAGGATGATTCCACCAAGGGTAAGCGCGCGTGAATTTTCGTTCAATCCCATGAACCTTGAAGCATGCGCAATGCCGTAAAGCAGGGCGCCGGTAAGCGTCATAAATAAGATACTCAATGAAAGAGAATGAGGTGTTCCGCCGAGGTGCTCTAACAAATAAAACAAAACACCTACACCCAATGGGAAGCCAAATCCGCGCAAGTGACTCATCCAATCACTTCGTCTCGCTGCATCGAAGAGTGCAAACACGCTGATTCCAATCCACATTGCAAAGGCATAAAATGACCCCACATAAGCGTAATCACGCTCGCGTGGCTGCATGGGCGTTTGGTTGAGATAAACGACAATAGCGAGGCCAGTCATAAAGAACAACAGGCCTACAGTACCTGCACCACGTGGATCGCGTGAGATTTGGAATATTAAACCAATCAAACCCAGTAAAAATGGAAGGAAATAGAATTTATTTAAGCCTCTGTTTTCAGACATCTCCTGAGTGAGGGTATCCCTGCTTCCAATCCTTAATGCATCAATGGCATCGACCCCAGAAAGCCAGTTTCCGCTTTGAAAATCTCCATGTCCTTGAGTGTCATTCTGTTTCCCCGCAAAATTCCACATGAAGTAACGCAAGTACATCCACCCCACTTGATAGTCCATAAAATACCTGAGGTTTTCCCCTAAGGTGGGCTGCAACTTGTCATAGACTTTATCTAAGGATGCGAGTGCTTGTTGTTGTTCTGTATAGTCCTTTGCACGTGCGGCCGTGGCTTCATAATAACGTTTTTCTTGATTGAGGCGTTTTACAAACCCTTTCCCTCTGTCCAAACCCTGTGCAAGACGATCCGTGATCATTTGGGTTAACGCATCTACAGCTCTTGGATCATCCAAGGGCGCGAGTCTCATTCCGCCAGTTTGTGGGTCACGGACAAGGATTTCGTTCTTTGACCGAATTTCAAATTCCCCGTCCCATCTCTGTCCATAATCCGCAAAAAGCCTCTTGAGTGTTCTTCCAAGAACAGCCTCCGAAAGCGTCCCACTTAGAATATCCTTCTGAAGGTGGAGCATAAAACCACTCTGGGACATTTGACCGTCAACCAATGGGCTCGTATATCTACTCGCTTCATTGTATCCTTTGTAATTACTCCAAATGCGGTACTCCTTCACATGTCTACTCTCAGAAGAATACATGCGTGGAAATAACATGGTATAATCGGAGTCATAATTAGAAACCGTGCCTTTTTTCTCACCTGTATTAATGTATTCTTCGACGATGCGGTACCTGTCGTTTTTTGACTCTGACATGTAGTTGATTGCGGTCACCTCTCGTTTAAAAGATTTTATTCGTACATCACGTGTCCCTTTTTGTTGCTTCACACTGAAACTCTTGACCCAAGTCGCTCCACCATCTGAATATTGTTTTTCGATGTCCATTGGAGAATCCCAGTAAGGACCCGTCAAAAGGGGTCTGTCTCCATATTGCTCTCTGTTGAGGTACTTGAGAAGTTGGAAAAAATTCTCTGGATCATTTTCATCCATGGGAGGATTTGCACTTGACCTCACGACGATGGTCGTAAAAGAGCTGTATCCAATTAACACCATGGCAATACTGAGCACAAAGGTGTTGAGTGCCCACCAGCCACGTTTCCTAGAATACATCACAAGCGCCGCTATGAGTGCAATTAACAAAATCAGATATGCAAAAATGCCTGAATTAAACGGAAGACCCATTGAATTGACAAAGAACCTCTCAAAATCTCCTGCGAGCTTGATGACGCCCTGAATAAGGCCTATTTGAATAAACCCAAGCAACGCAATAGAGGCTACCCCAGTAATCACAAGCCCCTTCCAACTGAACTCATATTTGCGGAAATAATACACAAGTGCCATCGCTGGAATGGCCAGAAGATTCAAGAGGTGAACGCCAATTGAGAGTCCCATCAAATATGCGATTAAGATGATCCAACGCGTGGCTCCAGGTTCATCTGCCTCATTTTCCCATTTTAAGATTGCCCAAAACACCGCGGCAGTAAAAAGTGATGACAACGCATATACCTCTCCTTCTGTGGCACTAAACCAAAACGAATCTGAAAATGTGTACGCGAGCGCACCTACAGTTCCTGACCCCAAAATAGCCCATCTCTCTGCTGAAGTCGGCTCTTTTGTAAACCCACCTGAAAACCGTCGTGCAAGATGTGTGATGCTCCAAAACAAGAAAAGAATCGTAAACGAACTGCTTAAAGCAGACAGGGAATTGGCCGCAAATGCAGCCCATTCTGGAGTTGCAAAAACCATGAGACCCCGCGCCAACAGCATAAATAAAGGTGCCCCAGGTGGGTGCCCCACTTCAAGTTTGTATGCTGAAGCGATAAACTCTCCACAATCCCAGAAACTCGCAGTCGGTTCTACCGTCAACATATAGACAATGGTCGCGACAGCCCAAACAGTCCATCCCGTAATAATATTTAAACGATCGTAGCGCATTCAATCAGACAATTTGTGTTTTGTAAAATAGCATCGCGAAGATATACACTAACGGCCCGCTCTATCTCTGTATGATAACTCTTTTCGCAGAGCTTTCAATACCTACAATTTGCATTGTGTACCAGCCGTTAATTAACGCATTAAGGGATATCGTCTCCCCGTTTGAAACTGATGCCTCCTTAACAATACGGCCTTGGTGGTCATAGATTTTAAGAAAATTCGTGCCTACATATAAACCTTTAAATGTCACAAGGTCAGAAGTGGGCACAGGGAATACTGACCATGATTGATTGCCGTTTATATCACTAACTGAATTAGTACATTCGCCATCTACCCAAGAAGTGACACCTCCGTAATAATATGCGTGACATTCGTTTGAGTAGGTGACCTCATCACAGCCACAAACTGGATCGTATTGTTCTGTGCAAAACATCTCGTTATCAATTTGGTCTTGATCTATGCAATCCACCTCGCCAGAACAGCCATCTACTGAAATAGCAGTTGTCAATAAAACGCCTTCACATGATACATCTGAGTAATAAGCAGTAACGACATACTCTCCATCCGCTGCATAATGGTGGTCTGCAATATCCCCAAACACTTCATTGGAGGCATCACCGAAATTCCATGTCACTTCAGCACCATCAACTGATCCTTCTACTTCGAATATCCAATGACAGAAATCCGTTGATTGATTCATCGATCCTATTATCTCAGGACAATCACTTCCTTCCTCACACTCACCATCAGTCCACTCAGTAACTCCACTATAATTGACTGCCACACACTCATTGCTATAAGTCACTCCATTGCAACCACAGACGGGAGCGTAGAGAAAACTACACAGAGCTGTTAAGTCAATAATATCTATATCTATACAGTCCGATTCAATTAAATCATTTGAATCTAAAGTCTCACAATTTTCTACGCCCTCAGGGCATTCATCTGAGACAACTGAAACACACACTGTGACGGGACCATTCAGGAATATCTCTAAAGACAGATCGATCGTGTCACTTCCGTTATTCATCATCTCGCCGTTGACACTCCAATTTAGAACTGCGCCCTCAGGAACATCAACTGCACCAACAGTTACATCTTCAAAATAAGCCTCAAAAACGAGGTCGACAACACAGTCAGAAACTTGCGCATAATATGCTGTATGGAAAAACAGCAGAGAAAAAAAGGGAAATATCAAGATTTTCATGTCAGAATCAATGTAATGAAATGGTTAAAACTAAAATATAAAACAATTAAAAGTCAGAAGTTGTAACCCAACTGTTAATTAACAAACCTTGGATCTGTATCCATTACCTCGCTACAGTCTTTACAAGTTCGGAGGTCTTCTGAGCTATAAAACGCAGTAAATCTTGGTAGAAAATCCTTCTCAATGTTTGTGAGTTTGAAATATGTTTCGTGGAGAAGGGCATTGCAATTATTGCAAAACCACATCAATCCGTCTTTATGTCCCGCTTCACGCTTTCTCTCAATGACAAGACCAATAGAGTTCTCTGATCTGACTGGACTGTGGGGTGTTTTGGCGGGAAGAAGGAACATGTCACCTGTTGAAAGTGGAACATCAACTGCTTTTCCGTTTTCCTGAATCCTTACGCAGATATCCCCTTCTAGCTGATAAAAAAGCTCCTCTGTTTCGTTATAATGATAATCTTGTCGAGCGTTAGGTCCGGCGACGATCATCACGATATAATCACCACTCTCTACATACAGGTTCTTATTTCCCACAGGTGGTTTGAGTAAATCTCTATTGTCCTCAATCCATTTTGTGAGGTTAAAAGGTTTTTGAATAGCCATGACGTTTTCGTTCTCAAATGATAAGACCAAATTAACCCTTAATCCGTTCAATTATCCAACCCTTGGGAACACTCACTAACCATACACCTGTGAATATCGCAAATGCGAATAGGCCCGTAAATGAATTGATGTCGTTGTGATAATTTCCCCAACCGACAAAAGCCAAGATGCCTACTAGTAAAACGACAATGAGAGGCTGCAAATAAATATAGATGCTCACGACGACAGGCGACACTTTGTTGAGGGCAAAGATGTTTAGCAAATAAGCCAAAAATGTCGTCCCCAAAATGACATATACAATTCCTTGAAAGTGATGTCTCTCAAGTCGTGCCCAATGAATATCCAATACCTGATCCATGCCAATAGGCAAGACAAACACCATCCCAAAAAGGAACACCCATGAAACAATTGTCAAGGGATGATATTTGGACATCAATGGCTTGACGGCCACCAAATAAACACCATATGCAAAAGCATTGATCAGAACGAGCAAATCGCCTTCCCAACTTGCTCCAGATTCTACTGCCGAAGTTTGACTGCCAAATAAGAGAAGCAATCCCGCACCAGTGCCACCGATGCATATTCCCGCTATTTTTCGGGCCGTAATCTTAGTGCTTAACAAGAGTGCACTAATCAGCAACACGAAAATGGGATTCACGGTCATGATTAAAGAAGCGTGGATGGGACTCGTCAATGCCAGACCATTAAAAAAGCAAAGTTGATTGATGGCGACGCCGCATAATCCACAAAGGATCAATCGGGGAAAATCGGAGCTTTCAATGCGCTCAATCTTTCCGACACCTAAGAATCTCAAGGTGAACATCACTGTAAAAAACATTGTCGTCCCCCCCACTACCCTGAGCACAATAAATCCGGAAGGCCCTACGACATCGGGCATGAGCCCCTTTGCAACAATATAATTCCCCGCATAAATAGCACCCACTGTAAATAGGGCGAGGTGAGCCCAAATTGCACCGCTATTTCCACCACTATTTGTCAATTTCTTAACTTAAAAAATCTCTTACTTTACTGATTTCCGACTTTCTTGACCCCACTGTCACTTCATTATCAAATAGAAATACTGGGCGCTTAAGAAATGTATACTCGCCTAAAATAAGTGTTCTATAATCATCCTCGGAAAGTGTTTTTTCCTGCAAATTTAAACTTCGAAATTTCATCGCTCTGCGAGAAAAAAGGGCTTCATAAGACCCTTTAAGTTCTTTCATGGCATCAAGGTCTTCACTTGAAATACCCATTGCCTTAATGTCTATTATTTCAAATCCGTTTTTTGAGGGCTTTAAGTCGTCAAAGATGCGTTGACATGTCTTGCAGGTTGGTAGTGTAAATGCCTTTTTCATAGAATCGTTTTTAATGAACCAACGCCATCATTTCAACAAGTTGAGTTAATCCCCTTTTCCAATTGTTTTCATTGTCAATGACAATGTCACATTTGGACTTCCAAGGGTCAATAAATTTTAATTCTGAAGGCCTTACGTGATTGTCCCACTGATACTGTATCTCATCTGGCGCATACCCCCTTACAGTATGGTCTCGATGTTTGCGCCTTTCTAGTCGGGTCGCAACTGAAGCGTCTATAAAAGCCTTAATGTCAACCATCTCACGGACCTCTTTGTGATATAAAGTAAATATGCCTTCTAAAATTAACCAAGGCGCAGGTTTAATTTGAATCCGTTCGGAACTCATCGCCGATTTATTATAGGTATAGGTGTCTAACTCAACAATGTTACCCGACATCAATGATCTCATATCTCTCAAAAGATCATCGTAGTTGATGACTTCCGGAACATCAAAATTTGTCTCCCCTTGGTCGTCTTTTGGGAGTTCGTTTTTAGGTCTGTAGTAATCGTCGAGAGATAGAATCGTTACTTCTCCACTGAAGTGTTCCCTTAAACCATTAAGGACAGTGGATTTACCTGAACCACTCCCACCAGTTAAGGCAACTATTTTCATTACTTTGGTGACTTGAGAAGCAGGTCCGCCAATGTTCTATCGTTTGCGAGACGAGGCATTTTGTTTTGGCCTCCCAGCATGCCTTTTGATTTCATCGCATTCACAAAACTACCTTTCGCAAGAGGGGTAACAACTGCTGGTGCCAGGGCACCATCCTTTTGAAGATCATTATAATATGTGTTTTGATCTCTAAGTGACTGATTCAGATCTGAAGCAAACGCTTTCAAATCCTTCGGTTTCTTGGCGAATTCAATAAGCCATTCATGGTATGGCTTGCCTTTTTTGGGTTTTACCTGAGGCGCAAGATGCAAGTCAGAAATAATACCTCCATGCTTTTCTATTGCTTCTTCGATCGCACTTTCCACTTCCTCAGCGATGACATGTTCCCCAAAAGCAGAAGTGAAATGCTTGGTCCTGCCAGTGACGACAACCCGAAGTGGATCAAGAGAAACGAACTTTACAGTATCTCCTATATCATATGCAAAAAGGCCAGCGTTCGTCGTAAGGATGACAGCGTAGTTTACGCCCAGCTCCACTTTGTCTACCATAATTCTCGTTCTGTCACCATCCAAATACTTATCCATCGGGATAAATTCGAAGAATATGCCATCTCCTACATTCAGAAGCATTCCCTCAACATTTGGTTTGTCTTGAAAAGCGAGGAACCCTTCCGAAGCAGGGTATAACTCGACCCGATCAATGTCAAAGCCTATCAATTGTTTAAACTTTTCGGAATAGGGGCCAAAAGCGCAGCCTCCGTGAACAAATAGGCTCAAGTTTGGAAACACATCCTGAACTGTATCCTTCCCGGTATACTTAAGAAGTTTCTCAAAATACATTTGAACCCAAGTAGGAATACCACTCACAAGACGTAAATCCTGTTCGGCAGTTTCCTTAACGATCGCATCAAGTTTATCCTCCCAGTCATCAATGCAGTTTGTCGCCATAGATGGCAAACTACTCCGTTGAAGGTATTTGGGCACATGGTGCGCCACAATCCCCGATAACCTTCCAAGCGGTATCCCTCCTTCTGTCTTGTCTAATTCTGGATTCCCTTGTAAGAAGATCATCTTCCCGCTCACAAAATCAGCGTTTCCTGAGCCTACTATTTGCGCAAGCAATGCGTTTCTCGCTCCCGAAATATGGTTGGACAAGCTCTCTTCTGTAATCGGAATGAACTTGGTGCCTGAGGTCGTACCACTTGTTTTTGTAAAATAGATTGGTTTCCCTGGCCATACCACATTGCTTTCTCCAGCGACAGCCCTATCCAAGTAGCTTTTAAGCCCCTCGTAGTCGTTCACAGGTACCGCTCTTTGGAACGATTCCAATGACATTCCATCACGCAATCCGTGATCTTTTCCAAATGCTGTTTTTGCTGCCGTTTTAACAATATCGTTCAGTTGTTTCAACTGGACAGATACCGGTTGTGATGACCTAATTTTCAATTCTACCATGGCTGCCCTGGCAAATTGTTTACTTAAAGATGCTTTCAATCCCATGGTGCGAAAGTACTCAGAATAAAAATAACAAAAAAAAGAAGAGGCATTCAATTAAGAATACCTCTTCAATTGGTAGTTAATACTGGGTGTTCCGACTAGCGAACAACCATCTTTTTCGTGACTGAAATGTCATCTGCAATCAGCGTATAAGTGTATAATCCGCTAGAAAGAGCGCTTACGTCATACGTAATCGTATGATTACCTGCACCTAGTGTTCCCTCATTGATACGAGTTACAACTCTTCCGCTTAGATCACGTACCTCAAATGCAATGGAACGACTTTGAGAAATTTCAAAGCTGAACACCGTTGAATTTGTTGCCGGATTTGGCGTATTCTGACCGAGATTGATTCCGTTTAGAGAAGCCAATTCATCCACAGCAACTCTCTCTCCAAGAATAAGACGTACTGAGGGAGTGTAGGTTTGAGATGTAAACCAAACATAATCTCCTGCGCCAGTCACATTATACTCTCCAGTACTGTTATCTGTATCGCTATTTAACTGTGCGTTTACCGTCAGACCACCCTCGCTTTCATATTCAGCAATCACGCCTGCAAAGTAAACGGCGTCAGCATCGAGCTCGATCGGATCCTCAAACGCCAAGTATATCGGTCCTGCATTGCTCCAGTCTGTATCATATGTCCAGAATGTGCTCTCGAAAGGACTGTCAGTAATGCCTACTGTGTTGTCGTAAAAATAAAGACGAGATTCAAATTCTAACTCCGCGACATTCCCGCCTATGCTCAGACCACAATTTGGGCCAAACTCAACAGTAATACCATATGCTGTAGATCCTGAATTGACCATGTGATAGAAATTACCCTGTCCAGTTGGATCGTATAGACCTGGCAAATCAGACTCACGTGGAAACATCTCGCCATCGAGTATAGACTCATCGTCATGGCCATATTCATCATCCGTGTAAACAATCACCCTAGACATGGTGTTGTCCTCTGGAGATACATCGGTACTGCTTCCTGAAGTAATCGTAGAACGCAGGATGTAGTTTCCTGTTGTAGACGGCTCCCATCCAGTNGGAATGTAGAGNGTGTCCTGAGAGTTTGCAGGGCAGTTAAGACCGTTTGCAAATGAGTATACTGTCGTCAGTGTTTCTGTGACAGAAGCCAGAACTTCATCACCCGCTTCATTTAAAACTTCGACAAGCACGGCGACATCGTCTTGGTTATCTGTACCGTTGTTGCGGTATAAAACACCTGCAAGAACGCCACCTTCAGCAGCTGGAATGGCTTGCTCCATAGGTGTTACTCTGTATTCCCAAACATTGAAAACATCTCCATTTGTTAGCTGAACCATCGCAAGGTCATCAGCGTTGTCGTTTGAACTTACAACGACATCATCAATGCCCCAATAGTAGTGGCTGTATGCCGCACCCGTTTCAGGTGCTTGTGTGTATGTGAAACGAATTTGAACAGAGTCACTGTAAGCAGCAACACAGCTAATATCAAGTGTAGAAGGAAGTGGATTTGCAGAAGCTGTATTTGCTGCTTCAATAAAAGAACCATGACCATCAAATGTGGTCCAAGTCACGCCAGCATCATTTGTGACATCCACATAGATAGGCGCATAAGGATAGCAACAGTAACGGAAGTACTGATCCCAATTTAAGATGACTGAACCGTCATTAGAGAAATCAATCANNGGGCTCGTTAAGGACCCATCAGTGTCTTGAACNCCTGTCGCTATTGGTGTGTTAAANTAGTCACAGTCAAANATCATCCANCCGTTTTCAGGCGTCCCTGATTCGAGGGGGCCGATATTTGTAGAAAATTCTCCGCCTGGGTGAGAAACGCCTGTTGCAACACCATTTGAATAGAATCCAGCATTGCCTGGTGCGACATAGACCCAGAGAGAATCATTCGCGTTATCTGAAGTTGTCCATGCTCCGTTGCCATTTATGCCATCAAATCCGTTGGAGAAATCCTCCGAAAATAAGATGTTCCCGCCTCCACGTTGAGTGGAACGAGCTTCAATGCCTGCTGTACGGGCGTTATGTGCCTCTAACTGGGTCGCAGCAGTGACAGAATGCTCAAAGCTGTGGAGTGTTTCCAAGCGCTGGCCAGAAGCGATTGCAAAAATGCAAATAGCTACAAGAGTTAAAGTCAAATGTTTCATATTCTAAGGTATGGAGATTGGTAAAAAAAATATTTGAACGGCAAATTACGTAAAAAAAAAGGGAAGACCGAACGGCCTTCCCTTTTTATAATATCATTACGTATTCTTACTTGACCATCAAACGATCTGTAGAGCGTTCTCCATCCACAGATAGTGTGTATGTGTAAACACCTGCCGCAAATTCAGATGCATCAACAGAGATACTGTTGTACCCTGGAGCTTGTGTGCCCATATCTAAAGTATAAACGATCTTTCCAGTGATATCGATGACATCGAAGTTTACATCCGCAGCGCGATCTAGGCGGAACTGCACACGTGTCACTCCGTTTGTTGGATTAGGGAAGCTAGGGAACATCTCAAACCCAGTTGTGTTCGCTGTTTCTTCTGAAATCGTATTCACAGCGTTCGGGTTTAAGTTTAAACGTACCATAGGCACCTCATTTGTGTAATACCAGTCATATGCAGATCCTGATCCGAATGGTCCGTATATAAATGCGGTGTTGTCTTGTGTGTATTTAGATTCTCCGTATTGCACGTTTGACCCTCCGTAATGCTCAAATCCTGCGCCTAACCAATCCCCTGCAGATGCTAAGTATGGTTCATCAAACACCAATGTGTACCAAGTTGTAACTGGGACTCCAACAGCATTTGTGTTGCCCGCAATAATATCAAACTCATCCGTAGACTGGAGAATTCCACCATACTGCTCAGCAAGGAAGTTGTCATCAAAACCGTCAAAAAGGTGAGTGATGATTGATGTCCCTGTTTCAGAGCCATCCATCACCGCAACGTCAATTGCGTATATAACGACGTCATCTACGATATCGAAAAGAGACACGGCGATATAATCATCTGTTCCATCTCCAGGAGCCGCGTTTATAGGGGTTCCTTCATCACGCCCCCAAGAAAGATCTGTGACCTCGAATGACTGAGAGGCCATGTTATTCCCTGGGTTTTCGTCAGCTGCATCAGCTGTAAGAACGTAGTCAACAGTGACTGGGCCAAGCGCTGTAGGCATGTAGGCCGCAGACAAAGTGTCCGCTGTTGCATACGACAGCGTTATCGGGGTTGAATATGCCGTTGTTCCAGCAGCAGTCACATCAAGCGTCACGTTTGTTTGGTCCTCAAAACCTACGTTATACACCTTCGCCGCAGCGGCAAGATCAGCAGGGATTTGAGATAAAGGCCACGCACCGTACTCGTAATATCCTGAACGCTCATAGTCTGTGTAGCTTAAGTAGTTGTCAATACGCGTGTCATTTGCAGGCGTGTCGTAGACTTGAATATCGTCAATTTCCCAACTGTATCCCCACGTTCCAGACCAACGGAAACGCACGTAAACCTCGGCTTGACCTCCAGCAGCATCAGTGATATCAAACTCCAACAAAGAAGGATTGTCAGAGGTGTCACTTGTTCCATATCCAGGGAATACTTCTTTACGAGAAGCAACAGTATCAGTGCCATAAATGACATAGCCAGAAGCTTCATCCCAGTTGTCAATTGCAGGCCAGTTTATGCCGTCACGACTCACCTCGATCAGACATTTTTCACTGTCGTCTGAACCACCATTGTCCCAGCAACGGTATCTTGTCTCTAGAGAGATGCTAACGTAAGGGTGATCTGAACAGTCAATGGGAGCCACTGTTTGGAACCAACAGTTTTCCACCCAATTCGCATCATAGTTCGCATCTGCTCCGAAAAGATCAGAATCAACCATGATGGTTCCATTTGAAGAGGTCGTTGAATTCATCGAACTCGCTGCTGAACCGTCTCCAGAGCCACCTGCCCACTGATTATAGGGTCCGGAAGGCCCATCAGTGGTGCACTCAAAATTAATATCTATGTCTGTCCATGGCGCACCAACTTCATAAGCGCCATTGTCAAAAGACCAATCACTGCAATTGTCGACATTGCAATCGTTTGACCAGAACACAGCTCTTGCAGCTTGTACAGGAGCCTCGGTGTTTAAGTATACGCCTGACGCTTGAACGTCCTTGGCAGCTTGAACAGGCATTTTAACCTGTGCGTTTGCGATTGTCCCTATGAACATCGCGGAAATTAAAAAGTATATTTGCTTCATATTGAGCGTATTATGTGTTTATAATTCGAGTTCTTACGGCAAATATAAAGCCGTATGAGCGTGATACAAATGTTTAATTATCTACTTGATAAATATCACGTGTGAATAGCTTCTAATTCATCATCAATGAAATCAGAAATTGGTGGGCAGCTACAGACCAGGTTTCTGTCTCCATAAGTGTCATTTACACGTGCCACTGGTGCCCAAAACTTTCGTGTTTTCAGTCCTTCAACTGGGTACACTGCCATTTCTCTTGAATATGGATGAGGCCAGTCTGTAGCAGTCGCTTCCGAGATTGTATGAGGCGCCATTTTCAAGACGTTGTCGGCGATATCTACTTCGCCATTTTCAATCGATCTTATTTCTTCTCGAATACTTAGTAAAGCATCAACAAATCGATCTAATTCCTCTTTGGACTCACTTTCTGTAGGTTCGATCATCATCGTTCCTGCAACCGGCCATGACATCGTTGGGGCATGAAAACCATAATCAATAAGACGTTTGGCTATATCTGTGACTTCTACACCACATGATTTAAATGAACGACAATCAATAATCATTTCATGCGCAACAGTATTGTTGCTTCCTTGATATAGAATATCGTATGATTCTTCAAGACGTGCTTTGAGATAGTTTGCGTTTAAAATCGCTACTTCTGTCGCTTGGGTGACTCCTTTCATACCCAACATACGTATGTACGCATATGGCACCAGCCCTATCAGTGCACTTCCGAATGGCGCAGAACTCACCGCTGAAATAGATTTCTCACCGCCTTTATGCACCAAGGAGTGTCCAGGCAGAAACGGTGTTAAATGCTTGGCGACGCCTATCGGACCTACTCCGGGGCCTCCTCCACCATGGGGAATTGCAAATGTTTTGTGAAGGTTGAGGTGACAAACATCCGACCCGATAACGCCTGGGCTTGTAAGCCCTACCTGAGCATTCATATTTGCTCCATCCATATACACTTGACCTCCATGCGCATGAATGGTCTCTGTGATTTCGAGAATTCCTTCCTCATAAACACCGTGCGTGGAAGGGTAGGTGATCATAATTGAACTTAGATTTTCACTGTGTAGTTCGGCCTTCATTTTAAGGTCATCTATATCGATGTCCCCATTTTCCTGACAACCTACAACGACAATACTTAATCCAGCCATGACTGCACTTGCAGGATTTGTGCCATGCGCGCTGGAAGGAATAAGACATACTTTTCTATGTCCCTCCCCACGGCTTTCATGGTAGGCTTGAATCACCAACATCCCTGTATACTCTCCATTGGCACCGCTATTCGGCTGTAGCGTCACACGATCAAAGCCTGTGATTTCAGCCAAATCTTCTTCTAGATTTTTCAGGATTTCTATCATCCCACTCGCTTGATCTGGTGGGCAGAAGGGATGCAGCTCGGCGAATTTATACCATGCAATAGGAAGCAGTTCTGTCGCTGCATTGAGTTTCATCGTACATGACCCCAAAGGGATCATGCCATGTACCAAAGAGAAATCTTTGTTCTCAAGGTACTTAATATATCTCATCATGGCCGTTTCAGACCTGTAAGAATTAAAAACAATGTGTTTTAAATAGTTGACCTCACGATAGAGGGTGCCAAAAAAGGCACGATCGACCTCAACACCTCGAACAATGGGTACACCAAATGCAGAACAAAGGTTCGTAAGGTCTTCGATATTTGTTCTTTCATTGAGAGAAACACCCACATGCTCACCATCTTTAAAGTAACGGAGGTTAATCTTGAGTGCTGTTGCTCTTGCAATTAAAGCGTTAATTTCATCCTCGCCTCCCTTGACATGAATTTTAAGTGTATCAAAATAGCAGTGGTTGACAACGGTCAATCCCGAATTTGAGCCCAAAGCTGTAGCGAGTGATTTCGTTCGCTTATGAATTCTCTCAGCAATTGCTCTGAGGCCATGCGGCCCATGATAAACAGCGTACATCGATGCCATAACTGCAAGGAGGGCTTGGGCGGTGCAAATATTTGAGGTTGCTTTATCCCTGCGAATATGTTGCTCTCTGGTTTGTAACGCCATTCTCAAAGCAGGAGTTCCGCTTCGGTCAATACTCACCCCGATTATTCTTCCAGGAAAGTTTCTCTTATAGCTCTCATCTGCTGCAAAAAATGCGGCATGAGGCCCTCCGTAACCCATCGGAACGCCAAATCTTTGTGAGTTCCCGACCACGACATCGGCACCCATTTCGCCTGGACTCTTCAACATAAGCAGTGCCATGAGATCTGTTGCCATCACCACTTTGACATCTGATTCATGTGCCAAACAAACCAAATCCTCAAGATTTTCAGCTTCTCCATTCGCATCCGGGTATTGTAACAAACAGCCGTACATGTCATCTGAAAACATCCACTCCGAACGAGGTAGTTTGAGAAGATTGATCCCTAAAGACGACGCCCTGGTCTTCATCACATCAAAAGTTTGTGGATAAACAGCTGTGTCAACAAGAAAGGTGTTTGCACCGGCTTTTGCTTGCTTTCTCGGTCGCGCAGAAAAGAGCATTGCCATCGCTTCTGCTGCTGCTGTACCCTCGTCTAGCAACGAAGCATTTGCCATTTCTTTTCCTGTAAGATCACACACCATTGTTTGGAAATTCAACAAAGCTTCAAGTCGGCCTTGAGCAATCTCGGCTTGATAAGGCGTATACGCTGTATACCAACCCGGATTCTCCAATACATTTCGACGTATTACACTGGGCACTTCCGTGGGGTAATACCCCATCCCTATATAATTTCTAAATGTTGCGTTTTTTGAAGCAAGTTCATCTAGATGTTCTAGATACTCGCTTTCCGTCAATGAAATCGGGAGATTTAAGGGTTCCCTAAGTCGTATCGCCGCAGGAACGGTTTTGTCAATAAGTTCTTCGATTGATCTGCAGCCAATGGCTGAGAGCATTGATTTTTGGTCTTCAAAACGAGGACCCATATGCCTTGAGGCAAAACTTCCAATTTCCATATGAAGAAATGTAAAAATTGAGCAAATAAAAAAGCAAATATATCTTGAAGGTTGCGAAACATCATCTTAAGAGATGTATTTCTCACCTTTGCATCATGCAACTTTTTAAAATCCTTGGGTTTTCTCACATTGTCATCGCACTGGGGGCTGGAGCAACTGTTTATTTGTCTGGATTTGCATTGGGCTTGGAAGGGCGGTTTTTTCAAGCGGCACTGATTGTTAGCGCCTTAACAGGACTCGGATATACAGCACAGCGATTCATAAAAACCATGTTTTTCCCTTCATCTGCTCACGCAGAAAAAAATGCATATATGAACCGCTACGGGATAAGGTTGTTGATTCTTTGGGCCGCAATCGTGTCTGGAGCTTTTTTATTTGTGAATATGACACTCTCAAGTTCGACGATTGCCGTCGGTCTCTTTTTAATCACAACAGGGCTTATGTATGCTTTGGTTCCTGTGCGCGAAATTGCCTATTTAAAATTGCCACTCATTTCTTTGGTATGGGCAATCGCCACAGTCATACTCCCCATTTTCTTAACAGGGATAGAAGATCATATAAATATGTATACCGTTTGGGCCATCGTCCTTTCGAGGGGATTATATATTGCTGGCCTTACCATTCCTTTTGATGTGAGAGATCTCGACATAGACCGATTGGATATGAAAACTGTGCCCCAAACAATTGGGGTTGCGTCATCGTTATACTGGGCAATGTCTCTTGTCGGGGCTTCGGCACTTTTGTGGTTTGGACTCGCTGCATCACACGCTATTAATGGCTATGTGGGTATTGCATTAGGCATACATGCTGTCGTTACAATGCCCTTTGTTTCNCCATATTTTGCTGGGATAAATCGACATGAAATCTATCACACCATTGTCCTCGACGGAATGCTTTTGATACAGCTTTTTGCGTTACCGATCAGCACGTTCTGTTTCATTTAGCATCATGTAAATTTGCACCATGAAGTCCACTCTTCCAACATTAGATTTTGCGCGTGCATTAGATGCATCTGATCCTTTAAGTAAATTCCGAGAACAATTTATTATTCCACAACACAACGGAAAGGACACGTTGTATTTTACAGGCAATAGTTTGGGGCTACAGCCTCGTGACGCCTCTAAGACTTTACAAATAGAACTTGATGATTGGGCTGAATTAGGCGTAGAGGGTCACTTCCGTGCACGGCATCCATGGATGCATTATCACGAACTTTTCAGTGAAAGGCTCGCGCCCATAATGGGTGCCGAGCCATCTGAGGTTATCGCTATGAACGCGCTAACTGTCAACCTGCACCTTTTACTCGTAAGTTTTTACCGCCCCTCAAAAAGGCGAACGAAAATTATCTGTGAACTTAAAGCCTTTCCTTCTGATCGATACACACTTGTCAGTCAAATTCGTTTTCATGGGGGCAATCCAGATGAAGACCTTATCGAAATTGCGCCAAGAGAGGGAGAACATCTGCTTCGTATAGAAGATATTGAAAAAGCCATTTTTGATGCCGGAGAAGCGCTCGCAACTGTGATGATTGGTGGGGTAAATTATTACAATGGACAATTGCATAATCTTGAACGAATTACAAAAGCTGCACACCAAGTAGGTGCGCTTTGTGGGTTCGACCTCGCGCATGGTATTGGCAATGTCCCATTCAAACTGCATGATTGGGGCGTCGATTTTGCATGTTGGTGCAGTTATAAATATTTGAACTCTGGTCCTGGGGCCGTTGGGGGTGCTTTCATCCATTCACGTCATCACACAACCGAACTTCCACGTTTTGAAGGTTGGTGGGGTCACGATAAGCATTCGCGTTTCAAGATGGGGCCAGACTATGCAAGTATGGGGACAGCCGAATCATGGCAACTTAGCAATGCTCCCGTTCTAAACATGGCAATCCACAAGCTTTCACTTGATATTTTTGAATCTGCTGGAGGAATGAATGCCTTGCGAGAAAGATCCATTCGACTCACTTCATTTTTAGAAAAAACGATTCATGCTGTCGCATCTTTGACAGGTACAAATCTGCAAATTCTCACCCCCTCAAATCCCGAGGAAAGAGGATGTCAACTTAGCATTGTTGCACATGGACAGGGCCGTGATCTTTACGACAAGCTTTCTGCTTCGGGTGTCGTTGTTGATTGGCGTGAACCAGACGTGATTAGAATGGCGCCTGTACCACTTTACAATTCTTTTGAGGATATTGCACGGTTTGGACAAATACTCAGTGTTGCACTAAAATGAATCGATAAAAGCAAACTATTGACCTCGGACTTCCTCGTCTAGCCATTTTATTTGGTGGCGCCAATCTGCTTTCACTTTTACTTTGGAATTCAACAATTGGGCGGGTTCTGGAGACTTCCAATTGGATAGGCTCACAGATTCCCAAGATCCATTTTTATTTGAATCCCCTTTCCATTTTAAACTGTAAGTCCCTGGTGTTAGAAAGTTAAAAATGGCAGGTTGACCCGCGCTTAACTCCATTTCTTTTGTCACTTCTCCGTTTGCAGAAAGAAGTTGAAGCCATCCTTCCTTAAGAATGACCACCTCTATTTCTCCGAGTTCATTGCTTTGAAAGATGCCCCATCTAAAAGATGAAGTGTCTTGCAACTCCTGCGCTCCTTGACCTAGCACAGCTCCGGGCATGAGCATGATTTCGAAATTGTCTCCTCTTGGAAACGGCCCTGCGATCTCGATTGAAAACGGATCGTTTTCTTTTGTCCAAATCGAATCTATTTGAACTTCTGAGGAATCCATTCCAGTGACTACAAAAAGACTATCAACAGTCCCTTCTATTGGGCGGGAAAATTGTATCTCAACTTTATTGGGGGTCACGATTTTTCCACCCGGACCTTGTGTGGCTTCAAAACGGACTGCATCTACAACCTTTATTTCAGAGACAACTAAAGTGTCTACGCCAGACCAAACCACCGAATCGTTTTCGATGTCATCTCCCCATACCCACAAATTTACCCCTTCAGAATAGCGCTTTTGACCACCTATCGATAAAGAGTCGCTGGGTGTAAATGTCTGGCTCATTTCTATTTGGACCAAGCCCAAAGAATCTCTCGCAGATTGAACAAAGTACTTGACGACAGACAATGGAGTCTCCTGAATCCTTATGTTATTTTTCAGAGTATCATGTCCGGTAACCTCTATCATATCATCGGAAATACCCAATGACTCCCCTGAGGTCCAATGATAATTTCTGTCTTGATCATCAACGGCCATCACCCTATAATTTCCTTCAGGCAAATACATAATCATGAAGTGTCCTTGTGCATCTGTGGTTCCCATAAATTTGGGATTGATCCCTGTTGCAATGGAGTCCGCTGTCACCTCTGAATCAAATAAGAAAATTCTCATCCCTGACATCGCAGACCCAGAAAATGCATCCACAACTGTTCCACTCAAAGACAGCGTGTCCAAATCCGCACCTGTAGAGAAAGCATGTATCAAGTTTTTTGTGGGATTCCCTTCGTGGAGGTCAATCACCGCATCCCCAAATTGAAACACGTAAGTCACGTTGTCAATTAATGGCTCAAGCCATGTAAATGTGACTGTTTTACCACGCATCCGCCACTGAATCGGTTTTGAGAGGGGGGGCGAAATAAGGAGCTGTGTGCTAAGGTCCCGTACATTTACATATTCATCAAATACCAGTTCAATCGTTCCTCCTGCCTCTACAGAAATATCTGTTTTGCCAAGTGCTGGGGACATGGAAATTAATTCTGGAGGCGTTATATCAATCTCACCGCCAGATGGAACGCCCAATTGAGCGCATGACATGGTGAGGAGATAAAGAAGTGTTATTCCTAAAAACTGTGTCCCTATCCTTGCCATTGTGCCTCAATAATTTGGACGATATCTTCCAGAATCTTAACATCCGAAGAAGAAAAACCATTTAATTCAACACTGTCAATATCTAACACACCGACCACGACTCCATCACATATCATGGGAATCACAACTTCTGATTGTGAGCGCGAACTACACGCAACATGACCTTCAAAGCTCGCCACATCTTCAATTACAATTGTTTCTCTCAACGCCCATGATTTGGCACATACCCCACGGCCCATACTTAACCTTGTACAGGCGACAGGCCCTTGAAACGGTCCCAGGACCAATTCGTTTTTTGCTTTATCAACAAGATAAAACCCTACCCAATGCCACGATGTTGCGCTCATCAAAAGGGCAGATATATTCGCAAGATTTGCCACAACATTCTCCTCCCCAGCAATAAGTGCGCGAACCTGACCTACTATTTCTGATTGTAATTGCATCTGTGTCTTTGGCAAATATACTCCCTCATCAAGCCATCGCAAGAACGACTGCACCTACTACTTTTCGACCTTGTTTTTCTAAAATATCTCTACAGGCCCTTAGCGTCGCGCCAGTCGTCAAAACATCATCAACAAGGATGACAAGACGAGAATCTGAGTTGACTTTGTGATTGCATTCATAGGTCTGTTTTAANACTTTTCCACGCTCCTGTCTACTCGATCCCGTTAAGGATTTACCATGCTTTACACGAAGCAGTGCGCCACCATCAACCTCGATTTCCCAAACCTCAGCCAAGCCATCTGCGAAAACCTTTGCTTGGTTATACCCTCGCTGTAATCTTCTTTTCCAATGAATGGGGACAGGTGTCAAAACTGACCCCTTCGGAGGAGGAGGCCACCTGCAGGCCAGCCACCTCCCAAGTCCCTTAATGCATTTCGGATTCCCTCCGTACTTGCATCTGTGGAGTATGGATCTGGTTCCTGAATCCCGAAGCCGAAAACCCACCGCGATCCACTCCGTATAAAACCGTTCTCGAAATAACGTTATTGAAGTCATGTCTGCTTCGAAAACACCCCAGTTCATCATGCAAAAACTGCACACTCCAGCAACATGGGCTTCAAACGGAACAGGTTCAGCGCACTTGAGACAAGTCAGCGGTGCAATCCCTTCGAGTAATGCTTGACATAGAAATTTTCTCGTTAATATCATTCCTACAACAATCGAATGAATATCGTTGCTTTATTCGTGTAATTCACAAGTGTAGGGGTTAGATTCGTAGCGTGAAGTTTGGAAAACTCAATACACATCAGGAACTTGAAGGCATCGACTGGACGTTGCCCAAATGCCACATTGAGTGGAAGACGATTGAACACAAAAACAATCCAAGTCAGGGTTCAACAGTTGTAAGGACGGGGGGCACAATGTGGACTGTGAGATCTTGGAGAGGAAAGGTTTATCCCCAGAAAGATCCGATGCGAACATGGGCTGGTCACTATGGAAAACAATTCGGTTCTCTCGAATTTAATGCGACGCACTATCGAATATACGCCCCTGAAAAAATGGCAGCGTGGGCTGATGAAATGCCTGATGACTTTATTTTCTGTCCCAAGTTTCCCGCAATCATATCTCATTACAGACGGTTTGGAAATTGCGAGGGGCCGACTGACGATTTTATTGCTGGAATCTCAGCACTTGGCAACAAGCTTGGCACTGCATTTTTACAACTGCCTCCCCATTATGCACCCAAGCACAGTGCGAAACTTGGGGCCTATTTAAAATCTTGGCCGAGGGATTTAAAAATGGCCATTGAATTTCGTCACCCGGACTGGTTTGCGGGAGGCAAAGATGCTGAGGCGATGTGGACCCTATTGTCAGAACTGGGTATCGGTGCCGTAATTAGCGATACAGCGGGCAGGCGAGATGCATTGCATATGAGGCTGACCACAAAATTCTTAATCGTCAGGTTTGGAGGGTATGATGGGCACAAATCTGATGAGGAAAGGTTAATGCTTTGGACCAAGAGAATCTCTGAATTGACAAAAAACGGGACGCCTCTTGAATCATTCGACTTGCTGGTTCACACCACCGACAGTGTTCAAACGCCT
Source organism: Crocinitomicaceae bacterium (assembly GCA_002700285.1). Lineage (GTDB taxonomy): Bacteria > Bacteroidota > Bacteroidia > Flavobacteriales_D > Sanyastnellaceae > UBA974. The sequence goes on along the minus strand of PACT01000022.1, from coordinate 198,693 downwards.
CAAACCTGCATTAAATTTTCAGAATTATGTAAAGTACACCTTAAAATTGATGTCAAAGTGCCTATTCTAAATTAAGGTCTGACATCATGTATTTGCCAGCCTTGAGTTAAAAATATTTCAGCTTTTTTGTACTTTATACTTTTAGTCTCATTGCCCCTCTTAATGGTAACAATTTCATTTCTACCTATCTTTTTATCGGTTCTAATTGGAGCTACGGGCTTCGGACGTGCTTGACCCTGAGACATGCCTGGTTGTCTAGGAGAGATCATACCCCCTCGTGAAGCGCCTCCCGCCAAATTTTGCTGCGCGATGTTTTGCACGCCTGCTTTTGAGGTTGTTCCCAATGGAGTTGCGGATTGCCTTTTTGCTTGACGCACAGGTTGTTCCCCTGTGTTTGAAGGGATTGTACATTTCATCAAAAAGGATGCAACCTCAGCATTTATCTTTTGAATCATCTGTTTGAAAAGCTCATACGACTCAAACTTATATATTAATAGGGGGTCTTTCTGCTCATGGCGGGCATGCTGAACATTTGTTCGCAGGTCATCCATCGATCTGAGATGCTCTTTCCAATGTTGATCAATGATGACAAGGACAATTTGTTTCTCCAAGGTTTTCATCACACTGTGCCCCTCAGAAGCGACGCTATCGTGAATGTTTGCACTTATTTGAATCGTCTTTCGACCATCCGTAAAGGGAACGAGGATGTTTTCGAAATCGTTGGTGTCATCGTCGTGAACCTTTTGAATCACTGGATGGGCTCTTCTCGCCAAGTCATCGATTTTATTTCTATAGTGTGCTTCTGATTTTTGATAGCACAAATAAACCAAATCATCGGTGCTTGATGATTCAAAGTCTCGTTCAGAAACTGGCGCTTCCATTCCAAAATTAGAAAGCATTGCAAATCGAAAGCCGTCATAATCTTTATTCAGGTGGGTTGAATCTACATTTCCCTCCACCAATTCAAAGAACATATTTGCAATATCAGTCCTGATTCTCTCTCCCTTCAGTGCATTTCTTCTGCGCTTATAAATCACTTCACGTTGCGCATTCATCACGTCATCATACTCAAGAAGACGCTTGCGAATCCCGAAATTATTTTCCTCTACTTTCGTCTGGGCGCGCTCAATAGATTTCGAGATCATTTTGTGTTGGATGACTTCGCCGTCTTTATGCCCCATTCTATCCATCATCTTCGCAACGCGGTCGGATCCGAAAAGACGCATTAAATCATCTTCTAAAGAGGCATAGAACTGAGACGAACCTGGGTCGCCTTGACGTCCGGATCGACCTCTAAGTTGTCTGTCTACACGTCGTGAATCATGACGTTCCGTTCCGACAATGGCAAGACCACCATCTTCTTTCACTTGTTGACTCAACTTGATATCTGTACCACGACCAGCCATATTTGTGGCGATGGTAATGGTCCCTGCTTGACCCGCACGTGTAACTACTTCGGCCTCCTGCTGATGACGTTTTGCATTCAGAACTTGGTGATCCAGTCCGCGCATGTCAAGCATTCGAGAGAGCAATTCTGACACTTCGACTGTTGTGGTTCCGACAAGAACTGGACGACCCGCTTTACTCAAAATGGACACATGGTCAATGACAGCATTGTACTTCTCTCTCTTTGTTTTGTATACAAGATCCTCTTTGTCGTCTCGTGCGATGGGTCTGTTTGTAGGAATGACCTTGACATCTAATTTGTAAATATCCCAAAACTCGCCTGCTTCAGTCTCCGCAGTACCTGTCATTCCAGCTAGCTTGTGATACATCCTGAAGAAATTCTGGAGGGTTACTGTCGCATAGGTCTGAGTCGCAGCTTCAATTTTTACGTTTTCCTTGGCCTCGATCGCTTGGTGAAGCCCGTCTGAATAGCGACGACCGTCCATAATACGACCGGTCTGTTCATCGACAATCTTCACCTTGTTATCCATGATCACATACTCGATATCCTTTTCAAATAACGTATATGCTTTCAGCAGTTGATTCATCGAATGGATTCGTGATGATTTAACCCCATAATCTTGCATGACCTCTTGCTTCTTCGCGAGCTTCTCATCATCAGATGCTGAAGAGTTGTCGACGTTTACAAGCTCTGTCGCAATGTCCGGCATTGTGAAGAACGCATCGTCATCCATCCCTTGCGTGAGAAAGACGATTCCTTTTTCTGAAAGTTCAATCTGATTCTGTTTCTCGTCAATCACAAAGAAGAGTTCGGCATCTGCCTTGTGCATTTCCTTTTGATTATCTGCGAGATAAATCGCCTCAACTTTAAGAAGCAATTGACGCATTCCTTCATTGCTGAGGAACTTAATCAGCGGCTTGGATTTAGGAAGTCCGCGGAACGCTCTGAAAAGCGCAAGCCCAGCAATTTCTTTTTCCTCTTTTGACAGATTATCATTTAAAAGATGCTTCGCCTCTATCAAGAAAGCTTGAACTGCTTTTTGCTGCACCTGAAGCAGCTTGACAACCATCGGTTTGAGCGCTTCAAATTCTTGCTCATCCCCTTTGGGAGTAGGTCCACTTATAATAAGGGGTGTTCTCGCTTCGTCAATAAGTACCGAGTCGACCTCATCCACAATTGCATAGTGATGTCGGCGCTGCACGAGCATCTCTGGCTTTTGCGCCATGTTGTCTCTCAAATAATCAAATCCAAACTCATTGTTTGTGCCAAATGTGATATCACATTTATAAGCCTCTCGTCGCGCCTCACTGTTTGGTTGATGCCTGTCAATACAATCTACTGTCAAACCATGGAATTCATAAATAGGCCCCATCCACTCCGAGTCCCTGCGTGCCAAATAATCATTCACCGTCACCAGATGCACCCCTCTTCCTGTAAGCGCATTCAAGAAGACTGGAAGCGTGGCCACCAGGGTTTTTCCTTCACCTGTATGCATCTCAGCAACACTTCCTCGATGTAAAGCAACGCCACCCACGAGCTGTACATCGTAGTGAACCATGTCCCAAGAAACATCTGAGCCTGCTGCTTTCCAATATTTTGACCAATACGCTTTATCTCCTCTTATAGATACCATATCACGGGATGCAGCTATGTCTTTGTCATAATCCAAAGCGGTGACTTCGACATCCTCTTCAGCAGAAAAGCGTTTTGCCGTTTCTTTCATGATTGCAAACGCTTCTGGAAGAATTTCTGCCAAAACAACTTCGAGCTGTTCATTAATTTCTTCTTCGAGTTTATCTACTCGAACAAAAACGGCTTCTTTCGCATCGAGGTTTGACTCAGGCATAGAAGCTGCTTGTTCATATAACCCATCTATTTCGTTTTGCAATCCAGACACAAAATCTGTGATTCGAGCGCGCAACGATGAGGTTTTCGCACGAAGTTCATCTGCAGATACCGACAGAAGTTCCTTTTCGGCGATTAGTATTTCATCGACGATTGGCTGAATTTCCTTCAGGTCGCTTGATGATTTGTCACCAAGAAATATTTTTAAAAGCCCTTTAAGCATTGTGCAAAAGTACGCAACCAAAGCCTCACATAGAACGCGATTTAACTGCGGTTTTATTACGCGAAAGATATCATACCAAAAAACCATGGTATTTAATCAAAAAAACAACCTCTCTTCGATTCCAATACCTTTTTTTAGGGATTTTTTTTCTCTACCAATCGCCTTATCATTTGATGTACAGTGACTTGGCATAAGTTATCAACAAGAGTGTTAAAAACTAGATGCAACTGAGAGCAAAATAGTCTTGTGTATAACGTTTCTTTGAGACGTCGATAAGAACCGCCTCCGTGAGGCTCTGTAGACACCCAAAACTGTATTCATTAAGCGCCTTAAAGTCAATAGACATGGACCACCCCACCGCCAATATTAACGACCTCGAAAACGAGAAGACAACGAACGTAATGGACACGCAAACCTCGATTGAAGAGGTGTTGCCCGAAAACACCACGGTGACTGAACCCATCCTAACGGACAATCCCAATCGATTTGTGTTGTTCCCGATTCAGCACGATGACATTTGGGCTGAATACAAGAAACAAGAAGCGAGCATCTGGACCGCAGAGGAGATTGACTTGTCATCCGATCTTGTCGACTGGAATGAGAAACTCAATGATGACGAGCGTTTCTTTATCAAAAACGTACTCGCATTCTTCGCTGCCTCAGACGGCATTGTCAATGAAAATTTAGCGGAAAACTTTGTCGCGGAAGTTCAATATACAGAGGCCAAATTCTTCTATGGTTTCCAAATAATGATGGAAAACATTCACTCTGAGACATACTCGCTACTGATTGACACATACATTCAAGACAGTGCTGAGAAAGACAAACTCTTTAACGCGATTGAAACGCTGCCATGCGTAAAGACAAAAGCAGAATGGGCTTTAAGATGGATTGACAATGGAAGTTTTGCAGAACGTCTCGTAGCATTTGCCGCTGTAGAAGGTATTTTCTTCAGCGGAAGCTTTTGCTCCATTTTTTGGCTAAAAAAACGTGGACTTATGCCAGGGCTCACCTTCTCCAACGAGCTTATTTCTCGTGACGAAGGCATGCATTGTGACTTTGCTTGCCTCTTATATAACAAACACCTCATCAACAAGCTTCCTAAAGCAACTGTTCAGAAAATCATTACAGATGCTGTAGACATGGAGAAAGTGTTTGTGACTGAATCGCTTCCTGTACGCCTTATAGGGATGAATTCCGATCTCATGCAACAATACATCGAGTTTGTCGCTGACAGATTGCTTGTAGAACTCGGAAACGAAAAAATCTACAACACAACAAACCCATTTGACTTTATGGATATGATTTCACTACAAGGAAAAACCAACTTCTTCGAAAAAAGAGTTGGTGAATACCAAAAAGCAGGCGTGATGAATCATGGGTCTGAAGACGCAAAAAGCTTCAGCATAGACGCCGACTTTTAATTGAAATTTCTCATTGAATTACCTGAACCAACCTCAAGATATTTGTCATGTACGTAATTAAACGCGACGGTAAACGTGAACTTGTCCAATTCGACAAGATTACAGCTCGAATTAAAAAACTTTGTTACAGTCTTCACGAATCCGTAGACCCCCAGCGTGTTGCCATGAGGGTGATCGAAGGCGTTTATGACGGAGTGTCGACAACTGAATTAGACAACCTCGCAGCCGAAGTGGCCGCGACGAATGCTGTGACACATCCTGACTATGCTTCTCTTGCGAGTCGCATCGCTGTGAGCAACCTGCACAAAGCGACAAAAAAGTCGTTTGCAGAAACCATGAATGACCTTTACAACTATGTGGACCCTGTGACAGGTGACCCAGCTAGTTTACTCGCGGAGGATGTTCACGAAATCATCCAAGAAAATGCTGAATTTCTAGATTCCCAAATCATTTACGACAGAGATTTTAGCTACGATTATTTTGGTTTTAAAACCTTAGAGCGTTCGTATCTGTTAAAGATGAACGGTGAAATCTCAGAGCGTCCACAACAAATGCTTATGAGAGTAAGTGTTGGAATACACAAGGATGATTTAGATTCTGTGGTAAAAACCTACAACATGCTTAGTGAAGGTTGGTTCACGCATGCGACTCCCACCCTTTTTAATGCAGGGACACCTAAACCACAAATGTCCAGTTGTTTTCTTCTAACGATGAAAGAAGACAGTATCTCAGGGATCTACGACACATTAAAGCAGTGTGCAAAAATTTCTCAAAGCGCGGGAGGCATCGGTCTTGCGATGCATAACATCCGCGCAAAAGGGTCTTATATCAAAGGCACAAACGGAACCTCAAATGGGATTGTTCCTATGCTAAGAGTGTTTAACGATACTGCACGTTACGTGGATCAAGGTGGTGGCAGACGTAAAGGATCGTTTGCGATGTACCTGGAGCCATGGCATGCCGATGTTTTTGACTTTCTCGAAATGCGTAAAAACCACGGAAAAGAAGAGCAACGTGCGCGTGACCTTTTCTATGCTTTGTGGGTCCCAGATCTCTTTATGAAAAGAGTGGAGGAAAATGGAGATTGGACGTTAATGTGCCCCAACGAGTGCCCTGGCCTTCCTGAATCTCATAGTGCAGAGTTTGAAGCGCTTTACACCAAATATGAAAAGGAAGGAAAAGGCCGAAAAACAATTAAAGCACAAGATCTTTGGTTTAAAATTCTAGACAGCCAGGTAGAGACGGGAACACCATACATGCTGTTCAAGGATGCGGCAAATGCCAAATCCAACCAGCAAAATCTTGGGACTATACGCTCATCAAATCTCTGTACAGAAATTATTGAGTACACTGCACCTGATGAAATTGCTGTTTGCAATCTCGCATCTGTTGCGCTTCCGAAGTTTGTGACCTCTGAGGGCACATTCGATCACGAAAAACTATTTGAAGTCACTTACCAAGTTGCAAAAAATTTAAATTGCATTATTGACAGAAATTACTACCCTGTCATTGAAGCGCGCAATTCAAATATGCGCCACCGCCCAATCGGAATCGGTATACAAGGGCTTGCTGATGTCTTTATTTTGATGCGTCACGCGTTTGATTCTGAAGAAGCAAAGACCCTTAATAAAGAGATTTTCGAAACACTTTACTATGCATCGTGTACAGCTTCTAAAGATCTGGCAAAAGAAGAAGGGGCCTATGAGACCTTCAAAGGTTCACCTGCCTCTGAGGGGAAACTTCAATTCGATTTGTGGAATGTTACACCTTCCAGTCGCTGGGAGTGGGATGTTCTGAAAGAAGAGATTCAAGAGCACGGCATGCGTAATTCCTTGCTTCTAGCCCCTATGCCTACTGCATCAACCGCCCAGATACTTGGAAACAACGAGTGCTTTGAGCCATATACCTCGAATATATACACACGCCGTGTGTTGTCAGGGGAATTCATTGTGGTGAACAAGCACCTGCTTCGAGACCTGGTCAAGCTTGGCCTTTGGGATGATGACATGAAAAATCGCCTGATTGCCGCAAACGGGTCTGTTCAAGACATCAATGAGATTCCCGACAACATTAAGGTTCTTTATCGAACTGCATGGGAGATTTCACAACGCTCTATTTTAGACATGGCTGCCGACCGCGGGGCATACATATGCCAAAGCCAGTCATTAAATATCTTTATGAAGAACGTGACAAATTCCAAGCTCACGTCTATGCATTTCCACGCATGGAAAATTGGCCTTAAAACTGGGATGTATTACCTCCGTACGAAAGCTGCCGTCGATGCTATTAAGTTCACGATTGACAAGAAGTACAAAACGGAAGACCAGACAGACAAAATGCCAGCGCTCACTCACGAAGAAGAAGTCGCGATGTGCAGTATTGAAAATGGAGACGATTGTGAAATGTGCGGCAGCTAAGCCACACATTTTAAGCCACCTTGGTCGACAACAGCAGTCTTAGATCGACAAGCACAAGTGCAAAGCCAAGGAGAATATGAACCGGTTGGGCAAACGCTGGGAACCCAAAGTGCGTAAACAGTATTCCTGTCATCGTTTGGGCCAACAGAATGGCAAAAGTTAGTTTTGCATAAAAGGCAAGATGGGGAATCTTCATCATGGGGAAAGCCCAAATCGCATGCAGTGCAACAATCACCCACACAGCCGATCTGTGAATCCCCCACCACTTGGGAAGAGAATTGACAATGTCTGTTCTGGCGATTTTGGCTTCTATGGCAATGTCAACCAATTCGCGAACTTGGGTTCCGAGGACAAGCTGAAGGAACGCCATGACTAATGACGCAACAATCCACCCTCGGAGCGATTTAGAAACCATGGTTTTCGTATCGTTAAAATGTTGGATCAACATCACTAAAAAGGCCAAGATTGCAAGCGCACTAACGGCGTGAATCGTCACTGAGAAGGGGATTAAATTTCCATCGACCACAAGTTTGCCAAGCCATGAAACGAAAAGTACGGATCCAAGCGTTGCAGAAGCCAGAACGATAGGCGTGCGCTGTCTCGATTTAATCGCCATAATAAATAAGATAAGAATGGGGATCCCTGCCAATGCCCCAGCAAGTCGATTCAAATACTCAATCCAGGTGTGGGACACATTAAAAGTTGCGTAACTATGCCTCGTATAGGGCTCCCAAATTTGAGGATTAAATTCACCTTTGTGAGAGATATGATCTTGGGTCGCTACCCAGAGTGTGTCGCGTTCAATCACCATTCGCCCTTCAGAATACTCAGTGTCTGGAGACCAACGTATGTCTTCTTCCGAAGTCGGAGGGATGAGTAAGCCAAAACATTTGGGCCAATCAGGACAGCCCATGCCAGATCCTGTCATCCGTACTACAGACCCCGCCAGGACGACAACATAGATTAGAACAAAGGCTATATAAGTGGTCGTCTTCACTCTAAAGAAGAAGACGTTGCAGGCGAAATATGGGTGACTTCGACAGATTTCACTCCATAAAGCTTACCGTCAGCAATGGCATTGACAACAGAGGAAAGAGACTTGGCATCGCAGTTTAAAGGGTCGTATTCAATGGACGCGAAATTAAATTCCCTTCCTTTTTCGAAATCAACTTTAACATTGGACACACCTGTTTGCGCCAACAGCTCCTTTTTCACTTTTGCAACACACCCTACTTCACACATCATTCCAGTGATTTCTAACTGTGCAATTGTCTTTTCCGTTGCGCCGACTTTTGTGATTTCTGAAAAGAAAATCTCTCCTTGATAAGGTGCATTTCCACAACTCAGAAAAAGGCTTAAGCTAATCACAGTGAGCACCGAGAAGAACAATGTAAGTTTATTCATAAGTGCAAAGATAGAGGGGAGTTACGCTGAAAGGGTTACGTATATTTGCCAAACTGTGCAAAACAAAAAGTCATCGATCATTATTTGGGGAGCATTGCTCCTTCTGGCATTCATTTGGGGGAGTTCTTTTATTCTCATGAAAATTGCGCTCTTCGATTCAGCTGGAAATCCTGTTTATAGCGCACTTGAGGTTGCTGCGCTCAGAATAGCTATCGCAGGGATCGTATTGCTCCCTGTAACCTTTCGAAGTCTGAAAAAGATAGATCGGTCAAAGTGGTTTTCTATTCTTGCAATTGGGGTGTTTGGCAATATGCTTCCCGCCTACTTGTTTACTTCAGCCCAGACCGAGATTCCTTCTGCCATTGCCGGAATGCTGAATGCACTTACACCATTGTTCACCATGATTGTTGCTGCACTTGTATTTAAAACCATCATCTCCATGCGACAAGTTTCGGGACTAGCCATTGGATTACTGGGTGCATTGATGTTGGCAATAGGAGGTGATTTTGAAAGACTTGGATTCGACAACGACATAGAATGGTGGGCGTGCAGCAGAGTTGTTCTTGCGACTTTATTTTATGGTTTTAGCGTCAACATCTTGAAGAACAAACTCCAGGAGGTGCCCTCTCAAGCAATCGCCGCAATTGCGCTCTTTTTTGTATTGCCTCCTGCCACCGTTGTCCTTGCATATTCCGATGTGAGCTTGACGCTTATGAATAACCCGCATGGCCTAAATGGCATGGTTGCAGTCGTTGTTCTTGCGGCAGTAGGGACTGCTGGTGCGCTGGTGCTTTTCAACGCAATCATTAAAAAGACAAACGCACTGACAGCTAGTTCTGTAACCTATATTATACCTGTATTTGCAGCGATGTGGGGATGGATCTTCGGCGAGGAATTAACCACGATACATTTGTTAGGGGGCGCAGTGATATTGTTTGGTGTAGCGCTCGTGAATGGGGTGGGTAAGAAAAAAGTTGGGCATTTCAACTGAAAGCCCTATCTTTGCGCACCCTTTTAGGTACAAATCTACAAGGTAAAACAATTTTCCATGTATGCAATCGTAGAGATAGCAGGGCACCAGTATAAGGTAGAGAAAGACCAACAGGTTTTCGTAAACCGCTTAGATGCTAAGGAAGGCGCGAAGATTAAGTTCGATCGCGTTCTCCTTACAGACAAAGGCGGCGACGTAACAGTTGGCGCCCCAGCTATAAACGGCCTAGCCGTTCATGCCACCGTTGAGAGGCATTTAAAAGGAGATAAGGTTCTTGTCTTCAAAAAGAAACGTCGTAAAGGATACCAGAAGCTGAATGGCTTCCGTCCTTACCTGACCGAAATCCGTGTCACGGATATTAAGAAGGCCGCGGCGAAGAAAGCAGCCGCTCCGAAAAAAGAGACTGCTCCGAAAAAAGCAGCCGCTCCGAAAAAAGAAGCCGCTCCGAAAAAAGAAGCAGTATCGAAAACAACAAAAGAAGCATAACAGGCCACTAGCCTTAAAACTCATATATCATGGCGCATAAAAAAGGTGCAGGTAGTTCGAAGAACGGACGTGAGTCACAGTCGAAACGACTTGGCGTAAAAATATTTGGTGGTCAATTTTGTATTGCTGGGAACATTCTTGTTCGTCAGCGCGGTACAGCACACCACCCAGGAACAAACGTTGGAATCGGCAAGGATCACACCTTGTACGCCCTCACTGATGGAATTGTTGAATTCCGTAAGAAACGTAACAATCGCTCGTTTGTATCCATTGTCTCTCCAGGAGAGGCTGTGGGAGGCGAAGCGTAATAGGATTTACTTCCTCAAACTCTTTAAGGACTCCCGTCCCCTTCGGGGCGGGAGTTTTTGTTTTAAAAACAGTTTTATTTTGGACTAAAACATCCGAAATTACCCCCTAGAAAATGCTTACACTTACTTATTTACGAGAAAGACGCGAAAGCGTAATAAGCGCTCTGGCAAAAAGAGGCTTAGACGTCACCGAACCGGTGGATCGTATTTTGTCTTTAGATGTGGAGCGTCGCGGCATTCAAAAAGAGCTCGACGACACTTTGGCAGAAAGCAATACCCTTAGCCGCCAGATTGGGACATTGATGCGGGAAGGAAAACGTGAAGAAGCGGAAGCGGTCAAGACTGCTACTTCGGGGTTGAAGACGCGCTCTGGAGAACTCAAGGAAAAAATGTCCACACTGGAGAACGAGATACATGAACTTCTTTCTCACCTGCCTAACACACCCAGTGAGCTCGTCGTTGCAGGAAATTCCGAAGAGGACAACGAACTTATAGAACGTTGGGGCGAGTTGCCAGACCTCGGGAATCATAAGAAGCCACATTGGGACATCGCCAAGGAGAAAGATTTAATCGACTTCGATCTGGGCGCAAAAGTGACTGGCGCTGGCTTCCCTTTTTACAAAGGCAAGGGCGCAAAACTACAACGTGGACTTATACGTATGTTCCTTGACAAGGCCGATGAAGCAGGCTATACTGAATACATCCCGCCATTGATGATTAATGAAGACAGTGGATTCGGAACTGGTCAGCTTCCTGACAAAGAAGGACAGATGTATCACATGAAAGTCGATGATCTCTATATGATTCCTACTGCGGAGGTGCCACTGACAAATATTTATAGGAACACCTTGCTCAATGCCTCGGATCTTCCCATCAAACTTTGCGGTTACACCCCTTGTTTCCGTCGCGAGGCAGGGTCTTATGGTAAAGACGTTCGGGGACTAAACAGACTCCATCAATTTGACAAAGTTGAGATCGTACAAATACAACATCCTGAAAAATCTACTGAAACGTTAGACGCGATGGTAGACCACGTCAAGGGTCTGCTTGAAGCACTTGAGCTGCCTTACAGGGTGTTGCGCTTGTGTGCAGGTGATATGGGGTTTACAGCTGCAATCACCTACGATTTCGAGGTGTGGAGTGCAGCACAAGAAATGTGGCTTGAAGTGAGTTCTGTATCGGGATTTGAAACATTTCAGGCAAACAGGCTGAAGTGTCGATTTAAAGATGCAGACGGCAAAAACCAACTCGTTCATACTTTGAATGGATCTGCATTGGCACTTCCAAGAATTGTCGCTGCCCTTCTAGAAAATCATCAAGATGCAGACGGCGTAAAGATTCCTCAAGCTTTGGTCCCTTATTTGGGATTTGATCGAATATAAAACGTGAATGAAGAACCACCGCCTCTTTTACCTTTTTCTCATTTGTGTTGCATCATCTCTCATGTTGATGCAGGTGGGATGTGGTGAAAACAAAACCCAAGTAGAGTTGCTTAAGGCATTAGAAAATGTGGCGAGTTTATCAAAAAAATTAGATCAAATCCCTTTGGATTCTGTCGCAAATGTTAAGGGCCGCCTGAGTTCGGCAAAAGATGATATTCGATGGTTAGGTCTAGATAGCAATGTGGTTTTCGTGAAAGCAGATGTAAAGGTGATTGAAGGGTTGTCAAAAGCAAGTCGATTTTTAAAAGATGCCTCAAGTAGATATAAAGGGCTCACGAATGAGGTAGAGCGTTGTAAAAAACAACTTGAAGGCTTACGAGAAATAATCGAATTAGGCGCAAACAGAGATGCTCTTGGAGACACAATAGATGATGCGTATATCAAGACGAATGCGCGTTTTGAAATTGAAGCAGTTGCGAAGCTTGGGGAATTGGTCGATGAAACAACGCGGTTAATAAGGTTGGGGCTTGAAGCAGATTCTGCTGGATGGGGAGCCATTGACAGTTTGCTCATGGCAAAAAAAGGGGAATGGGCCCGTGGCGTGTCCGAAAATGAAACGGAGGCGGGATTATGAAACATGCAAAGAGAATCATCTACGGACTGTTTTTATTAACTACAGGACTGTCATTTTCTTCTGCCGATGTTTCAGCTCAAACCGATTTAGAACTCGCTGAGTTTTATTACAACGAAGGGAGTTATGAGCAAGCTCAACTCTACCTCGTTGAGATTTATAAGCGAAACAAAACAAACGCGGTGTACCAAATGTATTATCAATCGCTCCTCGCAATGGACGATTTTGAAGGTGCAGAATCCCTTGTGAAGAAGCGTCTTAAGCGCATGCATAAGAACAGCAAGAGTACGGCTTACGTTGATTTGGGTTCTTTGTACCTCAATTTTGACAAGCCCGATTTGGCCCGGAAAGCGTTTGACAGTGCGCTCGAACTACTCCAGCCTGGAAAGAACCAGGCCGTGAGGTTAGCAAATGCATTCATCAAGCTTGACGAGCTGGATATGGCTTACATGACCTATCGCAAGGCGCAAGATTTGGGGACGACTGACTTTCATTACCAATTCGCGAACCTCCAAGGAATGCGAAGAGACTATCAAGGAATGGTGGAGAGTTTTTTAGAACTCCTGCATAAAACACCCACATATTTAAGGACTGTTCAAAACAGCTTAAACAGGAACCTCCGATTGCAGACAGAACCTGAAAATGGAGAGATGGTAAGAACTGAGCTTCTTAAAGCAGCCCAGAGATATCCTGATGACACAATCTTTCCAGAAATGCTGGTGTGGTATTTTACACAAGAAAAAGATTTTTCATCCGCATTTATTCACGCGAGATCTTTGGACTTAAGACGAAAGGGAATCGGTTTAAATCTCATGGAGTTGGGGAACACTGCCGCTGCAAACGACGACCTGGAAACGGCCTTGGATTGTTATGGCTATGTCGCAGCAAAAGGAATGGGTTCTCCCTATTTCTTCACCGCCAGAAATGAAATGTTACAAGTCCGTTTTCATGCGCTCACAAAAGAAACCCCGCCAAATTTTGATGGATTAACATTGTTAGAAGCGGATTATGCTGCAAGCATCAGGGATCTTGGGGTGAAGTCTGAGACGTCAATCATGTTGAAAAACCAAGCACACATCCTTGCTTTCTTTCTTGACAGAGGCGATGAGGCCATGGCAATCATGGAAGAGGTCTTGAGCATCTCCGGTCTCAATACGAGGGTGGCTGCTGTTTGTAAACTGGAGCTCGGAGATATTTATGTTTTTGAAAACCTTGTGTGGGATGCTTCGCTCCTATTCTCTCAAGTCATACTCGACTTTAAAGATGATCCTTTGGGGCACGAAGCAAAATACAGAAATGCCCGAATCAGTTACTACACCGGTGATTTCGCATGGGCCCAAACCCAACTCAACGCGCTAAAAGCATCCACATCCAAACTCATCAGCAACGACGCAATCAACTTGAGTCTTCTGATTACCGATAATTTTAATTTAGATACAATCTTTGAACCGATGGAGATGTATGCCAGGGCCGATCTCCTCATGATGCAGAGAAGATATGGTGAGGCTATTTTGACATTAGATACTTTAATTGACAGTTGGCCTGGTCACGCCTTAGAAGATGAGATTTTAATGCTAAAAGGAGACCTTGCCCTTCAAAAGGGTGAGGTAGAAAGTGCCTTGACGTATTATCAAGAAGTGGCCGATTTACATTTTGATGACATCACTGGTGATGATGCGCTGTATAATCTAGCTGTGATTTATGATGTCAAACTGAATGATTTGGTCAAGGCGGAAGCATTGTATGAAAAATTGATTTTCGAGTTCTCTGGATCACTTCATGTGATAGAAGCCCGCAAGCGATATCGGGAACTTAAAGGAGAAGAGGGAGCAAGTCTCGAAGGTTTTGAAAGCCCTGTGGAAGAATCAATCTCGAAACCATGATACTCTATAACATTACCATTTCTGTAAATACTGAATCGACTCCGGAATGGCTCGAATACATGGTCAACGATCATATCCCGTCTGTCCTTGCAACAGGCCATTTCCGCGATTATAAATTGTGTCGTGTGGAAGGCGAAGCGGAAGGCGGGAAAACTTTTGCGGTTCAGTATGTCGCACATTCCTTCGCTTCATTTGATAAATATCAAAAGGAATGTGCCCCAGGCCTTCAGTCCGATTTCATGAAAAAATGGGGGACCAAAGCTGTCGCGTTCCGGACAATATTACCCTTACTTCACGAAGGGAGGGCTGAGCACGTCAAGACAGACGAAGCATGATTAAACCAAAAAAACATCTGGGGCAACACTTCCTGGTTGGACCGGGAATAGCACATCGTATTGCGGGGTCTGTGACGTGTCACAGAGGGTGTCATTCTATATTAGAAGTCGGTCCTGGAACGGGCGCTTTGACCGTTCCCCTGTTAGATAGAGGAGACCTTAATCTTCATGTCGTAGAATTGGACGAGGAAAGTGTAGAATATTTGATTACGGAAGAATTACTCCCATCAAATAGAGTACATGGCGTGGATCTTTTAAGGTGGAATCCTGACCTTGCATTTCCCGATGGGGCACCTTTTATTGTTGCAGGGAATTTTCCTTACAATATATCCTCTCAAATCCTATTTCAAGTCTTAGATTGGAGAGAAAGAGTTCCCGAAGTTGTGGGGATGTTTCAAAAAGAAGTTGCAGAAAGAATTGCCGAGGGCCCAGGCTCTCGAACGTATGGAATTTTAAGTGTGCTTCTCCAAACCTATTACGACATCAATTACCTCTTTACCGTTGATGAAGACGCATTCGATCCGCCTCCAAGAGTGAAAAGTGGTGTGATCCGTCTCAGACGTAATGATCTGATTGACCCCGGTTGTTCATTCTCTCATTTAAAAAGAGTGGTAAAAGGAGCGTTTAACCAAAGACGTAAAACCCTCAGAAATGCACTAATAAGCGCTGGGTTTCCGGAAGAAAATATCCCCGAGGAATTCTTGAAAAAACGCGCTGAACAACTCAGTCCCAAAGATTTCCACAGACTATCTGTGGCACTTATACCCTGCTAAACCTTGCTGACTTAACTTTGCAATGGAGAGATGAGTGATGGGTTAGGAAACTTGAACAAGTACTTTAGATGAGTAAGACCATAACATTGGGGGAATTTATCATGGACAGGCAGGCCGCATTTCCGTTTGTGTCTGGTCAATTGACGCGTCTGCTGACTGACATTGGAGTCGCATCAAAGATTGTCAATCACCAAGTGAACAGAGCAGGTTTGGCGGGAATACTCGGGGAATCAGGGTCCGTAAATATCCAAGATGAAGCACAGCAAAAACTGGATGTTTTTGCAGACCAAACCTTTATGAGAATCCTCTCATCTGGGGGTTCTGTTGCAGGCATAGGATCTGAAGAACAGGAAGAGCCGATTCTATGCGGAGACGAGGGAAAGACAGGTAAATACATCGTGCTAATCGATCCTTTAGATGGAAGTTCCAACGTCGATGTCAACGTAAGTATCGGAACTATTTTCAGCATTCAACGCCGCAAAACGCCGATGGGGGAGCCCTTAACTGAGCAGGACTTTCTGCAAGCAGGGACACATCAGATTGCCTCAGGCTATATTTTGTATGGTTCTTCTACAATGCTTGTATACACCACTGGAACTGGTGTCAATGGATTTACGCTGGATCCTGCTGTAGGAGAATTCTTCCTTTCTCATTCTGCGATGACATTTCCAGAAAAAGGTCGGATTTATTCTGTGAATGATGCTTTACTTGACAAATGTTCTGAACCCGCGCGCATTTTTGTGGAGGGGTGTCGCCAAACACGAGGAGCAAGGTTTAGGGCCAGATATATAGGGTCTTTGGTGGCCGATTTTCATCGCAACCTCATCCATGGTGGCATTTATCTCTACCCATCCCTCATTAAAAAGCCAAACGGCAAACTAAGACTGCTCTACGAATGTGCACCACTTGCATTTATCGCTGAGCAGGCAGGTGGAATGGCGCTCGATGATGACGGTAGGGTCATGGACCGCATCCCCACAGAATTGCATCAGAGGTCACCTTACTACGTCGGAAATAAAAACCTCGTTCAGGCCTTTATGGCTTGCCAACTCGCTGAGAAAAATCCTGCCATGAACACTGTCCCTCAGCGAGAAAACTAGGCTTATCTTTATCGTCCTTGAAAAGCGCGATGAGACCTGACGATTTATTGAATTTCTACCGCAGAGATTCGCGGACAGGGGAACTTATGCGTGCCCTTGAAAACAAGGGGTCGAAAGTTGAACTGAAAGGTGTCGTCGGCTCTTCCCTAGCATTGGTGGCAGCAGGCATTCTAGAACGGGAGTCTGAAAACAAATTGGCCGGGAGCGGCGCGCTCAACCACCACGTTTTCGTGCTAGAGGACAAAGAACATGCGGCCTATTTCATGAATGATTTGGCGCAAATTCTTGTTGTAAATCCACGTCCGATATTTCTTTTCCCCAGGTCGGCACGTGTGCCATATCAAGAGGAGGTCACCGAAAATGCAAATGTCTCAATGCGGGCTGAGGTGTTAAATGAAATTAATGGCGGCCGTGAGGGATGTGTCGTCGTCAGTTATCCTGGGGCACTAAGTGAAAAGGTCATCACCCAGAAAGAATTGAGTGCGCAGACTTTTGGATTAGCCTTGGGAGATCACTTCACGTTAGACTTCTTGGATGAGGTTTTTCTCGAGTACGGATTTGAGAAGGTGGATTTTGTATATGAACCGGGACAATATGCAATGAGGGGAGGAATCGTTGATGTCTTCAGTTTTTCATTTGATCATCCTTACAGGATAGAATTCTTCGGTGACGAAATCGAGAGCATTCGTAAATTTGATCCAGTCTCGCAGCTTAGTGTAAATAAACTCACGCGCGCAACGATCGTTCCAAATGTGGGAAACAAAACACTCCACAAACACAATGAGGCGTTCTTCAGCTTTATCCCATCAAATTCTGTGGTATGGATGACAGATGTGAAAAGCTGTGAATTGGGATTAAAAAAAGAACTCGAAAAAGCCACTGCACACTTCGAACGATTGGTGGGCGAGACGAAGAGGACACCTCCCGCGGATCTCTATCT
Source organism: Crocinitomicaceae bacterium (assembly GCA_002700285.1). GTDB lineage: Bacteria > Bacteroidota > Bacteroidia > Flavobacteriales_D > Sanyastnellaceae > UBA974. Next base: position 181,143 of record PACT01000022.1, on the reverse strand, counting down.
CGACCCAGATGTTTTTGTGGGGCTCATCCAAGATTTCTCAGTAGTAGAATTTGACGGTGGAACTACTTTTACAGACCGCTTGACCATTGGTTATGGAATGACAGAGCAGCCGGTGTTTAACAAGCATTTCGACATGATTGCCACAAATCTGATTGCGAATAACAGAAACGGATACGTGAATGTGATCGTCTCAGGTCAAGCGACTCAATTGGAACGGCTGCACGACATCTTCTCCGACAGACAAGATGAGAATGGAGAGAAAAGCCCTGATGTCCCCTATACGGCGATTCCCATGGAGCTCAGCCAAGGGTTTGTGGATAAAGACCTGAAAGTTTTGGTCTATACCGATCACCAACTGTTTGACAGGTATCACAGGTTCAGACTGAAGGACGGATTTAGAAAAAGCAAAGAAGCACTTACCATTAAAGAGATGATGGCGCTAGAGGTGGGTGATTTTGTGGTGCATATCGATCACGGTATTGGTGCGTTTTCTGGGCTACATAAGATTGAAGTCAATGGGAAAGAACAGGAAGCAATCAGACTTTCATATAAAGGAGGCGATGTGCTCTATGTGAGTATTCATTCACTCCATCGCATCTCAAAATTCACCTCAAAAGAAGGCACAAAGCCTTCTGTGAATAAACTGGGAACAGCAACTTGGTCGAAAACAAAAGCAAAAACTAAGACACGTGTTAAGCAAATCGCTTACGATCTTCTGAATCTCTATGCCCAACGAAAAGCGTCAGAGGGTTTTGCCTTTACACCAGACACCTATATGCAGCACGAGTTGGAGGCCAGTTTTATGTTTGAAGATACCCCAGACCAAAACGCCGCGACGAAGGCCGTGAAAGAGGATATGGAAAAGGTCGTTCCTATGGACAGGCTTATTTGTGGGGATGTGGGTTTTGGGAAGACGGAAGTCGCGATTCGCGCAGCATTTAAAGCCGCCACGGATGGAAAACAAGTCGCTATACTTGTGCCTACCACCATTCTGTCGATGCAACATGCAAGAAGTTTTGCGCGTCGACTTAAAGATTTTCCGGTGACAGTCGACTATGTCAATCGATTTAAAACAGGGAAGGCCCTGAGCGAAACCCTCGCGAAAGTGGAGTCTGGTGAAGTTGATATTTTAATCGGGACACATGCTCTGGTAGGGAAACGAATTAAGTTCAAAGACCTCGGTCTACTGATTGTTGACGAGGAACAGAAGTTTGGTGTAGGCGTGAAGGACAAACTGAAAACGATGCGTGCAAACGTGGATACACTCACGCTGACCGCTACGCCCATACCGAGAACACTGCAATTTTCACTTATGGGGGCGAGAGATTTGAGCATCATCCGCACCGCACCTCCGAACAGACATCCCGTTGAAACAATCGTTACTTCCTTCAATGAAGCGTTGATTCGAGACGCCATAAGTTATGAGGTGAGTCGCGGAGGTCAGGTATATTTCGTTCACAACCGCGTCCAAAACATCAAAGATGTGGCGGGGATTATTCAGCGCCTATGTCCTGATGTCCGAATAGGCATAGGCCATGGGCAAATGGAAGGGAAACAGCTCGAAGAAGTGATGGCGCGCTTTATCGAAGGTGGATACGATGTTTTGGTGGCAACGACGATTATCGAAAGCGGAATAGACATTAGCAATGCAAACACCATCTTGATCAACGATGCACATAAGTTTGGTCTCAGTGACCTTCATCAACTTCGAGGAAGAGTAGGACGTTCAAATCGCAAAGCATTTTGCTATCTCATGGCGCCACCTTTAAGTTCATTGCCTTCCGAGTCTCGAAAGCGATTGCAGGCGCTTGAGCAGTTTAGTGATCTTGGGAGTGGCGTACAAATCGCCATGCGAGATCTGGATATACGAGGCGCAGGAGACTTACTGGGGGCGGAACAAAGTGGGTTTATTTCTGACATCGGTTTTGAAATGTACCAACGCATTCTGGCCGATGCCGTGAAGGAACTCAAGGAAGAGAAGTTTAATGAACTCTTCGAAGAAGAAAGAAGAGAGACGGGAAAGTATGTGGAAGAGACCATCCTAGAAACTGATTTCTCCATTTTAATTCCTGACCACTATGTGAGTGATATCCCCGAGCGTATCTCTCTTTACAGAGAACTCGATGGATTGGACACTGAAGTTGCTTTGGCGGACTATAAGAACGAGCTTGAAGACCGGTTTGGAACACTGCCAGAAGAAACTGAAGAGCTTCTCATTACCATGCGATTGAGATGGGTTTCTCGCATCCTGGGAATGGAAAAGGTGATTCTAAAATCTGGAAAATTAATCGCTGCTTTTGTGAGTGAAGAGGACAGTCCCTATTTCCAGGGGCCCATGTTTGCACGTGTGCTCAACTACCTCAAAGAAAACGCTCGCAACGCAAGTATGTACCAACGCAATGGGGCGCTTCGACTGAAAATAGAAAACATCAATTCAATACGCCTGGCGCTCGGAATTTTTGAAGACATGGCTGGCATGAGTGCTGCGGAAGCCGCAGACATGACAAGCGGAAGAAAAGCTGCCAAAAACGCCTTAAAAAGCACTAAAAATGATAAAAACATAGAAAAAAGCACTTAAAATGACAAAAAGCGCAACTTTTCACACATTAGATGACTTCCTTGAAGGCCAGGTTTTTGTCATTGACAAGCCTTTGGAGTGGACGAGTTTCGATGTGGTCAATAAAGTCCGTGGAACAATTCGTCACACCTTTGACATTCGAAAAATCAAGGTCGGACACGCAGGCACACTAGACCCACTTGCATCAGGCGTCTTAATCATTTGTACGGGTCGCAAAACAAAGACGATAGATCTTATTCAAGCCGGAGAGAAAACCTATACTGGGACAATTCGCCTCGGGGTGACCACACCTTCTTTCGATGCTGAGACAGAGGTCGACAAATGGGGAGATGAAGCTCACATTGACGCACTAGATCTTGAATCGATCTCGCGTATGGCAACGCAAAATCTCATCGGAAATTTGAAACAAATGCCGCCACAATTTTCTGCGAAGAAAGTAGGTGGCGTGACCGCGTATAAAGCTGCGAGGAAAGGCAAAACTGTCGCGCTTCAACCCAAGGAGGTAACGGTCGTGTCTTTTGATATCCATTCTTTAACCCATGAGAAAATAAATGATGAAAACGACAAGTCACATCCAGTGGTTGATGTGGCGTTTGAGGTTATATGCTCAAAAGGAACATACATAAGGGCACTCGCAAGAGACCTTGGTGAACTCTTGAAAGTGGGTGGAACTTTGACGTCTTTAAGACGCACAAGAAGCGGAAACTACGATGTTGAAAATGCGTGGGATTTAACTGAATTGCTTGAAACTGTCAAGTGTTTTGCAACTGCTACAAAAAATGAGTGAAAACACTTGACTTGCATACTGTTTTTCATTAGTTTCGCGCGCCGACAATCAAGCGTCTCAAAAACCCCACTCCCATGGCTGCTCAACGTATGAAACTTTCGCATTTTCGATTCGACCTTCCGGAAGATCAAATTGCACAATATCCTCTAGAAAATCGTGACGACAGCCGTATGATGATCGTGGATAAAAAGACCGGCAAGTTTGAGCATAAGATGTTCAAGGACATTATCGATATGTACGACGAGGGCGATGTCTTTGTCGCAAACGACACCAAGGTTTTTCCCGCACGTTTATATGGAAACAAAGAAAAGACAGGGGCTGTGATCGAAGTGTTTTTACTTCGTGAATTAAACGAGGAAAGCAGACTTTGGGATGTCCTCGTGGATCCTGCACGTAAAATTCGGATCGGCAACAAACTCTATTTCGGTGACAATGATGAACTCGTGGCGGAAGTCATCGATAACACAACTTCTCGTGGCCGTACACTTCGCTTTCTTTTTGAAGGAACATCCGCGGAGTTTATGGCCAAAATCGTCTCACTGGGAGAGACCCCTCTGCCCCGCTATATTGATCGCGGAACAGAGGACATTGACATCGAAAGATTCCAAACCATTTATGCCAAAACAGAAGGCGCAGTCGCTGCGCCTACCGCTGGGCTACATTTCTCAAAGCAACTTTTAAAGCGTTTAGAGATTAAGGGCATCGACATGTCATTTATCACACTACATATCGGTCTGGGTACATTTAGAGAGGTGCAAGTTGAAGACATTACAAAACACAAAGTCGACAGCGAGCAATTGATCATTGGCAGCGATTGTGTCAATCGAGTGAACCAAGCAAAAAATGAAGGCCGTCGCATATGCGCGATTGGGACGACTGCAATGCGCGCGATGGAAACGTCTGTAAGTACCACAAAAACGCTGAAACCATATAAAGGATGGACAAATAAATTTATCTATCCGAAATACGACTTCAGTGTGGCAGACAGTTTGCTCACAAACTTCCATACACCGCAATCTACCCTCCTTATGCTTCAATCTGCATTCACAGGTCACGAGCTTATTATGGAGGCGTACAATGAGGCCATCAAAGAAGGTTACCGTTTCTATGCATATGGTGATGCACTTCTGATTAAGTAGTTTTTGGAGCTATCTTTGCCCCATGAAAAAATTCCTTTTTAGTTTTCTTGCCTCTGCGCTATTTGTCGTTTCTGGCCATGGCCAAACCTTAAATATCGGAGACACTGCTCCGTCTGCATCATACAAAATGATGAACATCGACGGATCTCAATTGTCGATCAATGACATTAAAGGCGAAAATGGGGCGCTCATTATTTTCACATGCAATTCATGCCCATTCGTCGTGGGTAGAGGAGAAACCACGGAGGGTTGGGAAGGTCGATACAATGGCATGACAGCATTGGCTTCCGAAAATGGAATTGGGACGTTACTCGTGAATTCAAATTCTGCAAGAAGAGATGACAGCGACAGTTTCATGAAAATGAAAAGTCACGCGATGGAAATGGAATATCTGGCCCCATACGTCCTGGACGAAGAAAGCAAGCTCGCAAATAATTTTTCAGCACGCACGACACCTCACGTCTTCCTTTTTAATGGAGACCTCGAGCTTATCTATGTGGGATCTATTGACGACAATGTAGACAGTGCCGAGGGAGTGGAGGAGCATTTTCTGAAAGATGCGATCACGCGCTCAGCAGAAGGCAAGCGCATCAAAACCAACACCACCAAAGCAGTGGGTTGCTCGATTAAAAGAGCGAAGAGTTAAGGACATTTTTTCTAAAGTGGAATGTTTCCGTGCTTTTTGCGCGGTGTATTCCTCACCTTGTTCTTGAGCATATCGAAGGCCCTAATGAGCTTCTCTCGTGTGTCTGAAGGTGTGATCACCTCGTCTACATACCCTCTTGATGCTGCATTATAAGGGTGGGCAAAGAGCTCCGCATACTCGGCTTCTTTCTCTGCAAGTTTGGTTGCAGGATCTGTGGCCGAAGAAATTTCCTTTCGGAATATAATCTCCGCCGCACCTTTGGCGCCCATCACCGCAATCTCGGCTGTAGGCCAGCTGTAAACCATGTCTGCGCCGATGTTCCGACTGTTCATGACATCGTAAGCGCCCCCGTATGCCTTTCGCGTAATGACCGTAATTCGAGCAACCGTTGCCTCTGAGAAGGCATAGAGCAATTTCGCGCCGTTTGTAATGATCCCGTTCCATTCTTGATCGGTTCCTGGCAAGAATCCCGGAACATCTTCTAGCACGAGAAGCGGAACATTAAAGGCGTTGCACGTTCGAACGAATCGCGCTGCTTTTTTCGAGGCATGGATGTCCAAAACGCCAGCGAGAAACGCCGGTTGATTTGCGACAATTCCAATCGAGCGCCCTGCGAGTCGCGCGAACCCTACGACGATGTTTTCGGCGTAATCTTTTTGGATTTCTAAGAAAGATTCAGAATCTGCTATTTCAAAAATTGCCTCACGAATATCATAAGGTTGTTGTGCGCTCTCGGGGATAAGAACATCTAATTTCTCGCGCTTTTGGTTGGCCGTATTCTGATAGTTCAGGAACAACGGATCTTCCTCACAATTCTGTGGAAGAAAACTGAGCACTTGCTTTGCCTGCTCGATTGCTGCGGCTTCGTGGGGCGCTGTAAAGTGGGTCACCCCTGATTTCGTCGCATGGGTTTGTGCGCCTCCCAACTCCTCCGAAGTAACCTCTTCGTGGGTCACGGCCTTCACAACGTTGGGCCCTGTCACAAACATATAAGACGACCCCTCGACCATAAATGTAAAATCTGTGAGCGCCGGAGAGTAAACGGCGCCGCCCGCACAAGGCCCGAGAATCAAGGAGAGCTGTGGGACGACCCCACTTGCCCGAACGTTGCGATGAAAAATATCTGCGTAGCCACCCAAACTTACAACCCCCTCCTGAATCCTTGCCCCACCGCTGTCGTTTAGCCCCACAACTGGTGCGCCATTCTCTAATGCGAGATCCATAATTTTACAAATCTTCTCCGCATGCGCTTCCGCAAGTGACCCTCCCAATACCGTAAAATCTTGACTGAAAACATAAATCAGTCTTCCATTTACCTTCCCATATCCCGTCACCACTCCGTCCCCTAAAAACTTCTGCTTATCCAGTCCGAAGTTTGTCGATCGATGCGTTACGAGCATCCCCAATTCCTCAAAACTCCCTGGGTCTAGAAGCAAGCTAATGCGCTCGCGCGCGGTGAGCTTGCCCTTGGCGTGTTGGGCTTCGATGCGCTTCTCCCCTCCCCCTACGAGCGCTTCGGTTCGCATACTCTCAAGTCTTTCAGTTGGCGTTTTTTGCTTGTCTTGCATATCGCTAATTTACTGCATCGGCACGAAGATTGAATATCCCTTTTTATAAATACCTCGAGTTGCGCACCATTCTCAATATTTAGGGGGACTTAAAGAACAGTATAGATGTGAGATATGTCCAAGAGTTGTTAGGACACTCTTTAGAGACGACTCAAATTTCTGATGCTTCTCTGCGCAAAATAACAAGTCCATTGGACCGCATCATAGGTCTGGTCCCGATCAAGATAAGGAGTCCAACAAAACGCTATATTAGCAGATAAACACCATTGAAGTTTAGCGGGGTGTTAGGCAAAATATATCAGACTTAATAGAATATGAACTTATTAAATAAACTTTACAAAATTTTTCTATCTGAGTACGCCAAAAGGCGGATTGAAAAAACAATACTCTATGTTGCGTTATTTGGCTTTTTCATCCACTTAATTTTAATTTACTTGTCAAAATTCGGTATAGTAAATTTATCTTTAGAATCGGATTTACTTAAAAATCCGATATCGGCAATTTACACCCCATTCTCATTTATACTTGTTTATGAAGTTTACTTATTAATCTATTATTTACCAAAGTCATTTACCACCTACATAACTAAACAGTATGAAATTATAACACTTATAATTATCCGAAAATTATTTAAAGATTTATCTGCTCTTGAACTGTCATCAGATTGGTTTCAAATAAAAGGAGATCTGCAATTCACCTATGATATCTTGGCATCAGTTATTCTTTTCTATCTGATTTTTCAGTTTCAAAAACAAGGAATGCAAAAATTAACGCAACAAAAAGAAAATAAACAAAAAATTGAAGGATTTATACGTAGAAAGAAAATAATTGCCGTTACTCTGGTTCCGATTTTTTTTATGATGGCTCTAATTACACTTTTGAATTGGACTTCAGATGTTTTTCTTATTTCTAATGACCTACCTAGTTTTGAAACAATTAATAATTTGTTCTTTGATGAATTTTTTACCGTACTAATACTAGTGGATGTCGTTCTTCTGTTAATTTCCTTCTTTTACACAGATAAATTTCACAAAATAATTAGAAATTCCGGATTTGTAGTTTCAACGATTTTAATTCGTATGTCATTCGGAGTAAGCGGATTAATTAGTACAATTTTAATTGTAGTAGCTGTCCTGTTTGGATTAGCAATACTAATAATCCATAATAAATATGAAAAAAATACTTTGCCTAACACCGTATAAAATTAATTGCTAGTTATAGCATACTTACGAAAGCCCTCGCGGACTTTCTATCTGTGATTTATTTGCAAAATTTAGTGCTTAAATCACGCAACTAATCTTGCACAAAACGTTAGTGGCAATTAAAGAATAAACGATGCATAAATTTTAACTATGTATGAATAGCTTAAAAGAACATATTATACATTGGATTTCCCCGAGTTTCGTTGTTGGGATATGTATGTATATCTATTTTTTTGACACTTTAGGTATGTCGCATCTTATTGCACCAGAATACAACAGAGAATTTGGTCTTATTGAAAACATTCAGCTCATAATTATACTTGCTATAATTTTTGTTTCTTTTAAAAAATTGACAAAGGCAAAAACAAAATCAATTAAACTTGTTTTCGCTCTAATACTCGTCGGTTCAATTTTGATTTTCCTGGAAGAGATCGACTATGGACTTCATTACTATGATTATTTCATAGGAAAATCAAATGAACAAATCTCAATTGAATTTTCACATAAAAATTCAATTAGGAATATTCACAATCAGGGCAACTTGTTACATTACATAAAATTACTTGCTTATATATCATTGGGATTAATCGTTGTTATTCCTATTGTCTTGAAAAGGTTAAATTATCGCAATAAATATTTAAATTACATTGTACCACAACACTATTTCATTTATACAATAATGTCGATGACTTTTATAAATAGAGCAGCGCTTTATATAGATGAATTTTTAAAAAACAATGACATTAACTCTTTAAATTCAAATGTTTCAGAGTTTGAAGAAGTGTTCATATACTATATTGTTTTTTTATACATTTTGGAAAAAAGCAGCTTGCTTTTAACGTTCGATAGATTTGAAATAATGAAAAAAAATACAGCCACTAACAAAGACTAAAACGTCAATTGTCGCTATACGCGTCACCTGCGTTTAGCCTAGCCGTTCGCATACATTAAGAAAATGACTAAAATAATATTAACCGTTCTGTTTTTAATTTTCAGCCTGACTGAAGGGTACTCGCAGTTATCGAAAACCGAATATGAAGATGTGGTGCAGTACTTTGTGGACTGTATAAAGAACACTGATATTGATAAGCTTGATTCAATCTTATCCTACCCCATTCAACGACCTTATCCAATACCTCCAATAAGCAATAAACAAGAACTAAAGAATCGCTATTCAGAAATATTTGATGATCGTTTAACTACATTGGTTGCAAACTCTAACATTAAAGAAGATTGGTCTGATGTTGGATGGAGAGGAATTATGCTTAAAGATGGTATTGTGTGGTTAGATTACGATGGCCGATTTATAACGACCAACCATACTTCTGACAAAGAAAAGGCTCTTAAAGAAAAATGGATTGAGGACGAGAAAAGTTTGCTCTATGCCGAACTGAAGGAATTTAAAAAACCTATACATACTGTTGAGACGGATAAGTTCATTGTACGAATTGATCTTTTAGAAAACCAAAAATATCGATATGCATCTTGGTCAAAAGACTCTAATATATCAAACAAACCTGATTTAGTCCTTAACAATGGAGAATGGACTCCAGACGGAAGCGGAGGAAATCACTATTTCACATTTACAAATGGAGAGTATCGCTATACGATTTACGTAAATATTCTGGGAACTGACGAAACCCCTCCTTTCAATTTGGAAGTCACTCAAAATGACAAGGTGATTTTATATCAACCCGCTGATTTGAAACATTTAAAATAAAAATCTAAGTATTAACATGTGTGTCGTGCGCAGAAACCTTCGGGATACATAGACCCCATAGATGGAATGCTAGACGTAATTAGAACGCATATGAAAAATGAAACACATTATCCCCATTTTCGTAATTATTGGTTTGGTGGCTTGTGATGACCATCCAAAGGATCATCAAGACACTAACAGGGAATTGATTGTAACTCACTTTAAAAAGAAAAGTGACAAGCTCGAGCGCAATGAAACAGATAAATATCTCGGAATCTATATGTCGCAAGATGAAGCCTGTGATATTAAAATTTCAATAGAGAAGAGTGAGCTTATGTACACATACCGAATAACGACCAAAACTTTAAAAAGCTCAGGAAATCTCAAAATTGATACCGTTCACAACGGTGTCTATTTTCGCTTTACAAACTTGAGTTCTGAATCTGAAAGCTATACCATAGAAGCACAAGTCAATGATGATGAATTTCCTATACAGAACTACGGAAATGCCATGAACCAATTCCACCACATTAAAGATTGTGATTTGAAGTATATAACATTCACCAAAGAAAAATGAAACTGGATCTATATCAAATAGATGCGTTTACTGATAAGGTCTTTGGTGGAAATCCAGCCTGTGTTATTCCATTAAACGACTGGTTGCCTGATGCGCTCCTTTTAAAAATAACAAAAGAAAATGCTGTTGCAGAAACGGCGTTTTTTGTGGACAAAGGCGATAAAATACAATTGCGATGGTTTACACCAGAAATTGAAATGGACTTGTGTGGACACGCAACGCTTGCAACTGCTCATTGTCTGAAATCCATTTTAAAATATCCCAAAGACAGAATATGTTTTGAAACATTGAGTGGTGATTTGACTGTGTGTGTAAAAGGCGATTTATACGCTTTGGACCTTCCTTCACGTATGCCTGTGCGGGCAGAATTGCCTGATAAAATTAAATCCGCATTGAGCATACAACCGACAGAAGTTTATAAATCGAGAGACTATGTATTGGTATACACACAAGCGCAAGACATTAAAAATCTCAAGATGAACCGACAACTATTTGATCAAATAAATCTTGACCCAGGAGGCGTAATTGTCACATCAAAAGGTGAAAACTGTGACTTTGTATCGCGATTTTTTACACCACAAGCATCGATTTTAGAAGATCCAGTAACAGGTTCTGCACATTGTTCACTGGTCCCTTTTTGGTCATTAAGACTTGGAAAAAATACCTTACATGCAACACAAATTTCCAATCGGTTTGGAACATTGCTATGTGAAAATAAAAAAAACCGCGTTATCATAAGTGGGAAAGCAAAAACCTATTCAATAGGAAGTTTGTGGACAGAATAAGGTGAACACAGCATCGTTAAAGATATTGATCTATGACCCAGGTTGTGGTTGGGGAAAACCTGAAAACAGGTCTTGAGGAATCAACAGGTCATAGCGCTTCAGCGTTGACTTATGGGCAAAAAAATAAGGCCCGTATACACGGGCCTTATTAAGAAAACTCATCAAATTTGTGTTATTCTACTTCCAAATGGAATCCCGTATGCATCGCATTTCCGGCACCATCTTCAGCCTCCATTTCTAAATGGTATTCTCCTGAAATTGCATCTGAAGGGACCATCATTTCAATAGAAAAATCAATGGACGTCTCACTAGAAACTGCAATTTCTGTTGACCATATTTCAGTTTCATCAGACTCTCTTATTAAAAGAATTTCTGCATCAGCTATTCCATCAGAATCTTCAACTGTTCCAGTTAAAGTGACCGTTGAACCCGCACTCCAGACTTGTTCATCTGTCCATGTCGCAGGATCTACCCCATTGACATCTGTCAATGTGAATAAGGGGATGAAATCATTTTCTACATGCAAAGGCGTCACCATATCTGTTGCAGCGTTTCCTTCTGCATCTGAAAACGACACCACAACATCCCAGACACCTCTTGCAGTATTGGGAATGTCAAAAGAAATTTGTCCCTCAGCATTGGATCCTGATAAGTCCTGAATTTCAAGGACTGACCAATCGGTTCCTGAGTGAAGTACAAATCCTTCTTCTTCTTCTCCCTCATGAGAATGTCCCTCAGCAGAGTGAATATCCCATCTTAATTCACCCAAACCTTCATCATCACAAAAAGATTCAAGAAGGGTAACTGTTGTGCCAGCATCCGCATCAACTTCGTCAAGGGTACTGATGCCATTTTCAACGTTTTCAGTGCATATTGTCGGTGGGTCTATATCTGAAGTCCCACATGAGAATAGCGTTATCATTGCCGCTGTGGCAAATAAAATTGTTAGATTTTTCATTTTAGTTTTTATTAAATAAATTTAGGTCGTATGACCATGAGAATGACACCCACCGGCCTTGAGCTACTAATCCCAAGGTTCGGTAGGCGCTTATGTGATCAAGCCAATTCTTGTTGAAAAGGTTGTCTGCTTCTAAGCGAAGCACGCTTTTATTCATCTTCAATGTTAGTCCCATACCGAATAGAGAAGTGCCATTTGTAAAGTCCTCGTTTCTCGCAACTAAATACGATGGAGCAATTGCTCTGTGACTCAAAGTGATTGACAGCTTGTCGGCTATTGGATGGGCGTAAGAGTTTATGATGTCAACGGGCGAAGTAAAAGGCAGGCCAAGTCCGGTTTCTAGAGCCCATTGGCCCAAAACCGAAGACGTGGTCGCAAGTTTACCCCGACCGATTTGTAGATTCATCTTTACCTCCAAACCGGTTCTAAATGCATCCGTCGCCTTGAAGGAATATATTTGTCCTGAATGGGCGATTGGCGCAAAGCTTGCAGTAGGCGTGATGTGGATGAATCCTTTGTGTAGTGAAGCAAATGATTGGATATCAATGTTAAACTTTTCAGAGGATGAGCTTCCTGACGCTCGCACCTCAAATGCAGTCTCAGGTTTGAGGTTTGGATTTCCTTGCTCAAATCTGAAAGTTCCATGATGAATTCCATTTGCTGCTAGAGCGTAATTGCTTGGTACTCTAGTGTATGCTGAAGCAGTAAAAGACATTTTAATCTTTTCTAGATCAATTGGCTGGAACCAACTGAATGCCCAACTTGGCGTTACATTGTTAAGTGCGGTGGCTCTGATGTCTTCGCCTATAACTTCATTATTGATGGCGTAAAGCGGTTCCGAATAGCTTTCATTGCCTGTGCTGATCATATCCATTCGCGCTCCGAAAGACCCCGAATTAAATGTGTAATCTGCAACTGCTGACACTCGGTCGCGGTAATGGTTGGGGAGTAAAAATTCCCACCCATCAGTCTTCCCACGTAGAAGTTCTGCTTGAAAGCCAAACGCACCACGGTCGCCCTCCCATTTGCTCTCAGCAAATAAGTGATATTCATGAAGAGATAGACTCAAATCAGTCTTTGGTTTTGGTCCATATCCATGCGCATGAGGTGGGGCATTTTCTATTCTTTCGTTTCCAGAAAGCGAAAAAAGAAACGTTCTTTTAAAGTCCCCTTGTTTCATCCATTTACTTGATACCAGCCAGCGACTTGCATGCTGATTCGGCAGATCTACTGAATAGATATTGCCATCACCCATAAGGTCGCGTTGGGAAGGTATACCTACAATTCCTGGGAAAAGGCCTTGTTGGATATTCGACCACCTGATGTCCAATGATATTTGTCCTAACCCCTCTGTCGAGTATATAAACCCCGCCAATCCATGATAAGCGGTCCCTCCGGTATTAGGGAGTCGGCCTTCGGCTATTTCGTACGTTCTGCTGATATACTCAAATGTATTTTGGGGAACGTTTCTATCGCCAAATATCGACGCGGAAAAACCAACGTGAAATTGCATGTTTTTATTTCTCAACCGACTCAAGACATACACCTTAGATCTGTTATCTCCTATCCTATAATTTGTTCCATATTGAGTTCTCGAACCACTTTCTCCAAGCAAATAAATTGAGGAGAATTTTACACCACCTCCTACTGCATTCGGGCCAAGCCACACATGGCCACCGCCAGGGACCCATTCGATGCCCTCATAAAGGTCTGGATCGACTAAAACTCCATGGTCCTGACCCCATCGCCCCCCCACGATTGGAACGCCTCCATCTAAGATTGCAATGCGCGACCCCATTAAACCTCTCAGAACAGGCTGGATAAGTCCAGCCCCAAGGTCTAAACTCCTTATACCTGGAGTTCTATCTAGAGTGTGCATCAAATCTGACGTTGGTACAATGCGAATCACGGATTGATCAATTTCTCCTGTGATGGTGATTGGTTTGACCTCAACGTGCAAGGGGGTCAGTGAAACATCGATGACAGAATTCCCATCAAGCACAATGGTGACGGTTGTGAACCCAAAAGAACTCACCTTGAGTGAGTCTAGCTCAGTGGCACATTCGACATTGAACGTTCCATAAGAGTCCGTAGACAAAATGGCACCACAAGGCCATGCCTGAACAAGGGCATCACTCAAAGGAGATGTTTTCTCAGCATCATAGACATGGCCGCTCACCGAAGACTGAGCTTGTATGGTATTTGATACAAGCACAATAAATGCAGCCATGATCCAAGCTGATTTGGGGTAGATCATGAATAAAAATAGGAAATGAAGAATTGAACCGTGAGGGTTAACTCTTCACTGGGGGAGGCCTAGGAATGACCGAACTAGAAATCCAATTCTCAGCCAATGACTGTGATTGATTTCCTATCTTAATTGGGGGAAATGTTATCTGATGTTTCTCGAGGCTAGGTTGCGCGAGGATTTCATGCGAATTGAACCATTCGAAATCACAAATTATACAGTCATCGACAGATGTGAAAAAGCCTATTGAATTGTCACACTTTTTGACTTCTTTGTGATGAGAGTGATGGCATCCCTCGTGAGGGTCAGCCTGCATGTGGTGGGTTGCTTCGTGACCAAATTGAAGGAATTGGGTGATTGCCCAAAGTGCAATAAAAAAACGGCCCGTTATATTTTTATAGTTCTGAAACATTCTAAGGGGACAAATCTATAAGCAAGTGTCTTAAAAGCAAAAGATTATTGGCTTTTTAAGATGCTTTGTGAAGTGAGTCCTCAGATTAAAAACTGTGGTTCTCATGTTCAATTTAAAAATGTGGTTTCGAGGTAAAATAAATCTGCTGTTAAATTCACATAAATTACAAATAAAAGTCACTCGAAGAATGAGTATAAATATGACTATAAAGCTATCTTTACTTGGAATTATTTCGTAAACAAAACGAAAATAAAAAAGGATATCACACCATGGACACAAGTCACAAAAACGAGGCCAATGACAGTCGGAATAAATCCGACAAGGTTTCAGTTGGTGGGTTTAGAGCCAAGACGAATGAAGAACTAAACGAAGAGACGCCAGCCAGAAAAAACCGAAAACAAGCAACTGAAGAACAACTAAATAATCCGTTGCATGGTGTGAAACTGGTCCAGGTTTTAGAGCGTCTGGTAGATCATTATGGGTGGGAATATTTGGCTGACCGTGTCAATATTCGCTGTTTTATTTACAACCCTACAATGAAGTCTAGTCTCGCGTTTTTAAGAAAAATGACTTGGGCGCGAGAGCATGTTGAAGACATTTATTTGGAGATGTTGGACGAAGACTCTATTCACTAAAAATGGTCAAAGTCAATATCAGAATATCTAGTAAAGCAACTAAAAATGATGAATAGAATCGAACATATCGAGCGTGAGATTTCTGAATTTAGAGCTCAATTGCAAAACCACAAACTTTATGAAAATTTATCTGGGATTGATGATGTGAAAATATTCATGGAGAACCACGTATTTGCCGTTTGGGATTTCATGTCACTTTTAAAATGTCTTCAGATAAATCTGACGAACGTGACCGCCATCTGGACGCCTCCAAAAAATCCTGTTTTATCAAGATTCATCAATGAAATTGTGCACGGAGAAGAAAGTGACCTTAACGAAGAAGGAGAACCTCAAAGTCATTTTGAAATGTATTTGGATGCCATGTCCCAAACAAAAGCGAACACGCATGAAATTAATAATTTTATAGAACTCATCGCAGCGGGGAATTCGGTTCATGATGCATTGAATGCGGTCAACATCGATCAGAGGGTCGCCGATTTCGTGAAGTTTTCATTTTCCATCATTGACACGAATAAGCCTCACCTTGTGGCTTCTGCATTTACATTTGGCCGCGAAGATGTGATTCCAGACATGTTCATTGAGATTCTCAATAAATCTGATGCTGAGAACAAAGCGCATCACAAACTGTCCTATTATCTTCAGCGCCACATTGAATTAGATGGCGACGAACACGGACCTTTGTCGCTTAAAATGGTGTCTGAACTTTGTGGAAATGACGATCAGAAGTGGGAAGAAACACTCAAAGTGGCCAAGCAGGCATTAGAGAAAAGAATTGCGCTTTGGGATGCCATCAATGATTTAATTCATGAAAAAAACAACGCTCTGGCTCCGCACAAATACGAAGTGTAAATACACTCTGGAAAAGAAATGAAATATTCAAAACGTTGTGAAAACTTTATGAAGTAAGCTTATGAGAAATTATATTGTCATCGGAGGATCCTCTGGAATCGGAAAGGAAGTGGTAAACCTCCTAGCGGCTCAAGGGGCAAATGTCACGGCCACCTACAACATGAATGCAGTTGAGAGCAGACCGTCCGTCAATTATGTGAAGTTGGATGTCACGTCAGACAATTTAGACCTTGACAATTTGCCCGAAGAAATTCATGGTTTGGCATACTGTCCAGGCAGTATTAACCTCAAACCATTTCATCGCTTTTCTGAAGATGATTTCCTGGAAGACATTAAGCTACAGGTTTTAGGTGCGACAAAGATCATTAAGCAGCTTTTGCCGAAACTCAAGAAAAGCAATGATGCGTCAATCCTGCTTTTTTCAACCATAGCTGTTCAGTCTGGGTTTAGTTTTCATTCTCAAGTGGCGATATCTAAAGGAGCCATTGAAGGTTTAACCCGATCTTTGGCTGCCGAATTCTCCCCGAAAATAAGAGTCAATGCCGTCGCTCCATCACTCACAAATACAAATTTGGCAAATAGATTTTTGAATACCCCAGAAAAAATAAATCTGCAGGCTGAAAAAAATCCATTGAAAAAAATTGGCGAAGCCACAGATATTGCAGAAGCTGCTTTATTTCTTCTGACTCCCAAATCGTCTTGGATAACAGGTCAGATTATTCATGTCGACGGCGGATTTTCTAAAATAAAACTATAGTACTTTAGGGGGTAAGGTCGGATGGTGACAAGATGTCGCTATTTGAAAAAATCCACTTTGCAAAATGACAATTCGAGAAATCTTAAATAAAAGAGATCACCGGCCTTGGGAAATACCTGCTGAAAACTGGAAGTATTATCAAGAATGGAACCATTCAATCTTTCTGCATTGGGAGGTCGATTTAGAAGACTTGAAAAAATTTGTGCCAAAAGAATTGGACATTGACCTCTTTGAAGGAAAACCTTGGGTGTCCGTTGTGGCATTTACAATGGAAAAAATTAGGCCGAAAAATCTCCCTTCATTTGCCCCGATTTCCAACTTTGACGAAATAAATATTCGGACGTATATAAGATCAAATAATAAAACTGGCGTTTATTTTTTAAGCATTGAAGGGGGGACGAAATTGTCTTGCAAAATTGCAAAAGGGATTTCCGAACTTCCCTATCGTTTTTCAAAAATGAAACGATCTCCAAACAAATTTGAATCTTGGAACTCGGAATTCAATGACCGCTTAGAAGTCGAATATAAAGTGGGGGGCGTCGTGTCGAAAAAAACAGCTTTGGACAAGTGGCTGACTGAACGCTATGCGCTATTCCAAGATTCAGAAGACTCGATGAACGAATTTGACATCCACCATTTGGAGTGGCCTATTCAAGAGATTGATTTAACAAAAATCAAGGTCAATTATCCACGCTTTGACACGCTGCTTAAAAATGATCCACATAAAATGAGGTATTCGAGCGGAGTCAAAGTGATGGCCTGGGGGATGAATAAAACAACGCGCCAAGACTCAAAATGAATACGAAGTCAAGGATTGATTCAATATTAAATGCGAATTGTCTCGACCTCAATACGACTGGCTTGCCAAGTTTTCATCTGTCCAAACTACACCTACAAGAAGAGCTGGACTTTGCCTTGCCCACAAATATAAGATTGGGACATTTGGTGGAAAAGATCGTTTCTGAATTGATCAAATTATCCGCCAATTACAATGTGCTTTATGAAAACATTCAGCTGATTGAAGAGAAAAAAACCATCGGTGAAATTGATTTTATTATTGAAGAAATTACCACGAAACAAGTGATTCATCTTGAATTGGCATATAAATTTTATCTGTTTGACCCAAGCATTTCTTCTGAACCTATGCACAATTGGATTGGACCCAATAGGAACGATTCTTTGCGCGAAAAATTGGATAAATTAAAACAAAAACAATTGCCTTTGCTTTACGAAAAATGTGCTGTAGCGACATTGAGCGATCTCAATATTGGGGATGTTTCTCAGGCAATATGCTTGTTTGTTTCACTGTTTATCCCTTATAATTACAAGGGAGAGTTCAGCCCCATTTATAAAAAGGCCATTCAGGGATATTATTTAAATCTAGAGGCATTTACGGACTGGGATCATGCCTCAAATGAATATCATTTGCCTTCAAAAAAGGAGTGGGGAATGGAGCCTTGTAAAAACGAAATATGGACTGACTTTGCAGGTGTAGAAAAAGACCTTCACGCCATCGTTCACAAACAGCAATCTCCTTTGTGTTGGCAGAAACAAGATGATTCATATACCGCATTTTTTATTGTCTGGTGGTAAGTTCATTTTTACCGCAGCGCCGAAACTTGTAGCCATTCGAAAGGATGTCTACCTTGAACATTCGCAAGAATCAAAGAACAATCGAATTAAATGGGATTTAATATTGTGCTTATAGAGCCAGAAATACCGATGAATACTGGCAATATCGGTCGTCTTAGTTTGGCCTCTGGATCGGTGTTACATCTGGTCAAACCATTTGGATTTGAAATAAATGACGCAAGGCTGAAAAGAGCTGGATTGGATTATTGGAAACACCTTGAGGTGCATATTTATGAGGACATCGAGGCGTTTTACGCGACAAATAAGAATGAAAACATGGTCTACCTTTCCAGCTACGGAGAGAAGGATTATAGTTCTATCGAATACAAAGACAATATGTTTCTGGTGTTTGGCAAAGAGTCTGTGGGTTTGCCGAAAACGATCACTGCTGAAAACGCAGATAACCTTTATAAAATTCCCATTTACAGCGACCATGTAAGAAGCTTAAACTTAGCCAACGCGGTGGGTATTGTGGTTTATGATGGCCTGAAATGTTTAAGCAATGCCTAAGCACCTATGAATTTCACGCCTTTTCCAGAAACAAAAACGGAACGACTTGAGGACAGAAAAACAAAGAATATTTCTGATGCAATCTTTAACGATACATGCTATTACCTTTACAAAAACTGTTGTAAATAACTGACAATGCTACAAAAATTAATGTTCTCATTGATGCTATCTTCTTTTATCACATTCCCAATAATATTTGACTTCAATATCAAATCAGATGTTCGAAAATGGATCATCGTAGATGATGTTGTTATGGGCGGTCGATCTTCTGGCAACTTTAGACTAAATGATGAAGGCCATGGTGTATTCGAAGGAGATATATCTTTAGAAAACAATGGTGGATTCTCTTCTCTACGCTATGACTGTGGGAAAATACTTCTCGAGGGAAAAACACAGGTTAACATCACACTCCTAGGCGACGGAAAAGATTATCAATTTCGAATAAAGTCAAACAGTGGAGACTATTATTCTTACATCATTCCCTTTTCAACATCAGGAGAATGGGAAGAAATTGAAATCCAATTGAAGGACATGTACCCTTCTTTTCGCGGAAGGAGACTTGATGGGCCCAATTTTTCGGACATGTCTTTTGAGGGCATTACATTTTTGATTGGGAACAAAAAGACCGAAAAATTTAAACTCGTTTTAGATAAGATTGAATTAAAATAAATCAAGATGAGTGTGAAATTAATGTGATTTTTTTGTGCTGAATTTATAAAAAAGTAAAGCGAAATTATAAGTCCACTTCACGGTCAAAAAAGTGTACATTTGAATATCAAGTTGGAGTCCAGATACCATACAAAAACGGGGCACATGACATGGCCAATAAAATGCGTGAGATAATCATAAATAAAAATGTTTAAAAAATTTAACGTAACTGACAAGTTGCTTTTTACAGCTGCGATACTATCGCTTATTTTTTCTGAAGTTTTATATTTTAGTGGAGAAAAAGTAGAGGCTACTTTCATGGGACTATGGGTGCCATCGATATTATGTTTTGGGATTTATTTACATTTAATTAATAAAAATGATTGATTTAATACCCTATTTTGCTGGATTAATTACCTTATTGTTCGGTTTTGGATTTGGATACGCAGTCATTAGTCCGGATAAAAACAAAGACAAATAAAACAAGCATAACCTCTACTGGCGCGATGCATTGTGATCTATAGAATGGCTTAGGGCTCAGCGTTATCGCTATTACTTTTTACAATGAAGACATTCGAGGATTTAAAACTTAAAAAGCAATTAAAGAATGCGCTTGCAGATTTAGGTTTTGTGAATCCAACGCCCATCCAACAAGAATCCTACTCACCCATTCTCGGTGGCTTTGATTTTGTGGGAATTGCGCAAACCGGAACCGGAAAGACAATCGCATATTTACTTCCGCTGATACAAGACCTGAAATTTTCCGAAAAACCACACCCAAGAATCATCATCCTTGTTCCGACACGTGAACTCGTGATTCAAATCGTCAAGGAAATTGAAAAACTCACACCATACATTAGTATTCGAGCGTTAGGAGTGTACGGTGGAACAAATAACATCACCGCCCAAAAGAAAGGTATTCTGGAGGGACAAGACATCGTAGTCGGGACACCCCGAAGATTCTATGACCTGGTTCATGCGAATGTGTTAAGACTTAAATCAATCAAAAAACTGGTGATTGACGAAGTCGATATTATGCTCGATTTTGGCTTTAAAACTCAGCTAAACAATATCTTCGAACACCTTCCTGTCAAACGACAAAACATTCTCTTTTCTGCAACAATGACGACTTATGTGGATGAATTAATCGATGATTTTCTTGTCAATCCGGTAAAGAAAACCATCTCTATCAGCGGGACACCTTTGGAGACAATTCGTCAGGAATCTTATGCGGTACCTAATTTTTATTCAAAGACGAACTTGCTCAACCATTTGTTAGAAGACCGCGAGAAATACAGCAAAGTCTTGATTTTTGTATCTACCAAAGTGAATGCGGATCGGCTTGCTGAAAAATTAAACTTTGAATCCGAAGTTTCTATTATTCACGCTAGGAAAGAGCAAAATTACCGCACGAAGTCAATCGAAAAATTCGACAACGGAACAAGTCGGATTCTGATTGCGACGGATGTGATTTCTCGTGGAATTGATCTGAATAAAGTGAGCACTGTCATCAGTTTTGATACGCCCTTTTATCCTGAAAACTATATCCATCGCATTGGAAGAACTGGCCGGGCAGGACAAGAGGGGAATTCCATTCTCTTTTTCAATGAAAAAGAGACCGAGTTGAAAGGTGCCATTGAAGCATTGATGGATTACGCCATCCCATTACATGAATGGCCTGAGGGCGTGAAACGGTCGAGTCAGCTTACCCCAGAGGAGAAACACAAACCGATTGACCCTGATGAATTGTATGATCAAAAGCCTGTTCTAAAGACTGGAGGGGCCTCTGTTCATGAAAAATCCGCCAAGAACAGCAGAAAGAGAGTCGCGAAAAAAAGCTACAATGAGTCCGTCAAGGAGAGATACAAAAAGCCGATTAGACGAGGAGATAAAATTCAAAACCTAAAAAAGAAGCGGAAGAAAAAATAACCGACCTCGTCCAATGTTTTATTTATTAGATGCATGAAAAAAGAAGCCGTTTCAGTATTTTGGTTCAGAAGGGATCTGCGAATAGAAGATAACCGCGGGCTCTTTGAAGCACTTCATAGTCCCTTTCCTGTATTGCCGGTGTTCATTTTTGACAGTGAGCTTACTGATGAATTAGATAAGGATGATGCCCGAATTACATTTATATACGACACCCTAAATAAACTGTCAATTCAACTGGGTGAGAGATCGAGTTGTATTTATTGCACTAAAGGAGATCCAATTGCTGTTTGGCATACCCTTTTGAATAAATACAATGTCAAGTCAGTATACGCGAACGAAGATTATGAACCTTATGCCATAAAACGAGATCAAGAAGTGGCGCAACTTCTTCATCAAAATGAGATCCAATTGAATTTGTTTAAGGATCAAGTCATCTTTGCGAAAGGAGAGGTTCTAAAAGGAGATAAAACACCCTATACCGTTTTCACGCCCTACAAAAACAAATGGCTAGAGCGGTTTGCTTCGGAATCCTTGCAAGACTATACACCACATTCAAATTCGAATTTCTTAAAATTCGAGATGCCTTTTCCTGAAATGTCAGAATTGGATTTTACACGGTCGTCAATAAAAGTCTTAAACTACCAGCTAGACAAACTTGACGATTACGAAACGGCGCGAAATTTTCCCGCCAAAAATCAAACAAGCTATTTATCTCCTCACCTGAGGTTTGGTACGGTAAGCATCCGCAAGGTCATTCTTAATATCACGAATAATAAAACATTTTTGAGTGAGTTGATTTGGAGAGAATTCTTCATGCAAATCCTTTATCACTTTCCCGAAGTTGTGAGCAATAATTTTAAGCGGAAATATGACGGCGTGCAATGGCGCAACAACCCACAGGAATTTGAAAAATGGAAAGCTGGTCAAACAGGCTATCCCATTGTAGATGCCGGGATGCGTGAATTGAATACGACAGGATATATGCACAATCGGGTACGGATGGTTGTCGCTGGATTTCTATGCAAGCATTTGTTGATTGATTGGAAGTGGGGTGAAGCCTACTTTGCAAAACAACTTTTGGATTTTGAACTCTCTTCCAACAATGGCAATTGGCAATGGTCGGCAGGTACAGGGTGCGATTCCGCGCCATACTTCAGGATATTCAACCCCACTGAACAAGTCAAGAAATTTGACGCTGAAAGAGTCTACCTCAAAAAATGGATCCCAGAATTAGATACATTGGATTATCCTTCGCCAATGGTTGATCACAAATCTGCAAGGGCAAGAGCTCTTGAAACATATAAAAAAGGGCTTGTCGATACATAAGGTCAGGAGCAAAAGGATGCTTAGCGATGGCCTGCAGTATTTTTCGCCATAATTAGTTGAATGTTATACCCATTGTCCTAAAAAAGACTTATATTTGACCTTCAATAAATTTTTTAATCATGAGTAACGGTACAGTAAAGTTTTTTAATAACGCAAAAGGTTTCGGTTTTATCACTCCAGACGACGGAGGGAAGGATGTCTTTGTTCACCAGAGTACATTAACCGATGAAATCGCAGAAGGAGACAATGTGAGCTTTGACGTTGAAGAAGGTCAAAAAGGACTAAACGCGGTAAATGTTAGAGTATTATAATATTACCTAACTATAATTATTAAAAAGCTTGTCTTCATCGACAGGCTTTTTTTTTGTTCATGTATGAATTCCGCGCTCATGCTGCCGTGTAAATAACACCAACGATTCTTGTACAATTATTTTAAAAATGTCAAGTAGTGTAGTTTCAAATGAAAGAAAAGAGCAAAAATTTCACATCATGGAAATGTGTCGAAAGCAACCAAAAAAATGACTATGAAAAACATCTTTCTCCCAATTATAATAATACTTTCATCCTTTAGTCTCTTCGCGCAAGATGTTCCACAAGAGGATTCTTTGTCATTCATTTTTATGGGAGATATTATGGGACATGACCCTCAAATAGCATCCGCATTTAATCCTGAAAAAGGTGCGTACAATTACGAGGGTGTCTTTCGCAAAGTATCTCATATCATCAAAACTGCTGATTTTGCCATCGCTAATTTAGAGGTGACATTGGCTGGGGCGCCATATGCAGGGTATCCTCAGTTTTCATCACCTGACGCGCTAGCTGTTGCGTGTAAAAAAAATGGAATAGATGTCTTGGTTACTGCGAACAATCATTCCTGCGACAGAGCAAAAAAAGGGCTATTAAGAACAATCCATGTTTTGGACTCCTTGGAAATACCTCATACTGGAACCTTTAAAGATGCCGCAGAAAGAAATCGCAATAATCTTTTGATCTTAGATAAAAACAATATTCGAGTAGGGCTTCTGAATTACACGTATGGTACAAACGGCTTACCCACCCCGAAACCCACGATGGTAAATCGAATAGATACATTAACAATGTTGTCTGACATCAGAAAAAGCAAGGCTGATTCCTTAGATAAACTAATTGTCATGATTCATTGGGGGCCTGAGTATCAATCTCAACCGTCAAAAAAGCAGATAGAAATTGCTGAAGTTCTTTTTCGAAATGGAGTGGATATTATTGTGGGGTCACATCCCCACGTCCTTCAAAAAATGGAATATAGTCAAGCCAAAGATGGCGAAAAGGAGAATTTCATTGCTTATTCCTTGGGTAATTTTGTGTCTAACCAACGCACACGAAAAAGAGATGGAGGAGCGATGCTGAAATTAACCCTTCGCAAAAACAAGGATAACGTTACATTATCTAATTCCGGATATTATTTAACATGGGTCAGTAGACCTCTCATTGATGGCAAAACAATGTATGAAATTTTGCCATGCTCAGAATTTGAGTCCAATGATTTTTATGATTTAGACACCGATTCAAAAGAAAAGATGAAGGTGTTTATTGCGGACTCGCGCGCATTATTCGAAAAAGAAAACATTGCTGTTGTGGAAATTAAAGCGAAGGCGAAAAATTAAATAAGGAGATGACTTACTGCCGAATATTACGAGTCATTCTTATTCTTGAAAGCGCCTGCTTTATTAGCTGTTCACATCACCCAACAACAGATGACAAGTTGTGTTTTGAATCAATGAAATCCCCCTCTGGGGTGAACAGTTCAGAGCCAAATTTACATGTCGGGAGTGATGATACCGTTTATTTGAGTTGGGTAGAAACGTCTGAAGATCACAACACATCTTTGTATTATTCCACCATTAGCCACGATGTTTGGTCACAAAAAAAGAAAATCTCTCAAGGAGACAGTTGGTTTGTAAACTGGGCCGATTTCCCTTCTATGTCTACGTTTGGGCAGGAATCAATCGCCTCTCACTTTCTCGTTCAGTGCGGAGAAGATACATATGCGTATGATGTGAAGGTTTCCATCTCGAACGACAAGGGAAGATCCTGGAGTAACCCCATATCTCCTCATAAAGACAGCACCCTTACCGAGCATGGATTTGTAAGTATGGTGCCCTACAAAGATGAAGTCCTGGCCGTTTGGCTGGACGGAAGGAATTACGCCTTGATTCAAGAATCTGACACCGTCCCTTCAAATGAAATGACCTTACGAAGTGCCGTCATCGATAAAAACGGAAAAGTGTCTGAGGAACTTCTGATTGACAATCGTGTTTGTAGCTGCTGCCAAACAGATGCGGCGCTTGTTTCAACGGGGCCAATTCTCGTATACAGAGATCGCACTGAAAAAGAAATAAGAGATATTTCGGTGGTTCGATTAATCAATGGAAAATGGACCGAGCCTCAATCTGTCTTCAATGACAATTGGAAAATCAATGGCTGTCCAGTCAATGGTCCAGCCATTGATGTTAAAGGAGATGTCGCTGCAGTTGCTTGGTTTACAGAGGCCGGTGGCGTCCCAAAAATCAAAGTTGCCTTTTCTACAAATGACGGAAAAACCTTTGAAGATGCGATTATAATTAGCGATAGCAATCCTTCCGGAAGGGTTGATCTGATTGTCTTAGAAGATGGATCGGCATTAATCAGTTGGCTCGAAACCGCATTGGGGCAAGCATCGATAAAAGCATGCCGTGTAAAGCTTGACGGAACATTAGAGACACCTTTCATTGTTTCACAGTCAAGCGAATCAAGGTCAAGTGGTTTCCCAAAAATGACAATGAAAAACGATACTGTATATTTTGCCTGGACTGAAGTTGGCGAATCGTTAAGTGTTAAAACAGCATACAGGATAATGACTCCGACATTCGGGCTGATGAGGAAGCCGATATTAGAAGACATCATTCCATTCACCACTTTTTACAGTGGATTCGACAACCTAATTACTGACTAAATATGATAAAATTTGTGTTTTGTATAACAAAAGCTTACATTTGTTAGTCAATGTTGAAAAAAACCTCCATATTAGGATCATGAAGCAGCTATACGATGAAATATCTAATCAAACTGCGAGCATTATAACGAAAAAATACAGCACTTCGTTTTCCATGGCAGTAAGGTTGCTTGACAGGTCGATTCGACAAGATGTCTACAATATCTATGGGTTTGTTCGCGTCGCTGATGAGATTGTGGACAGCTTTGATGGATACCCACAAGAGGATGTTTTAAACAGGTTTGAAGAAGAACTTTGGACTTCACTCAAGATTGGGATTAGCGCCAACCCTGTCATTCATGCGTTTCTAAACACCATCAGAAAATACGATATTTCAATTGCGCTCGTCAAAGCTTTCATGAAAAGCATGCGCGCTGACATCTCTAAGAAGATCTACAAAAACAAAGAGGAAATCGATGAATACATCTATGGATCTGCTGATGTTGTGGGTCTCATGTGTCTGAAAATCTTCGTAAAAGGAGATCAATCTAGATATAGACAGTTAGAAGCATCTGCCATTAAACTTGGGTCAGCGTTTCAAAAGGTTAACTTTTTACGAGATTTAAGACAAGACTTCGAAGAACTAGATCGAACTTACTTCCCTAATATCGATCCAAGGAACTTCAAAGATTCCGACAAAGAACTGATTATTGAAGAGATTGAAAACGATTTTAAAATAGCAAAAGAGGGCGTTTTAAAGCTTCCAAAAGAATCTAGATTAGGAGTATATTTGGCATACAAGTACTACTCTCATTTACTGAAAAAGATCGTGCATACACCTGCCAAAGTTTTAAAAGAAAATCGAATTAGAGTGTCAACCCCAAAAAAAATAAGTATTCTTCTACAATCATATTTACGTCACAAACTAAACTTGGTATGATGACCGTGTTCTCTTTGATTTTACTTTTAGCATTTGACTTTAATCCTGACATAAAGCAGGTCGTTCAAGAGTATCATCAATTAGAAAATGAAGCGTCCGAGATCTCTTTTATTCACAAATATCATGAAAGCAAAGATGCGTCAGTCATGGCATATGTCACATCCATCGCCATGAAACAAGCTGAGTATTCACCAAACCCTTTGCGAAAGCTTCAGTTGTTTCAAGAAAACAAAACAATATTAAATGGTTTAATTGACACACATCGTACAAATATTCACCTGCGATATGTCCGTTTGTTATCACAAGAAAACACGCCTTCTTTTCTTGGGTACAATGAACATATCGAAGAGGATAAACTGATCCTGAGAAACATCTTAGAAGTGGAGGATGAAACCGATTACCTGGATTACTTTATAAGAGCAAATACATCCTTATGATTGTCTTATTTTACATTGTTATTGTCGTGATAACATTCTTACTTATGGAGGTGTCAACTTGGTTGAATCACAAATATGTCATGCATGGGTTTTTGTGGTTTTTACATGAAGATCATCACCAACCCAAATATCAAAATGTATTTGAGAAAAATGACGTCTTCTTCTTAATTGGCGCAGCCCCTAGTATTACACTGTTTTATTTTGGGGTGAACCCTGAGTTAAATTACAAGTTTTTCATCGCACTCGGAATTCTTCTTTACGGCATTGCCTACTTTCTTATTCATGACGTACTCATTCATAGAAGATTCAAGTGGTTTGACAAAACCAAAAACAGATATTTTTTGGGGTTAAGAAAGGCCCACAAAGTGCACCACAAACATTTGGGGAAAGAAGATGGGGAATGTTTCGGAATGCTTAACGTCCCGAAAAAATACTTCCCTAGAAAACAAAAGTGATGACACCGGTTTACTTATACGTGCTGATCGGTTCCATATCTGTCCCTTTGGCATTTACCGTTTTTTACTTGGACGTCATTAAAAGATGGAAGGACTTCTTGATCTCTACTTCAACAGTTGCTTTCGCTTTTTTGATTTGGGATGCTTTATTTACGAGGGCAGGTGTCTGGGGGTTTAATGAGGCGTATTGTTTGGGGTTGAAGCTATTCATGATGCCCCTAGAAGAATGGATGTTCTTTTTTGCAATCCCCTTTTGCTCCTTGTTTACTCATTTTGTACTCAAACATTTGGCGCCAAAATTTTTTCTGAATGAAACCCTGACCCGCACAATCGCGGTTGTTTTAATTGCAGTGACATGCATCCTACTTTGCACGCATTTTTCGAAAGCATACACTGCAGTGGACGCGATTTTTTTAATCATCACGCTCGCACTAGGCGTTGTTTTTTATCTTCAATTGTTACAGCGGTTTTTTCTGTCGTTTTTAATTATTCTTATTCCATTTTTTATTGTAAATGGGATTCTCACCGGTTCGATGATCGATGCGCCAATTGTTTGGTACAATGATGATGAAAATTTAGGGATCAGGCTTGCGACAATTCCAATAGAGGATATCGGGTATGCCTTCTCGATGCTCTTTGGAAATTTAATGATTTTCGAATGCCTCAAGCCCAAACAGGACATTAGATAAAATGTATCCCTATCACAATAAAATCAAACAACGCATCTACAACAATGAACTGTTAAGCTATGAGTTCGTTGAAAAATACAAGGACATCAGCCCTTGTCTTGTGTTACATTTTGACACCGACCCTAAAATCCGCCCCATCCGAGAACATCGCTTTAAAGAATATGATGCCGTATTCATTCAATTGGCAAAAATATGAAGGAAGTCGTCCTCATAACAGGCGCTCACGGAATGTTGGCGAAATCCTTAGCGCTTGAACTGGAGGGAGAATATACCCTCAAGTTTTTAACCAGAGAAGTGACACAAGAGAATGCGTATCGCTGGGATATCAATTTGGGCTACATCGACCCTGAGGGGTTAAAAGACGTCAATCACATCATCCATTTGGCTGGATCACCGATCGCTGAGAAAAGATGGACCCCTGAAAGAAAAAAGGAGATTAAAAAAAGCCGAGTCGATGGCGCGCAGTTAATTTTAGGTGAGTTACAGAAAAACAATCAAAAAATAGACTCGTTTATTTCAGCTTCAGCAATTGGATATTATGGTGCGACAACATCTGACCACATCTTCACTGAGAATTCTCCCAATGCGGATGATTTTTTAGGAGAAGTGTGTCGAGACTGGGAGCACGCGGCGCATGCATTCAAATCCAATCATGTGGCAAATAAGATTGACGTTGTGAGGTTTGGGATCGTTCTCGACAGAGACAGAGGCGCCTTGAAAAAAATAGCTGCCCCCATTCGTTTTGGAGTGGGAAGCGGAGTCGGGACAGGCAAACAGTGGGTTCCGTGGATTCATATTGCAGATCTCTGCGGCATGTTGAAGTTTGTGATGACACAAGATGAAGGGGGAACATACAATGCTGTTGCGCCTGAACATGTCACAAACAATGCGTTCACTCAAAAAGTTGCGGCCGCTTTAAAACGCAAGGTTATCTTACCCAATATCCCTGCTTTTTTTATTCGCCTCTTGCTGGGGGAAATGGCGGTCGTATTGTTAACCGGAAGTCGCGTGTCATCAACCAAAATAACAGCGCAAGGGTTTGGTTTTAAGTATGCGAAACTGAACGATGCATTGCGTAATATTTATAAAAACCACCAGATTGATCAGAAATAACGATGAACGTCAAGTCAATAATCACATCAATAATATTTACATGTCTATTTGGGGTTGTTTGGGGACAAACCAGCACCATAAAAGGCCGTGTATTCAATAGCATCAACAACGAAGCAGTTCCTTTTGCAAATATTTTTATTGAGGGCACCTCACTTGGCGCCACTTCAGATATTGAGGGCAATTACATCCTCACAAACCTGGATCCAGGAACATACAGTGTGACATGCTCATTTATCGGTTTTAAGAGACTGGTGAACTATGAAGTGCCCGTGAACTCCGTCCGGACGACCACCCTTGACTTTGCTTTGGTGGAAGAAAATACGACGCTTGACCAAGTTGTGATCACCGCATCTCCATTTAACAAAAGAGAAGAAAGTCCTGTCAGTCTGAGAACGATTAGTTCCTCCGAAATCTATCGAAATCCTGGTGGAAATAGAGACATTTCAAATGTGATACAAATTCTTCCTGGTGTCGCATCGTCAGCTTCATTTAGAAATGACATTATCGTGCGTGGGGGTGCGCCAAATGAAAATAGATTTTATCTCGATGGCATTGAAGTTCCAAACATTAATCACTTTGCAACACAAGGGTCTTCAGGTGGCCCAGTAGGGATGATTAACGTGAATTTCATACGGGAAGTCGATTTTTATGCTGGAGCTTTCCCCGCCAACAGGGGAAATGCGCTCAGCTCCATCTTGGAGTTCAAACAAATTGAAGGGAATGATGAAGGGATCAAGGGCACCTTTATGCTCGGCTCAAGTGATGCGGGAATCACCTTCGATGGGCCTATCGGTGACAAGTCCACGTTTATTTTATCTGCAAGGCAATCCTACTTGCAATTGCTCTTCAAATCACTGGGGCTCCCTTTCCTTCCTACCTACAATGATTTTCAATACAAGCAGACCATCAAGGTTAATGATAAAAACCGCATCACCATCATAGGGCTTGGGGCAGTGGACGACTTCACTTTGAATACCTCTGCGAACGATGGTTTGGAAGACGAAGATGCCATTAGAAGAAACAACTACATTCTGGGAAACTTACCTGTGAACACACAATGGAACTATACTGTAGGCGCAAACTGGAAGCATTTTGGGACAAACAGTTATCAAAATGTTGTGGTCAGCCGCAATCATTTAAACAACAGGGCTGTTAAATATCAGGGAAATATTGAACAACCCGAGAATCTAATACTCGACTACAGATCTCAAGAAATTGAAAACAAGGTGAGGTTGGAAAACACCATTCGGGAAAATGGATGGAAATTAAACCTGGGGCTGGGCTACGAAAATGCGATTTATACAAATTCAACCTACAATCAAATCGTGGTGAATGGCGCGGTGGATGTGATTGATTTCGAGTCTCGTTTGCCTGTCAATAAGTTTGCTGTTTTTTCTCAAGTCAGTAAAGAGCTTGTAAAAAACAGGTTAATGGTGTCATTCGGGGTGCGTCTGGATTGTAACGACTATTCAGAGGAAATGAGCAATCCACTTGATCAGATGTCTCCGAGACTTTCTGCATCCTATTCTGTCACTGAAAAATTAAAGGCCAATTTCAATGT
This sequence comes from Crocinitomicaceae bacterium, assembly GCA_002700285.1. Lineage (GTDB taxonomy): Bacteria > Bacteroidota > Bacteroidia > Flavobacteriales_D > Sanyastnellaceae > UBA974. Next base: position 150,113 of record PACT01000022.1, on the reverse strand, counting down.
TGGTCGCTATTTCCAGCTTCCACCCTATACAATCATGGGGTACCGAGACAACAACGCTTTGCTCGCAAACAAAGAAAACAACATCACTTATATACAGTCTGATCATTTTATTGCTGGGCTCGAATTTAATCCTAGTTTGTTGTCTAAAGTGACTGTTGAGGGGTTTTATAAAACCTATGACAATTATCCATTTTTGACAAGAGACAGCCTCTCACTTGCAAACCTGGGAGGGGATTTTGGCGTGATCGGAAATGAGCCTGTAACTTCAACATCATATGGTAGAACTTATGGCCTCGAACTGCTGGTTCAACAGAAACTTCTCTCCTCTGTATATGGGATTCTCTCATACACATTTGTGCGGGGTGAGTTCTCTGACAAAAACGACGAATTGATCAATTCTTCATGGGATAACAGGCATATCCTTAATCTCACCGCAGGTAAGAAATTTACAAACGATTGGGAGCTCGGGATGAAATTCAGGTTTGTGGGGGGAGCGCCATACACCCCTTATGACATAGAGCGATCTGCAACAATTGATGTCTGGGACATCGTCCAGCAGGGTGTGTTCGACTGGGATCAATTGAATGATTTTAGAAACCCCGCGACACATGGTTTGGACATCAGATTAGATAAAAAATGGTACTTCAAGAAGTGGGCTGTGAATGCATACATCGACATCCAAAACATCTACAATTTCCAGGCAGTCAGTCAACCATTTCTTGATGTAGAAAGAGATGATTCTGGCAATCCCATCATCGATCCGAACAATCCACAATCATACGAATTATCTGAAATTGAAAACATCAGTGGCACCGTATTGCCGTCTGTCGGGCTCATGATTGACTTTTAAATGAGGACATTGCAACTGAGTGAAGAAGTTGTCATGCTCTTTCACGAAACAACTTGCCTGATACACTACCATTAAACCCCATCCTCTTTCTATCTTTGTACAATGCACAGATCACACACTTGCGGCGAATTGCGCCTTGAAAATGCTGGTACTTCTGTTACTCTTTCTGGGTGGGTCCAGAAAGCGCGAGATTTGGGGGGAATGACTTTTGTAGACCTTAGGGATCGGTACGGAAAAACACAACTGGTTTTCAATATGGAAACCAATGCAGATCTATGTCATCAAGCTCGGAAATTGGGTCGGGAATTCGTCGTTAAAATTCACGGCAATGTGGTTGAAAGAGAAAGTAAAAACCTTAAGAATCCAACTGGAGAAATCGAGATTGATGTTACATCACTTGAAATTCTTAACCCAAGTAAAACGCCTCCTTTCACCATCGAAGATGACACGGATGGGGGTGATGATCTTAGAATGCAGTATCGGTATTTAGATCTTCGTAGGAATCCGGTGAAGCAAAATATTATGCTTCGTCATAGAGTTGGTATGGAAACGCGTAAATATTTGGACTCAGTAGGTTTTATTGATGTTGAGACCCCATATCTCATTAAGAGTACACCAGAAGGCGCAAGAGATTTCGTCGTCCCGAGCCGCATGAATCCCGGTGAATTTTATGCGTTGCCTCAGAGTCCTCAAACGTTTAAGCAGCTTCTTATGGTGAGTGGTTTTGACCGCTATTATCAAATCGTGAAGTGTTTCCGTGACGAAGATCTTCGCGCAGACAGACAGCCTGAGTTTACGCAGATAGACTGCGAAATGGCATTTGTAGAGCAGGAAGATATCCTCAATACATTCGAGGGCATGGTTCGCCATCTTTTTAAAGTGGTCCTCAACGTCGAGATTGAAGATTTCCCGAGAATAGACTATGACGATGCGATGCGTCTTTATGGTTCAGACAAGCCTGATGTCAGATTTGGGATGGCGTTTGTCAACATCTGCGATGTGGCTCAAGGAAAGGGGTTCGGGGTGTTCGATTCTGCAGAAACAGTCCTTGGGATCGTGGTGCAGGGAGGAGCCTCATACACGAGAAAACAACTCGATAAACTTACCGATTGGGTGAAGCGGCCACAAATTGGTGCAAAAGGTCTTATCTATTGCAGAGTCAACGAAGACGGAACGACGAAGAGCAGTGTAGATAAGTTCTTTGATGAAAATGCGCGCTCGAGTTGGGCGGAAAAAACAGGCGCAGAAAAAGGTGATTTAATCTTAGTTCTTTCAGGGGGGGTAGATAAAACGCGCAAGCAATTGGGTGAGCTCAGGCTTCACCTTGGAGAAGAAATGGGTTTACGCGACCCGAAAGTCTTTAAGCCTCTTTGGGTCATGGACTTTCCACTTCTAGAATGGGACGAAGACACCGATCGCTACCATGCGATGCACCATCCATTTACATCTCCTAAACCCGATCAACTTGCGCTTATCGATTCCGATCCTGGAAAAGTAAAGGCCAATGCATACGATATGGTCATTAACGGGGTCGAAATCGGAGGCGGATCAATACGAATTCACGACCGAGAATTACAGGCACGAATGTTTGATCTTCTTGGTTTCACAGAGGAAGAAGCCGAGGCACAATTTGGATTCCTTATGAATGCATTCCAATACGGAGCACCGCCTCATGGTGGCTTGGCTCTGGGATTTGACAGACTTTGCTCTATGTTTGGTGGATCTGACTCTATTCGTGATTTTATCGCTTTCCCGAAAAACAACTCTGGGAGAGACATTATGATCGATGCGCCTTCACCAATAGATGACACACAATACACAGAACTTGAATTAAAATCTACATTTAACCCCAATAAATAATGTACCCAGCTGAATTAGTTGCCCCCATGAAAGCCGAGCTCGTAGAGGTCGGTTTCGAAGAATTACTTACGCCTCAAGATGTTAGCTCAGCTCTGGAAAGACCGGGAACGACAATTGTAGCTCTAAATAGTGTTTGCGGATGCTCTGCAGGCTCTATGCGTCCTGCACTAAAAGCATGTCTCGACAATGAAAAATTACCTGACAACCTTACAACATCTTTTGCAGGATTTGATATAGAAGCTGTCGCACAGGCGCGCAAGTTTATGCTACCCTACCCTCCCTCGTCTCCAAGTATTGCACTTTTTAAAGATGGAAAGTTGGCGATGATGGTAGAGCGTCATCACATTGAAGGAAACACGGCAGAGGCGATCTCTGAACATCTGAAACAAGCGTTCAACGAGTTCTGCTGATATTCTCACAAAAAAATGTCACGCATACTCACAGGTATACAAAGTACTGGAACACCACATCTTGGTAACATCCTCGGTGCAATTAAGCCTGCCATAGATCTTGCAAATGACCCCGCAAACGATTCGTATCTGTTTATTGCAGACATGCATTCGTTGACACAAATCAAAGATGCAGAGCTCCTCAAAAACAACACATACGCAGTTGCTGCTTCTTGGATGGCGTGTGGGCTGGATGTGTCGAGGAGTGTGTTTTACCGTCAAAGCGATGTGCCAGAGGTGACTGAATTGGCGTGGTATTTACAATGCATGTTCCCATATTCTCGACTCGGTTTGGCCCACAGCTTTAAGGACAAATCCGACCGCTTAGAGGATGTAAATGCAGGCCTTTTTGGGTACCCCATGCTTATGGCAGCTGACATTCTTTTGTATGATGCGCAGAAGGTTCCTGTTGGAAAAGACCAAATGCAGCACCTCGAAATGACCCGTGATGTCGCATCTCGGTTTAATCACAAGTTTGGAGACACACTCATTTTGCCTGAGGCACTCACAAGCGAATCAACCATGTATGTGCCTGGTACGGATGGAGGAAAGATGTCTAAATCACAGGAAAATACGATTAACATTTTCGACGATGCTGGCACACTAAAAAAAGCCATCAATAAGAAAATAATCACAGACGCCACTCCCCTAGAAGACCCTAAAGACCCCGATTCTTCTGTTGTCTTCAAATTGTATGAATTGATTGCCTCTCAAGATGAAGCCCAAAAAATGGCTGATGCCTTACGTGCGGGAGGATACGGTTGGGGACACGCAAAAAAAGCGCTGCTAGAAGCACTGGTGGACGGTTTTGAGTCTGAGCGGTCACGTTTTAACGCACTTATGACAAACCGTGAAGAGATAGATCACGCATTGTCAAATGGCGCTGAACAGGCCCGAAATGTCGCCGCCGAAGTTCTGTCCCGCGTAAGATCAAAAATCGGGTACTAAGACCAAAGTCTTCACGCCTAGTTCTAAATCAATCGCGCAACTCGGCGCCGTATTTGGTTTGAAATTTTCTGTAAAGCTTTTTTTGACGGTTGTCAAGATCCATCTTTCGACCTTGAATAAACGCATGTATCAGACGGTTTGTACGGACGTCTAAAGCATCTCCGTCAGAGATAAATAGAGTTGCGTCTTTGCCTCTTTCAATGGTTCCGCATACATCATCCACGCCCAATATTTTTGCAGGATTGCGGGTGAGTGCCATAATCGCCTGCTCTTCTGTAAGACCATATTTGCGAGCTGTGCCAGCATAGAATGGAAGATTTCGGGTATTCATCTCCGTCATTCTGGCATCAACTTGGAGCGCATAGAGGACCCCTTCGTCCGCGAGTAGTTTTGGCAAACGAAAGGGCAAATCAATATCATCTTCTGTGAATCTCGGTAGTCTGTGAACGCTCGTCAGCAAAACACTAACATTGTTTTCGCGTAAAATATCGCCCACGAGGTAGGCATCGTATCCGCCGACGATCACAAGCCGTTTAATGCCCATTTCACGTTTGAAGTGAACTGCTTCTGTAATCTCTCGGACATCTGAGGCGTGACAATAAAGTGCAAGTGATCCATCAAAAATGCCACGCATGGCCTCGTGTCGGACATCCATTACCGAAGTGGAAGGTGTGGGGTGTGCATCGGCATAGGCACGCGCTTCGGCAAAATACCTTTCAATTTCATGCTTTTGCTGAGTATATGTTTTGCGCTTACGTATATCGATTTTGCCGTCTACAGCGTGTTTGTGATGGGTTGAAGGCCAGTTCAAATGAATGCCATCCACCATTTTTATTGACGCATCTTCCCAATTCCATCCGTCAAACTGAACGACTCCTGAAGCGCCAGAAATAACACCATTACGTGGTGTGATTTGACCCATTAGTACACCATTTGAACGGACAGTAGGCGTAATTTCGGAGTCTGTGTTGAACGCGATAATCGCCCTGACATTTGGTCGGAACGTTCCCACTTCATATTGATCTTGGGTCGCTCTAACGGCACCGATTTCCTGCAAACCTAAGGTGGTGTTTGTCACAATAAACCCGGGATATATTTGTTTCCCTGTAGCGTCTATTGTTTCATCATATTTGCTTTTATCTGCTTGAAAAGTCCTTCCTACAAAGTCTATTTTTCCATCTCTGAAACCTATCGCGGCATCTTCTATGGCATCACCTGTACCCAGATGAGCTGTTCCTCCTAAGATAAGAATAGAACGTGTTTGTTCTGGAGCAGGTGTCTGCTGAGAAAGGAATGCTGTCGAAACAAACCCTGTAAGTATGAATAGTATAGCGTATCTCATGACTTAGTTGTTTTCCTCTGTTTCTGTGTCACAATGGTAATGTGTGCGAATTTTCTCTGAGGGTTTTTGCATTACTTCTGATTCTGTCGCCAGCATCTTCTTTGTGATACGGGCACGCTCGGTCTGGTTTGATTCTCGTAAAATCAAATCTTGCTCCAAACTGAACAGGCATTCTCCCTCCACGTAGGTCCTGACGGCTCGCGCATTCATGCTTAAGGGATTGTCATCCCAAACCACGATGTCGGCATCTTTACCCACTTTTATTGATCCCGTTTTGTGATCAATATGGAGCAATTTTGCGGGATTAAGCGTTACAAATTTGAGGGCCTCTTCTTCTGGAACTTGCCCGTACTTCACGGCCTTCGCCGCTTCTTGATTGAGGCGCCGTGCCATTTCTGCATCATCACTGTTGAATGCTGTCGTAATTCCTTGGCCATATAAAATCGCCCCGTTATAAGGTATTGCGTCTTTTACTTCATATTTATATGCCCACCAATCACTGAAAGTTGACCCCCCTGCACCGTGTTCTTTCATCTTATCGGCTACTTTATAACCCTCGAGGATATGTGTAAACGTATTCAGTCGAAAATTCATGGAGTCCGCGACATGCATCAGCATATTTATCTCGTCTTGTCTGTAGCTGTGACATGTTACAAATCGTTCTTCTCTTAAAATCTGAAGCAGGGTCTCAAGTTCAATGTCGTAGCGAGGCTTGAGGGGTCCTTTGCCTAATTTTAAATCGCGGCGGCTTGTTTTTGACAGATCATGACGGTATGTGACAAACGACGCGCCATACTCACGCGCGCGGATGAAGTGGTCATAAAACACTTGCTCTACGCCCATTCTAGATTGGGGGAATCTGATTTTTTGAGCATCGCCCCAATTGCTCTGTTTTACATTTTCGCCAAGTGCAAACTTGATAAAAGGTGTCGCATCCTTGTACAACAAATCAGCAGGCTTTGAACCCCATCTAAACTTGATCACTGCACTTTGCCCTCCTATTGGGTTGGCAGATCCATGCAGAAGTTGAGCACAGGTGACGCCTCCCGCAAGTTGCCTGTAGATATTTACATCTTCGCTATTTAACGAATGACCAATCCAAACCTCCGCGCTACTTGCCTGAGTGGCCTCATTGACGCCCCTTTCAATCGCAATATGAGAGTGTTCATCTATAATACCAGGAGTAAGATGCATTCCTCTGCCATTGATTTCTTCTGTATCAATGTTCGCTCCGATGAATTCACTCACATTGAGTCTCGACCCCACCGCAATAATTTTCCCCTTGTAAAGGAGTACATCTGTGTCCTTTAAGATTCCATCATTTTCACATGTCCAAACTGTCGCCCCTCGAATTACAACTGCCTTCTCCGAAACTACGATGGATGGGTTTTTCGGAGAACCATACGCTGTAAAGGGATAAAATACTTCCCCAAGGGATTCCGGAGTGGTGTCGTCAATGCGCGTTGAGTCAGTCACGGACGCGTTCTCTTGAGAATCTATTTTTACAGCACTCCACGAAGCCCAAGTGCCATCGAACATCTGAACTGAACCCTCCCAAATCCTGCTGTCCATCCAAACATTACCTGTGAGTCTAAGTGGCCCTTTGTCTGTATCGAATCCAAGGACGACTGTTCTGTTGTCAAGCGTAATAGATACTTTTTTCTTTGTTGTATCATTTATTTCTTCTACTGCTTTCCATCCTTCTTTTACTGAGATATGCTTCAATTCCTCTCCATACCCTCCAAAAGAAATGTCATATTCTCCTGCGATATCTAAAGCGCCCCGATCAAGCATGATGGTCGGGTTTCCACTGACCCAATGCTCTACCAACTTCGTCTCGGAATCAAATAAAGGACCGTCCGCAACGATGATGTTTGCTTTAAGTCCTGGTTTAATCATTCCGACAAGTTCAGAAACACCGAGTAATTTTGCGGGGGCTTCAGTCATGGCACGCAAAGCCACATCAATAGGTAAACCTCTATCTACAGCTTGACGTACTGCTGGGAGAAACTGGGATGGACTTTTTAACCCTTGTGCTGTCAGACAGAATTTTATTCCAGCAGAATGAAGCATTGCGGCATTGCTCGGCGCAAGCTCCCAGTGCTTGAGTTCAGTTAAAGAAATAAATCTCGCAAGAAAGGGATCGCTGAGATCATAGGGATTTGGATAATTAACTGGAACAATAATGGTCGCTCCAGTAGACTTTATTTCTTGAGCACGCTGATAGCCATCGCCACCTCCTAAGAGAATGTAATCCAAATCGAACTCCTTCGAAAGGACATCCGCACGAAGTATATCCTTCCAACTTCCCGCTGAGAAAATGACAGGGACGTGGGCATTTAAATTAAATGCTTCTAGTGAGAGATTTGTTCCTCCAGCAAGATGGTCCTTTGACGCGGAAGCGTACCACAAAGCATCATGGTAGGTTTGGCGAAGAAGAGCGGTAGCTCCCATGAGAGAACTCGGATAAGATTGGCGAGAAGACCCCTTACGGAAGCTTAAATGTGTTGTAGCAAGAGGAAGAAGCATCGCCTCACGGGCATCATCTACAGGCATAACAAGCGCGCCCGAACCTCGCACAATGCCATCTGGGACATGGGTAAGGAGCGCGCCAAACCCAGCTTGACGAAGCGCCTTGGCTTCTTTTTCGTTGGGAATAAATTTCTCAAAGGCATCAATTTCTGGTCGAATGGCTTGATTCCAACCATACGCGCCTTTAATGTTAGTCTCGTACTGAGGAGATCTAGACCACGTCGCAGGTTTCACTTCTGGAAGACCATATGACGAATGCAAGTCTACAAAAGATGGGTAAAGGTGATATCCTGTGAGGTCCATACGAACAGCTGGCCCTGTGATTGATTCTGGATTAACATCTTGTATTTGGCCTCTGAAAAGAACCACAGTAGCATCTTCGAGGACAGTCGATGCATCAACATGCACCGTCCCATGTTCAAGAACAATTTTCACCAAATGTTTGTCTAAAGTTCCATTTACAGGAAAGGTAGAAGAGGCGGGGGTTGGAATTTGTGCAAAAACCCCTGCAGCAAATAAGCAGTTAAGAAGAAGAGATAATGGTTTGCGCATGAGTTTATTTTGTCTAGAGGGCAAGTTAATGACTCCTGAGGAATGTCCTGAATTATTCGGAAGTATCTTGCATAAGATTAGTCAACACATAGAAAGCTATGGAAAACAACATGGAAAAACCGAAATTCCCAACTACAGTGTACGCTGAGATGACGCCGAATCCAGCAACAATGAAATTCATGGTGGACAGACAACTCGTTTCTGAATTACACCAATTGGATTTTCTGAATCAACAGGATGCAAAAGTATGTTCCCCACTTGCGGCAGAACTGTTCAATTTCCCATTTGTGACTGGTGTTTTTATTAGCGGAAACATCGTTTCTGTGTCGAAAGATGAATCTTTGGGATGGGAAATGATTGTAATGCAGCTTCGAGAATATATCAGGGAATGGCTTGTAGATAACGAGTTTGCTGTCACAGAAGATAAAATACCTGAACTGTCACCATCAAGTGATTCAACCGGTCAAGAAGGAAAATCAGCCGTTACAATAGAAACGTTAATTGAATCTGAGAACCTATCCCCTACTGAGTTCGACCAACAAATAGGAGACCTCCTTAATGAATTTGTAAGACCCGCTGTAGAACAAGATGGTGGAGCCATCGATTTTGTGGGATTTAAAGATGGGGTTGTTTACGTACAACTGAGAGGGGCATGTGCCGGTTGTCCATCTTCGACAGAGACTTTGAAAGGTGGGATCGAAACACTTCTCTCCTCAAAAATTGAAGAAGTGAATGAGGTTGTTGCGATTGCATAACAACAACAAACTATACATAAATTGTATGTAGACATGTTTATGTTGTATCTTAATAGAACATAATACGTGTCCTAACATGATTCAAAGACTATTCATCTATTTCGTTTTTCTCACATTTGGAGGGAATCTTTGGGGCCAAAACCTTTTCGGGCCCCCGTCCCTGCGAGAGAAAATCGCTGAACACAATTTATCTGAGACATGTCATTCGGGTTCTAACCCAGGTTTGGTTGGAACAGGACGAGACGCGTTCTCTAAAGTCGATCCTCCCCAGTGGTTTACACCTGGAGCTGATCGGATGTCTAATATTGTCGTGACATACAGTCAAGGGTTTCCTGAAGAGGCACAAACTGCGCTTGAATACGCATTGGATATTTGGGGGCAGATTTTAAACAGTGAAATCACGATTTGGGTGAACGCTGATTGGGGCACTTTAAACACAGGAGTCCTTGCTCAAGCAGGTCCGGAGACGTTGCACTCAAACTTCCCTGGCGCGACGTCAGCAAATAAATATTTTCCTGGGGCATTGGCAAACGCACTGTCTGTTAGTGATCTTTCGCCCGGACAGCCCGACCTGAATATTACTTTTGGTGATGATATCAATTGGTATTACGGCATTGATGGCAACACGCCTGGCGGTAAATATGATTTTGTAACCGTTGCACTTCATGAGGTGAGTCATGGACTCGGTTTTATAGGCAGTGCCACTCACAATGGAAACTCTGGCTTTACGGGCGTATCTGGAACGCCGCTGATTTACGATGTTTTCGTTGAAACTGGAGCTGGGATAGACATCCTTAGTTTTAACAGCGGAACCATTGCCTTAGGTGAGGAACTGGAAAGTGATGCGCTGTTTTGGAGTGGGGAAGAAGGATGGGATGCTTCGACCATAGGTAGGCCTAGACTTTATGCGCCTTCAAATTGGAATGGAGGGTCCAGTTATTCACACCTGAGAGAAAACACGTACCCATCAGGAAGTGAAAATTCCTTAATGACACCTTTCTTAGGAACTGCAGAAGCAATCCACAATCCTGGCCCTGTTGCTGAAGGCATGTTTAAAGACATGGGGTGGAGTATGGATCTTATCTCTGAAAACTGTGAGATTCTGTCCGCTGTTTCAGGCCTTCAATTGCCTTGTAATCCCGCGACAAGCACATATACGCAACAGGTTGTAATCACCTATGAAAACAATCCTACCACAGGGGTAATCGTTGTGAACGGCACCTCTCATGCGATAGGATCAAGTCCCCAAACAGTTACCCTGGTCAATCAGCCTGCAGACGGTCTACCCGTTGATGTAGAGGTGTATTTTACATCTCAGCCCGATTGTATTGTGACATTCCCAGCGGCGTACACTGCCATTGATCCTTGTTGCCTCAATTTAAGAATTTCTGAAGTTAACCCCGTAACAAAAACAATATCAATAAATAACATGGGCGATTGTGACGATGACTTGGACGGATTCCGCCTGTTTTCTGACTTTTCAGAAGTGACGCTTGTGACGCTTGTGACACCTGGATACGTCTTTATAGCGGGGGAGACCTTAGAGGTGGTTTGGTCAGACTGGAACCCTTCATTCATCTATACAAATGAAGGAGAATTGTCGCTCGTCAACCCCATAAATCAAATTGTTGACTATGTTCAATGGGGGAGTCCTAATCACGCCGCAGAGCTTAACGCAGTGGCAAATAACATCTGGGAAGACAACGACTTTATTGCGGGAGAACCTCCATTTATTTATACTGGTACTGGTGAATTTGGCCTGACAGAGTGGAGCTTTGTGCCTTACGTTTGTAATGTCATAGACGCGAGCGCGGGAGTCACGTCGGAGTGTGACCTGAATTCTGGGTTATACACACAGGAAATAAATTTGACACTTTTAGACCCTCCTGCCTCAGGTGAAATCACTTTAAATGGTCAAGATTTCATGCTCGATGAGAACAACACGAGCAGTCTTTCAGGTGCAGCTATACTTGCCACACTGACTTTAGAAGACCTTGTTTCAAACGGCTTAACCGTTGATTTAAATATCGACTTCGTTGATGATATTGGGTGTGGCGCAGGATTCTTGGCCGTTTTCAGCGCTCCAGAGAGTTGTTTTTGCTTAAATGATGCAAATGTTGATGGGGCAATTAACGTGGTGGATATTCTTCTGGTTTTGTCAGAATTCGGTTGCGGTTCAGGATGCACTGCAGATGTGACAAATGACGGCAATGTCAACGTCAGTGATTTACTGTCTATTCTTTCAGATTTTGGACAACCTTGTGTCTTTTGAAACGTCCAATCTGTTTGGACGCTTTGAGAAATAGGGGTGTTTTTAGGGAATCAAACGGTGAGGTCTCATCTAGACGTGAACGATCACCGGGAGACAAAATGAAAAATCATCCCCTTTTTAACATGTTTGACCAAACACAGCAAGGATGGCCAAGACATCTGTAATCGAGACCGTCCCATCCCCATCAACGTCAGCTTCACACTCTGTAAGGCAACCATATTGACTGAGGAGGAATAAAACATCACTGATGTCAATGCTTCCATTCAGCACGATATCGCCCGTACATCCCACAACAGGATTCACGTTGAGTTTTAGCTCTGAAAACCCGTAGCAATTTCCACCGTGGTTTGAGGTGACCGACAGAAGCAGATAGCGTACAACCAGACCTTCAAAATCCGGGCCGGTTTCGCCGAAATAGTTCTCCGTGCCTGGCGCTTCTTCAAGGTTGATGTCTCCCCAGAAATTCCAATTTGTGCCATCAAGAGACCAGTCTACAACCATATTGGCCACTCCACGCGCGGTTTCGCCAAACACATTGTAATTCCAAAAATGACTTTGGTTGAGTTCGTAATAAGCGCCTAGATCATAACGTATCCAATGACCTTCTGATCTATCAGGGTTAGGGTTTACGGTCTCAACACAAGATTGCCATGCGTCGTCTGACGAAGTTGAGTGATCGCCCACGCACATTTGAGCATGAAGCGTATTAGAATTAAGAAGCAGGACAAAGCTGACGAGCGATGCAAGACTGAAAATAGAGTGTGCTTTCATCATTCTTAATTAAAAATTCATAAATCCAATAGGAGTGCCAACCCCAGGGGTATAGAAGTTCTCTAGGTTGGGAAATATATTGGGAAGATCCGAGGGGGAAACGCCCATCCAAAGTGCGAGTTCTGAGAAATATTGATCTGTAGAGATCTCAGGAATCAGTACGCCATTTCCGATATCTAGGTTTCCTCCAATATCTAAAGAGGGGTATTGGCCATAGAACTGGCCACCATTCACCGCACCGCCAAACACCATAGAGTGACCGCCCCATCCGTGATCTGATCCACCACCGTTAGATGTTAAAGTCCGCGCAAAGTCAGAAATTGTAAATGTCGTCACCTTTTCTGAGATTCCGAGCTCGTCCATGGCTTCATAAAACGATCCGATTGCAGCACTCAAAAGCGAGAGTTTGGCTGCTTGGTTGTTGATGACTTCTCCGTGTGTGTCAAATCCACCTAGTTTGAGATAATAAGTCTGTCTTTCCATACCAAGTGATCCAGAAACAGCAATGCTTTTGGCCACCATTTTCATTTGTTTTGAAAATTGGTTGTTGGCAAATTCTGTCGACAAAGGGTTTAAGTCTGAGATGGCCGCCGTGAAAACATTATGTTGGTTTTGCGATGCGTTCACTTTGTTCGCATAAGTCTGCTTGAGAATGTCAGCGTATTGTTGATCCATGATGTTTGACACACCTTCGCCTATAATCATCGACAAAGCATCTGTGTTGTTGAGTACATTGACCCCAACACTTCCTTGAGGTGTGATTGTGAATTCGTCAACAGTATTTCCAGCTTGCCATAGATTCGTGCCAGCAAGTGACAGGTTCATGGACATGTCTTGATTTGAGTTGCCAGAAGCAAGGATGTCTGCAACTTTTCCACCCCACCCTTTCGCATTGCGCGACTGAGGTACAGATGTTTGCCAATGACGCGCCTGGTCTGAATGAGATTTCAAACCTAAAGGAACGGGGGCAGCCCCTGACAAGATTTGTGATTTGGTCACTGGCTCAATCAAGGTCCCAACATTTGCAATCACCGCTGCTCTTCCCGAATTAAACATGTTGGCCACCTCAGGCATGGCAGGGTTAAGGCCGTAATTGATGCCCGAAGCGTCCGTGTAATCAAGGGGCAAAAGACCGCCTTGTGGCAACGCCAAGTTTGACCTCGTGTTGGCGTAAACATTATAAGGCTCAGCTGATGTTGGTACGACCATGTTGTATGAATCGTTTCCTCCTGCAAGTAAAATGCATACAAGGGCTTTGTAGTCATCAGGTGGGGGTGATGGTGCCAGGGAATTCATCATTCCCAGAGTGGTAAATGACGACAGAAAGGCGGTTGAGCCCATTGCAGCGCATCCCGTAGTGCCTATGAAATGTCTCCTTGATATTTTGTTTTTATGCTTCATGGGGATCACTTTTGGATAATATAATCCGGGGAAATTAAGAGAAGATAAAGGGCCACTTTAACTCTATCTGCAGGTGCAAAACCTTCTACATCGATGAGCGTTGAAATGGTGTCTAACGTTTCTGAAGAGGCTGTCCCGCCGGCAAGGAGAATGTTAAGCCTATCGACCATTGCGTGTACATCATTCGATGCCAAAATGATTTCATCCTCAAAGTCTAAGGTGACATTGTCATCGGGAGAATATGCCATGTCCCACCAAGGGATCCCAATGTCATCGGGATGCGCCATTGTAATGGACTCCATATACACTTCTCCGAAACACATATCAGAAATGAGATTGATATATTTAATGGAACTTGCCGAGTTTAACAATTCAAACTCAGGTGCGACTAAGGATGAGTCTGATATCGGGCCTGAAGGCGAGTACGTCGGCATAAAGAAATTAAACACCGTTGGAGACGCCATCGGATGTTGTCCCATTTCTTCAGCCCACCAGCCAACACTCCACATCTTCCCCGATTGATTTGAGGCATTGAAAGCCTTCAACAATTGCATGTACCGCATCATGGGTTCCCGCATCTTTCCACTGCTTGAGTCTTCAATCCAAGAACAATGTCTTGCTTCCTCATCCAGAAGAATCGCCTTCACAACCGCCGACAAATCTCCCCTCACCCCTTCCCCATTGTTCACAAATACCGATGCCACACGTTCAATATATTCAGGAGAAGGATTTGACTTCACCATTCTTTGAATCATCAATTTACTTACAAATGGCGCTGTGTTTGAATGGTTAAATAGAAAGTCCAAAGCCATGTCGATGTCCTGGCCGCCTGAAGCGCCATCTACCGTGGCTCCTCCGTTCAGCAGATTCTTGACACCCTCCTCATGCCAACCTTCGAACATGACCATGGGCATGGTAGAATTGATATACGGAACCGTATTGTACCAAACACCCCATTCAACTATCTCCTCGGAATAATCGACCCATGGCGACCAATATTGTGCTGGACCCATACCGGTAAATACTTTCGCGAGTTCTCCAACATCGTCGTTCTCATAAGTTGGCACTGGAACACCATCTTCATCCGTGACAATGGAGCCGTCTAGTTCCAATTGATATACGCCTATAGTAAACAGCTGCATAACCTCTCGTGCATAGTTTTCATCAGGATGAATGTTTTCCGCTTCGTTGGTCGGCGAATTGTTGATCGAGCTGAGAAAGTACCCCATGGCTGGATGATATGTCACTTCCTCGAGTAAATCTCTGTAATTGCCTAAGGCGTTCGAATACAAAACATCATAATAAGAAGCCAATCCAAAAGCATCACGGTCCAATTTAGAATCTTCAGAGGTCACTAATATTTCGCTGAGTGCCAGCGCCACTTTCTGTCTTAACAAATCTTCACCCGACATCGCATTGTTCCACCATGCCATGCGCCAATAAAAATGTGCGGGAAAAACATCTTCATTGCCGTTGATGATGATCTCGCCCCATTCGTCATAATATGCTTGGACAAAATGATCCCAGATCATCCGAGTCGTATCCAAATAGTTCATTTCCGGCAACACCATTTGAGCATCTATCCAGTTTTCAAAACCCTGTGCCGATAGCGCTTCAATGGTTTCGAAATCACATCCAGTGGTCGCTTGGCCTAAGAATCTGGCTGCGTCACTAAGATGTTGGTCCATTCCAGATCCATTCATGGTGTTGATGCCCTCGCCCAAAGATCCTGTTCCGCTTGTTGTGACAGATATCCCTGTCACATGTCCAACGCCCAAATAATCTGTATGAGGCAAAGTTTGGGCAGATAAGTGTGCTGTGAAAAACAGACAACATCCATATAAAACCCAATTCTTTTTCATTGTTTCAGATCAATTTAATATCACGTGCTTGTATGACGGGGTTCCTCCTTCAATGTTTAGTTGTAAAATATATGCGCCTCTTGAAATTTCGGACACATCGATTGTCGTGGCGTTTTGTAAAGTGTAGCTTCTCACAATACGACCTGAATAATCTCGCAAAAGAAGCGCTGCGTTGGCGGCGCTCGCTTCAAAAATATTTACATGAAGTACCGTCGAAGCCGGAGTCGGATATACATCAAAAACGATACTCTCCAGCTCATCAATGGAAACTGGCGTGATATTTACTGCGAGGCATACTTCTTCACTAGAGCAACCACCACTGTTTGTTTCTGTGACACATAGAGAGCCCGATCCAGAGCCCCACCAAGAAACGTTTACATCAGATGTCCCTTCGCCATCTGTAATGTCACCACTTGTAGAGACCCATTCGTAGGTGCTCCCTGTGGTGTTCGGATATGAGTAGGACAAGAGCATATTTGCTGTCGGAACCACTTCTCCTGAGATTGCATACGTACTCAAGTAGCTACAAATTGTAGGGTCTGGAATCGCTGACGCAGAGAAGTTACACGCATCTGGATCGTTGCAACCATATCCCAAACACATACAATCAGGTTGAATCACATCGTCTAAAGAATACGGGTCTCCATCATCACAAGGGTCTCCGGGTAAAAAACAAGTAGAGTCATCAATTGTCGCTTCCATGTCGTAGTTGCATGCCATCGCATTCATACAACCCGCACAACTTAAAAAATCACAGGTTCCATCATCAACAGTCGCGACCGCATTAAAATTACATGCCACAACATCGATACAACCATAGCACGTGTAATCACAATTCATACTGTCGTCTGTTGCATTCGGATCGTAGTTACACGCATCTGGCTCGTAACAGCCTGCAATTTCAAATTCATCACACACGCCATCACCGTCCGTGTCATTGACACATTCTCCATCCAAATAGGGGTGCGTAAACTCCAAAAGCTCTGGACAATTTAGAACCAAATCGGTTTGGTCTGCATCCACAAACGTTTGAAAACACGTCTGCAGCGACCAATCACCGCAAGTGGTGATTTGTGCGATCAAAACCCGCAACTCCTCTCCAGCCAAAGCATTGGGCGGAATGCCTATTGCGAATACGGCTCCGTTGTCAGTAGATTCTGAGCAAATCTCATTCCCTTCCGGCATTCCAATCGTGCTTGGGAGCTGACCTTCAGCATCTCCACTTGTCATGCCTATTGTCCAATACGTGTCGAATTCATATTCCGGGAAAGTGCTCCAAAGCACAGAACTGTTGGTTGCATCCATTGCAGCACTGGTTTCAACGGGGTTGTGACACCCACAAGGCGCATTTATATACATCGGAGGCGTCCCCTCGGCGCCTACGTCCGACCATATGGCGCTGATGGCGTCGTTCGCGTTGGTA
Source organism: Crocinitomicaceae bacterium (assembly GCA_002700285.1). GTDB lineage: Bacteria > Bacteroidota > Bacteroidia > Flavobacteriales_D > Sanyastnellaceae > UBA974. The sequence continues at coordinate 133,096 of PACT01000022.1, read as the reverse complement.
AAGTTCGCGTACACACGATATGTGCCGAAGAATTCTAGGTCGCTCCCTTCCTCTAAAAACATGGTGTCTAATTCCACTGTATATCCTACAAACTGGGCGTTTATTGATGTGAAATTCATCGACATGAAAAACGTTAACACCGCTAAAATCTTACAAAAATTATTCATCATATTCCATCTTTGTTTGACACACAAGTTAGTGCATCAAAGTGTAAATTGTCTTGCTTTTCTTAAGGATCTATGTGTTCATCCCATCTTCTATCGCCTCCGCCTCAAGAGGGATGTGCGCCATAAGGTCAACGAACCCATCTTCTGTGATGACAATGTCATTCTCCAAGCGGATTCCAAGTCCTTCTTCAGGAATATAAATCCCTGGCTCACAGGTGAAAACGTTCCCCGCTTGCATCGGCTTATGCCAGTGGCCCACATCATGTACATCAAGGCCTATAAAGTGGGAGGTCCCGTGCATAAAATACTTTTTGTACGCTGGGTGCCCTGGGGATTGTTTTTCTACATCGTGTTTGTCGATCAGCTTTAATTCTAAAAGTTGACGCGTCATCAGCTCCCCGACTTCTTTGTGGTACTCGTGCAAACTCACCCCGGGACGGAGCAGCTGCATCGCGCTCTGCATGACAGAATACACAGAATTGTAGACTGCTCTTTGCCTGTCGGTAAATTTTCCACTCACAGGAATACACCTTGTCATGTCAGCTGCATAGTTGCCATATTCAGCACCTACATCTAATAGGATGACGTCGCCTGCCTTGCATTCCTTGTTGTTTTCTATATAGTGAAGGACACAAGCGCTAGGCCCACTTCCAATAATAGGTGTGTAGGCAAAACCGCGAGAACCCCTTCTTAGAAATTCATGCATAAACTCTGCCTCAATCTCATACTCCATGACCCCTGGCTTTACAAACTGCAAAACGCGATCCAAACCCGCTTTTGTGATGTCACAGGCGCGTTGCATCTGAAGAATTTCAGATTTCTGTTTGACGGCGCGCAAGTCATATAAAAAAGGGGATGAACGTGCAACTTTGTGATTCGGATACGCTGTTTTAATACGCGCGTTTTCTCTCTTCTCTCTTGTTTCCACTTCTGAACTCGCTCGTGTATGGGGATTGTCGTTGAGGTATAAAACATCCGCTTCGGCCATCAGGCGATGAAGAATCGCGTCAAACGACGAGAGCCATTGGACGTTTTGCACACCAGTCTGTGCTTGTATTTCAGACTTTGTGAGTTTTGCCCCATGCCAAATTGCAAGCTCTGGACTTGTTTTAATCGTAAAAATAATCTCTCGGTCTGATGCCGCATGGGCATCAGGGAATAAAAGCAAAATTGTTTCCTCTTGATCCACGCCACTGAGGTAAAAAATATCCGACGCTTGCTTAAATGGCAACTCTCCGTCGGCACTTGTTGGAAAAATATCATTGGAGAAAAACAGGGCTAAGCCCTTGGTTTCCAACAACTCGGACAACACTTTTCTATTACGTGTGTATAACGCAGAGGGTAATTTTTCGTAACGCATAGCTGCAAGGTACTACCTTCGAGCCATGAGTAATAGCATTTCTACATCTTCTGCTCCCAAACCGGTCGGGTCATACCCCCACGCCAGACGTGTTGGGGGCCTTTTATTTTTAAGTGGAGTCGGTCCACGTGTTGCCGGATCAGGAAATGGCGACAGCAAAGTGCCTGGCCTTGAACTTTCTGAGCATGGTGAAGTCATAGCCTTTGATTTTGAAGCACAGGTACATGCCGTTTTTTCAAACGTCAAGGCTATTCTAGAAGCGAGTGGAAGCTCATGGGAGGAGTTGGTTGATATTCAAGTATTCCTGGTAAATATGTCCCGCGATTTTGCAACGTTCAATCGCATCTATGCGTCGTATTTCGCGGATCTTGGCGAAAAACGCCCTTGCAGAACCACTGTTGAAGTAAATTGCCTGCCCACTCCCATTGCGATTGAGTTAAAATGCATTGCCTCTGTAAATTAATTGAATGACATGCCTACGAACAAAGATTTTTCTCCTGAAATTTTGGATAAGCTTAGCGCCTTGCAGAAAAAATATGCTGCAATGGGACAAGATATTTCCTCGTATCTAGATGGTCTCCTTTATGCAGACTTTCTGACTTATTGGGATTATATCAACCTCGATACGCTCCTAAATTTACAACAGCCCATCACACCTTATCCAGATGAGAAGGTCTTTATCATTTACCATCAAATTACTGAGCTTTACTTTAAACTTTGTCTACATGAATTCGAGCGGGTGGCGCAAAGTGTCGAAGCTGAGGAGCTCACTCCAGCCTTCCTTCTAGAAAGAGTTCGAAGAATAAACAGATACTTTGAGGCGCTCACAAGCAGTTTTGACATTATGGTAGACGGAATGGATTCCGCTGAATTCTTAAAATTTCGAATGTCTCTGCTTCCTGCGAGTGGCTTCCAAAGCGCCCAATATCGAAAGATTGAGATTTGTTCGACGTCTATTGACCGAATCGCGCACCAAAATCACCGAGATAAATTTTCAAACCCCACAATTGATGATTTACCTGAGGTTTTCAAACATTTATACTGGCGTGAAGGAGCATCTGAACTTAAGACTGGCGCGAAGACCTTAACGCTGAAACAGTTTGAGAAGAAGTACGACAACGATTTAATCGACATGGCAGAGGAATATTTTTCTGCAAACATTCGCTCAGCTGCAGCTTCATTGACCTTTTCTAGCGATGACAACTTAAAAGATGAGCTGAAACATGCAATGCGATGGCTAGACGTAAATGTCAACATTAACTGGACCCTGGCGCATTATAAATCTGCCGTCCGATATCTTCAACGTGATCCAGAAGATATCGCCGCAACTGGCGGAACAAATTGGCAGAAATACCTTCCTCCACGTTTTCAAAAACGTATTTTCTTCCCCGAATTATGGACTGAGCAAGAACTTAAAGATTGGGGGAAAAGTTGGGTGAAAAAAGAAATCTTCGGCATTAATAGCTAACGTTACATGAGTCGCATTTTTGTTTTCTTCATATGTCTTTTTTCGCTATCTGGTTGCGTGAATGACACAACAAATTCAAGCGAGAGCCACGGTGAATTTACCAGCCCCCATCAAGTTCGCGATCCAGAAATGAGATTTGGTGTTTTGTGGGAGGGCCTCGATGTTGATTCAGGACGTGTAAAAGAAGGTCAGTCACTGTCTCATATTCTAGATGCATATAAATTTGGATCAGGGAAAGTGGCAACGCTTGCTGCAAACGCAAAGGATGTGTATGATGTCCGAAAGATGAGGGCAAACAGACGTTGGTGGATTGCGTCGACAGCTGACTCCTTAAACATCCCCGCATGGTTGATTTACGAAAGGAATGACATTGATTATGTGGTTTTTTCATTAGGTGACACACTGGGCGCTCAACTTGGATCTTATCCTGTAGACACCCTATATCGTCGTGTTCAAGGCGAAATATCTCAGTCACTGTATCTGGATTTAGAAGCATTGGATGCACCGACTAGCCTCTCTATTTCAATGGCAGGGGTATACGCTTGGACGATTGACTTTACGCATGTTCAGAAGGGGGACGTGTTTGACGTGTATTACTTCCGAAAAATGGCAAATGGTAAACCTGTAGGGATCCCCGTCATTCTTTCATCTAGCTTCACACATCACGGCCACCCATTGCAGGCATATCGATTTAATCAAGGAGACGGAGAGGATTATTTTGATCCTCAAGGCGCCTCGTTAAGGAAGGCGTTTCTTAAATCACCTGTAGAGTTCTCTAGAATCTCAAGTGCCTTTAATAAAAAGCGTTTTCATCCGGTTTTAAAAAAGATAAAACCTCATCTAGGCACTGATTATGCGGCGGCTACAGGAACCCCAATTTTAGCTGTTGGTGATGGGGTCATTACCAAGTCTGCATACACGAAGAACAACGGAAATTACGTCAAGATTCGGCATAACAACACCTACGAGACTCAGTATCTGCATATGAGTAAACGTAAGTGTGCCGTCGGAGATCGGGTGCGTCAAGGCCAAACAATAGGGCTCGTCGGTAGCACTGGTCTTGCAACAGGCCCGCACGTGTGCTTTAGGTTTTGGAAAAATGGGGCTCAGGTAGATCACCGACAAGAAAAGTTTCCGCCTTCTGCGCCTGTAAGAGATGAGAACATGCAAGCGTTTGCAAAAGAAGTGCTTCGATTGGAAAAAGAGGCCGACAGTCTTTAATTAAAATGGGTGAGGGATCGAAATAAATCCGTACTCTTTTTTGATTTGTACCACAGCCAAAACATTCCAAACGATTGTGCTTATTGCCGTTGCATATGCTGCGCCCATCAGACCGTGAATCGGAATTAAATAAAAATTTAAACCGAGGTTAACCACAGAAGCTACAATGATGATGTTGCGTGCCTTCTTTTCCTTTCCTGTCATCGTAAGGATGTACATCACAGGGCCACATATGGCGTTAATAATTTGCCCTATGGCAAGAACAATCAGTGGTGCCACTCCCGCAGAAAATTCTTCTCCGAAAAAGTCCAATACGAAAGACGGAAAAATCAACATCAGTATGAAAATAGGTGTGCTAATCGCGAGGTTCATGTAGCCGATGTTTCTCGTGATTTTTTTCATCCCTTCCATGTCACTTTTCGCAAAAAACGAACTGAACATTGGGGCTGCGATACTGCTTATCGCAAACTGAGTAAAGGTGATTAAATTGGCCACTTTAAAGGCGAGACGGTACACTCCGACCTGGGACTCGTCGCGATAATACCCGATCATAATGGTATCTGTCCAATTCATGATCAAGAACATCGAGGTGCTCATGAGCATGGGAAATGCCACTGTAAGCAATGGTTTAATCTCTAAGGGTTTTATAGATTTATCCCTGGAAGTGAGGGGGAGCGTTTGGCTTAGCCTTCTAGGAGTCAGGATGCCTGAGAGGAGGGCCAGCAAGACCAATCCAATTCCAAAAGCAATTAAAGGCACTACATTATCCGCCAGTTCTATTGCAAAATACTTGTAGCTGAAAAACGATGCTATTGCTATTAAAATCACTGTGCCTCTTTGCAAAACGCTGTATTCAATCATACGGCGCATTCCCCTAAATGCTTCAGAATTTATACCAAACCACGTTGAAAATGGAACCAAAAAAGCTGTGATTCTGAAAGGGGTCCCTAACAATTCATTCCCGAATTTAAGGGCGAGATCATCTGAAAACACATAGAGTAAGGCCGCAAGCACCATTGAAAATGGCAATGCGACAGAAAGTGCATAGCCATATACCTTTCTCAGGTGGCCGGGCGCTTTCTTTTCAATGAATTCTGGAATAAACCTGACCAAAGCACCGTCTAAACCTAGACTTCCAACCACCGTCGCGATGGTGAGGACTGTCAAGCTCAATTCAAAGACTCCAAAGGTTTCCGCGCCGTAATTTGATGTGATCAAATAGGCAAAAACATATCCTGCTCCTGCTCCAGCAACCTTAAATGCCATGACCAAACCACTTCCTGAAAGTAGTTTCTTAAAATCTGGATTTAATTTTGACAGGAACGATAACATCGCAATATTATTTCTCGGTTAAGAACGCGCAGAAAAAACAAGGCCGTACATCTTCATTTGCTTGACCATAGAAGCAAGGCCATTCGATCGTGTCGGACTTAAGTGTGTATTCAACCCTATATCTTCTAGGAAATGTAAATCTACGTTTGCAATATCCTCAGGTTTGGCACCACTCAAAACCCTCACCATTAAAGCCACCAAACCCTTTGTGATAATCGCATCGCTGTCGGCAGAAAATACCACATCCCCCACTTCATCTTTTTGTGCCGCAAGCCAAACCCTGCTTTGGCACCCGCGAATTAAATTGTCTTCCGTTTTGTCACTTTCGGCGAGTGGAATAAGTTCTTTGCCCATCTCGATGATGTGCTCATACTTCTCCATCCAATCGCCAAACATAGAAAACTCCTCAACAATTTCGTTTTGGCGTGCCTCTAACAGTTTCATGTTTCCCATAATGCAAAGGTATTTAATAAAAAGGGAGTTGTAAATGCGCTTTATTTCAACATCTTTAGGGCTCGTTCTAAAGCAGCTACTAACGCGTCTATGTCGTCAAAAGTATTGTACGCACCGAAACTTGCCCGAACCGTTCCTGGGATTTTATACCAGTCCATCAGTGGTTCCGTACAGTGATGCCCCGTCCTGACTGCTACGCCCAATTGATCTAAAAGTGTTCCGAGATCTGAAGGGTGAATTCCCTCCACGAGAAAACTCACAACACCTGCTTTGTTTTCTGCCGTCCCGTAAATTCTAAGGCCTTCAATTTGCAATAGTTTTTCATGTGCGTACTTCGTAAGTGCAAGTTCATGCGCCGCAATATTTTCGAGCCCCACTGACTCCATCCATTTGATCGCAGCTCCAAGCGCAATCGCACCTGAGATGTGAGGGGTTCCCGCTTCGAATTTGTATGGGGGAACATTAAAGGTTGTGGGCACATCAAAACTTACCGATGAAATCATCTCACCTCCTCCACGCCATGGAGGCATCGCGTCCAAAAGTGCGCGTTTTCCATAAAGAAATCCGATCCCCGTAGGACCGTACATTTTGTGACCTGAAGCAACATAGAAATCACAATTGATGTCCTGCAGATCGACATTCATATGGGGGGCTGCTTGTGCGCCGTCAACCATAACAATTGCACCCGCATCGTGGGCCAAAGAAGTCAGATGTTTTGCGTCATTAATCGTTCCCAGTGTATTTGAAACATGAGAAAAACATACAAGAGCAGGCGCAAGCGCCAGTTTGGCCTTGTAATCCTCCAGATCAATTGTACCCTCAGGAAATATCTCTATGACCTCAATTTTAAACCCAATTTCAGAAGCGAGAATCTGCCAAGGAACAATGTTACTGTGGTGTTCAAGGCGCGTCATCAACACCGTAGAAGATGCCGTAAGGTTAGATCTTCCCCAAGTGCCCGCGACCAGATTAATCCCATCTGTGGCTCCCGCAGTAAAAATTATTTCAGCATTTTCTGCCGCATTAAAGTGCGTTTTAATTGTCTCACGTGCACCTTCGAAAGCTTCTGTCGCCTGAGTCGCAAGAGTGTGCACACCGCGATGAATGTTGCTGTGGAAATGTGACAAATATTCGCGTTGTGTTTCAATCACTGTACGCGGTTTTTGTGCCGAGGCTGCACTGTCTAAATACACCAAAGGAAAACCATTCACCTTTCGCTCTAGAATGGGGAATTCTCTTCGAATAACAGCGACATCGTAATTACCATCCATGGCGTTCTCTATAAAGGCTCATAATTTCTGTGCTCAATTCTGTGCTTGAAACGCTTGAAAGAACATCCGCCAAAAATGCTTCGACAAGCAAAGCTTTGGCCGCTTTTTCATCAATCCCACGAGATTTAAGATAGAATAGCGCATCCAAATCAAATTGTCCCACAGTGCACCCGTGCGCACACTTAACATCGTCGGCATAAATTTCCAGCTCTGGCTTTGTGTTTATGGCTGAGCCGCGATCAGAAACGATATTCGTGTTTTGCTGAAATGCATTTGTTTTTTGAGCGTCAGGTCTTACGAAGACTTTGCCATTAAACACCCCTGTAGATTTTCCATACATGATGCCCCTATAAAGCTCCGAAGACGTGCAGTCCGAAGATGTGTGGTCCATCGTTGTGTGGTTGTCAATATGCTCTGTCCCAAGTGGGAGATAAGCACCATTGAAAACGGAGTCCGTGCCCTTGCCTCGAGAGATAATCTCCAATTCGTTTCGCACCCAGTCGCCTTTGATGGTAAAGGTGTGCATTTTCAGGTTGCTGTCTCGCTCTTGAACGATATACTCATGTGAAAAGTGAAATACTTTGCCCCCTTCATTACACACTTTTTCCAATGAGAACATGGCATTTGGACCTATTGAGGCTTCTAATAATCCATTATACATCCCACTTGAGCGATCTGTAGCACTTGACCAAATCACAACATTCAACTCGCCGCCTTCATCTACTTTTATCAAGTGTTTGGGGAAACTCGCAACATTGATGCCATCCGTGAGGTGATGAATAACAATCGGTCGGTCGACTTTCACATTGCGGTGAACATGAAGCGAAAGGCCATCTTGACGGTAGGTTTCGTTGAGCTCACCTATCCACTCTTTGTGATGATAACCATTCGAGAACTCGAGCGATCCACTTTGATCCATTTTACTGAATGGGACACAATCTACGCCGTCAGATACAGGCAGGTCACTTAAGGTAGGCTCGAAAATACCGTTCTTAAATACGACGAGATAGGCATCAAGGTTCAATACCGGGTTTGGGAGCAAGGACTCTGGCCAACTGTTAAACCCTTGAGCAGACTCTGTAGAGATTGCAATCTCATGGTTTAAAAGCTTCGCAATTGGAGAGTATTTCCATCGCTCTGACTTCCTGGTTGGAGGAGGAAGTGTGGTTGAGAACTTATCTGTAAAGACTGACATCGATTAGGCGTTAGAGGTGTCGTGAGAAGGTTCCTTAAGCCAATCGTATCCTTTCTCCTCAAGCTCCAAAGCAAGTTCCTTCCCGCCACTCTTGACTATTTTACCGTTCGACAACACGTGAACAAAATCTGGAATAATATGCTCTAGAAGTCTTTGGTAGTGAGTGATGACAATAAAGCTTCTATCTGAAGACCGCATCTCATTGACGCCTTTCGAAACAACGCGAAGCGCATCGATGTCCAAGCCAGAGTCAGTTTCATCTAAAATGGCGAGCTTGGGCTCGAGCATTGCCATTTGAAAAATCTCGTTGCGCTTTTTCTCTCCTCCTGAGAACCCTTCGTTCACAGATCTGTCTCGCAACTGACCATCTAGCTCGACCAAAGATGAACATTCCTTGACTTTCGCGAGAAAATCTTTTGCCTTGATCGGCTCCAGTCCCTGATGAGACCTCTTGCCATTTAAGGCGGCTTTCATAAAATTCAGATTGGAGACGCCAGGAATTTCTATTGGGTACTGAAAGGCAAGAAAGACACCCTCTCTGGCTCTGTCACTCGCTTCTAGGTCCAACAAATCAATCCCATCAAGATCGACTGATCCATCTGTCACTTCGAAGGAGTCTCGACCTGACAAGACAGCTGCTAGTGTAGATTTTCCAGAACCATTTGGTCCCATAATCGCGTGAAGCTCGCCTGGTTTAACCTCCAAGTTAAGCCCCTTTAGAATTTCGTTGTCGCCGACTTTGGCGCATAAATTATTAATCTTCAGCATCGTTCTTTTCAATAATTAACCAACACTTCCTTCGAGTGAAATAGTAAGGAGTTTTTGGGCTTCAACTGCAAACTCCATTGGCAGTTTATTTAAAACATCTTTTGCGTATCCTTTGACAATAAGGCCTATCGCCTCCTCCTCTTCAATCCCTCGTTGCTGACAATAAAATATTTGGTCATCCCCTATTTTCGATGTGGTCGCTTCGTGCTCAATTTGAGCCGTCGGATTCTTGGCTTCTATATACGGGAAGGTATGCGCTCCGCATGTATCTGTCATGAGTAGTGAATCACACACAGAAAAATTTCTTGAATTTTCAGCGCCTGGATGTATTTGGACCAGCCCTCGATATGAATTTTGAGAATATCCCGAAGAAATTCCTTTAGAAATAATCGTCGATCGCGTTCTCTTTCCGATGTGAATCATCTTTGTACCCGTATCTGCCTGTTGCTTGTTGTTTGTAACAGCGACACTGAAAAACTCTCCGATACTGTCGTCTCCTTTCAGTATACAACTCGGATACTTCCATGTTACAGCAGATCCAGTTTCTACTTGCGTCCAGCTAATTTTTGCAGCGCGATGGCATAAACCCCGCTTTGTGACAAAGTTGAAGACCCCACCTTTGCCGTCTTTGTCTCCAGGATACCAGTTTTGAACTGTACTGTATCTCACTTCTGCTTCATCGTGAGATATAATCTCCACAACAGCTGCATGGAGTTGGTTTTCATCTCGCTGCGGAGCGGTACACCCTTCTAAGTAACTGACATAACTTCCCTCGTCAGCAATCAGCAATGTGCGTTCGAATTGACCTGTGCCAGCTTGGTTTATTCTGAAATAAGTACTTAGTTCCATCGGACATCTTACACCTTTTGGGATATAACAAAAAGAACCGTCGGTGAATACTGCAGAATTCAATGCTGCGTAGTAATTGTCTCTCTGAGGAACGACTGTGCCCAAGTGTTTGCGCACCAATTCAGGGTGTTCCTGAATCGCTTCTCCGAGAGAGCAAAAAATCACACCCAACTCGCTAAGTTTCTCTTTAAAAGAAGTCGCTACAGAAACGCTATCCATCACGAAATCTACTGCAACCCCACTTAGTCTTTTTTGTTCTTCTATACTTATCCCCAGCTTCTCCATCGTTTTTAAAAGTTCTGGATCTACTTCATCTAAAGATGCAAGTTCTTTCTTCTGTTTCGGCGCAGAGTAGTAGCTTATGGCTTGGAAGTCTGGCTTTTCATATTCCACATGAGCCCAGTCTGGCTCTTTCATTTCAGCCCAAACTTTAAACGCTTCTAACCGCCAATTCAAAAGCCACTCTGGCTCATTTTTTTTTGCACTAATTGTTCGCACAACACCCTCATTTAAGCCAGGAGGAAGGGTTTCAGATTCGATTTCAGTTGTAAAACCATACTCATAGCTCTTCCCAGTAACTTCATCAATTAGTTTATCTTCATCTAACCTTTCCATAGAGCTTCAATATAATGAATATTTAAAGTGAAAAACTCTCGCCACATCCACATGTGCGATTTGCATTCGGGTTGTAAAACTCAAATCCTTTTCCGTTCAGGCCTCCACTGTAACGTAGTTCAGTGCCCACCAGGTAAAGAAAACTTTTTTTATCTACGACTATTTTTACGCCTTTGTCTTCAAAATTTTGATCCCCTTCTTTAATCTCGTGGTCAAAGTCCATCTCATACATAAGTCCGCTACACCCACCTCCCTTAACTCCTACACGGACAAAGCTGCCTTTTGGTCGACCTTCTTCACTCAGTAATTTTAACACTTGAGTCTTGGCTCCTTCACTAACTGTAATCATAATACAAAAATAGACGTTTTGTCTGCATAACTCCGTCTTATTTGTATTTATTAAGAATAAGCATTGTTTTGTTAAACTTTTAAATATTAAAGGCGCTATGATGCATCTTTGGGGTATGGCATTCAGTCGTAGTAAAAACACCCATCGCTTACCCGCATCACAGGCAACCACAACGTTTACGACGGTAGTGGGGATGACATTAACCCTCGTTCTAATAGGGCTTCTCTCTGTCTTATCGTTCCTGGGTTCACGTTGGGAAAAACAGCTTCGGCAAGAAGTGAGGATTCAAGTATACTTTTTGCGTGATTTAGACACCGAGTCACTTCACACTTCGCTTTCAATTGTAGAAACGGAGGAATCGGTGGCTGAGGCAAAGTATATTGACCCTACAACCGCATCGAAAAAGCTAGAACTCGACCTGGGAGAGTCCTTTGTGGACTTTTTAGGTTACGTCCCACTGCCTCCCGCCATGGATGTTCGAATAAAAGCCGGTTTCAGTACCTCAGAAAAACTCTCCGAAGTCGTACAGCGACTTGAGAACATTCCAGGGGTCGCCGATGTTGTTTGGCAAGACCAATTGCTTGCAAAAATCGAAAGAACGCTGAACCGGTTGATGGTTCCACTGATTTCAATCGCTTCCATCTGCTTATTCATTGCACTTGCCCTTATGAATAATACTGTAAGGTTAACCGTTTTTGCCCGGCGTTTTCTTATTCGAAACATGCAACTTGTAGGTGCCCGACCTGGATTTATTCGCAGGCCATTTCTTAAGCAAGGGTTTATATTGGGGGTGTCGTCTGGCTTATTGTCGTTCGCTTTTATTACTTCAGGCTTAGGGCTCCTAAAAAGCCCACTTGGCACTGAAGCTGTCATTCTCGACGTTACAACAATGGGCATGTTGGCTGGGGGGCTAGTGGCCTTAGGGGGTGGCCTCGGCGTTATATCAACAGCTCTGGCTGTAAACCGTTACCTACGTCTCGATGTTGGTCAGCTTCATTAAACTAAATTTGCACCATGAGCAAAAAAAACACCGAACCTGTAAATAAGAATTTCGCCTTTTCTTCAACAAATTACAAATGGCTTGGCGTAGGGCTCGCATTGTTGGTTTTGGGATATCTACTCATGAGTGGAGGTGGCTCTAACGATCCTGACGTGTTCAATTACGACATTTTTAACTTCAGAAGAATCACACTTGCGCCATATATCGTTCTCGCTGGATATGGTACCATTTTATACGCCATTCTCAAAAAGGCATGAGTGAAGCCTGGGAAACATTATCCTATCTCATATTGGGTCTCTTACAAGGCCTTACCGAATTTCTTCCTGTCTCCAGCTCTGGACATCTCGCACTTGGAACCTCTATATTAAAACTGCCAGAGGAAGACCTCACTTTCTCTGTTCTCGTTCATGGAGCTACTGCTTTAAGCACGATTGTCGTTTTCAGATCCGACATTGTCCGTTTATGCTTACATTTTTTTAAGCACGGAGATGAGGGTCTAAGGGCAAGGAAATATGTCGGGTTAATTGCGCTTAGTGCTATTCCTGCTGCCGTCATAGGTTTGTCTATGAAAGATCTCATTGAAAACATGACCTCCACTCAATTTGTGGGTGCGATGCTTCTCATTACAGCGGTGATCCTCGCTATTTCTCAAAAAGTAAAATCAAAATTTGAAAAACCTCTGACATCGGGCAATGTAATCCTGATCGGGCTGGCCCAAGCCATGGCAATACTCCCTGGGATAAGCCGGTCGGGGAGTACCATTGGCGCAGCATTACTGCTTGGGATTTCAAGAGCAGAAGCCGCAAAGTTTAGTTTCTTGATGGCGCTGCCACCTATCATAGGTGCAAATCTCCTAGAGATTAAAGATTTGACAGAGGCAAATGAACCTTTTGTGAATAATTCACACATTCCTGCTTTTGGCTATACTGTGGGTGTTTTGGCGGCTTTCTTAGCTGGCATCGCAGCGTGTAAGTGGATGGTCGCGCTCGTCAAAGGCGCTAACTTGATGTGGTTTGCCGTTTATTGTCTTATTGTTGGCATGTTTGCTTTGTTTTTATAATTAAACGTACATCTAAATGAAACCATCTACGCTTATCCTCTCACTTGGAGCGCTCATCCTTTTTACTGGCTGTGTTGAAGTCACATTTACAGAGCCCATGCCCTTAAATCGCAGGGATAAAACACATTTTCCAAATAGCTGGCTCGGAGAATGGACCTCCACAGCGCAAGATGATGACCTTGGAGAACATTTAACAATCAACCCCCAATATGTGACATTCGGAACCGGAACTGAAGCCCTTGTTTTGGGAACCGAAAATGTACTTCGAAAATTTGCGGGTTATCATATCCTTAGTACCAAAACTGAAGACTCCGAACGGTGGGGCTTGTTGCTCGCAAAACGGTCAAAAGACGTTCTTCATGTATATGAATTTGATGGCAGCGACGATGAAAAGGTCGCCATTTGGGAAGAAATATTAAAAAGCAACGAAGGGGAGGCATTTGAAGTTGTAAAAGAGATGGATGGAGCGCAAGAAAAGGTGAGTGAATACAAGCTCAATCCAAAAAATAACAGAATATTTAGGGCGCTTATCAGAGGCGGAGGGCTAACGCATATCGGTGATTACGTCCGGTAATGTCTTATAAACGCATCGCCTTAATCGCCCTTACAATCGCCACAGTTGTTGTGGGCGCTCTAAGTCTTGCCGTACTGTTAAACGGAAATCACTGGAAAGCGACTGCTTTAGAAAAGGTAAATAACGAATTGTTAACTGAAATAAGTGTAGGAGATGTCGGGATTTCTATTTGGCGAGAATTTCCAAAAGTAACCGTCGATTTACACGATGTCATTTTACTGGGTTCAGTCAGCCATATGGGTGAAACCTCTGACACCCTTATAAAAGCGCAAAGGTTGGGTGTCGCGTTTTCTCTTTGGGGTGTCTTATATGGAGACCCCGTGATAGATGCCCTTTTTATAGAGGGGTCGGAAATACACTTGAAAGAACATCGAAATGGAACCTGGAATACCGATGTTTTAGTGACAAAAAAGGAAGATGATTTAAATGGAAGCTTGGATATTTCTCAAATTATTCTTCGTGAAATAAAGGTTGTTGCTTCTACAGCAAAAGAAGGCAGGTACGAATGTGAAATCAGGGATGCCATCGTTAAAGATGGAAATTTTGATTCATCCTTTTCGGAATTTGTGATCAAAAACAGTCCGGGAGAAAGTCCACTTTTACCCCTTGAAGGATACGTCTCCACTTCATTTAAAATTGAGGACAATGGTGACCTTGAAGTCAAAATCAACGATGCGGTCATCAATGATCTCGCGTTTAAAGGGAAAGCACAGTTAAATTCTGAGGGAGATGAGGCATGGGGCATTTATATAGAAAGTGAAAGCATCGAGATTGACGAATTAAAATCCATTTGGGCGGAAAAAGATGTGTTTAATGGGTGGGATTATGATGGAAAAGCGTCAATCGTGTTAAATGCAAATCCGCAAAAAGCAAAACTTGAATGGACGCTCTCAGAAGGAGACTTCGCGCTGTCCCCTCAATTAACTGGGCTTGCACTAAATACCAAGGGCAATATTGAATCAAGTGGTGTTTTTGACTACGCTCTCGGAACGTCATCAGTCGGATTAAGTGTCACTCACATTCAAATCAAATCAAATGGAATTGCAGTAAACGCAAAAGCAGAATGCGCCGACTTGAATAAGTCCCCGCTGAAACTAAGTGGATCTTTAAAAATCGATGCGCAGTCTTCTTACGCCAGTTGGCTCCCAGCACTTCAGACGACAGAAATGTCTGCTTTACCGAACAATGGTGAGGTGACAATTGATGGCCGTTTAAAAATCTCAAAGTCAGGTAAAATCTACGATGTGCTTGCAGAAATTTCTTCTCAAAAAATCGAAGGGACACTTAACGCTTCTCCCTATTTAATTAGAAACTTAGAAGCAGAATTAAAAGATAAAAACCTTGCCATACATTCATTCGACTTTGATTGGAATGGCAATCGGGGGTGGGTAGATGGAGCGCTTTTGGGGGCAGAGAAGTGGAGCGAAGGCGGAGCGTTAAAAGGAACCTTGAATCTCAAGGCGCATAGCATCGTTGTAGATGGAATTCTTGCTTGGTGGGACAATTTTCAACCCGATAACAAAGTGAATACCCAAGCCACATTGTTGCCATTCGGGTCTGATTTGGGAATTAAGCTTACAGTAGATAGACTTTACTGGGGCAACCTAGAGTGTCAATCTTTGACTTCTAGAATGAATCTCGGCGCATCACGACTGGAGATTCGGAGCGCCAAAGGACAAGGTCTTCAAGGTCATGCCAGAGTCGAGGGTTCTCTTAGACCAGGAGGAAGTGGGTGGATTCTTGGATTATCCGGCACTGTAGATCATCTATCACTCCCAAATCTATTTAAAACATATAACAATTTTGGTCAAACCACCTTGCGGTCAGATCATGTCCAGGGTGCTGTAAATGCGGCAGGAAATATTAATGTCGAGTGGGATTTAAATGGAAATTGGATCTCCGATGGACTCCTCTCTAATCTTGATGTTGAAATTAACCATGGAGGGCTGAGGAATTTTGAGGTCTTCGATGAAGTGGCAGACTACTTAAAAAGCCACAGGTTGATTGCCCCACTGGTAGATCCTGAAGATCTTCGTGGACGATTAAAGGACATCGAGTTCGCTCATATTGAGAGCTCTGTGATTGTTGTTTCTTCTTCAACAACGATTCCTTATTTTAATATTAAATCATCGGCAATGAACGTCAGCCTTGAGGGTCGACACACTTTTTCTGGGCAAATAGACTACACCCTTGGGTTTGCACTGAGAGATCTAAGAGATTCGAGACAGGTCGAGTTTGGTGACATCGAAGATGACAACCTTGGGAGCATCTTCTTTCTAGCGATGGATGGCACACTCGAAGAACCTATATATAGTTATGACAGAGAAGCGCAAAAGACACACCGTAAAAAGTCGATTTCAACAGAACTCGATCGCTTGCGAAATTCTATTCAAGGTTCTGACTCAAATCAAGGTGATGATGCGCAGAAACGTGAAGGGAAATCGGGGAAAGACAAGAAATCAAAGCGTTTAGACGATATAGAGGACGAGGATTTTTAAATATTTTAATGGGGGGTGTATATTTGGCCAGCAAAATGACTGAAAGCAAAATGACTGACGAGAAGCATATACCTCTGGAAAATTTAGCGGCTCAAATTGAACAGGGCGTTAGAGATATGCAGTCTGGCAATATGTCACAAGAAGGCATGGAGCAGCTTCAAATTAAATCAAGAGATTTACATGAGCGGCTTACCATCTTGCGTTTTAAAGCATTCGAGGCAATGGTCAATTTAGATGAGACTGTCCGCCTTAACAAGGGGGATGAATCCCAAACCAATCTTATCGATTCCATTGCAGAAGTGACTGCGATTGAAAAGCCGCCGAAATCGAAAAAAAAGAACAGAAAAAGTCTTGTAGAAAGCTTACAGTCTCTCCCGCTTTCTTCAATTGGAGAAGGATTGACAATCTTAGATAGAGCAAATTTTACATCGACTCTTTTTTCAAATAACACCAAGAATTTTAATGATATGCTCGACTCAGTAGATGCATGTAGCCATGTTGAAGCTGCTTGTGATGTGTTTCAGAAAAGCATAAACACCATGGGAACGAAAGCCGAAATTAAGTCTGCGATTGAAGGATTTAAAGTGAGAATTTCAAGAAGGTTTCAATCATGAATTTAGGACGGCTAGATATTGTTCCTACACCGATTGGGAATTTAAAGGACATGACAGAAAGAGCCCTAGAGGTTCTCAAGTCTGCGGATTTAATACTCGCTGAGGATACGCGTACGACGGGCAAACTGCTCCATTATTATTCAATAGACAAACCGCTTCGCGCTTTCCACCTTCACAATGAACACCGAGCGGTAGATGCAATTGTTGAACAAATAAAATCAGGGTTGCACTATGCATTGTGTTCAGATGCGGGAACACCGGCCATTTCTGATCCCGGATTCCTACTTGTGAGGGCCTGCGTTGAAGCGGGAATTGACATCTGTTGTTTGCCGGGTGCCACTGCGTTTGTTCCAGCCCTTGTCGTATCTGGACTTCCATGCGACAGGTTTGTATTCGAAGGGTTTTTGCCACACAAAAAGGGGCGGCAAAAACGACTGCAAGCGCTTTTAGAGGAAGACCGTACTGTTGTTTTATATGAAAGCCCTCACAGAATAATTAAACTCCTCAATGAGCTCGTGAAATACGAAAGTTCTGATCGCAGAATTGCCCTTTGTAGAGAACTCTCCAAGCTTCACGAAGAAATATTTAGAGGAACTGTGGCAGAGGCGATTTTGCATTTTAACGAAAAGGCCCCTCGGGGAGAGTTTGTTGTGGTGCTTGCAGGAGTTTAGAGGGTCTAGAAAATCACACGCTGAATTTCTGAAACGCGTTTGATGGGCACAATTGTTAACCCTTTTGGCGTAGGGGATCTCTTTCCATGACCGCTTACAAGCATCCGTTTCATGCCCAATCTCGCGGCTTCTGACATCCTTTCGTCTAGTCTTGCCACGGGCCTTATCTCTCCACTTAACCCTACTTCTCCGGCAAAACAAGTATCACGGTCAAGAGGAAGGTCTAAGCTTGAAGACAAAATTGCTGCGACAACAGCAAGATCATTTGCAGGGTCGCTTATTTTAAGGCCTCCTGCAAGATTAAGAAACACATCAAAAGAGCCAAGTTTAAAGCCACATCTCTTTTCAAGCACCGCGAGCAGCATGTTTAACCTTCGAAGATCAAACCCTGTTCCTGAACGCTGAGGGGTGCCGTAAACTGCTGTACTGACAAGGGCTTGCATCTCGACCAACAAAGGGCGTGCGCCCTCTAATGCGACAGAGATCGCAGATCCACTTGACGCTTCTCCAGCTTCACCCAAAAGCACTTCACTGGGGTTTTCTACCGCTTTCAAACCATCACCCATCATCTCATAGATCCCGAGCTCAGAAGTCGTCCCAAATCTGTTTTTTGCTGCTCTCAGCATCCGATATGCGTGATTGCGATCGCCTTCAAATTGAAGCACAACATCTACCATATGCTCTAGGACTTTAGGCCCAGCAAGAGACCCCTCTTTCGTAATGTGGCCTACCAGAAATACGGGGAGCGCAAAAGACTTTGCATGAGATGTAATTGCAGCCACCGATTCTCTAATTTGAGAAACCGAACCGGGGGCGCCATCCACCTCAGGCTGATCCAATGTTTGCACTGAATCAACCACCATAAGTGAAAACGACTCTTCTTGCAAAGCGTTTAAGACCATCGGCACCCTTGTCTCCGGAAGCACCATTAAGGATTTCGGCACCGCACCTATGCGCAACGCTCGCATCCTAACCTGTTCGGGACTCTCTTCGCCACTTACGTATAGAACCTTGGCGCCAGAAGCGCTGACCATCATGGCCACCTGAAGCATCAATGTCGACTTTCCAATCCCAGGCTCACCGCCTAATAGGATCAAAGAGCCTGGCACAACTCCCCCACCCAAAACGCGATCTAACTCGGCTTCCCCAGAGGGAAGTCGGACGATGTTATCTATCGTAACCTCTGCCAGAGGTCTTGCTTTTTGAGCAAGAACACCTCCCTGAGGAGAGGATGTAGCATATCGATGCGCGCGTTTTCCGGAATCTGTTATTGTTTCTTCCTTGAGGGAGTTCCACGCTTTGCATCCAGGACATTTGCCGACCCACTGAGCAGCAGAGGTCCCGCAATCAGAACAGACATAACGTGTGCGTGCTTTTACCAAACCTGAGCGTATTACCCTATCTAAAAATAGAGACGGTACCCTGATGGGTTAGGCCATTTGGCAAAAGTATGGTATACCAGTAAGTGCCATCCGCAGAATCGTCACCGTACCAAGCATTGGTGTTTTTGTAATTGTCATTTGTATAGACAAGCCCTCCCCATCTGTCAAAAATCCGAACCATTACATTGTCATAATTTTCGAGGTCCAAAATCTGAAAGCTAGGATTCATGGTGTCGGCATTCCTCGGTGTGAAAACGTTGGGAATCGTGATGGCACAGACATCCACTTCGACCTCCAACTCCCACTGGAGTCCACCAGGCGCACACGGGTTTGCAAGCGAACCCTGGAGCGTTAATACCTGCCCCCAACAGTCCTCTGGAAACTGCCAGCTCGTCAGGGTTTCTGACTCATCATTCCCAAAGAAAATATATTCTCCATCGCATACTGTTGACCATGAGATATCACTATATGGAGGTCCTGGCTGAAATGCATTCAAATCAAAATCATATGGAATCTCTGGACACATCGTGATAATATCATCAAGCTGATCAGCAGGAACGCCATTCATGTCAGGATTAATTGTCGGGGCTTGTCCGACAAATAAAAACACACAATGCTCCGTGACACCACATCCATAAGGATCTTCGATCTCAACACAAATGTCATTGCCATTGTACTGCCAAACCGGGTCTCCATTGTCATCAAAAAGGAGATTCCCATTTGCATCTGTCGCTTGAAGCGCCTCGTCTATGGTCCAAGTTAAACCAGTCGATCCATCAGGCCAAGTCGCTGTATATTGGTCATTTGGAAGGGTCAATTCAATAAAAGTATCCCCATCTAAATCAATCCCGTCTCCGTCACAATCGGCAATAACGCCCCCAGCTTCTGCTGCAAAAACATTGTCAATTTGGCTTACAATATCCACGAAGCCACAATCTGTATCGCCTCCCGGAAAGCACTCGTTTGTCACCGTCACACAGTATGATCCGGTTGCATTTATAACCAATTCATCATCTCCATCCACTTCGGCGCCATTCCACGTCCAATCATAATCCTGGTTTGCATTCTCATCACCTTCGACGGGGTCTATCGTAATTGAATCGTTTTCATCACATAAGAACATACTGTCAATCTGTGGAGAAAATTGGGCTGTGACTTCGACCTGTGCCTCATCTGACCCGCAACCATTTTCAATGACAACGACAATCGTTGCTTCTGTATATTCGTCGTAATCGTATGCGTTATTTAGAATATCGTCTGTGCCTGGGTATGGCCAGTTAATGGTCGCCGCTCCCCCTGCGTCTGTCGTGTCCGCAAATAAATCCAAATCTTCGCCTTCACACAAGAAAACTTCTGTTTCATTTAAGGTAATGGTGGGCGGAAGTGTCACTTCCACATCATAGCAATATGGAATGTTGCAATTCTCCTCATAGAAACAAAGCTCATACATCCCATACTCCGTAGGAGCCCAAAGGGTGTTGTACTGGTCCTCAGTCTCAAACCAAGAGGTTCCTGGTCCGCTTACCTCCTCCCAGACCCCAAAGGCTGGTTGTGTTTCACATTGCGCGTCTGAGGAGTAGATGATTCCTGGTACTAGGTCGTTTATTTCCGTCAAGTTTTCACTGTTGTCACAATTGTAGACTTGGACTGAGTTGTTCACGTCACCACTCGGATTCGCGGAGATATATTCCACCTCAATAAAGTCTCCTAAAACAATCGGATATGCAAAATTATCAAACGTGCTATTTGACAGCGTTAAAGTTGACACAACTTCACCGTTTACATATACATTTACGAAGCTTCCCAGCCACCCCAAATCATTTGATGTAATCAGGTATATATTTAAATCTCCTTCATCAGAACTTGAAAACCCTCCCTCAAACACGACGGTGTCCAGATCTGTACACATCGGCGGAACGGTGAAATCCGGAATCGTTGAGTCCACTCCGTCCACCAAGAAAACACGCTGTCCGAAACATCCACCCGCATCTTCGACTAAAAGGCGATACATCCCCGGCGCAAGCCAAGCCTCGTCACCATTAGGCCCCACTTCATAGACCTCACCTCCAAGCCCATTCCAATCTTCCTCCCACTCATAACTCACGTACAAATCATCCGGGTCAAGGACAGACACATAGGCTGTGTCGTCAGAACAAATAACCAATGGTGAGGGTTCAATATTGGGGAGATAATAAGGTGTTTGATCTATTTCAAAAGTCTCCGACACTGAACATCCAACGTCAAGGTTACCTGTGACGACAATAAGTCCCCCAAAAGGAATGGTTGCGACGTTTCCGTCAGTAAATTGACTGCTCAAGTTCCATGAAAAACTGTCAAAATCACCCAATGCTGTGATTTCTGTAGCTGATCCTGCACAAATCGACAAATTCCCTGAAATAGTCAATTCTGGTAGCGTCACATCGAGGACTTCGATAACGGTTGTTAGCACAGTTACTGATGCAGGTGTCCCGTCATCAGTCGCGACAATATCTATTGTACTAATGCCAGGGACATTCCCTTGAAAAATACCATTCAAACTGGCCGATTCTCCGTTATTTACAGTTAAGCCTAGAATGTCGTTTCCAGGAGTAAGGGTTGGGTCAACATCAAGCGTCACAGACTGGCCTGGTTCAGGTCCGAGGAAATTAATCCCGAGATCAAAGGTTTGGCCCAAACAGATGGTAATTGTATCGCATCCCACATTCTCCGTCGGAACTGGCGGCAGATTCGTACTGGACACAGCTGTATTGATATTAAAGAATTTAAAATCCAGCCAGTTGATCCCGTCATCAAATCCATCTCCAATGCCATAAGGACCATTGTATGTGTCATCTAAAAGATTAAATCGTCCAAATTGAACGTGTGGTCCAGCGGCGGCTGTGGTAGATTGATCCGCTCCCGTAACGCCTGGGTCTGGGCCGCAGCATCCACCACCTGCACCGATATCTCCATGCGCCCAGTTCATGTCAAGATAGCATACCTGCGCATTGTTACCTTCACCAATCAAGCCGTCGTTAGGCGTGATAATGATTTGGTAACTGTTTGTCAGATCGTTGTGGTTGTTGTAATAGCCGACTTCCACATAATTGACATATACCGCATCTTGCGTGACTTTATACTTGATTTCACCCACAGAACGGTTGTCTGTATCCTGCCAGTATCCTGCAATTTGATTATACTCCGCCTCGGGAAACTTTGTGGGTGTCCAGTCTATTACATCTCCCCCAAACGAAATCATTCCTTTTGAGTTGACGTAAAACTCTGAATATGTACTTCCATAAAGATCAAAGGTCCATCCAGGAAAAGAAATGGGGGCTGATGCACAATCAACATCCCATCCAGCACCTCCTTGAGTGGCCCACTGCTCTTCATTTGGTTGCAATCCACCTAAGCCTGGAGGGGGGACTAGTGTAATATACGTATCGTCTGGTTCAACCCAGCAATTGCAATCACTTTGAAGCATTTTCGCTTGTCGGCTTATTTTGTTTTTCTCTCGAGTATCTGAAAACGAGGCTTTAAATTTGACCAAGGTCTCAAGGTATGCGTTCTCGTCAAAGCCCTCCCAAGCCCTAACAACCTTCCATTCTTCTCTGTTCATTTTGAGAACTGCGTGGTCGAAACCACCATAGGAATCAAAGATTTTTTGTGCTGTAATATGCTCTGAAAACTCTACTTCGCTCTGCGCTAAGAGGTTGTCCGCACAACTTATAACAAGAGCGCATAAAATAAAGGTGTTCTGTAGGAATCGAATCATTGTAAAAAGGACGTTTTGCAAGGGTAAATATACAACGTGTAGGCACCGTAAAAAACAAATTAGTGGAACCTGCGGATTAACGGCTTATTTTTGCAGCTCTGTGAGGAATTTCAGCTACGATTAAACATTGATGAAAAAAATTAGAAACTTCTGTATTATCGCCCATATTGATCATGGGAAAAGTACGCTTGCAGATAGGCTTCTTCAAGAAACGGCGACGATCACAGAGCGTCAGATGCAAGATCAGGCACTGGACGATATGGACCTCGAGAGAGAACGGGGGATTACCATTAAGAGTCATGCGATTCAAATGGTCCATCGGCATACTGACGGTGAAGAATACATCTTAAATTTAATTGACACCCCTGGACACGTAGATTTCTCATACGAAGTGAGCCGTTCTATTGCAGCTTGTGAAGGCGCATTGCTGATTGTGGATGCGACCCAAGGCATCGAGGCCCAAACCATCTCTAACCTCTATCTCGCCCTTGAAAATGATTTGGAAATAATCCCCGTACTCAATAAAATGGATTTGGATTCTGCCGACGCTGAAGTTGTGGGAGATCAAATCATTGATCTCATCGGCTGCGAAGCTGAAGAAATCATTTTTGCTTCGGGTAAGTCTGGTCTGGGCGTTGGGGATATTCTTAATGCGGTCATCGAGCGGGTTCCAGCCCCAAAAGGTGATCCAGAAGCGCCTTTTCAGGCGATGATTTTCGACTCTGTGTTCAATAGCTTCAGAGGAATTGTTGCTTACTTCCGCGTCAACAATGGAACCCTCAGGCGTCGCGAAAAGATAAAATTACTTTCCACTGAAAAAGAATATATCGCAGACGAAATTGGGGTTCTGGGGCTTGACCTCATCCCTAGAGAGACGTTGAGCACTGGGGACGTTGGTTACGTTATCTCGGGGATTAAGGATGCAAAAGAGATTAAAGTAGGCGACACCATTACGACCTTCGAAAACCCATGCACGGATGCCGTTCAAGGATTTGAAGATGTGAAGCCCATGGTTTTTGCTGGTGTCTATCCTGTCGACACAGAGGACTATGAAGAACTTCGGTTTTCTATGGAAAAGCTCCAGCTCAATGATGCTTCTCTTGTTTTCGAACCAGAAAGTTCAGCCGCACTTGGCTTCGGTTTTAGATGTGGTTTCTTAGGAATGTTACATATGGAAATCGTTCAGGAAAGACTCGAACGGGAATTCAATATGACTGTGATTACAACCGTTCCTAATGTAAGCTACATTGCTCACCTCCCTAAAGGAATTCAACAGACCATTAACAATCCCTCTGATTTACCTGAAAACAAAGGTCTTGTGAAGGTTGAAGAGCCATACATTAAGGCGCAAATCATTACAAAATCATCATATATCGGCCCTGTAATGAGTCTTTGTATTCAAAAACGTGGTGAAATTGTAAGCCAGGTCTATCTTACTGCAGACCGCGTAGAGCTTACATTCAGTATGCCGCTTGGAGAGATTGTATTTGACTTTTACGACAAACTTAAGAGCATCTCAAGGGGGTATGCTTCGTTTGATTACTTCCCGGATGGATATAGAGAATCTGATCTCGTCAAGCTTGACATTCTTCTAAATGGTGATCAAGTCGATGCCCTCTCGGCACTTATACACAGAGATCATGCGCACAATTTTGGAAAGCGGATCTGTGTAAAGTTGAAGGAATTAATCCCTCGGCAACAGTTTATGGTGGCACTTCAGGCTGCAATTGGCGCAAAAATTATTGCAAGAGAAACCATTAGTGCTGTCCGAAAAGATGTCACCGCGAAATGCTATGGAGGAGACATTACGCGTAAGCGAAAGCTTTTAGAAAAACAGAAAAAGGGAAAGAAGCGTATGCGTCAAATTGGAAGTGTAGAGGTTCCGCAGTCCGCATTTTTGGCGATACTAAAGCTCGATTAAGACGTCATCTTTTTTACAGACTCCTTGCCCTGTTCGTTCTTATTTGCAAGTTGACCACACGCTGCGTCAATGTCTTTGCCCCTAGATCTACGTACGTTGACAATTAAATTTTTACTTTCAAGGTGGTTTTTAAAAGCTTCCACCTTAACAGCGGACGCTTGCTGAAAACGCCCATCATCTATCGGATTGTATTCAATAATATTTATTTTACAAGGAACATGTTTGCAAAAAATCGCAAGCTCCTGTGCGTCTTCGATGGAATCATTAAAGTCTCGAAAAATAATGTACTCAAACGTCACGCGAGAGCCCGTTTTTTCATGAAAATAGATAAGTGCTTCTGCCAGCGCTTCAATATTGTTTGAATCATTAATGGCCATAATCTCGGAACGTTTCTTGTCGTTGGCTGCGTGCAGACTAAGCGCAAGGTTAAATCTAACTTTGTCGTCTCCAAGACGTTTGATGGCTTTTGCAATTCCCGCCGTGCTAATCGTTATTCTGCGAGGTGACATACCTAGTCCGGGTGTTCCACAAATTCTCTCCACACTTTCAATCACATTTTTATAATTTAAAAGCGGCTCGCCCATCCCCATATAAACAATGTTAGAGAGATTGGATTTCTCTCTTTCTTGAGCAATAGAAGCAATCATCTCAACCTGATCGTATATCTCCGCAGCGGTCAGGTTTTTCATAAGCTTCAACTTCCCTGTGGCACAGAACGCACATGCAAGACTGCAACCTACTTGAGAAGAAATACACGCCGTTGTTCTCGATTTTGTAGGAATTAAGACGCCCTCAACAATATTTAGATCTCCTGGCTTAACGGTCTCAACTTTGAAGGCGCACTTGACCGTGCCGTCTCGGCTGAATTGCTTTTCACTTAATTCGATACGTTTTAATGAGAAGTTTTTGGCGAGTTTTTGGCGAAAATCATTCCCTAAATTTGTCATTTCATCAAATGATGATGCCGATTTAGACCATATCCATTCTTCCAATTGCTTGGCCCTAAATGGCTTTTCCCCCATCGATACAATCGCATCTCGTAACTCCGCGCTATTTAATAATCTAATATCTTTAAGCATGATGCAAAAGTACCCATACAGAACTTGTATTGCATCATTAACTGGCAATTAAGGAGGTCATCCGTTTGCGCAGCTCTTCTCTCTTCCTAACAGCCATAGGAATCTCTTTTCCGCTGGTGAGGGTAATAGAGTGTGTTTTATAGTTACAAGAGTGGATGCAATTAAGGTGGACGATTTGAGAATTGTGAACCCGAAAAAAAATCGGGTCATCTAAAATATCTTCGACCTTTTTAAGGTTTTTTGAAATGGTCAATCGACGTCCAGACTCTAGATATAACGTAGAGTAGCTGCCACAAGCCTCGATATGAAGGATGTCTTCATGTCTTACAAAATGCCTTTTTCTCGAGGTCACAACCTCAAATCTCCTGGGAGCTGGAGGAAGTGCGCCAAATCCAGGTTTTCTTTTTAGGTAGAAGTGCATTAAAATGCGACGTGCGCAAGCTTTGAGCTCGTCTTTGTCAATGGGTTTAAGGAGGTAGTCAAAAGCTCTCTGCCTAAGAGCGTCGACAGCATACTTGTGATAGGTCCTCGCAAACACAACGTAAAAGTCTCTGTCTTTATATCCATCTATTAATTCAAGCCCTGTTTCATCGGGCATCTGAATATCTACAAACACGATGTCTGGCGCAAGGCTCTCAATATATGATCTTGCTTCGCGGGCATTTGATGCTGTTTGGATGACATTAAGAAATGGACAACTTCTTTCTATTTGGCGACAAAGCACTTCTCTGGCAGGAGCTTCATCATCAACAACAAGTACATTTAAGCTTTGACGCATGACTAATTTTCTTCGAAAGAAACCGCATCAAGTCATGAGAAGAATTCGTGTTTTATAAACGTCGACCCTGAATTTATATTCGTGTAATAAACGCGTTAGCAAATGTTTATGTCCTATGAAGTTTCGTCTGGTTTGATGCCCTTGTAAGATAAATATACATCAGGCACATGAATTTACACGACAAATAAAACAGACTATAATATCTTAAGACGCATTTACCTCGTCCCATTGAAAGAGATTTTGAAGGTGTGTTTTTAAAAGTGGCTTCACTTCTTCAAGGGAAATATTCCGCCCTACTTCCTTGGACAATGAGGTCACACCTTTGTCAGAAATCCCACAAGGAATGATGAGGTCAAAGAAGTTTAAATCCGAATCAACATTGAAGGCAAGCCCATGCATCGTCACCCAACGACTACATTTCACACCAAATGCGCAAATTTTCCGCGCACCTTTGCCAGCCTCGACATCTACCCAAACCCCTGTCTGACCTTTTATCCTTCCTGCCTCTACTCCGAAATCAGCGCAAGTTCTTATGATTGCTTCCTCGAGAAACCTGAGGTATTTATGAATATCTGTGAAAAATTGATCGAGGTCTAAAATGGGATATGCCACAAGCTGTCCAGGACCATGATACGTAATATCCCCACCTCTATTAATGGGAAAATAGTCAACCCCCAATTCAGCCAAACGTGCAGGGCTCACAATAACGTTTTGAGCATCACCGCTTTTTCCAAGGGTAAGTACATGGGGGTGCTCTACAAATAACAAACGGCTCGTTGGGAGGTTGCGATCGGAATTTGGGGCTACAGAAAGTGCATCTCGCCTGGCAATTTTATGATCAATCACTGACTTGAAAACCGCTTCCTGATAATCCCAACAAGGCTTGTACCTCATGGTCCCTAGGTCCTCAAAAACGAGATGCCTCATTGAACTATTTAAGAGTGCTGAGCTCAGCCTTGAGCCGCTCAATATTTGTAATGTCAACAGGGTCTATTCCTGCGCGCTCCGCAAGCAACAACGAGAGCATGTCCCCCAATTGAATAAGATACATGAGACGCTGCATTTGATTGTCTCCTTCTGCATCAATAATCACTACATCCGCTCCGAATTCTCTAAAGATTTCCGAACAAACGTTCATTCTAAATTGCGTTCGCGGGTGGTCCTCTGGGGTACGAATAATCAGCACTACATCACTTTCATTCCCAGAATCCCAGCCGACAAGTTCGTTGTGATTCATCTCTGGGAACATCTGAGTGTTGACCAACAATTTACTGTTCTCATTAAGTTGCTGGCGCCAACGTGTAGCGATAGATCCAACACAAGTATCTGAGTACATTAAAATTGACTTTCCCACAACTAAATCTGCAAGCGATTCAGCTTTTGAACTCACCGATTTTAAAGCAGCTGCAGTAGATTTTGAGGTTGCCTCTAATTCTGAATACATTTTCTCAGAAAAGCATCCGAATTGTTTCAGCGTCCAAGCGAGTCCTATAAAGCTGCGACCAAACTGTGATCTTGGGGGCTGGCCGCCGGGCATAGAAACCAAAGGCCAGTTGTGTTTTTCAGCAAGCGCTCCAAGCAATCCTCCTGAAGTGATAACAGCTATCGTGGCGCCTTTTTTATGTGCGGAATGAACTGCTTCAATGGTCTCTTCTGTATTTCCTGAATAACTGCAAGCCAACACAAGCGTGTTGTTTGAAACCCATCCGGGAATCAAATAGTCTGAGTTTGCAACCACCGGAATTTCACTGTCACGTGAGAGAATATCCGAAGCGATGGCTCCACCTATTCCAGACCCCCCCATCCCTATAATCACAACACCATTTGGGATAAAACCAGAGGACGCTTCTTGATGCAGACTGCCATTTTTTTTCTGCAAGTCTGTGACTGTTGCGCTTATTTGTTCTGGAAAATTTTCAATCAGGTCTCTCATATCTGCCATATCAATATATCTATAAGTGTTAATCGAACACGAAGGTAAGGCTTGCGCGCATCCATCTGCCTGGCAACATCACATTTCCTATATCGACAAGCGCAACATCTAGGGCATTATCTACTCTAATATTCGCATTAAGCTTACCCTCCATGAATTCGCGGCTCAAAGTTGCGCCAAGAAGTCCAACAGGTAAAAATTCGATTTCTTCTCCTTCTACCGGACTGAAGTAGCCACCCTCTCTGTCTTGTAGTGAATACCTCAAAGAAAGCGTAAGGTCTGCTGGAAGTGATAATGAAGTCTTTATATCAAGCTTGTGGCGGAGGAAGTCGAGAACATAGTTGGACTCAAACCCAACACTGGATTCAGATGCCTTGATAGTCATATAAGAAACGCCAATCGAGTTGTTGTTTAATAAACGCAATAACAAGGACGTCTCCATTCCATTAAATGTAACTTCTCTTAAGTTGGCTGCCTGTGTCGTTAATGACCCTTCATATCTCACCCAATCAATCAGGTTGCGCCCTTGACGGATGAATGATGTTTGTTCAAACATGAGAGAGGTGGTTTCGCTTAGCGCCATGTTGGCCCTCACGCCTGTCTCAAAATTATCGGAAAGCTCAGGCTCCAAATCTATGGATCCCTGAGCACCTCCTAAATTGTAATATAAATCTGTGAAGGAGGGCTGTCGGACAGATCGGTTGACCGAGCCGAACCACAACACATCTCCATCCGAGTCTAGGCGCATTGTTAAATCAGCGCCAGGCAAAACAAAGAGTGAATCCATTTCTATAACAGACAAGTTGATGGTACTCGCAAACCTTCCAAATTCTATTCTGTGAGATAGCGCAGCCTCGTTTGTCCATCGACGGTCTGCTCTTGAATAGATTTCATCTCCTTCAAAAAGTCCACCTACAGCACCCGCTTCTGTTCCCAATAGATTGCTGTATATGGCCTCATCTCTCAGGTCAACCCTAAATGCTGTTTGACCTAAGGGGCTGCTGTATAAAGCATTCATGGTCACGCCTTTGACGATACTTACATGCCTGTTTGGTCCCTTATACCATGTGGGTGCAGTATCGCCCTCCATCACAAATAATCCATCTGCTGTGGGCTCATAATAGCCTTCCGATTCTCTGTACAATTCAAACCGGTCTGTGTGACTTCTCACATAGGCGGCAGCAAATAAACTTAAGTCTCCAAATGACTTTTCCCAAGACAATTGTGATTGAAGTGTCCTGGTTTCTTCATATTGGGTCGGGTAAGACGCCGTATAAAAGTTTTGGGCGCCAAATGCTTTGTCAGCCACGCCCACTTGGAATTTAAACAATCCCAAACCTGATGACACCGTTGTCGCGTATGATCCCAAGATCATCGCTGCGTCAGTGTTTTCATTGTATCCAGATGTCGTGGTCTGACTTAATGCGACTCTGTGGCGCACATTTGAAGATCCGAAATCCACAGTTGCTTTTGCCCTAAACAATCCAAATGACCCCGCACCGACAGAAAGAAGTGTTTTATTTGTCGATGCTGGACCTGTAAAGAGCTGAACCGCTCCCGAAAATGCGCCTTTTCCAACAAAGGGTGAAGCTCCGCCTCTGACAACTTCGATGCGATGAATGTCTTCTGGGTCGAAAGTGATGTCCATGAGATGGTGCCCTGTATGAGGCGCACTCCATCGAACACCATTCACAAGCAAGGCGACTTGCTCAAATGAGCCGCCGCGTATTGTAAGGTCTGACTGAACACCGAGTGCGCCCCTTTGACGCAGATCAACGCCTGTAACAAGTTCGAGACTCTCTCCAATAGACACGGCGCCGCTTTGAATTATTTCTTCGGAAGAAATCAAAGAGATCGACCTCGGAGAGTCCTTGGCTTCAATCTCTCCTGGTGTAGCAATTACGACGACCTCCTGAACTTGAATTGAAGGGATTGGCTCAATTTGGGCTGTATAAATCAGCGGAGAAATTAAGAATGCGACTAAAACCTTTGATTTTATGCTCATAAAAAGTTGTTATTATTTGTATGATTATTCAGCGCAAAGCTAATAACAAACTAAAAACAATTGTCAGAATATTGCCAAGTATCAAATCGTATATTTGACGCATGATAAGGAGTGAGCAAGAACAAATTCGATTAGCGTCTTTAAAACAATTAAAGGATTTAGGGGTAAACCCATATCCTGCGGAAGAATTTGTCGTAACCCATAGAAGTAAATCCCTTAAGGGTGACTTCAAGCCGGGTGTTAAGGTCAGCATGGCAGGCCGTATGATGAGCCGTAGAATTATGGGTAAAGCTTCATTTGCGGAACTTCAAGACGCCGAGGGAACGATTCAACTGTATCTAAATAGAGATGAAATCTGTGGGGGAGAGGATAAAACGATGTACAATGCTGTATTCAAAAAGCTCCTAGACAGAGGGGATTTTATTGGGATTGAGGGTGAAACATTTGTTACAAAAGTTGGCGAACCTTCTGTTAAAGTGTCTGATTTCAAGGTCCTCTCAAAGGCCATCAGGCCCCTTCCGGCAGTGAAAACAGATGAAGACGGAAATATACATGACGCTTTCTCTGACCCTGAGCTTAGATACCGCATGAGATATGTAGACCTCTGCGTCAATGACAAAGTCAAGGAAACGTTTGTTGCACGAAGTAACATTATCCGAACGATACGGGAGACATTTGACAAGGAAGGGTGGTTGGAAGTAGACACCCCTGTGCTTCAAGCGATTCCAGGGGGTGCTGCTGCGAGACCCTTCGAAACACATCACAATGCGTTGGACATGCCTCTTTATTTGCGGATTGCTAATGAGCTTTATCTGAAACGCCTTATTGTGGGTGGGTTTGAAGGCGTTTATGAGTTCAGTAGGAATTTCCGAAACGAAGGCATGGACAGGACTCACAATCCAGAGTTTACCGTTCTTGAGCTTTACGTTGCATACAAGGATTACAACTGGATGATGAAGGCAATGGAAGATCTGCTGGGAAATGTCGCGCAATCTGTTCACGGTAAAACTGTCGTTACGCTCGCAGGAAAAGAGATTGATTTTACGCCGCCATACGCCAGGGTAACAATGAGAGACGCCATTCTAGAGCACACAAATGTTGACATTGATGACCTCGATGAAGATGGCTTGAGAGATGCATGTAAAGCCCTCAATATTCAAACTGATACGTCAATGGGCAAAGGGAAATTAATCGACGAAATGTTCGGTGAAAAATGTGAGCACCTTTACATCCAACCAACATTCATCACAGATTACCCTGTTGACATGTCTCCGCTTACGAAGGTTCACAGAGACAATCCGAACTATACCGAGCGTTTTGAACTTATGATCAATGGTACTGAAATCGCAAACGCATACTCGGAGCTAAATGACCCCATTGATCAGCGTGAACGGTTTGAAACTCAAATGGAACTGGCAAAAAGAGGAGATGATGAAGCGATGTTCATCGACCAAGATTTCCTTCGTGCCTTAGAATATGGTATGCCCCCTACAAGTGGTGTGGGGATAGGCATTGACAGACTTGTGATGATGCTTACAGATCAAACCTCGATACAAGAAGTCCTCCTTTTCCCTCAAATGCGACCTGAACAATTCTAAACGTTTAAGACTATGCCGTTACCTACTACAGATATGATTATCGCAACTCTAAAAACGATTTTCGACCCCGAGATTCCCGTTGATATCTACGAATTGGGCCTGATATATGAGGTGGAAATCTCAGATGAGGGTGCTGTAGATATCGAAATGACTTTAACCTCCCCAAACTGTCCTGTAGCGGAAAGTTTGCCCAGAGATGTTGAGGACAAGGTTGCCGCAATGGAAGGAATAGTAAGTGCAAAAGTTGAAATTGTTTTTGACCCACCTTGGACACAAGATATGATGAGCGAGGAGGCAAAACTTGAGTGCGGATTCTTATGAAGCCATCCGGTACAGTGTCCGATTCCCCAACGCGTGGAATAGCCGTTCTTGGGTCAACTGGATCAATTGGAACTCAGGCCTTAGATGTCATTCGAGAGCAGTCCGATTTTCTTCATGTTGAGGTTCTGTCGGCGGGAAAGAATGCGAACCTTCTGATCAAGCAGGCGCTAGAATTTAGGCCAAATGCAGTTGTGATCGCCGATCCTTCACTTCGAGATCGCGTTTTCGATGTGCTCTTTGACGAGGGGATTAAAGTCTATTCTGGTGCGGAAGCTTTGGAGCAAGTCGTAGAAATGGAGGGGATTGATATGGTCCTCACTGCACTTGTTGGGGCTGCCGGACTGAAGCCTACTCTAAGTGCGATTAGAGCTGGAAAACATATTGCTCTTGCAAATAAAGAGACGATGGTCGTGGCTGGAGAACTTGTGACTGCTGAGGCAATAAAGGCTGGCGTTTCTATTCACCCTGTTGATTCGGAGCACAGCGCGATTTATCAATGCCTTGCTGGTGAGTTTCACAATCCCCTTGAGAAAATAATCCTGACTGCGTCTGGTGGACCTTTTCGAGGATTCAACACTGAGCAATTATCTCAAGTAACAAAGGCTCAGGCGCTTAAACATCCAAATTGGGAGATGGGTGCAAAAATCACCATCGACTCCGCATCTATGATGAATAAAGGACTAGAGGTCATTGAGGCCAAATGGCTTTTTGATTTAAGGGCTGATCAAATTGAAATCATTGTTCATCCACAATCTATCATTCACAGCATTGCTCAATTCGAAGATGGGTCCATGAAGGCTCAAATGGGTCTTCCTGACATGAAGCTCCCCATTCAATACGCCCTTACGTATCCGCGTCGCCTGTCGAATACCTTTCCGAGGTTCAACTTTTTAGATTATCCCGCGTTGACGTTTGAACAACCCGATTTCAAATCGTTCAGAAACCTGGGGCTTGCATTTGACGTTCTCGCAAAAGGGGGAAACGCTCCGTCAGTTCTTAACGCAGCGAATGAAGTTGCTGTCGCTCGGTTTTTAAATGATGAGGTTTTGTTTCACCAACTCCCTGACATCGTAGAGTTTGCCCTTTCAAAAGTAGGGTTCCAGTCAAAACCAGACCTCGAAGCGCTTGTCGCTTCTGACACTGAGGCGCGTGCCCAGGCGAGAGCGTTTTAGATTACGTTTCGGTTATACTTTCATAATATCCGCCTCTTTGGCAGATAAAATCTCTTCGACATTTGCTGTATAAGCGTTGGTCATCTCTTGCACTTTTGCCTCTCCTGTCTT
The DNA here is from genome assembly GCA_002700285.1 of Crocinitomicaceae bacterium. Taxonomy (GTDB): domain Bacteria; phylum Bacteroidota; class Bacteroidia; order Flavobacteriales_D; family Sanyastnellaceae; genus UBA974. Next base: position 99,577 of record PACT01000022.1, on the reverse strand, counting down.
GAGCATATCTTCGCTCAAACCCTCTTCTTTTGCCGATTTAAGAATATCGTTTGCATCTTTTCTCGCATTGCGAATAGATACTCTTGCAGATTCTCCCTCTGCTCTTGCGCGTTTGGAAAGTTCTATTCTTCTTTCCTCAGTAAGGGGCGGGACATTGATAATTAAAACCTCGCCGTTATTTACTGGATTCAAGCCCAAATTGGCATTAATGATTCCCGTTGAAATTGGCTCTAGCATCGGCTTCTCCCAGGGCTGTACCACAAGTGTTCTTGCATCGGTGTTGTTCACGTTTGCAACTTGGCCGATAGGCGTCATCGTTCCGTAGTAATCAATCTTGACACTTTCAAGCATAGATGGGTGAGCCCTTCCAGCCCTCACTTTTTTAAGTTCCATTTTAAGGCGATCCATTGCCTTGTCCATTTGTTCCTTTGCCTCTTCTAAGGCCATGTCTATTGCTTCCTGCATATCCTTGTCTTATTTATGACGCTTATGAAGTAACTACCGTTCCTATCGCCTCACCTTTTGCTACACGAAGGAGATTTCCAGATTTATTCATATCAAAAACGACAATTGGAACACCATTCTCGTTACATAAAGTAAAGGCCGTCATGTCCATAACCTTAATGCCTCTTTCAAAAACTTCGCGAAAGCTGATCTCATCATACCTCGTGGCACCTGGATTTTTTTCTGGATCTTCAGTATAAATTCCGTCGACACGTGTTCCTTTTAAAATAACATCTGCCTCTATTTCCACGGCTCTAAGTGCAGCTGCCGAATCGGTCGTGAAAAACGGGCTCCCTGTGCCTCCTCCAAAAATGACAACCCTCCCTTTTTCCAAATGACGCACGGCGCGTCTTCTGATAAAGGGTTCGGCAATTTGTTTTAATTCTATGGCTGATTGAAGCCTTGTGTCAACCCCCTCTTGTTCCAATGAACTTTGTAAAGCCATTGAATTAATGACGGTGGCAAGCATTCCCATATAATCTCCTTGGGTGCGCTCCATGCCACCTTCCTCGGCTTGAACACCTCGGAAAATATTTCCGCCACCAATCACAATGGCTATCTGAACCCCCGTATCTAAAAGGGCTTTAATTTCTTTTGCGTATTCAGTTAACCGAACATTGTCAATGCCAAACTGCTTTTCTCCCATGAGAGATTCTCCGCTAAGCTTAAGAAGGATTCTTTTGTACTTCATTGCGTGCACAATATCCGACAAAGAAAGTTTACCACAAACAAAAGAAGGACGCGAGTGCGTCCTTCTTTAAGTTTTGTTGTGTGTTCAGTCGCTTATCTGGTTTATCCCAGAGCAATTCTGCTAAAACTTGCCACTTTTACGCCTGGACAAGATCCATCAACATATTGTTCGACAGTGAGCTTGTTGTCCTTAATAAAAGGCTGGTTTACTAGCGTAACCTCTTTGAACCATTTGTTTAAACGTCCCATAGAAATTTTCTCTGCGAGTTCAGCAGGCTTGCCTTCTTGAATTGCAAGCTCTTTACCAATTTCTTTCTCTTTCGCAATAAGGTCCTCTGGAATGAGTGATTGATTCACTGCAACTGGAGCCATCGCAGCAGCTTGCATTGCAACATCTCTACCAACAGTCGCATCAACTTGTCCGCTAAACCCTACAACAGTCGCAAGGCGGTTGCCTGGATGAATGTATGATATCACTGAGTCTCCTTTTGCAATATCGAATGCACCTATTTCTATGCGCTCTCCGATCTTACCTGTTTCCTCAATAATCTTATCTGCAACCGTTAAATCTGATCCTGGGTATGTTTTTGCCAAAACAGCTTCCTTAGAATCACATCCTTCTGAGATTGCAAGATTCAAAAGTGTTTGAGCAACTGAAATGAACTCTGCATTTTGAGCGACAAAATCCGTTTCACAGTTTAAGGACAATACAACACCTGTGTTGCCATCAGCGTTAACGCCTGAAAGAATGACTCCTTCACTTGCCTCACGATCGCCTCGCTTTGCAGCGACTTTTTGACCCTTCAAACGAAGAATCTCAACAGCTTTGTCCATATCTCCTTCGGCTTCTTGGAGTGCTTTTTTGCAATCCATCATGCCGGCGCCCGTTTGTGTACGTAGCTTTTTTACTTCAGCAGCGGTAATACTCATAATATTATCTCTAAATGGTGTGATAGACTTCGTTAGTCCTTTTTTACTTCAGCGGGTTTCTCAACCTTGGTGACTTTCTTTCTCGCTCTCTTTGGCTTGACTTCACCAGCTTCAGAGCCTGCGTCAGCCTTGGGCTTTGCTGCTGCTTCCGCCCCAGCTGCAATTACAGCTGCTTTTTCAGCTTCTGCTTTTTCAGCTGCAGCTTTCGCCTCTGCAGCTTTTGCTTCTTCGCGTTGTTGCGCCTTAGCATCCGCTTCAGTTTTGTCAGCTTTACGTTCGTTTAGGCCTTCAGCCACCGCTTCAGCAAGCGTACGTGTAATGAGATCGATTGATTTCGTTGCATCATCATTCGCAGGAATCACAAAATCCACATTGCGGGGATCACTGTTGGTATCAACGATTGCAAATACAGGAATCTTTAGTTTTCTTGCCTCTGCAAGTGCGATGTGCTCTTTCCGAATATCAACGATAAAAATCGCAGCGGGAAGACGCGTCATGTCTACAATAGAACCTAATATCTTATCTAATTTATCACGCTGTCTGCTCACTTGGAGTCGCTCACGCTTAGATAAAATCGCTAAAGTGCCGTCTTCTCCCATCTTGTCGATTTGGGTCATCTTACGAATCGCCTTACGGATGGTTCCAAAGTTTGTAAGCATACCTCCAGACCAACGCTCTGTCACGTAAGGCATACCTATAGAGGTGGCGTGAGTAGAGACGATGTCCTGGCCTTGCTTTTTTGTGGAAACGAAAAGAATCTTCTTTCCGCTTTTTGCAATTTGTTTCATTGCAGCTGCAGCTTCGTCTATCTTGACGACAGTCTTGTGCAGATCAATAATGTGAATTCCTTTCTTCTCTGTGAAGATAAACGGAGCCATGTGTGGATTCCACTTGCTCTTAAGGTGGCCGAAATGTGATCCGGCTTCGAGCAGTTGCTCAAAATTTGTACGCGTAGTCATGATAATAGTTTACTTTCCTAGTTTAAACAACTCTTAGGTAGCCATTCTCGCTTTGAAAATGAGTCGAAAGGGTTTGGATGCTAAACGGTTTATGAATAATTGAAGACGAATCAGGCGGCTGCCATTAACGTTTTGAGAACTGTTCTTTCTTACGCGCCTTTTTCCGGCCAAACTTCTTGCGCTCTACCATGCGGGGGTCGCGAGTCGTCAAACCTTCAGCTTTAAGGGCTGGCTTGTAATCTGGATCAATCTCTATGAGTGCTTTTGATATCGCTAAACGTACTGCTTCAGCTTGTCCGGTGATGCCACCGCCAAATACATTTACTTTAACGTCGTATTTCCCTGCTGTTTCTGTAATCTCAAACGGCTGGTTAATTTTATATTGAAGTGTCCCTGTTGGGAAGTAGTCTGTATAATCACGCTTATTAATCGTGAATTTTCCCTTTCCTTCTGAAAGGTAGAGTCTGGCTACTGCGTCTTTGCGACGGCCTGATGTGTTAGTTACGTCCATGCTTAAGCTTAGTCGTTAAAAGTAATCGCCGTTGGCTGTTGAGCCTCGTGCTTGTGAGTTGCACCAACATATACGTGCATATTGCGAAAGAGTGCTCTGCCTAAGGTGTTCTTAGGGAGCATACCTCTTACAGCTTCTTCCATCATTGAGAACGGCTTGCGTGCCATCACCTCAGCTGCGGTACGGCTGCGTTGACCACCTGGATACCCTGTGTGGCGTATGTATGTTTTCTGATCCCACTTCTTGCCCGACAGAGTGATCTTCTCTGCATTGATGACTACGACATAATCCCCGCAGTCAGCGTGAGGTGTAAAGTTTGGCTTGTGCTTGCCACGAAGTAGTTTTGCTACTTCTGATGCAATGCGCCCCAAAGTCTGCCCATCAGCGTCAACCAATAGCCATTTCTTGTCGGCGTTCTCCTTATTTGCGGAGATTGTTTTGTAACTTAAAGTATCCACAGAGAATGTGTTGCGTGTTGTAATTTCCCCAAAATTTAGGGATGCAAAGATAGTAAATAATGTGAATAACCAAGCGTTTTAAGTGAACAAAGTTTACTTTTTTCCTTTCCGACCTTTTAATTCTATGTCATAAGTGCAAATAAGCCTGTGCTCGGTCCATGGATCGGCCGTGTTTTTTTGTTGTTCAACTTGGTAGCCAAATGAAGCCCAGCGACGTTTAGAAGTCTTTGTACTAAGGACAAATCGCGCACGAAAATCACTGTAATACCAGCCGAAATCTTTTTGCCTGGCGAAGATCTCTGTGGAAACAGTCGCCTTCAGTTTTTTTGAAAACTTACCGTGTAAAGCACAGCGAAGCCTCACAGCATTTGCGAAACCCTCGTCTTTAAATGACGATTGATATCGCAGTCGACAAGAAACAGACACGTTTTCGGAGAGGTCGGTTTTCCATCTTGCAGAACCCGAAAGTCGTCGAATGGGCTCCCACATTAAATTGTCTGCTCTAGACATTCCGAGTCGCAGAGAAGCGGCAACCTTAAAGTCTGGGGCAAATGGTGAAAGATCTTGAGAGACTCCAAGATCAGCAAAAGCAGAGCCAAGGCGAGAAAAATCGTAGTCCCAACGCGCCTGTGTTTCTACTTCATAGCTGAAGTTTTCAAATACATCTTGAGAGATGCCTGCGCCAGACCAAAGGCCATAATCGGTCCACTGTGCATGTAAATTGCCCACAGCAACAAAGATTATGAGTGCGAAGACGTGTCTCCGAATGAGCGCCGTCCTAATAATCGTCATAGATCACAAATGGGTCTAGCTGTATCACATCGTCTTTGTCTTGAATCTCGATTTCATAGGAAACAGGCACGCGGGGCAACGGCGTTGAGGTTGCGGACGTGTCTTTTGAATATACATAGAGGGTATACGCACCAGTACGGAGCCATTCGAATGTAAAGTCGCCATCCGGATTCGTGTCTACCTTATCGTCTGGGCCTAAGTGATCCCCATAAATAATAAACACCTCAACATTTGAAGCCGCAATTGTATCGACCGTGGATTGGGGATTATTTAGTTGTACCCTCCTGACAAGCTCAACGGAACCCGTAACACTCGCTCTTCCTCCTTCTCCGGGGGTCCTTACACATGAAAATAAAGTAAGAGAAGTCAATAGTAGGAAAGTCGTTAATATTTGGATGCTTTTCATACTGCCAAATTACATGCAAATCGTACCTTGTCACCGCAAATGCACAATTTAGATTCTATACACAGTATGAACACCCTTCAGTTGGGAGAGGGAAGGTTAGAGGTGATTTGCGGTCCGATGTTTTCTGGGAAAACGGAAGAATTGTTGCGCAGAGTCCGAAGGGCAGTCATTGCACATCAACCTACGTTGCTCATTAAACCCGCAACCGACACCCGTTACGCAGTTAACGAGATTGTTTCTCACGATAAAAATGCCATGCCTTCTAGGGTGGTTTCGAAGAGCAAAGACATCCTTGAGTCTCTTGATGTTGATGGCCGAAGCGCACTCGTCATCGCCATTGACGAGGCGCAGTTCTTCGATGACGACCTTCCTGAAGTGTGCAATGAACTGGCAAATAGAGGGCTAAGAGTGATTGTTGCGGGTTTAGATATGGATTTTACCGGGAAACCATTTGGCGCAATGCCCACGCTTTTGGCTTTGGCTGAAGAAGTGACCAAACTCCATTCTGTGTGTGTAGAAACGGGCCGAGACGCTCATTTTTCTCACAGAATTGCAGGTGGGGTTGACACAGTCGAACTCGGGGAAAAAGACAGATACGTCCCTTTGGCAAGACATGCGTTTGTCGCTTTCAGAGCGCCAAAAAAGAAAACCGATCCCGAGACGGATGGTTAAAAACGATGATGCCCGTCACGTCACATCTTTGACGCTTGACCTGAAAAAGGTTTCGCATAATTTAAAGCGAATTAGGACGACGGTAGGGTCGGATGGTGTCATCGCTGTCGTCAAAGGTTTCGGATATGGAACGAATGCCCCCGCTTTGTCAAAACGCTTGGAACGCGAAGAGGTTGATTATTTGGCGGTTGCCTACGTGGATGAGGGTGTGAGGCTGAGAGAGGACGGAATCAGTGCTCGGATTCTTGTGATGAATCCCGATTCAATGACCTTTGAGGCGCTTAAGAAGTACCACCTTGAGCCCACTATGGTTTCTCTGGCACAACTCAGAACCTACATGAACTGGAGATCTTTTTCCGAAAGCACGCCGCAGCGAATACATTTAAACTTTGACTCTGGAATGCACCGGCTGGGGTTTAAGGAGGAAGAGTTAAATGACGTTATTGACATCCTTCGTCTAACAGAAAACATTGAAGTCGCAACCGTATATACACACCTTGCAGGGGCAGAATCATCATCACTTGATCATTCAACTTTAAAACAATTTGAACGTTACGACACCATTTGCACCCAGTTAAGGGCGGGATTTAAGGGTTCACCCTTGTTAGAATCTTTCAAGACGCACGCATTAAATTCATCGGGAGTCGCCCGTTTCCCAAATCATAAATATGACTTTGTTCGGTTGGGTATTGCACTTTTAGGGTCTGAACTTTCTCAAAATGATTGGGGCCTTGAGCCGGCTGTAAGCTTTAACACTGTTGTTTCCCAAGTCATCAATGTGCCAAAAAACGAGGGGTTGAGTTACGGATTTACAGATGCGTCAACACAGTCCCGAACAATTGCATGGATTCCCGTTGGATATGCAGATGGATACCCAAGAAGTTTGAGTAATGGCATCGGTAGGGTGTGTGTGGGGAAAGGTCCTGAGAGGTTCATGGCAAAGGTTGTGGGCCGAATTTGTATGGACCTTACGGCGATTGATGTGACCGATAGAAATGTAAGGCCCGGAGACCCCGTGGAGTTATTTGGAGAAGAGGTCAGCCTAAACGAAGTCGCTGCAAAAGCCGGCACGATCGCTTACGAGATAATCTCAAATATCCATCAAAGGGTGGTCAGAAAATAACGGAATCTTGAGGGCGAGAGATCGCAAACATCTCTAAAAGATGCTACAAAGACAAGGAGCACTCTCCGCGTTCGGACAGTGCTCCAGCCTTAACCAATACCCAGAATGTATTCTATGAGAAATTCAGCTGGGCTAATGTCGAAATCACGCGACATTGACTTTCTAATCAACATCTAAACGCATAAAAGTAGGAAAAGGTTGTCCCGCGTAAAAAAAACTTTCGCTGAGTCAATCAGTCTAATTTTTTGAGTCTGTAGGTCATCCTAACCGTCCACCAGTACATGACCGGAACCAGAATAAGGGTGAGGAAGGTCGCAAAAGTTAATCCGTAGATGATTGCCCAACTCATCGGTTTCCAAAACACGTTGTTATCCCCTCCGATATAAAAATGTGGGTCAAAAGTTGTGATGAGACTTACAAAATCAATGTTTATACCTATTGCAAGTGGAAGAAGCCCCAAAACAGTTGTAATTGCTGTAAGCAGAACTGGACGAAGTCTCGTTTTTCCGCCATGTATAATGGCCTTTACAACAAGGTTAAATGGAAGGCTCGACCCTTCGGAAACATCATGTTCTACTTTGTATCTCTCAACAACGATATTGATATAATCAAGAAGCACGATGGCGTTATTTACCACAACACCCGCAAGAGAAATAATGCCAATCATCGTCATGATAATGACGAAATCCATTTGGAAAATCACAAGACCTAATAGGACGCCTATGAGTGAAAAGAAGACGCTAAAACCAATGATAAATGGTGTTGTCACACTGTTAAATTGTGACACAATGATCAAGAAAATTAGAAACAAGGCGACAAGCAGAGCCTTTGAAAGGAAAGCCATTTCTTTGGCCTGTTCCTCCTGCTGACCTGTAAAAGACAAATCAATGCCCGCGGGCATTGTAAATTCCGATAATTTAGACTCCAATTTTGAAACAATATCATTCGCATTGTAGCCCTCTAATGTGTTAGAACTTATGGTAATAACCCTGTCCAAATCTTTGCGTTTCATCACACTAAACGTTGATGCACGAACAGAGGTTGCCACAGCGCTTATGGGTACCTCTTTGATTTGACCGTCACTTTGGCTGCGGAAGATGATTTTTTGATTCATCAGCGCGGAGGAGTTGTTTCGGTATTTCTCCTCAAATCGAAGGTTAATCGGGTAATCATTCTCACCGTCCTTAAACGTACCTATTTCTCTACCGAAAAGCGCAGCTCTCATGTTAGATCCAATTTCACGGGTTGAAATGCCATATCGACGCGCCTTATCTCTGTCAATATTAATCGCCATTTCCGGCTTACTCTTGTTAACGTCAATTTTTAAGTCTTCGACGCCACCTACGTCTTGCATATTTAGGTAATGACGAATGCGTTCCGCCGTTTCAAGAACCAGATCGTAATCTTCACCGCGCAATTCTATGTTAATGGGAGGAGCTTGCGGAGGACCGTCGGAATTTTTTGTCACGACGACATCTGCATCGGGATAGCCTTTTAAGTCTGAACGAATCGCATTTAATACCGTGGTCGTAGAAATGCCCTTTCTCTGTTGAAACTTCACAAAACTTACAGCGATACGTGCTTTGTGAGGGGTGTTGCCGATGATGGCTCCTTCAGCTGGGTCGCTGGTTCCGTTCCCTACTTGAGCGATCACGGAATTCACCATGAAAGATTCTCTTTCGCCTGTTTTTTCATTTGGCATTTTAAACGAGTCGCTTTCAATGACCGCAAGGACTCTTTTTTCAATATCCTTTGTGACTTCATTTGTGATTTCCAGATCTGTACCAATGGGTTTAGAGATGAAAATATTGAGATATTGGGGTTGATTAACTGGAAAAAACTCAACCTTCGGAGGGAAGATTCCCATGAGAACAAACGACAAAATCATCAGTCCGAAGGTCCCAAAAAAGAAAAACGAAGGGCGGCGTCCACCTAAGACAAACGACAAGATGACTTCATATCGCCGTTCCAACCATGGAAGAAATTTGGTTTGAAAGACTTTTGTGCTTGGAGAAAAAACATAGGTATTCAAACCCGTCAATAGCAACAGAATAAGCAAAATATTGCCCAATGCGACCACGCCCAAAAGGAACATAACCACAGCTATTCCGCCTAGAATAGTCATTGTTTTCCATGTTCGACGAACATCGTGTTTCTGATCTCCCACTTTCATATAAAGCGCAGTTAAAACTGGATTTATGACCAGAGCAACAAACAACGACGACCCCAAAACAATGATAAGTGTAATGGGTAAATATTTCATGAATTCACCAATGATTCCTGGCCAAAAAGCAAGAGGTGTAAAAGCAGCCAGGGTTGTACCCGTAGACGCAATGATGGGCCACGCAACCTCGCCTACGCCATATTTGGCCGCCTCAAATGGCGAGAAGCCTTCATCCATAAATCGATACACGTTCTCCACGACGACAATCCCATTGTCAACCAACATTCCCAATGCCAAAACCAAAGCAAAAAGAACCATTGTATTGAATGTGATGCCTATGGCCCCCAGTATCATGAAGCTCATAAACATAGAAAGGGGTATCGCTACCCCAACAAAAAGGGCGTTCCTCAGACCGAGAAAGAACAACAACACACCGACGACCAAAAGGATCCCGAAGATGATTGAATTTTGAAGCTCATCTACTTGAGTTCTGGTGGCATCGCTTTGGTCTGCAGTAATGGTGACCAAAACGTCTTTCGGGAGAATATCGCGTTTTGCCTTCGCAATGATTTCATTTATTTCATCCGAAGCTTGAAGAAGGTTTTCTCCTGCACGCTTAACGACGTCAAGCGTAACCACAGGCTTCGTGTATTCACGGGCATAGCTTTCTTTTGCTTTCTCTACAAACTTAACTGTGGCAATATCTCGAACATATACAGGGCTATCATTTTCAGCTTTGACAATGACTGACTCAATGTCTTCCATGGTGTGAAAGTCTCCCCTCACCTGGATGTTTCTTAAAACGCCATCCACGAGGAGGTCCCCTCCAGCAATTGTTAAATTTTCTGCTGAAAGAGCCCCGGCAATGTCATTAAAACTGACAAGCATCGCTTCAGCTCTCAGGTAGTTGACTTCTATTTCGACCTCGAAATCTGAGGCGCCACGAATGTCAACTTTTGAAATTTCTTGTAAATCCTCAATTTCATCTTCAAGGTATTCCGCATATTTCTTGAGGGTTAGAAGCGCATAATCTCCCGACAGATTCACGTTCATCACAGGCATCATTTCGGAAAAATTGAGCTCCGTGACGCTTGGGTCTGCGGGCAGATCTTTTGGGAATTCTGAATCTGATTTCACCTTGTCCACCGCATCCTTGACTTTACGAAGCGCCTCAGATGGCGTCATGTCGAAGTTGAACTTAATATCAATAGTGCTGAAACCCTGGCTGCTCGAAGAGGTGATTTCATCCACGCCAGAAATCGCATTTATTTCTTTCTCTAGCGGCCTTGTAATTAGCTTCTCCATGTTTGCTGGACTGTTTCCTGGATAGGCAGTCACAACGAATATTTCGGGAATCACAATTTCGGGGAAGCTGTCTTTGGGGACGGTGATATAGCTATAAATCCCACTGAAAGTGATCAACGCGATAAGAACAAAAACGGTTGTTCTGTTGTTTATACTAAGCGTGGTGAGCCAAAATTCTCTAAGTTTTTTAAGCATCTTATTTGGCAATTAGCGCAACTTGATCTCCATCCATAAGGCGATCTCCCCCCCTGTTAATAACCATCTCTCCCTCAACAAGTCCGTCATTAATTAGGATTCTTCCCTCAGAGGTAATGCCTGTTTCAAGAATGCGTTTTACTGCCGTTCCATTTGCGTAAACAAACACGAANTCTCTTCCTTGAGAATCTTGCGTCACAAGCGCCGAGGGAAGCGTTATTGCCGATTCCAAGTCCAAGTCTGTGATCCACAATGTCGCAACCATATTTGGGATAAAGTTTCCCGATCTCGGCAAGTCCACAGTAATGTCCACCGAGCGGTTTGCTGGGTTGATATAAGCGCCAATACGGCGAGTGGTTGATTCAATGGGCGCTTGCCCCGCAATCTCTACCATGACCCGACCACCCTTTTTTAGAGAACCCACATAATTGTCACTCACCATAGCACGGACATAAAGTTCGCTCAGATCGATAACCCTTACGCAAGGCATCGCAGGAGATGCCAATTCGCCTCTCTTGACAAAAATCCGATCCACGACCCCGCTGAATGGCGCCCGTATTATGGATTTTTCTATCGTTGCATCGATTGTTAAAAGGGATTTTTCAATAGATTCAACCGCCGATTTGGCTTGTAAATAATCCACTTCTTTTCCGATATTCTGAGACCAAATGCGTTCTTGACGATCGCGTAAATCTTTGGCGAAATTGAGCTGATTTAATAATTCTTCTCTACTTGCTTTCAGTACCGCATCATTAATTTTAAGGATTGCGTCACCCTGTTTTACGTGCGCACCCTCCTTTAAAAATATCTTTTCAACTGCGCCTTGAAGTTCTGGGATCACGTTTGCATTCCTGTCAGTCTCAACGTTTCCCTGAACTGGAAATGAATGCGTAAAGGGTGCACTCGCCAACTTGAGCACGCCAACTTTCACAAGTGAACGCGTCTTTAAATCTGAGGTCTGCGTAGCGCCTTGGTCTGGGTCTTCTGCAGATCCTGCACAAGCTGTCAGAATAACTGAAAGAAAGATATATTTAGAAAATGTCATTTTTGTGTTGTTGTCGTTGCGGCAATGAGGCGGGCATGGGCGTTAAGCATTTGTAGTCTCGCTCCCACGAGGGCCCCTTCACTTGAGAGCAGTTGATTCTGTGCTTGTGTGAGTTCAAAACTGCTTTTTAAACCCTCTTTGTGCCCGATAGAAACGCGGTCGTAAATGCGGGTTGCGAGAAGTAAATTTTGTTCGGCTTCTGAAATTGAAGAGGTCGCTCGAACAAATTCCGCATTCGCAGCATAATGCTCCAAAGAGGCTGCTTCGGTAATGGCGTCTAGTGCTGTTTGAGCTTTGAGCGCCTGAATAGAGGCAACATCTCTCATGTGTTTTCCTTCAAAACTCCCGAATACAGGCATGGAAACCTGAACGCCCCAGAATTGAGTTGGATACCACTTTTCAGATGAATCAAAAATATTAAACACATCTCTTTGAGCGTTTTGAGAATTCGTATAAAACCCTGAGATCTGTGGGAGAGATCTCGCTTTTGTTTCTTTTACATTCCATTCCGCAAGCTCATAGAGATATTGTTGCTCAACTACTGCGGGTATCTCAGACACGACCAGACCCGTGATGATTGATGGGGTTAAAGAGCTCTGCGCTATTAACTCAGTCATATTATCCGAGAGAATGATGTCTGTCTCTACAGGAAGTCCGATTTGATATAACAAAAGGCTGTAAGTGAGTTTTTTCTGTAGCGTTGCATTTTCCAATTGATTGTCAAGATTTTTGGACGCCAAATCGGCCATGTCAACATCTAGCTGCTCTAGAAAACCAGCCTCAGCTAACGCTTGAGTCTCTTTTGCAGTCTCGTCCATTAGCATTGCCGCCTTTCTTAAATTGGTCTCATTTTCATGGGCTGCAAGTGCGGTATAATATGCCAAAGAAACCGATTGGGTCACCTCGACAACCGTTTTTGACGTTGCCACGCTTCGGGCTTCTTCATAGACCTTGGCGGCTTGTACCCCGACGATATAGCTCCCACTGAAAATCAATTGAGTTGCTGTTATGCCAAATGTCGCTGATTGCGGGGTTCCGAATTGGAACTCTGAAATCGCATTGGGATCGATCGGCGGGGCGTCAATAAGAACACCCGTGTTCGCGCTCAAATCAAGAAAGAAGCTGGTTAAATAATCGGGAAACCCAAAGGCATCTCCTGGAGCCACTTGTGTGGGAATATCGATATAATTCGCGTAGTCTGCATTTGCATTTACATGAGGCAGTCCNGCCGCAAGCGTCTTTTTCATCGTGCTAGAAGCTTCCGCTTCATTTAAATGTGACACTTTAAGTGCGTAAGCATTTTCTAGCGCCAATTCATGTGCCAATGCGAAAGATATCGGTGTTTGAGCAGTCGTTTTTTGTTGGGCTATATGGACCAAAACAACTGAAAATAATATTCTTAAGATCAAGATTTTACAGGTGTTAATTTAAGATTGCTCGTCTTTGCTTTTCTAGCGCGACGTGGTAATTTTTTTGCAAATTTCGTCACAAATTTCTCGGCAGTAATTCTAAAAGCTGTTAATTTTCCTCCATAAATCGTTGCAATTCTCGGAGCGACTTTTTTATCTATATGAAATGTGGTTTCCCTGGGTCTTGAGAATGCTTTTCCTGAAGCATGGGGCAAAACACGAAGGCCAGCGAAGGAAGAATCAATGTCGGCCCTTTTATAGGTTGCGAACTGAGGAAAATAGTGGGCGGCGACTTCGCATAGGTACGATTCTTCTTCGGAAGTCGGCAAGAGGTTTGAGGGGTTGCCTGTGAATATTTTTTCCGTGGTTCCAATCATCGTTTTGCCTTTCCATGGCATGACGAAAACAGCACGTTGATCTTGTGGCGCTTCGACATAATAAATCCCACGGGGTGGGGGGGCGTCAAAAACAATATGTGTGCCCGCAACCAAATCGAAGTCTCGTTTTGTTGGTGTGGGGTTTACCTTCTCTAAGATGATGTTCGCCCAGGGTCCGGCGGCATTGACTAAGAGTCGGGCGCGACAGGTTCGCATGCTCCCGCTAACGGAATAGTGCACCAGGTTTGATTCGTCTTCAACATCTGCTGAAACAAATTCTGCAGGCATCACAAGCTCTGCGCCGAGTGATTTTGCCGATTGCATGACTGATTTTGTAAGCTCTGCGTCGTCTGTAGCGCCGTCATTGTATCTGAATACCGCTTGTAAATTTTCACATGACAAACCATCTAGATTGGCCCAGTCTTCTTTGGGGACAGATTCAAACCTGGCATCCTTGCGAAATTTTCCCAACGCAGAATACATCCTTAATCCTGTCCGAATTTCCCACGGCCTGCGTTTTGTGTGTTTGTAAATCGGTATATAAAACGGTTCGAGCCTGACGAGTTTTGGCGCGAGTTTCAGCAGAAGAGTCCGCTCGGAAAGACATTCGAAAACGAGCTTCATTTGAGCTGTTTCAAGATATCGTAACCCCCCATGAATAAGCTTGCTCGATTTACTGGATGTGCCATGCGCAAGCGCAGATTTCTCAATAACCAATACCGAATATCCAGCAGCGGCTCCAGCTTGAGCAATTCCTGCCCCATGAATCCCGCCGCCTATGATCACCATGTCGTATGTCTGTGTAGATGCACTCATGACAGCATCTTCTCTACCTCTTTTGTTTCTATTATGTCCACTCCTCGGGGATGCAGTTTGCGAGCCACTTCTTTCGATACCACCTCATAAATCACCCATTCCCAGCGACCTTCCCACAACTTCCCGGTGCCTTCAGGAAGGATTTCTGTGTCCGCAAAAAGGTAGTTCGGGTTGATGTTACGGGCCATTTTCTCTCCAGCGACGTCATAGGATATTACCACCCAACCGGTTTGGTGGAATCCTGTTTTTATTGCCGCTTCCACAGCGTATGGATTAAAGCTTATCAACACACATTGTGCAAGCGCTGTTTCACAGACCTCTTTTAAAACCTTCATGCATTTTTCCAATCCATGGAATAAAATAGACTCATGTTTAATCTCCACAAACGCTGTAACCTTTGGGTTTGCTTGAAGCCAAACCATGACCTCTTCAACACTGCTCACCGCCTTCAAAGCNACATGGTTTTGAAAGTCCTTTTTATTGATTTCAAACACGCTCAAATCCAATCCAGTGGTTCGCTTGAAATTGTCGTCATGAACCATGATGGGGATTCCGTCCTTTGTGAGTTGGACATCAAACTCCACCATTTCTGCGCCCACTTTAACCGCCTCGTTTAACGCTCTAATTGTGTTTTCTAAGTATTTTGAAGCGTACCCACGATGGGCGACNACGCTCATNTTCAAATCGGTATCAAGTGGCTTGGGCATGCTATTTAAGCACTTCTTTAATGAGGCTTTCTGAGGCGTGATTTGCAACTGTTACTTTAAGTCGCGGCTCTAATGACATGGCGCGATCAATCGCCCATTCTGCACCTTTGTTTCGCGCCCAACTTCGACGGGCAATTCCATTGTTCACATCCCAATGGAGCATGGATTTGAGTCTCCGTTCTGAATCAGATGTACCATCGAGGAGCATGCCAAATCCACCATTGATCACTTCACCCCATCCAACACCGCCACCGTTGTGAATTGAAANCCAGGTCGCGCCGCGAAATCCATCGCCAATCACATTTTGGATCGCCATATCTGCCGTAAAGGCCGATCCGTCATAGATATTCGATGTCTCGCGATAGGGGGAGTCCGTTCCGCTAACGTCATGGTGGTCTCTACCTAGGATAATCTGCCCTTTTAGCGCGCCGGAGGCAACCGCATCATTAAACGCTTTTGCAATCTTCATGCGACCTTCCGCATCTGCATATAGAATACGTGCTTGAGAGCCCACGACGAGTTTGTGTTCGGCGGCGCCCCGAATCCAATGAATATTGTCATTCATTTGGGTTCTGATTTCTGGGGGTGAATCCTCCATCATTTCCTGAAGAATTTCACAAGCGAGTCGGTCCGTGAGTGCGAGGTCTTCTGGATCGCCGCTTGCGCAGACCCATCTAAATGGGCCAAACCCAAAATCGAAACACATCGGACCCATAATATCTTGAACGTAGCTTGAATATTTGAAATCAACCCCGCCTTCGTCCATAATATCTGCGCCTGCGCGACTCGCCTCAAGAAGGAAAGCGTTGCCGTAATCGAAGAAATAGGTCCCCTTTTCTGTGTGGCGATTGATTGAATCCGCATGGCGTCTTAAAGACGCCTTGACGCGCGCCTTAAATGCATCTGGATCCTTGGCCATCAGTGTCTTTGACTCCTCAAATGAGCTTCCAACCGGGTAGTATCCTCCAGCCCAAGGATTGTGAAGTGAGGTTTGGTCTGAACCCAGGTCTACATAAATGTTTTTGCGGTCAAACACTTCCCAAACATCGACCACATTCCCGAGATAGGCATATGATACAACCTCCTTGTTTTTGATTGAATTCTGAACGCGTTCGGCGAGAATCTCAATGTCATCAATGATATGGTCCACCCAGCCCTGTATATGTCTCTTGTGTGCCGCTTCTGAATTTACCTCCGCACAGACCGTTACACATCCAGCGATATTTCCTGCTTTTGGCTGAGCGCCACTCATGCCCCCCAACCCTGATGTTACAAATAGTTTCCCCGTGAGAGACCCGTCCCCAAGGGTTTTTTCAGCAAGTTTCCGCCCTGCATTGAGAACTGTAATCGTGGTGCCATGAACAATCCCTTGGGGACCGATATACATGTAGGATCCCGCTGTCATTTGTCCATACTGGCTGACGCCCATAGCGTTCATTCTCTCCCAGTCATCTTGAGAACTGTGATTCGGAATCACCATCCCGTTTGTTACGACAACACGCGGAGCGTCCGGATGAGAGGGGAACAAGCCCATCGGGTGTCCGGAATACATGGAGAGGGTTTGGTCGACATCCATCTCGCTCAAATACTTCATCGTCAAACGGTACTGCGCCCAGTTTGAGAAAACCGCGCCATTGCCCCCGTATGTAATAAGCTCCTCGGGGTGCTGAGCGACAGCCGGATCGAGATTGTTTTGAATCATCAGCATGATTGCCGCAGCTTGCTTGCATTTCGCCGGATACCAATCTATCGGGCGCGCTTTAATCTCATCATTTGGCATAAAACGATACATGTAAATTCGCCCATACTCAGCAAGTTCTTGCGCAAACTCTGGGGCCAAAACTGTGTGGTGTTCCGAGGGAAAATACCTGAGTGCATTTGCCAGTGCGAGCTTTTTTTCTGCAGCGGACAAAATCTCTTTTCTAACGGGTGCGTGAAAAGCGCCTTCACTCCGTTTTCGTGCATTTGGAAGCACAGACGGAATCCCCTCTTGTATCGTTTTTTGAAATTGCGCTAAAGTCATTTTTTTTTTCTCTTTTTGTATGTGCCTGTTGCTTTGTCAAAACCATACGGACAGTGTTTACATCCGCTTTCACAGCAATGGCCGCGCTTAAGGTGGTGGTGTTCTGTAAAAACAATAAAGCCTTCTTCAGTTGTGTAAAAATCTTCCGGATCTAGCTTTTTTGTCATCGTTACAAAGGTAGTATTATGACTACCTTTGTCGCTCCACTGAAAACATCTTTATGAGCGACTTCCTAACGCACGAATGCGGCATTGCGCTTCTGAGACTTAAAAAGCCCCTCCAGTACTACGTAGATAAGTACGGAACGGCATTCTACGGGCTCAACAAGATGTACCTCATGATGGAAAAACAGCACAATCGTGGCCAGGATGGGGCAGGTCTCGCAAACATCAAACTCGACGTCAGTCCTGGAAAAAGATACATTTCCAGAATGAGGTCTGTTGATGGAAAGCCCATCCAAGACGTTTTTCAAAAAATCCTAGGGCGATTTGAAAACCTTTCCAAAGAACAGCTCGCAGATGCGGATTATCTGCAGGAGAATTTTGGGTTCACCGGGGAGCTTTCTCTGGGTCACCTTCGATATGGGACTTACGGAAAGAATGACATCGAAAACTGCCACCCATTTTTGAGACAAAGCAATTGGCGAACACGAAATTTAGTCGTTGCGGGAAATTTTAACATGACAAACGTCGATGAGTTGTTTGATGTCTTAATTAAAATCGGACAGCATCCAAAACAGAAGTCCGATACTGTCACTGTTTTAGAGAAGATCGGACACTATCTAGATGTAGAAAACCAGGCGCGTTTCGACACACTCAAAGAGCAAGGTTTAAATCACCAAACAATCTCAGAGCAAATCGCCGACACTTTAGATCTTGGCGGCGTTCTTAAATCTGCAGCTGCTGATTTCGATGGGGGCTACACCATGTGTGGGCTTCTGGGCCATGGGGATGCTTTCGTCCTCCGAGATCCCAATGGAATACGACCGGCTTATTGGTATGAAGATGAGGAAATTGTCGTCGCGGCTTCCGAACGTCCTGTCATACAAACAGCATTCAACCTCACCGCAGATAAAGTAAAAGAAGTTGATCCGGGGCACGCTTTAATCATCAGGCGCAATGGCTCGACATCAATGGAAAAGGTCATCGAGCCTGGCGAGCGCGCCGCTTGTTCTTTCGAACGTATTTATTTCAGCCGTGGAAACGACATCGATATCTATAAGGAGAGAAAGGCCTTGGGAGAAAAGATTGTTCCCAAGATTCTCGAGGCTGTTGAACACGACCTTGAAAATACCGTTTCAAGTTTTATACCGAACACTGCCGAGGTGTGTTACTATGGAATGATCAAGGGGCTTGAGACCCATCATAACAAGAGTAAAATAGCCCGAATAAAAGGGCTTGGCGCAAACCCCTCGGGAGAGGAGATTGAAAGCATCATCAACGAGCGACCCCGCATTGAAAAAGTCACCATCAAGGATGCAAAGCTCAGAACCTTTATTACCGAAGATGCTTCTCGTGACGATTTGGTGGCCCATGTTTATGATGTGGCATACGGATCTGTCATTCGTGGGAAAGACAACCTTGTCGTGATCGACGACAGTATCGTTCGAGGAACCACCCTCAAAAAATCCATCCTAAGTATTCTTGATCGCCTGGGGCCAAAACTCATTGTCGTGGCGTCGAGCGCACCTCAGATTCGCTATCCCGATTGTTACGGCATAGACATGGCGAGAATGAATGATTTCATCGCGTTTAAAGCCGCCATAGCGCTACTTAAGGAACGAGACATGGCGCATGTTTTGACGGAAACCTACGAAAAATGTAAGGCGGAGTTAAAAAAGCCGCTCACGGAAATCACAAACCCCGTCACGGCCATCTATGNACCTTTTACTGCAAATGAGATTTCTGCCAAAATTTCTGAACTGCTTAAACCCAAAGGGATGAAGGCAGAAGTAAAGATCATATTCCAAAGCGTCGAGGGTTTACATGAGTCTTGCCCAGATCACAAAGGAGATTGGTATTTCACTGGCAATTACCCCACGCCCGGAGGACGCCGCGTCGTGAACAAAGCGTTCATCTATTTCATGGAAGGCAGAGTTGACAGGGCGTATTAGGCGCTATTGTTTTTACTCTACGATTAACTTTTTTTGTTGTGGGATTTGTTGCAGACGGACGCCTGAGGGACAAACTTCCTGAATAAGAAAAGAAATCTGACCTAAGCATCGTATACCCCCATGCGCCATTCATTTCTTAGAAATGAACCAGTTAAGAATCATAACTCACAAAATTTCTTAAAAAAAGGTGCGTAAATTTTATAACTTGCTATTAATCTGCGGATTTAACATTAGGCAAATTATTAGAAAAACATATATCCTTAGCATAAATCCGTTAAAAACGGTAAACAGTGGAGTCCAGGTCCCACTTTAAAAAACGGGGTGAAATCGAAAAACCTTACGAGTAGAATATAAATAATCTGTATTATGGAAGAATTATTATTAGGCGGCGGCATTGTGTTAATGCTGTTGTATTTAGTGTTTATTGTGTTGTTTATTGCTTCGTTTTGGAAGATTTATTCAAAAGCTGGGCAACCTGGATGGGCGTGTATAGTGCCTATTTATAATATCATTGTCTTGCTAGAGGTTGTAAAGAAACCCATCTGGTGGATTTTACTTCTCATGATTCCTTTTGTTAACCTTATCATATATCTGATTATTTACCACAGGCTTTCTGTAGCTTACGGTAAAGGCGGGGGCTTTACTGCTGGTTTAATTCTCTTACCCATCGTGTTTTTTCCAATTCTAGGCTTAGGCAGTGCACAGTACGACGCCAACAGATTAGACTAATTACTTGAATTTGTAGTTATTAATATGCTTTAATTGGAAGCTTAAAATACCCCCCCTGAGATTGATTCTCAGGGGGGGNTGTTTTTAAACAACATGCCTCGAACTCTTTTTATGAAAATGTAGAAGAACTCTAATCTTTAGAGGCGCTTATACAACAAGGGGTATTGAGGTGTGTGGATAGTGGCAAATACTCCCGAAATCAAATTCGGGGACAGGTGGTATGATCTCTTACTTTCTTAGTTAATGTTTAGCCCTTTGATCTTGGGGTCGCCTATTTCGCCGCTGAAATCTAAAACAATGTCTTGGCCATCGCGAGGCAGAGTTTCTCCCATGCTTAATTCTAAATCTGAAATAAGCTTGCTGAGTTCTGGTGACAAATCGCTGATCACAATCAATCCTTCTGTAATGATGGATTCATCCAAATCTTCATCTACAATGGAAATGTCAGTGGAAATGTCCATGCTGCCAAGAGATGTGTTGATAGACGTGTTAGAAACAGAAAAGGTTTGTNCTTGCATCTCAAACGAAACGCTGGCCTTATCAATTCTAATGTCATTTACATCAACCCCCAACATTGATTCGAATTGATTCAATGACAGCTCTCTCTTTTGTGGATTTGTAAACTTCCCTTGTAAACCGATTAGTTCCAGCGAAAACGAACCTTGTGGTATACCGTCTTCAAGTTCCTCCCAATTCTCTAGATCAAAAAGGATATCGATAGTGGATGAAATTTCGTTTAAGGATATCGATCCGGTAAGTTCAGGAATACCAAGGGTTAGTGAGTTTGGGGAAAAACTAAAGTCAGACTTTAGTTCAAGCATTTCGGGGAGGATCTCTTCTAGGTTTTGTCCGATATAATTAAGTTTTACTGAGTTTTCAAAATCTAAAAATGGTGTTGAGATTGACAACTCGCTTATAGACATCTGATTGGATTCCGGTGAAAAATTTAACTCAAGATAAAAATCGTCAATAAAGGCTAGCATTTTAATTAAATCTAACAGTTCGTCTGTCGCTTGTTTTGAGAGGTCTAATTCCTCGAGGATTTCAGTAGGAAGCGTGACTTTTAAGTCTGAAAATGACACCCCTAAGTTCTGCGCCTCGTTGGGTAGTTTCGTTTCGAGATCATTGAGCATCTCTTCGGTAATGCCGCCATCAAAATTTATCTCGAAGCTGCCTAAATTTATCTCATTCGAAAATAACTCTGAAGAAANCGATGGNTTTTCAACCGCAAAATCAAAGCTACTTATAAAAACCTCTTGTCTTGAGGCCATTTTAACCCCATCAANTAGAGATAGGTTTAGAGATACTTCATCACATTTAAAATCAATTGGAGCCTCCTGAAAATTCGTGACACTAATCTTCTCNACGCAGACTTTACCCATTATTGGATTNATACTGAGTNCTCCATATTCAAGATCNAAGGGGAGATCCATCTTTGAGAGGTTTGATTTAACTTCTTCATCGATTAGGCCTGACAGGAACTGCCCCAGCACAAAATTGCCAATAAAAACAACGATAACAAAAACGACAAACAGGATAAGTAATATTTTCTTAAACATAAGATGTTGGTTCAGTAATTTCTAATGTTACAAGTTACACTCTTTTTAAAAAAGAGACAACATTTCGAGGGGCCCTTGTGTNTTTAANCCGGACGACTCCGTTCTAGAAATCGTATGCCTTGTCCAGCGAGCTATTAATTTGTAATATGTTANCCGTTTGAAAAATATTTTATGAAACAGCGAATGTTACACCTTATTAAAAAACTCCCGATTCTTTTGGTTTTATTAAGCTGTTCAGAAAAAGCTACTGAGCAGGTGGCTCAAAAGCCTAATATTTTGTTGTTATATATCGACGACTTGCGTCCAGAATTGGCAAGTTTCGGATCCTTACAAATACTATCTCCAAATATTGATGCGCTGGCAGAAAAAGGAGTGATGTTTACTAATGCCTATTGCAATGTGCCTGTTTGTGGCGCATCTCGAGCGAGTATGCTTACAGGGATGCTGCCCACAAAAAATAGATTTCTCGATTATAAGACATTTGTAGAAAACGAAGTGCCAGAGGCCGTTACTGTGCCTGAACTCTTAAAAAACAATGGATATACAACCATTTCGAACGGGAAGATCTATCATCATTTGGATGATCGAGACAGCGATTGGAATGAAGTTTGGCGACCCTACGCATTTGACAAAANCGATACGGGCTTAGCACCAACCGATTATTGGCAATCGATCTGGAAAGATTATAAAAATCCCTACAATGCATCCCAGTATAGAATAACAGACAGAGGTCCCGCTTATGAAGGTGAGGACGTTTTAGATTCCACATATATCGACGGTTTATTAACCGAGAAGGTTATCCGAGACATTAAAAAGCTTAAAAAAGGAAAGAAACCTTTCTTTTTAACTGCGGGTTTTATCAGTCCGCACTTGCCTTTTAACGCGCCAAAAAANTATTGGGATTTATACGATAGAAACACAATCAAACAGCCCGAAAATTACAATTATACCCCCANAGATGCACCAGAGATTAGTATAAGTAACTGGCCTGAAATGAGAAGCTACACCAATATTCCTAGGCAGGGTCAAGTCTCTGATCGTGTAGCTATTGATTTAATCCATGGATATTATGCAACCATCTCGTATACAGATGCCTTGGTTGGTAAAATCTTAAACGCCCTGAAAGAGGAAGGCTTAGAAAATAACACGGTTGTGATTTTAGTTTCTGACCATGGCTATAATTTACAGGAACATACACAATGGGCTAAGTTTACAAATTACAATACATCTACTCAGGTCCCTTTAATCATCTACAATCCCTTATCTAAGATAAAAGGCACAACAAATGCCTTAACATCTTTGGTGGACGTTTATCCTACATTGGTAGAAATATGTGAAATAGAGGCGCCAAAAAAACAATTAGACGGTGTGAGTTTGGTTCCTGTATTAGACAATCTAAATTCTGAAGGTCAAGCGCATGTTTTTATCAAAAAGAACAATGGGTTTACACTAAAAACAAGAGATTTTAGTTATACTGAATTTATTACACCAAAGGACAACTCAACTGTTGCTCGGATGCTGTATGATCACAGAACAACTAAATCTGAAAACATAAATGTTGTAGATCAAAAAGAATTTAAAAGCATCGTTTCAGAATTAAGTTTAACGCTNCATTCGGTATATCAAAAAAACATTTATGGCGAATAAAAAAAGAGAGAAAATCTCGCGACGCGCTCGCGTTTTGTACCCCTAACGCTACNNNCCTCGAACTCTTTTTATGAAAATGTNGATGAACNCTACGNTTTAAAGGAGACGCTTATACAGCAAGGTATATTGAGTAATTACTGTAATGGCTTAGCGTTAACAAGAGGTTGAACCTTGAACGATATGCATAGTAGGAATAGAACTACAGTAATTGAGAGTGGCTTGCTTGTCAATTTCTATTGAAAAGAACAATAGAATACAATAGAATAGTCAGGTGAGGTGGGTATTCACTGATAATAACAGTCAAATACAGTGATCGCTGAAAACAACAGGTAAAATACTGGCCCTCTTTAGATTATAAAAACAATATAGCTATGGTGTCGTAAATTTGATTAATGGAAATATCGTTTGGATATATAATTACATTTGTTTCTTTAATTTATGGACTTGCTCTCACCCATGCGCTATCATGTGTGGCAGAGTTAATTCAAAATAGAAATAAAATTAAAAACTATTGGCTCTGGTGGCTTTGGGCTGTTTGGTTTATTCTACTTGCTGTTGGGTTTTGGATAAGTATTTACGCTTATTGGCACGATTGTGTCGAGTGGAGTATGATGAAATTTTCATTTGTGACTCTTCAGGCGTGCCTGTTTTATTTTTGTTATTATTCGTTTTTTAATAGAACAGACGAAATAAATAATGACCTTAAAGAAGGGTTTGATACAAATAAGCGAATTGTTTTCATTTTCATTGGATTATTATTCTTCTTAATGTTTGTTGTAAGTCCTGTTATTGCAGGGACTTCAAAGGCTTTTGTTCCCAATCTAAAATTTAGTAGTCTTGTCTTACCTATAATTTTTTGTGTGTTCGCATTTATAAAAAACAAATTCGCTAATTACCTCTTTGCCTTTTTTATGGTTTTTTCTTTTTTGTTCCAAATTCTTACCGACATCTAAAAGAGCCGTGAATATGATCAAGTTGAGGAAAGCTTCTGCCAGTAACACCAACACTTTAGAAGTCGTTAAAAACAAAAAAGAGAGACAATCTTTCGACGCTCTCTCGTTTTGTACCCGAAGTGGGAATCGAACCCACACTCCTTTCGGAACACGAGTTTGAGTCGTGCGCGTCTACCAGTTCCGCCATTCGGGCAAATGGGGACAACAAAAGTAATCTAGAGTAGGTGGTTTTTAGCCTATTCGCCACATTTTTCCCAGAGGGCAACTTCTGGTCTCGAAATTTTCATTGCAGAGGCGGACATTGTGGAGAGTTCCGCGTCTCTTTTTTCAAGCCACACTTTTCGTGACTTTAAGTCTTGATGTGTTGCGCTTCCAGGGATATGACGGCATTTTAAGGTACGCTCCCAGCTTTTAAAAACAGAGGTAAGACCATCCTTTGCAAGATGGGAAAGTCGGAGCGTCATTTCTGAATCGCCAGACCGTCTCATGGGTAGAAATCCGCCCGCGCGTTCCCATGCAAATCGCGAATGGAGGGTCGGACAGTGCCCAAAATATACATGAAGGGGTTCTTTCAAGTCGACATCGTAGCGTTGTAGAAAAGGGCGCACAGAACCTTCGCGTCCTCGCAAAACAGAAAGCACATGCTCAAACCAGTTCGGCTCAGCGACGTCATCGGGGTCAATAAAAGTAACGTGGGTCCAGTCTGGGTCGGCCACAGAAATACCTGTGTTACGTGCGACATATGCGCCTGAATTTTCTTTCAGTTGAATCGCTTGAATGCGAGGGTCGCGCAGTGTTTGGTCTTTGATAGATTGAATGGCCTCAGGATCGGTGCTGCTGTCATCAACAATCACAAGCTCCCAATTTGTGTGGGTCGCATTTAAAATGCTCGAGACGCAGTCTGGGAGGAATCGGGTGTGGTTAAAGTGGGCGCAAACGACGAGTACTTTCATTTTTGAGCGCTCCGCTTCGGAGAGGTTTGAAGACGCTGCATGGGATCTTTTAAGGGATCGCGCTTCTCGTGCATAAAGAATGGATTGAACTGCAGTGGAGATTCCTTTTTTTCTAAGCCAAATCACCAAGGGCACACGAAGCGACTCAGGGAGGATTTTACTTAACAGCGAGACCTTCATGTGTTCTTCGTCGGGGATGATGGGTAGCCTTGGCGCTCCGAATAAGCTCTGATTTCAGCGGTGAGGGCCGAGTCGATATCGTAAAGTTCTTCCCAGGTCACAGGCTCCGATCTGTTCGTGTGCTTAAATCGCCTCCACTGGGTCACTGGCCCCACTTTAGGGTTGAAAATCGCATTCGACGTGCGAGAAGATCCCGTATTTGCACCATGCTTGGCTCTGTCATAGGCAGATTTCCATTCTTCGGTACTTACCCCCCACCCCAATGCCTCCAAAATCTCCGGCGCACCGCTTTGTAGATCTTCCAGACGCCAAACAAACTGCGCCTTCTCTCCTGCCCGCGCGTTCCAGTCTAGCCAATGTCGCATCGCGCGATGCATAATCCTGCGCGGTAGTTTTTCAATGGCAGGCGAATTCTCGGAGATAAAACGCCAACTCGATCGATTGAACGTCGTCAACGAGCCGATCGCCTTCAATGGGTTTCGCAGTTGGTGACCCACAATAAAATCAGGGTCCAATTGCCCCCCTCCTGGACCATAGACCGCATCGTTGCAGTCGGCCACCAAGCACCATGAAGCAATTCCATCGGTGCCGAATTTCTCATGCTGAACATCATGCCCCAACTCATGCAAGACCGCGGCAAAGAAATTCGTGCCTGACCGCCCTGTTCCGAGTACCGCAATTTTCTTTTTCACCCTGAATAAATTATGCTGAGAGTTTAATTCTGAATGTCGAACCCACCCCTACTTCCGATTTAAGCAGCGTGATACGGCCTCCGTGATAGTCCTCTACGATACGTTTTACGAGAGAAAGGCCCAAGCCCCACCCTCTGTTTTTTGTTGTAAAACCCGGAGAGAAAACATCTCTCATGTCGGCACGAGAAATGCCTTTTCCAGAGTCTTCAATGTCAATAATAACATCATCTCCCGTTTGAGAAATCGAAACGTTAATGACACCTACGCCCTCCATTGCGTCTACTGCGTTTCGTATCAGATTCTCTAGAACCCAACTAAATAAAGCCGGATTAAATAGAGCAATAATCATTTCTTGATCTTTCTCCACGCCAAATAGATTGAGTGCCACTTTCTTACTTATGCGCGGCTTCATATAACCCAAAGTGTGTTGGACCGAAAGGCCCAAGTCACCTGGCTCCAGCTTCGGTTGTGATCCGATTTTACTAAACCTGTCCGTGACGGTATGGAGGCGTTTAACATCTTTGTCCATTTCGACAAGCATGGTCTGGTCCACTTCCTTTGCGTCCTTAAGAAGGTCCACCCAGGCCATAAGTGAACTTATAGGGGTGCCGAGCTGATGCGCTGTTTCTTTGGCCATGCCTACCCACACCCTGTTCTGTTCTGCACGCTTAGAGCTGCTGAAAACGAGATACGCTGTCAGAAGAAATGCCGCGATGAGAATAAGCTGTATAATGGGGTAGTACTGCATCGAGGTGAGGACCACGCTGTCCTCAAAAAAGATAAACCGACTGCCTTCGTTGGGGATATTTACTTTGATGGGTTCATTAGCTGACGACATTTTAGAAAGCCGAGCGCTGAGAATTTCTGGAGAATCGAGGACCGATTGAGAGATTCCTTTTGAGTTCAAGACCAGCTCTTTTGTGGCATCCGTCATGATAACAGGCACAGATGCACTATTGAGAATCGTCTCTGAAACGAAAGAAGAAATAAGCTCTGACATGGCTGTTTTCAGCTCCTTTAATCTGAGGCTTTCATCATAATAAACGGTTTGACCCACCTCTTCAAAGTAAATGGGGTCAAATCTCGAGGACATTTTCGTTCTAAGGCTGTCGTAATTAGAAATCGAGGGGTCGAGGTTGATGTCATAAAGTTTGGTACCTGCATCATCATAAATAAGGACTGGAACTGTCGTGTTCGACCACAGATAGTCTGTGACGAACGTTAAGTCCATTCCTGAGGGAGGGCTATCGATGATGCGATAGGCATCTGCCAATCGATCGGCTTTTTTTCTCTCGTCCGCCTCAAGCTCTTTGAATAAGACCTCTGTATATGCCACCAGGTTGCTCCTTTGTAGAATCGCTTCGGACCAAACCTTGACCTTGGCTCGCTCCTCTACCCTGACGCGTTGTGTCAGAGAACTGGCGTACCAGAGCGTTGCGCCTACGATTACCGCCGCCGAAGCCAGCAGGGCTTTTTTCCATCGTGATTTTATTGCTCTCGTCTGCATGTTGATCTTTTTCTAATCGTATGCAGCGCAATGCTTAACTCGTTTTGAGCCCCGATCGCATGCACTAAAGGCAAGGGTGATCTCGTGGGAACTTGCGGCGGAAATTCGAATGTCTGACAAGCCAAAATCATACGCGTATCCCAATGTGACATTTTCGAGTACCGCGAGCTGTAGGTGTGCAATTAATGCGGATTGGTTTCTGTAACCCACCCCTATAGAGAGCATGTTGTTGTATGCTACGCTACAAGTCACATCAAGCGAGGGCGCCAAGCCCGAGACAAGACGCATATTCGCTGAAGGTCTAAAAACGAACCGGCCATCAAGGTCAATTGAGGTTCCTGCGGTAGTGACTACGTGTCGAGATGTTTGGGTCCCAAGCGTCATGTCCGAAAGTTCAGCGCCCGTTGCATTAATCATGGTAATACCCAAGTAACTTCGCGCATCTTCATACCAAAGCCCAGCATCGATTGTTGGAAATAAGAATTGCGTCGCGCCAGAAACCGCTGGGTCATTTGCAACCTCAATGTCTGGAAAATCCAAGCGACCTGTACTGAGTCGGTGCTGAATGACCCCGAGAGAAAGCCCTGCACTTAACCTTCCTCCATTTGTAAGTTGAATTTTATATGCATAGCCTAGCGACAGGGAGGTTGTTCCCCACGGTCCTGCCTCGTCCGTTTCTATACGTCCTCCTACACCATGTATGCTTCTGTCCGATTCCCCAATGCGACCAGAAAGGCTTGCGAAAGAATATGTTGGAGCGCCCTCAAAACCAGACCACTGGCTNCGAAAACCCATCCGCATGTCAAGGCAAGGTTTGTTTCCTGCTGCCGCAACATGGTCTTGGAATTGAGACAATATATAATTTGAGCGCACGGGGATTTGTTGTGCGTTTGCTGCGAAGGCGGTCAGTGCGATAAGCGAGAGAAAAAGGAGGGTCTGTCTCATCTTATTATCGCAACATTTCCCGTGATTGGATCCAGCTCCACACCCGGTTCGTTTAATTCAATAACGTAGTAATATGTTCCTGCTGGAACCTGATTTGAGCGCCTCTTTCCGTTCCAAGGTTGAGGATACGCAATGCTTCTAAAGACTTCTTGGCCCCATCTGTCATAGAGCGTTAGCTTGGACCGGGTATAGGAGGACAAACCTGTGATCTTCCAGTAATCATTGATGCCGTCGTCGTTTGGAGAAAATGCATTGGGAACATCTACGTCCGTTCCCACCACCACCAAGACTTGGTCTGTGTATTCGCACTGCTCGACAAATCCTGTCACCTGATAAGACGTNGTGGTATTTGGCGTTGCGACGACGGAATACGCTGTGGGATTATCCACGGTTTCGCTTGGAGACCAAACATACCCCAGCCCCCCATCGCCTCCCAGTACCTCAAGCGTTGTCGATTCAAGGTAGCCGATGTTTGTGGGGCAACAAGCCTCTATAGAAAGAGGCGCTCCAAAGGCCTCAATCACAAACCCGCATGTCGTTGGAAGAGATGCGGTATCAATTGACACCAGGAGTAAATAGTCCGTATTTACAAACAGATTCGATGTCGTGAATGAAAAATCTTCCGACGCACTTTCACAATTCGAAACGGCAGTATAAAGTGAGGTGTTACATGGGTCCAACACGTTTGGCTCCACAACAATTGCGCTCAGCAATGTGCCCGCGCACTCCACGCCGCTCATAGAAATGGTGACCCCTTCATTGCTGTTTAGGTAGGTCGTGTGAAAACCTATCGCGGTCATAAAGTTTCCGGTAACACAAGAATCGATGGCTTGTCCTGTAAAATCCACATCTGCAAAGTCCACAATGGTTGTCGGCTCATTGCCACATATTTCTATAGGGTTGTCACAGGTTTGGGCCATAAGTGTGCCCGACAAGTGTGCAATAAAAAGCGCACTAAGAAATGCAACAGCAGTCAATTTATACATACTCCTCAACGGAATCATTCGCTTATTTAGCATACCCGAAAGTTATGAAATCATTTAGGCCTGAAAAGCGACCAGTAACTCTCCTTTTTCAACAGCCATTCCTGCTTTAGCGGGGACATCTTCTATAACTCCCTCCACAGCAGATTTGATGACATTCTCCATCTTCATGGCCTCTAGCACCAACAAAGCGTCTCCTGGCTTTACAGATTGTCCCGGTGAAACCTTGACGCTCAGCACCTTTCCTGGCATGGGGGCGCACATTTGCAGTTCGGCTTTCGTGCCTCCCGAAAACATGCCCATTTTGTCTAACAACAAAGCTCTTTCGTTAAGTATTTTGACCTCTCGCTCTATCCCTGCAACCCTTACTGTCATGTTGCCAAGAGCGTCGGGGCCATCAATGGCTTCAACTTTATAGCACTTCCCATGTATTGTTACTCGAAACGTGCCTTCCGACAATCGCGTCCACTCCCAAAGTGGCGGTGTTTCTGTAGATACTTCGATTGTTTTATTTTCCCAGCGAATTTCCATAGCCATAATGCGAAGATAACCCTGTTCACCCCGACCTTGCACACATGTCAGGAATCTACGTTCACGTTCCATTTTGTCGCACAGCCTGTCACTACTGTGATTTTCATTTTTCTACATCTCTCTTAAAAATTGATTCTTATGTAGAGGCCCTGCTTAAAGATGTGGAGTTAAGGTGCAAAAATCCAGACTGGGGCGGTCTCGAATTCCAAACCCTTTATTTTGGTGGGGGAACACCGTCTGTTCTTTCGAGTGATGCATTAAAAGCCATTGTGGCTAAAATTTCTGAGTCTTTTAAAACCAACGTTTTTCTTGAAACGACCATTGAAGTCAATCCCGAAGATGTAAC
This sequence comes from Crocinitomicaceae bacterium, assembly GCA_002700285.1. Classification (GTDB taxonomy): domain Bacteria; phylum Bacteroidota; class Bacteroidia; order Flavobacteriales_D; family Sanyastnellaceae; genus UBA974. The sequence goes on along the minus strand of PACT01000022.1, from coordinate 69,353 downwards.
TCGGCAAGCTCTTGAGGGGTGGAGAATTGCTGGCTTCAATCGGTTAAGCATAGGTGTACAATCGTTTTGTGACGCTCAACTCAAGTGGATGAACCGAAAGCACAGCGGCAAAGAAGCGTTGGCAGCTGTCGCGCTGGCCAAGGACGCTGGTTTTGAGCGGATTTCTATAGATCTCATCTACGGACTTCCTCAATTTGACATGGCATGGGAACAAACCGTGGATATCGCGCTTGGGCTTCCGATTGATCACATTAGCTGTTATGCGCTTACAGTAGAGCCGAAGACTGTGTTGGGGAGTCGCGTCGCCAAAGGACTCGAAACAGAGATGCCGGATGAAAGGGTTGAGAAAGATTATAGGTATATCTGTGACGCGGCCAATTCCAAGGGTTTCGATCACTATGAAGTCTCAAATTGGGCGCGCGGGAAATCTGGAAGAGCCATCCACAATACGGGGTACTGGTCTGGAGATCCCTACTTGGGGCTCGGTGCTGGGTCACATGGATTCGTTGGGGGGAAAAGATATGCCGTCGTCTCAAATAACCCCAAATATATCGCTGCATTAAACGCGGATAAACTTCCTCTTACTGAGGAGGTTCTTTCAAATCGAGACCGCTGTAACGAATCGTTAATGACGGGCCTCAGAACTGCATCTGGGGTCAATTTTGAGGATTTGGAAAAGAGATGGGGACACAATCCCGCCAAACACAATCAAGCGCTATTTAACAAATGGGTTCTCGAGGGCGGGTTGGTTCAGGACTCACAAAATCCAGGGTCGGTTTTTCGTATTCCAGAAGCCAAGTGGCTGATTGGGGATCGCATTGCCTCCGATTTATTCGTAACTTAAAAAAATGAACACTTCTATTTCCACACTTTTTACAGCCTGTTTTCTGGTTATTTCTTATGCATTATCAGCACAAAGCCCGATTGCCTTAAATGGTGATTTCGAGGATTGGTCAACTGCCCCAAGCTGGACGTCGTCATCAGGTGGTGGCAACATCAACAAGGTTGCGATTTCGCATACAAGCGAGTGGGTGTATTTTTATATTAAAACGACAAACGAAGTGGCTTTGGATGAGTTTACCCTTCCAAACAGCATTCAATTGGTGCTAGATTTCGACAACGATCCCTTAACTGGGAGCAACTATCAAGGGTTGGGGCTTGGGGCAGAATTGGTCATTGACCTGCCTTCACGTAGCGCAACTATGTTTTCAAGTAGCGGCAATCCCTCTGGCCCCGAAATTAACAGTCTTGGGCTTCATATATCTCCCACGTACAGTGCGTTTGAATTTGAGCTTGCCCTCGACAGATCATTAGTGAACATTGAAGATGGAGGCCTCAAGTTTGTGTGGTATGAAAGCGCGTCGGGCGCAGAAATTCCTTCAGGTGGGGGTGTTCACCCACTTACCAGCTTCAATTACTCTGTCGTTCCTACACCTTTAGAGAAGGCGGTCGGCACCGAAATAAGGGTTGCATTTTGGAATGTTAACAGGCGCCTTGATCAGGCTGGCGCTCAGGGCGCCATCGAACGCATCTTGCTTGCAACTCAGCCAGACGTGATCGGTTTTTCAGAAGTTGACGACGTCTCTGCTGCATATGTGGCGAGCCTTCTTGATAATTGGCTTCCCTTTGATGGAAGTGGTTGGCAGGTCATTAAAGATGATTACGATTTAATGATTGCCAGTCGTTTCCCCATCGCATCAACATACCCCTCAATAGATCGCCAAATGCCAGGTGTAATCAGTACAGAAAGTGTTTGGGGGGTCCCTATGTTATTTACAAGTTCACATTTAAAATGTTGCAATGGAGATGTTTTGAGGCAGCAACAGGCAGATGAGTATATGGCCTTTCAGCGCGATGCCATGGCCCTTGGCGGCGCCATTGATATTCCCTCTGGTAGCCCGATTGTTTATGGAGGAGATCTCAATATGGTCGGTCTTGGTGGCCCTATTAACACATTAAAAACTGGAAACATCTCTGACAACGATCAATTTGGTATTGACTTCTCCCCTGACTGGGACGGCTCATCAATGGTCGAGTTAGAAGCGCGGTTATCTGACAGAGGAATGGATTATACGTGGCGGAATGACGGGTCTGACTATATGCCTGGTAAGCTTGATTATATCATCGTTTCGGACGCCGCGGTAAACGTGCTGCGCCAGTACTCGCTACAAACATCTGACCTTTCTGCTGCGCGACTTGAGCAGTATGGGCTTATGTCAAACGACGACCTGGATGCATCTGACCATTTTATTGTCATCGCTGACCTTGCACTTGTGGGTGGTGTTTCGCAAGCTGACTCCGACGCTGACGGAATCATTGATGTGGCCGACAATTGTCCAAACCTTTCAAACTATGACCAGGCTGACTTCAACCTCGATGGGTTTGGGGACGCCTGCTCAGACTCAGATCTAGATGGCTTAACTGATGAGCTGGAGCTCTTGATCACAAGCACAGACCCGCTTATACAAGATACAGATGGAGATGGCCTCACAGATGGTATTGAGGTTTCGCTTTTTATAACCGACCCGCTTCTTTACGACACAGATCAAAACGGCAACAGCGATGCTGACGACCTCTATTTAAACAGCTGGTCAGCACCATGTACCGGTGATGCCAATGACGACGGCTCCGTGACCGTGGGTGACCTCTTAATCATTCTGTCGGCATTCGGAGATGTTTGTTAATTTCGAATAAAACGTATGACCTCTTTCCCTGCTGCAGTATAAACGCTGAGGGTGTATAGTCCGGTCTTCAAGTTGAAGGTGTTTATTTCTACCAAACGCATGTTCTCGGAGGCTTCACACACCACAATTCTACCCTGCGCATCGATAACCTCCCAGCTTAAGATGGTCCGGTCTGACGAAAGCGTCAAGTTTCCAGATGTAGGGTTTGGATACGCTTGAAGATTTTGAGCGTCTATTTCTTCGAGGCCTACCCACGTAGAGACGATTTCAAAAGACGCCTGCGAGCTACAGTTTCCATCCAAACCAAATGCGGACAATGTGATTGTAAAATCTCCTGATTCTAAATAACTGTGCAAAGGTTCGAATTCATTGTATGATTCTCCATCGCCCATGTTCCATAAATAATCTTCTGCGCCCGAGCTTGTGTTGTTTAAAACGACGGGGCCGCTAGATCCGTCCCAAGGTGAAACCACCTCAAAGCTTGCGTTCACGGGGTCGGTCAAGTCAAATAGGCCACGGGGCGTCACAGTATAGCCATCAACGAAAGGTGAGTTAGGATCGCTTTGCCCTCCTATTCCAGTAACGCCAAAGACGCCTTCAGGTGCTTCTGTGCCAAACAAATCAGTATTCGCGTCAATTCTCATCACTATTTCTTGTTGACCGAAGGCGAGGCGAACATTGAACCCAGGGGTCGTGTTTGTCCAGTCAGATACATCGACAAGCTCAGTGCATTTTAATTTCACAATGCGCGATTCAGTCTCCTCATCCATTTCAAACACAAGCTGAGGTGTGTCTGAAGGGAACCCCGAACCCTCGTAGATCAGTGTGTCAATTCTGATTTGGGCCAGGCCCAGATATTGATCAACAACACCCCTTACCCTGACGCTGTCGCCCTCCTGAACAGTATAGCCAAAATTACTAACTGGACTGAAGACATTGATGCCATTTGTAGGGTCGATAAGGGTAAATTGAAGGCCTGTGGGATAGTCGTTCCACCCATGAACAATTCCCCTAAGCTCACATGCTGTGGTTATGCTGTCCAAAACGCCTTGTGGGTTGACGCCTCTCACCTGATTAATCTCATACACAGGGTATTCTAAATCAGATGGAAGAATATGGATCACAAGGGTGTCTATTCCTAAGAGTGCGCCACCAGACGTTACGTTTAGTGAAAGGATGACGTCCTCTTGAAGCTCGGGCTCTTCTTCATCTATGGCAGAAAATGTAAACGTTTGAGAATTTAGCAGCCCCATGTCAAAGTTAAAGTTGAGCGGGAAAACGTCTGGGTAATCAGATCCTGTTGTGGCGTCGCCGCCTACGACGCTAACTTCTACGGTTGCGTTTTCGAGGGGATACAGTGGTGACATTGACACTGTAATGCCGCCGCCCTCACTCACATACAATTCTGGAGCGTCAAAGCCAATTGTCATTGCCCCAAGACCGCCACATGTTGCGGAGTGTGACCCGAGGAAGTCAAATGTGTCTTGGGGGTAGCTGTCCCATTGCGTCATCCCTTCCTCCCAATCAACAACCCCTTGGCCTATGTTGGGTTTTCTTACCAACGTGTGCTCCGCCATAGAGCCGCCTGATGTAACCATAAACGGGTCGCCTGGATCTTGCCCGACTATGCCCATAACGTCTATGGGTTCACCATTTTTGAACAACACAAGGGCATCATTTCCATTAAACCAGGTGATTTGGCTTGTGATATCTGAAAGGTTTTGAAGCGCAGGTGTGGATTGGCTATTTCCGATAACATAAACCTCCCCAGGAAGAATCTCGCCCTGAAGTTCTAGTGTTTGGTTTGCCTCTGTCGCGCCATTGTTATAAAGCTCCAAGTGGTACGCCGAAAGGTTTATGCTGAGGGGAGATGGGTTGTGGATCTCTATTGCTTTGTTGTGGCTGTCGCCCTCGATGTACTCCGAGATGATTAAATCATCACAAAGCCCCGCTTCTCCACACTCTAAAATACTTACCAAAAGTGACGACGCCCCCACGCTGTCGCATTCTGCAGCAGAAGCGTTTTGAATAAATTCGCCAGGCAGAATAGTTGTTTGATCTAACTCTCCTTGCGTGCTAATGCCCCACACGTGATAATCATTGACCCCAAGCGGACCAAAGTCAAAATATGGCTGAGCGACTGTTGTGATAATGGTGTCTTCCGTAGTACAAATGGCAAACAGGAAGTCGTCCTCGACAGCTTCTGAAAAATACCCAAACGGAACGAGAGCGCCATCTGGCGTAAGACAGGCCAACACCTCATCTGAGCCACTTGCATCTAGCATCGTTCCGCCATCACATGCTGGAGATTCACATGTAATGCAGAAAATAGAATAAGGAACGCTGCTCTGTGAGAGACAGTCGGGGCCTGTGATTCCTGAAATATTCATTCCAGCCTCTATGGAGGCTGCATCAATTGGAGAGTCATGAGAAACCGCGATTACATCAAAGACCCCGTCTCCCAAATTTTGAAAATTAATGGCTGAGCCTGAGGCTGAGCCAAGAATCATACCATCCGCTGGGTTGACAATAAATAGGGTTAATAACGCTGAAAGCGCGTCAGTCTGGTGCATAAATGTTGCGATGGCAGGTCCCTGGTCTGTACAAAGCGTGTCGTTCGCTAGGTTCGTCAGCTCGAGCATGCCGCCATCACAAGACAACACGTTTGTAATCCCCATGGATGGGGCCTGAAGCGCGTAGGACGTTAAATCGAATGGGTCGCCTCCGTTTGGGAGTCTTGAAAGAGAGTGCCCGATAGGGTTTTCTTCTGTTCCTTCAAATAACAACCCCGCACCGCTTGGCATGATGGCTTGAATAATAACCGCCGCCTGAGGGTGGGTGGGTGATGTGTTGCCATAAACAATCGCATCAACGATGTCATCTGCCGGAGGTGTCACTCCGACGGGCAACATGCTTATATCTAGCTCATATATTGCGACGGCAGCGATGGTCGTATTAAGCTCGAGCTCTATGGATAGAAAACCCTCCGAATCTAAAGCCAGACCTTCAAGAGATATCGCATCATAAACTTCTACTCCGTATGCGCCACCTCCAAGAAAAACCGACTTAATCATCGCAAGAGAGTGTCCTTCCAGGCCTGTGTTTGGAGATCCATAAATCTCAACAAACTGAGGGTTTTCAGACGTTAGAGCGTCTACCTCGTTGATCACAACGCCCTGACAAAACGGGGAGAGTGATGCAACAATAAGGAGTGTAAACACTGATAAAAAATAGCGGAGCACAGTCATTGTATTTCGTTTAGGGACGGAGCGCCAAGATACGTATCTTTAAGGGTCCTAAGATGACTTATCTATCTCTCATAAAAAAACTAGACGCATTTGTCCGTAAATACTACCGAAACAAAGCAATTAGGGGCGTATTAATCGCCACGGCATTGTTAACGGCAGGTTTCTTAATTTTTACCTTGGCGGAGTATTTCGGAAGATTTGGTATTCTCGGACGTACCGTCCTTTTTTGGTCGTTTACCCTGTCTGTAATCGTAGTCGTGATGGGGATGGTCGCTGTTCCATTGTTAAAACTCATGAGGTTAGGCAAAATAATAAGCCATGAAGAAGCCAGCGAAATCGTGGGAAATCACTTTCCCGAGGTAAAAGACAAGCTTCTGAACACTCTTCAGCTCCAAAGACAGGTGGATGGAAAGCCCGGCGCAGGGGGTGGGTCGAATGTTGCGCTTCTGCTTGCAAGCATTGACCAAAGAACTGCAGAACTCGGGCCTGTTTCTTTCACAAACGCAATCGATTTAAGAGAAAACACGAAATATCTAAAGTATGCGATAGGACCTGTTGTGGTGCTTCTCGCTGTGTTGTTTTGGAGTCCTGGTGTCGTTTCTGAGCCCGCTGAGAGGTTGATACAGCACCGAACATCATTTGTTCCGCCAGCGCCATTTAGGTTTGAACTTGTTTCCACACCTCTGAAAGCCCTAGTGGGTGATCGCTTTAATCTCTTAATAAGGGTCGTTGGAAACACGATTCCTTCCTCGGTTTTTCTAGAAGAAGATGGTAACAGATACCGAATGGAGCGTGTTCAAAGCGATGTGTTTCGCTATGCGTTCAATGCCTTAAGGTCTGATGTAACTTTTCATTGTTCTGCAAATGGTTGGAACTCTCCGGATTACACGCTTCTTGCGCTTCCGGTCCCCTCTGTCACTGAGTTTTCTATCGTTGCCTCCCCCCCCTCCTACACCGGGCTTGATGTTATCACCCAAAACAACCATGGCGACCTTCTTGTCCCTGAAGGGACAGGTATAAAATGGGAGTGTCGCGTGAAAGATGCTGACCGTTTTCGTATTCGAGTGGGAGACTCTTTGCTTGTCTCTGAAAATGTGACGGGCCAAATTTATACATCAACTTGGGGTGCGTCATCTACTCTGCCTTACTGGTTTGTCCCTGAAAATGATGCGCTCGGCGCCCTAGATTCTATGAGGTTCTCATTGCGCGTGGTTGCTGACCGGAGGCCTGTGATTCGCGTGGTTGAGTTGGAGGATAGTGTCGTGAGAAAATTGAGGTATTTCTCCGGAGAAATAAGTGATGATTATGGGTTTTCTAAGCTGGCGTTTGCAGTTAAAAAGGTGGGTGAGAAAGACGTCGTGTATACCATGCTAGATAGACCTTCTGGGAAATCTGATGCGTTCTATTTCACTTGGGAAATGAGGTCTCTTGATTTGATTGCTGGCGATGCTGTGGAGTATTGGATGGAGGTTTGGGATAATGATGCGGTCAATGGCGCCAAGTCGTCAAAAACCACGACCAGGGTATTCTCTGCCCCTACCGAAAGGGAGTTGGAAGAGGAGCGGGATGAGGCCAACGAAGAAATAGAATCATCCATTGAAGATGCCATTGAAAAAGCAGATGAGTTACGCAAAGAAATGGAGGCGTTTCAGGAAAGGCTTCGCGAGGAACGTGAGATGGATTGGCAGGACAAAAGAGCACTTGAAGATTTGCTTGAAAAACAAAAAGAGCTAAAGGAAACCATTGAGAATGTTCGAAAGGAAAATGAAAAGAAAAACGACCGTCTAAATGAGTTTTCTCCCCAAGAGGAGCGAATTATGGAAAAACAGGACGAGCTACAAAAGCTTATGGATGAGGTGATGTCGGACGAGCTGAGAGAACTCTATAAAAAAATGCAAGAGCTCATAGATGACTTGAGTCCTGAGGATATTCAGGAGCAACTAGATAAAATGGATGTCGGACAAGACGCCATGGAAAAGGAGCTTGACCGAGCTTTAGAGCAATTTAAACAAATGGAGTGGGAGGTAAAAATGGAGGAGATTGTCGATGAGCTTAAGGGGTTGTCAGAAGCGCAAAAAGAACTGGCTGAAAAAACGGAAAAAGAAGCGCTTCCAAGCGAAACACTCAAACAGGCGCAAGACAGCTTAAACACAGCGTTTGAAGCGCTACAAAAAAAGCTTGATGAACTTGAAAAGAAAAATGAAGAGCTTGAGAACCCAAACCCAATGCTCGACAGTGAAAGCGAAGAAAAATCAATTCAAGAAGAACAAAAAGAGAGTTCGGAGGAGTTGAGTAAGGGCAAGGAAAAAAAGGCGGCTGAAAAACAAAAAAGTGCCGCCGAAAAAATGGAGAAGCTGGCTCAGAGAATGGAGAACATGCAAATGGAGTCAGAGGCTGAGAATGAAGAAGAGGATATGGACGCCTTAAGAGCTTTGCTCGAAAACATTATCACCCTGTCATTTGAAGAGGAAGCGTTAATGGCAGATCTCCGCACCACTGAAAACCAAGATCCCAGGTACATTATTCATGGCCAGACCCAGAGGTCATTAAAAGACGAAGCAAAGATGGTGGCCGACTCGCTTTTCGCCCTTTCATTAAGGGTAAGTCAGCTTGCTGGTGGTGTTAATCGAGAAATAGGGCTTGTAAATCATCACATGGAGAAGGCTTTGGGTGGATTTGGTGACAGGGCAACATCAGAAATCACCATGAATCAACAGTATGTGATGACCTCCTTTAACAATTTAGCGTTACTTCTGGACGAGGCCTTGAAGCAGATGCAAAATAAGCAAGAGTGTAAAAATCCTGGCTCAGGAAACTGCAACAAGCCTGGCGGATCTGGATCTAAACCCTCTCCGAAAGCTGGTGACATGAAAAAGATGCAAGAGGCGCTTGGTAAAAAGCTTGAGGGCATGAAGAAGAAGATGGGTGAGGACGCAAATAAAGGTGAGTCCGGAAAAAGAAATGGTGGAATGAGTCGTGAATTGGCTGAGATGGCTGCCCAGCAAGGTGCGCTTAGAGAAATGGCCAAAAAGAAAGCTCAAGAACTTAACGAAGATGGTTCTGGAGACGGGGGCGAAATGAAAAAGATTGCCGATGAAATGGAGGAGCTTGAAAGAGATCTGATAAACAGAAATGTTGATATCGCCACCCTGGAAAGACAGCGCGAAATCTTATCTCGGCTCCTTGAAGCGGAGGAGGCGGAAAAGTTGCGGGGAGAAAAAGATGAGCGTAAATCGCGCAGTGGAGACCAGGGGCTACACCCTGAGTCTCCTCAAATGATTGATTATCTGAAGAATAGGGCGAATGAGCTTGAATTGTTACGAACAGTTCCTGCTGATTTAGTTCCATATTACCGTGACAGAGTAAACGAATATTTTAATACTTTAGACGATAAGCAATAAGTCTATACTATCATGACCGCCACCATGCAAGAATTACGCTTCCCTTCGAAGCCAGAAAACATCGCCATCGTTGAACGTCTTATTGACGAACTCTGTGACAAGCATCGCATGCTTAATGAGCATTATGGGGATGTGCTTATTGCAATGACTGAGGCCGTAAATAACGCAATCGTTCACGGCAATAAACTTGATATAAACAAGAGTGTTTTGGTTAAATATAACGTGCAGAATAAAGACCTGTTTTTTCGGGTTGTAGACGAGGGACCTGGTTTTGATTATGAGAATTTACCTGATCCGACAGCGCCTGAAAACATCGAGCGCCCAAACGGAAGAGGGGTCTTTCTCATGAGAAACTTGGCAGACGAGTGTGGATTTGAAGATGATGGGCGAATCGTTGATCTAAAATTCACGGGCGTTTTTGGATAAGCCCACCCCCTACTATTACTGAGCCATGATTCACTTTAACGAGTCCGACATTCCGTGCCGCGTAAAGTGCCGTTTGGCAGTAAAGTCCTGGTTAAAACAGATCATTGAGACTCATAAGAAATCTGTGGGAGAAATCTCAATTGTGATGTGTTCCGATAAGCTTCTTCTGGAGACAAATCAAAAGTATCTAAATCACGATTATTACACCGATATTATCACCTTTGATTATACTGAGGAGGGGAAAATTAGTGGAGACCTTATGATTTCTTATGAGCGGGTCAAGGAAAATGCAAAAAAAGGAAAAGTTGGTGTTCAAGATGAACTTAGGCGTGTAATGGCACATGGGGTACTACATTTGTTAGGCTTCAAGGATAAGTCCGAAAGAGAATCCGCCGAAATGCGCGCTCAAGAAGATGCAGCCTTAGATTTGTTCCACGTGGAACATTCAAAATAAGATACCCGTGAAATTTCATACTTCTTACGATGTAATTGTTGTTGGGGCCGGCCACGCTGGCAATGAAGCGGCGGCGGCGGCGGCAAATACTGGCGCAAAAACATTGCTCGTCACGATGAATATGGGTGTGATCGGCCAGATGTCTTGTAATCCTGCAATGGGGGGGGTTGCAAAGGGGCAGATTGTTAGAGAGGTTGACGCTTTGGGTGGTTACAGTGGACTTGTAAGCGACCACAGTGCCATTCAATTTAGAATGCTGAACCGGTCTAAGGGGCCCGCAATGTGGAGCCCAAGAACACAAAATGACAAATATGTTTTTGCGCAAACATGGCGAGCGATGTTGGAGCGTACGGAAGGTTTGGATTTCTGGCAAGATTCTGTTGTGGGCGTTATTATTGAGAGCGGGAGATGTGTTGGTGTGAAAACGGCTTTGGGTTCAGAAATACATGGAAAAGCTGTGGTTCTTACGAATGGAACCTTTTTAAACGGTCTCATGCACATCGGAGAAAAACAGTTTGGAGGGGGGCGCGCAGGAGAAAGAGCCTCTACCGGAATTACCGAACAACTGATTGATTTGGGATTTCAAAGTGGACGGATGAAAACCGGAACACCGCCAAGAATTGATGGTAGAAGTTTGGATTTTTCTAAAATGGAATTACAGCCCGGTGATGATGATCCTACGCATTTTTCATTCCTAAAACGTCGGAGGGATTTAAGTGAGCAGCTGCCCTGCCACATTGCATATACAAACGATAACGTGCATGAAGTTCTGAGGTCTGGATTTGACCGGTCCCCTATGTTTAATGGAAGAATAAGGGGTTTAGGACCTCGATATTGTCCAAGTATCGAAGATAAGATTGATCGGTTTGCTGACAAAAACCGGCACCAAATGTTTGTCGAGCCTGAAGGAAAAAAAACGATTGAAATTTACTTAAATGGTTTTTCTACAAGCCTACCTGAAGAAATTCAGAGCAAAGCGATGAGGCTTATTCCTGGCTTCGAGAACGCAAAAATGTTCCGCCCTGGTTATGCTGTTGAATATGACTTCTTCCCTCCTACACAGCTGAAACATAGTTTAGAAACCACCTTGGTGGGTGCGCTCTATTTTGCTGGACAAATTAACGGAACTACAGGGTATGAAGAGGCTGCGTGTCAAGGTTTGGTCGCAGGAATTAATGCCGCGCGTTCCACGTGGAACAATGGTCCGATCTCGATAAGTAGATCGGATGCGTATATTGGTGTCTTGATCGATGATTTGGTCACAAAAGGTACCGATGAGCCGTATAGAATGTTCACGTCAAGGGCTGAATACAGAATCTTATTGCGACAAGACAATGCGGATGAGAGAATGACTCCTTTGGGGCATGAAATTGGTTTGGCCTCTGACGAGCGCATGAGGAACTTGGAGAAAAAACAGGCGTCCGTTAAGGCATTAAGGCGTGCGCTTGAGAAGACGTCTGTCAGTCCAGAGGGTGCAAATACATATCTTGAGGCCTTGGGGAGTACGCCTCTAAAACAAAAGGTGAAAGCGAAGCAAATACTAACCCGTCCCCACATAAATCTAGATCCGTTGATTGCGCAAGTGCCTGAGTTAAGCCATCTAAAAGATAATGTAAAGGATGTTGTTGAACAGGTAGAGATTCAGGTTAAGTATGAAGGTTATATTGAAAAGGAACAGCTCATGGCGGACCGGATGTCAAAACTGGCGGGGTTAAACATTCCTGAAGACATGGAATATTCAAAACTGGCTTCTTTGAGCGCTGAAGCAAAACAAAAGCTTTCTGAAAAGAAACCCAATACGCTGGGAGAGGCTGCAAATATTTCTGGTGTGAGTGCGTCTGACGTAAGTGTTTTGCTTATTTATCTTGGAAGATAAAGAGCGTCAGATAACTAGTATTTGTTGACCTTATGAAGCGTGAGCCGTTGTTTTAGCTTGTCTACAATCTCAAATACAGCAGGACATACTTCCAGGTTTTTTTCTGTTAGATGTAGAAGTTGGTGTTGCCTGCGTCGGTCTGTGTGGGGAAACTGCTGGCAAGCTTTCGGTCTTACGTCGTAAATGTTGCAATAGTTGTCGTCACCTAGAAAAGGGCATGGGGTGGATTTAAGGACAAAGTCTTCGTCCGTGTCCCTACGTAAGTGCCTCTCTTCCATTTGTTTAGGCGCCATTCCGAGGCGTTTTGAGATCCGAGTGATGTCCCGCGTTGTAAACGTCGGGCTTGTTGTCTTACAGCAATTTGCGCACTTTAAACAGTCTGTACATGCAAAAACCGCTTCGTGAACAGGGTGAATAATCGCGTCGAGTTTTTGAGGGTTCGTTTTTTTTAGTCGCTTTAAAAACGCACTGTTTTCTTTTCGTTTTAAACGATACTGCTCTTTGTGTCTTTCTAAATTCACTGGGATTCTAATCGTATGTTTGCACCTTAATTAAAGTAAAATTATCATATTTAGATGGATATTAAACAGGTTCTTTCAGATTTAGGTGTCAAAGACACAAATGCAGGGGTGATGATAGGTGGTCGCGGCCTCGGTTCGGGTCCGTCTATAGATTCTCTATCTCCCACAGATGGTGAAAAAATCGCTTCATTAAGCACGGCTACCGCATCAGATTATGAAGGGGTAATGGAGGCGGCTAGTCAAGCATTTGTAGAGTGGGGAAAGTGGAGCGCGCCTGAGAGGGGAGAAATCGTCCGTCAATTCGGTGATGCATTAAGGGAAAAGAAGGCGTCTTTGGGTGCTTTGGTTTCGTATGAGATGGGAAAAAGCTATCAGGAGGGGTTAGGAGAGGTTCAGGAGATGATCGATATCTGCGACTTCGCACTTGGACAAAGTCGAATGCTATACGGTCTCACAATGCATTCAGAACGCCGTAATCACAGAATGTATGAGCAATATCACCCGTTGGGCGTTGTGGGGATTATTTCAGCCTTTAATTTTCCTGTAGCTGTTTGGTGCTGGAACACTGCCCTTGCTTGGATTTCGGGTGATGTGTGTGTGTGGAAGCCTTCTGAAAAAGCACCGCTTTGTTCTATCGCTTGTCAAAACATTTGGGTAGAAGTTGCAAGGGCAAACAACGTCCCTGACGGTGTGTCGTGTGTTGTTAATGGTGACTACAAAGTGGGGGAGATGCTTAGCAATGACAAGCGTGTTCCGCTCGTCAGCGCAACGGGGTCAACGAGAATGGGTAAGCTTGTCGCGCAAGCCGTCGCGGCGCGTTTGGGGCGCGCTCTTTTGGAGCTTGGGGGAAACAACGCACTTATTATTACACCAGACGCAGACCTTAAGGTTGTGGTCCCCGCGGCAGTGTTTGGCGCTGTTGGAACCTGTGGCCAACGCTGCACAAGTACACGAAGAATCATTATTCACAGCAGCGTTTATGACAAGGTTAAAGACCAGTTGACGCAAGCGTACAAACAGGTTCGAATCGGTGACCCTCTTGATGAAAACAACCATGTGGGACCGCTTATAGACCAGGGGGCTGTAGATGGTTATCTGGCGGCGCTTAGAGATGTCGAGAGCCAAGGTGGAAAGGTGTTGGTGTCTGGTGGTGTTTTAGAGGGTGCAGGGTATGAGAGCGGATGTTATGTTAAGCCTGCAATTGCAGAGGTGACAAACGACATGCAAATCGTCCAAAACGAAACCTTCGCGCCTATTTTATACATCATGAAGTACGAAACAATAGAAGGTGCCATTGCGATTCAAAACGGGGTGGCGCAAGGTTTGTCTTCTGCAATCATGACAAACAACCTACGTGAGGCTGAGTTGTTCCTTTCTGCGGCCGGTTCTGATTGTGGAATAGCCAACGTAAATATCGGCACCTCTGGTGCTGAGATTGGCGGAGCTTTTGGGGGAGAAAAGGAAACGGGCGGGGGGCGCGAAAGTGGGTCAGACGCATGGAAGGCATACATGAGGCGACAAACAAACACCATTAACTACGGAAAAGATCTGCCGTTGGCGCAGGGCATTAAGTTTGAGCTTTAAGCAGGGTTCTGTTTAATTCATTTGGGGGCAAAAAATAACATACTGTTGGCGCTGGGTTTTACCTATGTGTTCTTGATGCTCGGCTGTACGGTTGGGGTAAATAAACAGGGAAGTGGTCCGACGCATTTGGCCTCGTTTTCATTAGACGATTCTACAACTGTAGATGTTTTAGTGTCCTTAGGGCGTGATGGGTTGGTTTTTATGAATGGAAAAGAGCGGATTTTAATGCGTTCCGGTGCTGGGGGTGGGTATTCTGTCCCTGTTTTTGGTGGGGCGCTCGTGGGTGAGTGGATGGGGGGTGAGCGGAAAGGGGTTTGGAGGGGTGTTTGGGTTGATTCTCTTCGTATAAAAGAGTACTGTGTGCCGCTTGAAATATCGCCCTTTAAGAAGAAAAGTGTGCGAGATAACAATGTGACTCATTCTGTTTGGGACACTGATTTGGGAAAGTTAAAAATGGCACAGCAGGGGGACTCTATTACAGCCACTTTTCTGACATCAACCGGTGATTATCGTTACCAAGCCGGCGAGATAAACCCCGAAACATCGCGTTTTAAAATTGGAGGTTTCGATGGGATTCATTTGTTTTCATTTGAAGGAACCATCAGCCAAGATTCCATTAAAAATGGGGTTTTTAAAAGCGGAACACACTACACCACAACGTGGAGTGGGGTGGGGTCTACAAACAACCGAGTGGAGTGGAGCGCCACACAGGCTTGGAGGCCGCAGTCAAAGCTGTTGATTGAGGGGATAAATGCTGAGGGAGAAAAGGAGGTGTGGACCAGGGGTCGTTTGAGGGGTTCTGGCTACAAAGTTCTCGTGGTGGATGTCATGGGGACTTGGTGTCCAAACTGCATGGATGAGTCCAGGCTGCTCAGAGACCTTTATGAAGACTACCCTGAGATGGTTGTGGTGTCTGTGGCGTTTGAGCGCTTTGTGGGTGAGAGGGCTCTTGTGCGAATCGCTGACTTTAAAAGGGAGATGGAGCTCCCATGGAGCGTGCTGTTGGGTGGTGTTGCAAACAAAAGAATTGCTGACTCAACCCTCTCTTTTATAGGGGGGATTAAGTCATTTCCTACGACTGCATTTATACCTCTCGAGGGGGAGCTTATTGTTCACTCTGGATTCAGTGGGCCAGCAACGGGAGAGTCGTATGAGGAAGAGGTGGTGTTTTTCAGAAACACCATTGAGTCTCTTATTCAGAAAAGTCGTTAACCTTATCCACGACGATTCTTTTGTCTCTATTTAAGAGTGTCCAAGCCGTGTTAAACACAAGCTTTCCTATTTCTCCGGTTTTCGTAAACATTACTTTTTCTACATCATCTCCTGGCGCATGGTAGTCTTCATGAACGCCGCTGAAATAGAAAATGACGGGAATGTTGTGTTTTGCAAAATTATAATGGTCAGAACGGTAGTAAAACCTGTTCGGATCGTCAGGCGCGTTAAAGGTATAATCCAGCTTAATGTTTGTGTAGTCTGTGTTTGCTTGTTCAGATATTTCATGTAGCTCTGAACTGAGTTTGTCGGCGCCGATTAAGTAAACGTATTTTTCGTCATCAGCATGGGCTTCGTCAACCCTACCCACCATATCAACATTAAGGTTAGCCACTGTGTTTTCTAGAGGAAAGATTGGGTGGTCAGAGTACCATTCTGAACCCAACAGACCTTTTTCCTCTCCCACAACATTCATAAAAAGAACACTTCTTCTTGGTCCATTACCGTCTTTATGTGCCTCCATATATAACCGCGCGACCTCCATCACCGTCACTGTTCCTGACCCATCATCATCTGCGCCGTTGTTGACCTCCCCATTCACGATACCTATGTGGTCATAGTGTGAAGTGATCACAACGAGTTCCTTTTGAAGGAGGGAGTCTGAACCAGGAAGGTAGGCGAGTACATTTAGGCCGTTAAAATTGTGTGAGCCCATGTCAATCTCGTGGCTCCACAAATGGTCAATTTCTCCTGTGGGGCAGGTGCCTTTTTTCTCCGCTTTTCCCCTTGCTTTTGAAGCTGTTTTCACGCCTTTTACTGACGAAAGCCAGTCGCTACCGCTCTTGTCTGATAATAAAAAAGTGGGGATTGTTGAGCCCCCTCCGTCTTTATTCCTGTTTAAAACAGTCGATTTTCGCATCATATAGAACTTCATTCGACCTTTAACTGTGGCGTAGGCTGGGTCTTTCATAAGCATGACAAATGCTTTCGCGCCTAGCGAGTCTGCAACTTCTCTCTTTAAGGATGTGTTGCTTGCCCATTCAGACGCTTCATCTCTGGGGTCCCCAGACAACACAACAACGACTTTTCCTTTGACGTCTAGCCCTGAATATTCATTAATCGCTTCGTTTATGATTCCATATCCCGCAAAAACCATCGCAGAGGAGTCTATGGTCAGCTCTTCTATTCCTGGGTACACAAGGAAGTCATTGACAATGTTGTATTGGTTATCACTCACAGTGACTGTGCCTCCGTTAATTTGGGCGTTGATCATCGGCACCTGTTGGGTGAATGACTTACCGTCATAAGGGCTAAACCCGATGCTTAAATAATAGCTCTCTAAATATGCTGCGGTAAGATCTGCGCCCCTTGTTCCTGTTTCTCTTCCCTCAAAACCATCAGACGCAATAATGCTTAAATGACCCTTCAGGTTGTTTGTGTCTAGCGTCTCGGAATAGACGGCTGGGGACAGAGGTTCTGGTGTCCCTGTAATTTGAGCAAGCGCTGGGCTTAATCCCAAAAGGGTTGCAAAGACAAAACACGCTATTTTTCCAACTCGCCTTGCATGTCGTCCTCCCTCAAATTTGGCGTCCATAAAGGCGTCTACAATTTGAATTGCCTCAGGTTCGGTGACAAATCTTGCTGGAATACAAATAACGTTTGCGTTGTTATGTGTTCTGGCGAGGGTTGCAATTTCTGGCGTCCAAGCTATTGCGGCCCTGATTGTATTGTGTTTATTCGCGGTCATAGCAACTCCGTTGGCTGATCCGCATATCAAAACACCCAGCTCTGAGGTTTTGTTATTTATATCATTCGCAACCGCGTGGGCAAAATCTGGATAATCTACACTCTCTTCTCCGTCTGTTCCGCAATTTTTCACCGAAAAACCTCGTTCTTTGAGGTGGTTACTGATTGTTGTTTTGTAAACTGGTCCAGCGTGGTCGCAACCTATACTAATATTCATGGAAAAGGGGGTTTAAAGTGGTTGCAAGGTAATTAACAACCGTTGTTCATTACCCCATTAAAAAGTGTTGATATTCAATAATAAAAACCATTAGGTTGTTTGGGTTTTAGGCGCTAGGCAAAAGACAGTCCTTCAAAACCTAATTTTTAAGTCGTGTATTTACAAAATCTTTTGATCATCTTTTGAGTCTTTGTTAACTTTTTAAAAATAGAAAAAAAGTCCTTTTTATAATTTATATCTTTATTGAATCCACGTTGAAAACCTACCTTAAATACTTGATGAATAAATATCAAGCATGTTTAAAACATGTTAACTTTAAGTTGATTTGTTGGCTGAAAACGGAAAACAAAATTATTTTAGATATAGTTATACCTGTTATGAACAAGACTATTATAACTACTAATTATTTAAAGAATATATATATACTATTAGTGTGTTTAAGTCTCTCCTTTTCTTTTTCTGAAATAAATGCTCAAAAAGATTTAGAAAAATGTGAATGGACAGAATATTTTTTTTCAAATGGAAGCCTCTCAAGTGAAGGGTGTTTTGTAGATGGAATTCCAGAAGGTATTTGGAAATCTTATTTTAAAAGTGGTGCTATAAAAAGTTTGGGGTTAAGAAAAAAAAAATAAATTAGAAGGTGTGTGGAAATTTTACAGAGAAGATTCATCACTTGAAAAAGAAATTTATTATATCAATGACAAAAAGGAAGGAAGAGAAATTAAATATTATGAAAACGGAAATACTTCAATAATTACAAACTGGTTGTCAGGGTCAAAGGAGGGATTTGAATATTTGTATTTTCCAGAAGGACAAATTCAATACAAAATCAAACTGAAAGAAAATAAAAAGCACGGAAAATCTATTGAATATGCGCAAAATGGTAGAAAAATAAGTTTTTCATCCTATAAGAATGGATTAATAACTTCAATAGAAAAGTTTAATAGATATAACAATCAAGGAGAAAAAAATGGACTTTGGAAGGAGTTTCATGAAAATGAAAACATAAAAGAAGAAGGTCCTTTTAAGAATAACCTAAGGCATGGTGTGTTTCGTTTTTATAATCAAAGGGGAGATATTCAAGATGTGATACGTTATGAATTTGGAATTAGGGTTGAAAACGAGAATGATTTAAGCAAGACAGAAGTTCGACGAACATTTGATAAAAAGGGAAATAAAGAAGAAGAAACAGCTTATAAAAACGGTCTTAAAAACGGTGTAAGCAGAACTTTTAACGAAGAAGGAGAAGTTGTTTCATCAGCTATTTTTAAAGACGGAATAGTAATTGGTAAGGGTATAATAGATATTTCAGGCAACGAACAAGGAGATTGGAAACTATATTATGATGATGAATCCATCAGAGCTGAGGGTAAGTTTGAGAATGGAAACAGAGTAGGAAAATGGATTTTTTATCATTCAAATGGATGGGTAGAACAAACAGGATCATATGATAATGGAAGGCTTGATGGAAAGTGGAGGTGGATGGAAGAAAGTGGGTTTGTAATTAGATCAGAAGAATACAGTAGAGGGTTAGAGGATGGAGAATTTGAAGAATTTGGTTTAAATAAATTATTGATTTTAAAAGGATTATATAAAAACGGGATGAGGGTTGGCTTTTGGATGTATCACGTAAACGATCATATTGAAGAAGGAAACTATCTCAATGGAGAGTTGGATGGAAAATGGATTCATCGGTATTCAGGAGGGGGTAAAATGTTTGAGGGAACCTATTCGTTTGGTCAACCAGAGGGTCTTCATAAACACTGGTATGCAGATGGAACCATCAAGATTTCAGGGAAATATGAAGGCGGCGCAAAACATGGGAAATGGAGGTATTACTTACAAAACGGTGAAATAGATTATATATACTTGTTTAGACACGATAAGTTGTGGAAAGTAGATGGCAGAAGGGTGGTGAGAAATAGAGATTCATCACGACCTTGAGCCCGTGGATAATTTAGATAATATTCTTTTTGAAAAATCTGCTGAGGCACGTTTTATTCTTGAGAAAGGAAAAGTAATAAAAAGCAACAGGCACGCAAGAAGAATATTTCATTGCGAAGAAGATGAGTGGGTGGGGTTCGATCCGTTGTCAAAAGATTCAGGAATATTTAACTATTTACCAGACGAACATAGCTTGCTAATCAGTAAGCTTAAAAAGTCTCGAAAATCAGGTAGGGTTATTAAGATTTGTGTCCTTGCCAGAAGAATAGATGGAAGTGAGTTTCATTGTGAGATAAAAATCGCTCAAATAGAAAAAAACACAGAATCTCTCCAGGTAAGAGATATTTCAGAAAGATTGTTTTATGACAACGAAATAAGAGAAAGCGAGGCAAGGTTTAGGGTATTGTCTCAATTTGCAATGGAGGGAATCGTTTTTCTTAGTGATGGAATTATTCAAGATTCAAACGAACAATTTGCGATCATGTTTGGTCACGAAAGCGTGCCAGTTGGGGTCTCTATCTTAGATTTTATAGACGAAAGAGATTGGCAGCGACTCTCTGCAAGGAGAAATTGGGGCATGAGATGTGAACTAAGGGGAGTCACCAAACAAGGGAGATCAATTTATCTCGAAGCAACAAGGAGTGATGGAAAAGAGGAGGGAAGTGAGCAAATATTAATGCTCTATGATATCACAGATCGCAAGCGCACAGAGTTTGACTTGCTTCAAACAAAAGAGCGGTTTAGGATGTTGGTGGAGTCGAGCCCTATCGGCTTGTTTTTAATCGTTGATGGACGAATTAAATATACAAACACAGGTGGACTTGAGCTTCTTAACGAAAGGGTTGAAGATTACATCTATGACGAAGTGTTTATTGACCTGTTTAAAGACGAGGATAAGGTTGTTGTAAAGGAAGACGTAGAAAAAGTAAGAAACGGGGACAGGCCGCCATACCGAGAGGTGATGATGGTTCTTAGGGATGGCGCCGAAAAAGAAGTAGGAATAAGAATGACACTTTCTTTTCACGACAGATCTCCAGCAATTCAGGTTACAGTTACAGACCTCAGCACAAGAATTCAACTCATGAGGGAGCAGATGAGAGCGACCTTGGCAGAGGAGTCTAACCTTATGCTTAAAGAGGAAATAACAAAGCATAAAAAAACACAAGCGCGACTTAGGGACGCAGAGGAGTTTAACAGATCTATTATTGAATCGTCCATAGATATGATCGTTGCGTTCGACATGGAGGGTAACCTACAACAATACAACCACGCCTTTTCGGTGGAGTTTGGAATAGAACCAAACCAAGAAAGCACCCCTAATTTTAAAGCGTTTATTATAGATGAAAAAACAGCCAATGGCGTTTTTGAAGAGCTCCAACAAAGAAGTTACTTTTCGGGAGAAATAGAAGGAAGGAGGTCTTCAGGAGAAACGTTCAGTATGTTTATCTCTGTAGCGACAATGAGAGATGGTACTGGGCGGTCTTTAGGGGCGATGGCGGTGGGCAGAGATATAACAGACATGAAGTTGGCGGAAGAAGAGCTTAAGTCTAGCGAAGAAAGGTATAGGGATATTTTAGAAAACGCCACAGATATTATTTTTGTGGTGGACTCCGCGGGACACTTCACATACGCGAACCCTTCGTTCTATAAAAAACTAGGCTTCACAAAAACAAGTCTTTCAAAAACGACCCTTAAGGGAATCATAAAAAACTTCCCCACAAAAAACAAAGATTGGATAAACGCCCTAAACGGAAAACAAGAGGAGCGCGTGTTTTTGGATTCAAAAGGGGAAGAATTAATAGTTTTAGGCGCGTCGTCCGCCCAATATGATGACAACGGAAAAGCCATTGGGATGCGAGGGATATATTTAGATATATCCGAAATGAGACACCACGAAAAAGAAGCAAAGTCTCAATCGGCAAAACTCGACTCAATCTTTGACTCGACTCAAAACCTCGTTATGTTTACCCTAAATAGAGATGACCAAATCACCTCATTTAACAACAACTTTAAAAGGTTGATGGAGGATAAGCTCTCTAAGAGCGTAGAGCTTGGAATGTCTTTTGTATCAAATATCTCAAAGTTCATAACAGACGAGTCTTATCAAGGACAAATCCGCTTGTTTAAAAAGGCCCTAAAAGGCAACGCAAAAGACTTTGAGCTCCCTCTTAAAATAGCCTCGGGTGAGGTAAAGTGGTTTCATATCTTTTTGAACCCCATTTCTTTAGACGAGGCTCAAAATGAGATTAGTTGCATTGCATATGACATTACCGAGCGAAAGGAAATAGACAGGGCGATCCGTTTGGCCCTAAAAGAAAAGGAGGTTCTGCTTAAAGAGGTGCATCACAGGGTGAAAAACAACCTTCAAGTGATCAGCAGTCTTATGAGCCTCCAAAGGTCATTCGTGAAAGACCCAACGCTTGTTCAGGTGCTTGAAGAAAGTCAAAGCAGGATCGCGACCATGAGCTACATCCACGAATCCCTCTATAGGCACACAGACTTTTCTTCAATAAGTTTTGCAGACTACCTAAAGCGCTTAAGCACAAACCTTATTCACAGCTATTCTACACCAGACTGCGAGGTGGCCCTTCAGTCTGCGTTTGAAGATGTTTACCTAACCCTTGATCAAGCGATCCCAAGTGGGTTAATCGTAAACGAACTTGTGTCAAACGCATTGAAATACGCATTTAAAGGACGAAAGAAGGGGGTTGTTTTTTTAAGGGTCGCAAAACTAGATGGCAGAATCGAGATCGAAGTAAGAGATGATGGTGTGGGGTTGCCAGAGGATTTTAGCCTTAATAAAAACGAATCCCTTGGGCTGTACCTCATTCAGGCGCTGTCAGAACAACTAGAGGCAAAACTTGTAGTAGAAAGCACAAAGGATGGTCGCAAAGGGAGTTCTTTTTTAATTAGCTTTGAGGCGCACAACCTGACGTAAACACAACCTAAGATGGCAAAGAAAATATTAGTAACCGAGGACGAGAGTATTGTAAGAAAAGATATTGAAAGATGCCTAGGGCAGCTTGGGTATGACGTTGTGGCTTCTGTAGATACTGGCGAGAAGGCCATAGCTGCAGCGCTAGAGCACAAGCCCGACCTGTGCCTTATGGACATTATGATCAAGGGAGACATGAATGGAATTGCCGCCGCCGAAGAGATCAAGCGTAATTTAGACGTCCCTGTTATTTTCCTTACTGCATATGCGGATGAAAACACGCTTGCTCAAGCAAAAATGGCAGAGCCCCACGGATATATACTCAAACCATTTAAGGATGCGGACATACAGTCTGCGGTTGAGATGGCGCTTCACAAGCACAGCAAAGAGCTTGAGTTAAAAAACGAAGCTGAGTTTCTTCGAAGCCTCACAGAACACAAATCTGGCGCGGATATTATTTTTGTAAAAAACAGAAGCCGCTTGATGCACGTCAAGCATGATGACCTTTTGTTTGTGGAGGCCTTAAAAGATTACGTTGTTATACACACGAGAAAAGAAAGCTACACGATCCACAGCACAATGAAGGAGATTGAAAGAAAGCTGAGTGACAGGCGTTTTATCAGGGTGCACAGAAGCTACATCGTCAACTTCAACGCGATTGAAAGCATTAAGTACTCCAACATTACAATGGAGGATATGGAGAAAGAAATCCCTGTGGGAGGGTCTTATAAAGACGCGTTGGCCAGCAGAATAAACCTCCTTTAATACAACAAAAAAGCCCCGCACAATGCGAGGCTTTCAAAGCTCCTCCTCTTGGACTCGAACCAAGGACCCTCTGATTAACAGTCAGATGCTCTAACCAGCTGAGCTAAGGAGGAATTCAGATTGGTGCGCAAAAATACATCAACGAAGCACATTCCGCAATACTTTTACTGCTCTTATTGATTTTTTCTATATTTTTTTTCTAAAACCACACTCTAATGTCTTTAGTTACTGTAGGAACAGTTGCGTTTGATTCGATTGAAACCCCATCAGGAAAAGCTGACCGTGTCGTTGGTGGGGCCGCCAGCTATATCGCTTTGGCTGCGTCTCACTTTGTTATAGAACAGGAACTTATTTCGGTAATAGGGGAGGACTTTCCAAAAGAATTCCTCTCTACCCTAGAGTCAAGGGGTGTTGGATCAAGTGGCCTTGTCACAATTAAAGGTGGTAAAAGTTTTTTTTGGGAAGGCAGTTATCATGAAGACCTCATCGGAAGGGATACGGTTACAACGGAGCTAAATGTTCTCGACGGGTGGTCGCCGACAATTCCTCCGAACGCCCTCCACCCGAAATTTGTAATGCTTGGAAATCTTGACCCGGCCGTTCAGCTTTCAGTCATAGAACAACTTGAATCAACACCAAGCTTGATTGTCTTAGACACAATGAATTTTTGGATGGACATCGCGATGGACGCCTTAAAAAAAGTGATATCAAAAGTCGATGTGCTTATGATTAACGACGATGAGGCGAGACAGCTTACAGGCATAAAAAGCCTACCCTTAGCAGCAGAAGCAATTCATAAAATGGGCCCCAAAACGGTTGTAATAAAAAAAGGGGAGCACGGCGCAATTATGTTTGAGGAGGGCCATGTGTTTTACAGCCCAGCGGTACCGCTTAAGAAAGTCGTCGACCCTACGGGAGCGGGAGACACTTTTGCGGGTGGGTTTATCGGTTATTTGGCCCGACTCGGCGACACATCTTGGGAAGCAAAAAAACAAGCTTTAGTGGTGGGCTCAGTACTTGCCTCATTTACATGTGAAGCGTTTGGCACCGAGAGGTTAGAGTCTCTTCAGGAATCAGAATGGCACAACCGCATGGATAAACTACGCGCCATGGTTAAGTTTCGCTCCATAAGAGGTTAAGCCCTAACTCCCGGCCCTAAGCCATGGGGTAGGATCTATGGGTTGTCCATTAACCCACCACTCGAAGTGCAGGTGAGGACCCGTGGTCTGTGTTCCACTGTTTCCAACCGATGCAATAACATCCCCCATTTGAACCAACTCTCCCACCTCTTTTAACAAAGAGGCGTTGTGTTTATATATGGATATACGGTTATTTCGATGTTGTATTGCAATCACATGTCCATGCGCAACAGTGTAATCAGAAACCAAAACAGTCCCATCGTCAACAGCGTGAACAAGAACCCCCTCAGCGGCCTCAAGGTCAACACCAAAGTGACCATAACTAAGGTCGAAACCATCAGAAACCCCCCCTCCAACAGGTTGGAAATCAAACCCGATGGCCATCGCAACATCGGGACCACTTCTTCTTAGTGCAAACCGGTCTTCGCCCTCAACACGCTCCCTCAGCTCCAGGTCTTCATTGCTCGCCGTAGGCAAAACCCCATCGCCAGAAGGATTGACAGAGCCCCTCACTAAACCAACAGACACGCTGTCCACAAGAAGATCGCCTCTCAAGATTGATTTTAAGGAGTTCAAATGTTTTTCTTGGAGAGAAAGCATTTTTAACGCACTATCCGCATCCTGCCTTGCGGCAGCGGCATCTTCTCGGTATTGATTTGCAACAAAACCAGGCACAATATGTTCGGTTAACGGCGTATGTGCGATGGTTAAATACGAAACCACCACCACAGATAAAACAACCCCAAGCGCAACAATCACCAACCTTCGGCCGGATAAAAGGAATGCGCTACGCTCATGAAACGTTGACTCTTCCTGAATGACAACCCTAAACCTCTGGCGCCAAAACCGCTTATTTTTATTCAATTTTTTCTTGTTAGCCACACTGCGAATATCGCCCAACTATAGACAAGTGTAAAGTTCTTCACGAAATAAGCCAAGAATCGAATAATTTAGCAACTTCGTACGTTGACTCTTGATGAATCACTTTATGTCTAAATATTTAAGTCTCTTAGCTATACTTTTTGCCACAATAGTGGTCTTACAGGGGTGTACGACAAAACGAGACGGGCGAGCATATCGGATCTACCACAACACCACCGCGAGATATAATGGTTTTTATTATGCCAACGAAGCGATGGCTGAGGCAGAAAAGAAAATAATAGATCTGCACGAACCAAACTGGGACGAGGTGTTGCCGATATTTTTAGACACAGACGAGAACTCCTCCCAGCAGGTTTATCCATTAATGGAGAGGGCCATTGAAAAATGCTCAAAGGTGGTTGATAGACACACAATGAATCCTTCAAAAAGGGACAAAAAGCCAATGAAATGGCCTGAAATGAACAAGTGGATTGATGACAACTATACGGTTATTGGCCGCTCTTATTATATGAAGGAGGACTTTGTAAAGGCAGAGGAAATTTTTCTTTTTCTTGCAAGAACGCTTGATACCCCAGACGCTCAAGCTTGGTCTTACAGTTGGTTAGGAAGGATATACCTGCGAACAGACAACCTGATAAAAGCCAACAACATGCTTGCGAAGGCCTCGCAATATAAAGATGCCTCAGAAGAGGCGAGGGTGCACACGGACCTAGCATATGCCCAATACTATATTCAAAAAGAAAGTTTTGGGGAGGCTGTCGACCAAATTAAAGACGCAATAAAAGAGATAAAAAAGAAGAAGGATCGGGCGCGACCCCTATTTATCCTGGCCCAATGTTTAAGAGAAATGGGTGACAGCGAGGCGGCAATTGAAACTTTTAAAATGGTCGCAGAGATAAGAACCCCTTATGAATTGGAGTTCCAGTCCAAGATTCAACAAGCGATGACTTATGAGCGAAGAGGAGGCAACAGCGCCCCCATTATCGAGCTGCTCGAAGACATGCTTGATGACAGTAAAAACACAGAATATTTCGACCAGGTGTTTTACGCGCTTGCAGAGGTGGCTTTGGAGGACAGAAAACGAGAAGACGGAATTAATCACCTCGAGACTTCTGTCTATGTGAGCGAAGGCAATTCTCGCCAGCTTGGAAAGAGTTATTTAAGACTTGCTGACCTCCACATGGAGGACCTTCATTATGAAACGGCTCAAGCCTATTACGACAGCGCCCTTGTTCACATGCCCGAAGACAACAGCCGGAAGGAAGATGTTACAAACCTGGCTTCCAACCTTACTGATTTGGTGATGAACCTTAGAATCATTGAAGAGCAGGATAGCCTTCAAGAGCTCTGTGACCTAAGTGACGATGAAAGACGAAGGGTTATAGAGGGTGTTTGGGAGGACATGGTTGATGATCTAGAAAGACAAAAAGAAGAGAGAGACGCAGCAAATAGCGCGGCGATTTTGGCTGCAGGGTCTCAGGGAGTGGGAATGTTTTGGCCATACAACGGGTCGTTAAGAGTGAGTGGACAACAGAACTTCTATGACTACTGGGGCGACAGGGTTTTAGAGGACCACTGGAGGAGAGAGAGCAAAATAGATGCGCTATTCTCTAACCAAGAAGAGGCAGAGGATTCAGAAAGCGAAGCGGCACAAGATCCGTATGATCCCGCTTCGCTTCCCACGGTTGACGAGATGCTATCAAACCTTCCTTGTGAGCCAGAAGAAAAAGCAAACTCCTTGGCCCTTTTGGCAGAAGCATACTACATGGCGGGCTTAGACTATAGAGAGAAGCTCTCAGACCCAGAAAATGCAATTCAGACCTGGGAGAACCTCCTAGATCGCCTTGACAGCAGCGCTTTTCACCCCACAGCAACCTATCAGCTTTTCAGAACGTATTTACAACGAGAGATTAACGAAAACTTTACAAACCCTTTTTGTGAGTCCTGCAACTCGGAGTATTGGTCAAATCAGATCACCAAAAACTACCCCGGAAGCGAATGGGCCAAGCTGATCGCAAACCCAGATTTTTTAGACGAAGAAGAGGAAGCGTATGAATTTGAGCGATTGACATATGAGGAATACTTGGCGCGCTACTATACAAGAGACTATCAATCAACCCTGCTTGACATTGATGTGCTCATCAATGAAAGGCCAGAAAACCCACTTCTTTGCAAATACAATCTGCTCCGCGCTCAATGTGTGGGTGGTTTGACGAGTTATACAGGAGACAGAACTCCCTATTTTGATGCGCTTAAAGAAATCCTACAGGATTGCCCAGACACAGAAGAGGCTGCTTTTGCGTCCTCGATACTTAGGCAATTGGGGGTGGATTTAGGTTCGGTAGGT
This sequence comes from Crocinitomicaceae bacterium, assembly GCA_002700285.1. Taxonomy (GTDB): domain Bacteria; phylum Bacteroidota; class Bacteroidia; order Flavobacteriales_D; family Sanyastnellaceae; genus UBA974. Next base: position 41,972 of record PACT01000022.1, on the reverse strand, counting down.
GAGGCGCCAGAAGAAGAAGAAATGGCGGCAAATCCCTTTGTGTTTGACCCAAATAAAGAGCACTATTTTGCAATATTAATTCCCGTAGACAAAGGGAGTGGGGCAGACGTAAAAGCCCAAGCATCAGACTTTAACAACGCCTTCTTTGAATCAAGAAATCTTAGAATTACGAGCAACTTATTAAGCAGAACTCACCAAATAGTTTTGGTTAAGGCGTTTTCAAACCTTTCAAAAGGAATGGATTACTACACCGTTTTCACAGGTAACCGAGAGATGCTGATTGATTTAAATTCAAGCGGTTTAGACATGTTTGTGATAAGCAGTGTAAATTATATTGAACTTTTTAAAAACAAGGACCTAGATGAGTATATAGATTTCTTCAACACTCACTACCTTTCGACAAAATCCAAACAAGAACCATGATAGGCTCAATGAAACGTTCCACAGGAGCACAAGCAACACACTCAGACAACGGAATTAACCGCATTGTGGAGGGCACAGTGATAGAAGGAACAATACAAAGTGACAGCAATCTCAGAATTGATGGTAAGTTTACCGGCGAGTTAACAACCAAGGGCCGATTAGTTGTGGGGCCTAAGGGCGTTGTAAAAGGCGTTGTCAATTGTTTGTGTTGCGATGTAGAAGGCATACTTGAGGGAGAGGTAACGGTGTTGGAGCTTCTCGCAATGAAGTCGGCGGCGACTGTTCAGGGAGAGCTACACTATGGTCAGCTTTCAGTTGAAGCGGGCGCAAAAGCACTTGGCACCTTCCGAATGGGGACTCCGAAAAACAAGAAGATGAAAGAGGAAAAAGCGGCATCTAAAGCAGACGCAATGGCCTCATTAAAATCCTCAAGGATACCCTCAGAAGTAGAGGCTCTCTCAAACAAAAAGGAAACGGTTGGAGCCGGATCGTAATTCCCCACAACCCGACTCAACCCCTAGGTTAAAAACCACCAAAACCGCTTTGCGCTTTGCGGGTATCGGAACAACGCTTGCATCAGCCATAGGCCTAGGCGCCCTTGGAGGCAAGCAAGCAGACGACCACTTCCAACTTGACAAGCCTTTGGGGACGGCCGCTGGCGCCATACTGGGTTTGGCACTAGGGATGTGGTCAGTCCTCAGAAATATTCAGGCCAAATAAACGCATGAATAGATTTATTTTTAAAACGCTGCTCGTTTCTGTTTTGTGTGTAACGACTGGGAACCTTCTTCCTTTTTTCTCAGACATGGCAAACCAACCCATTTGGTTTTTAACAATCACCCTCTATGCTTTGCTTACAATTTTATTAAGAAGCTGGGCCGCGAAATCACAAAAAGGATCTGCAATAAATTTTTCAACGGCGGTCATTGGAACAACGACCGCTAAAATGCTATTCACCATTGTGGTTGTCACAACTTACCTGGTGTCTAAATTGCCTAACCGAGAGCTTTTTGTGTTTGGGGTGTTTGGAGTGTTTGTGGCCTTTTCTGTATTGTTTGTGATAGATGTTCAACGGTTAATTAAAGGCGGATGAAAGAAAAGTTATATTCTTCCATTATTTACGCACTTAATATTCGTACTTTTGCCTCGTTTTTTGAACAGATTTATAGCATGAAAACTGAGTTCGCCAAACGATTAGCAATTACCGCTCTTATAATATTAGGAGGGGTAAGTTTCGTTGCGGCTCAAACCGATGGGCATGGCGAGGTTGGTGACCACGCCCATGACACCCAAAACGCCCACGAAGCGCATGATGTTCACGATGTTCACGATGCGGGTCACAACTCACTAGACGATGGGGAGCACGGCGACTTTGTTGCCAAAGACTTTATTATCCCTCACATCGCAGACGCGAATGAAATCCACTTTTTTGGAGACCACCATAACGGCTTCAGCCTCCCACTTCCTATGATTTTTTACGTAGAGGGCAAAGGGTTAGATTTGTTTATGAGCTCAAAATTTCACGGCTCACATGAGACGCAAACTGCGACCGGGCCAAATACAGGAACAGTCTACATCAAGCATCCTGAAACAGGAATAACGTCAGAGGGCGGTGAGTCTTTTTACGACATCTCTATTACGAAGTCCGTTTTCGGGATGATGTTAATTATGACCCTCTTGGTGATTATGCTGAGGTCTATGGCAAAAAGCTACTCAAAACACCCAGGCAAAGCGCCTAAGGGGCTTACAAATATTCTTGAACCACTGGTGCTGTTTGTTAGAAACGACATTGCTGTGCCAATTATAGGCAAACACAAGGCGGGTAAATTCCTCCCATTCTTGCTTACAACATTCTTCTTCATCGTCGCAAGCAACCTGCTAGGCCTCATTCCTTTTATAGGTGGATTTAACATTACAGGAACAATCGGTGTTACTGTTGTGTTGGCGCTTGCGGTCTTCCTAATCTCGACAGTGAATGGAAACAAAAACTACTGGGGCCACTTATTTTGGCCTCCCGGTGTACCAAACCTTGTAAAACTACTTGTTGTTCCAATTGAGGTATTTGGAATGTTTCTAAAACCCACAGTTCTTATGATTCGTTTGACCGCGAACATGACTGCAGGTCATATTATCATTTTGTCATTTGTCAGTTTGGTTTTTATTTTTAACCAAAACTATGGAGAGATCGCTGGCTACGGCATGGGTGTATTCTCCACTCTATTTATGATTTTCATGTATTTTCTGGAGCTACTTGTAGCTTTCCTTCAAGCATACGTTTTCACACTTCTTGCGGCCATTTATTTTGCAGATGCAACACAAGAAGCACATCATTGATTATAATAATTACCTAAAAAACAACCCATCATGGAATTGATGACCATTCTTTTTGAAATCACTACTGGCCACGGACTCGCGGCTCTTGGAGCAGGAGTTGCTGCTATTGGCGCCGGAATCGGCGTTGGACTAATTGGTAAATCGGCGTTGGAGTCAATGGCGCGTCAGCCAGAATCTTCGGACGACCTTCGTGCCAACATGATTCTTGCAGCCGCTCTTGTTGAGGGTGTTGCTCTTTTCGGAATCATTATTTGTCTACTTGTAGTCCTAGGCTAGTCCAATGGGAACGCTGTTAACACCCGCTTTCGGTACGGTATTTTGGGCAACCTTGTCTTTTTTGTTGGCGCTCTTTATTTTAAGAAAGCTTGCTTGGGGACCAATCCTAAAGGCGTTACAAGATCGCGAAGAGAGCATACAAGAAGCGCTTCGCTCAGCCGACAAGGCACGAGAGGAAATGGCGAGCCTAAACTCGGACAACGACCGCCTGTTACAAGAGGCGAGAAGTACCCGAGACACAATGCTTAAAGAGTCTCGAGAAATGGCCAGCAAAGTCGTCTCGGACGCCAAAGCAAAAGCTAAAGAAGAAGCCTTAAAAGAGGTGGAGTTAGCTCGTGAGGCGATCCAGATTGAAAGAAAAGCGGCCATTGCCGAGCTTAAAGCTGAGGTGGCGAAGCTGTCTATTGATATTGCTGAGCGCCTTCTTTGCGAAGAGCTCAAAGATTCAGACAAACAAAAAGCACTCGTTGATAAGCTCATCGATGAATCTACACTGAATTAATAAAATGGCTAGTAAACGCGTAGCATCCAGATATGCCAAGGCGCTCCTTGGTTTTGCTTCCGAAAGGAATGAATTAGATCTTGTTGAGTCAGAACTCCGCATGATCTCTTCATTGATTGCTACGTCTCGTGAATTCGAGCTTCTCCTTACAAGCCCTGTTGTAAAGCCAAACAAAAAGAAGGCTATACTAAAGGCCATCTATAAAGAAAGCTTGAGTGAGCTAACATTTGGTTTTATTGATATTTTGGTAACGAAAGGAAGGGAATCGATTCTGCCTACAGTAGTAACAGAAGCGCTTTCTCAATTACGATTAATAAACAACATCCAGGCTGCAGAGGTGCGCTCTGCAACACCACTGGAAGTGTCTTCTCGTGAAAACATTTTGGCAGAAATAGCCAAGATTCACGACGGAGTCATTGAACTAAAAGAAACGATTGATCCTGACCTCCTAGGAGGCTTTATCCTGAGAATGGATGACAAACAGATCGACGCTTCATTAAAGCGCCAGCTCAGCACGCTGCGCCGAAAACTATCAGAACACGATTACGAGCCTGAATTTTAGGCCTAAAAGAATCTCAAATGGCTGAAATCAACCCAGCAGAAGTATCATCAATTCTACGCGAGCAATTGGCAGGAGTTAAATCTGCAGCTGAACTAGAAGAAGTCGGTACAATCCTTCAAGTAGGTGACGGAATTGCCCGCATCTACGGTCTTAGTAATGTCCAATCCGGAGAGCTTGTAGAGTTCGAAAATGGCGTACGTGGTATTATCCTCAATCTCGAGGAAGATAACGTGGGTGCCGTTTTGCTTGAGCCATCAAAAGACCTTAAGGAAGGAAGTTCGGTAAAAAGAACAGGAAGAATTGCATCTATAAAAGCAGGCGAAGGCCTTCTAGGACGTGTTGTTAATACGCTTGGAGAGCCAATTGACGGAAAAGGCCCTATCACTGGGGATCTTTACGAAATGCCTATTGAGCGCAAGGCGCCAGGTGTCATATTCCGGGAACCGGTTGCCGAACCCCTTCAAACAGGCATTAAGGCGATTGACTCGATGATTCCTATCGGACGTGGACAGCGTGAGCTTATCATTGGTGACCGTCAAACAGGTAAATCATCTGTTGCGCTTGATACGATTATCAATCAAAAGGAGTTTTATGACGCTGGCGATCCAGTATTCTGTATTTATGTCGCGATCGGTCAAAAAGGATCAACGATTGCAGGAATCGTAAGTATGCTAGAGGAGGCTGGAGCACTTGCTTACACCGTAATTGTTGCGGCTACAGCATCTGATCCATCGCCACTGCAGTTCTACGCGCCCTTTACAGGAGCGGCTGTGGGTGAGTTCTTCCGTGATACAGGTCGTGCGGCTCTCGTTGTGTATGATGATCTTTCTAAGCAAGCGGTAGCTTATCGTGAGGTGAGCCTTCTGCTTCGTAGACCTCCGGGTCGTGAGGCATACCCTGGGGATGTTTTCTACCTGCACTCACGTCTGCTTGAAAGAGCGGCTAAAGTGATTGCTGTAGACAGTATCGCTAGCGAAATGAACGACCTGCCAGAATCTTTAAAATCAATTGTAAAAGGAGGGGGTTCATTAACGGCTCTTCCTATTATCGAAACGCAAGCTGGTGACGTAAGTGCATATATCCCAACAAACGTCATTTCTATTACAGACGGACAAATATTCCTTGAGTCAAACCTCTTCCTTTCGGGAATTCGACCAGCAATTAATGTTGGAATCTCAGTAAGCCGCGTAGGTGGTAATGCTCAGATAAAATCAATGAAGAAGGTCAGTGGTACACTTAAACTAGACCAAGCTCAATATCGTGAGTTAGAAGCGTTTGCTAAGTTTGGTTCTGACCTCGATGATGCAACAAAAGCGATTCTTGACAAGGGCGCAAGAAACGTTGAAATTCTGAAACAAGACCTTAACTCTCCACTACCCGTAGAGGAGCAGGTGGCCATGGTTTACTGTGGTACCAAAGGACTTCTAATGAATGTTCCGATTAATAAGGTAAAGCAGTTTGAGCAAGATTACTTAGACTATTTAAGAGCGAAACACTCAGATACGTTGAGCGCCTTGAAAAACGGAAAATACACGGATGCAGAAACGAGTGTTTTGGAGTCCGCTGCTGCTGAAATGACCGCTCAATACGCATAATCTAGACGACTATGGCTGGAGGATTAAAAGAAGTAAGAGAACGCATCGGTTCAGTTCAGAACACGATGCAAATCACATCTGCGATGAAGATGGTGTCTGCGGCAAAGCTTCGCCGAGCTCAGAACGCGATCACACAGATGAGACCTTACGCAGAAAAAATCCAGGCGATACTTGCAAACGTTAGTGCATCATTAGATTCTTCAGAAGGCATTTTCTCAAATAAAAGGGAGGTAAAAACCGCTTTGGTAATAGCCATTACTTCCAACAGAGGGCTTTGTGGAGGGTTTAACAATAACAGCATGAAGTTGGCACAAGCTGCAATCTCTAAATTTCGTTCAGAGGGTGCAAATGTTGTTGTATTGCCCTTGGGAAAGAAGGCGCACGAGTCTTTCGTGAGGGCTGGAAATGACTTCGCGGAAGGGTTTGGTAACAGTTCATTAACCGTTTTCGACGCTCTAAATTTTGACAAAGCTTCAGATATAGCCCAAACTGTCATGGACGGGTTCGTTTCAAAAAAGTGGGACGCTGTAGAGATTACCTATAGCCAATTCAAAAACGCTGCAGTACAAATACCGACCAAAGAAGCATACTTACCCCTGTTGCCACTCACTGCACCAGGAGACGATAAAACGGTTGAAATTGATTATATTTTCGAGCCAAATCTTCAGGAAATAGTTGAAAATATATTACCTAGTGCACTTAAAACCCAACTGTATAAAGCGCTTTTAGATAGCGTTGCGGCTGAGCATGGCGCAAGGATGACAGCCATGCATTCAGCGACAGAAAATGCGGGAGACCTGCTTCAGGATCTTAAAATCACGTATAATAAAGCGCGCCAAACCTCTATTACAACAGAGATTCTTGAAATTGTCGCAGGATCTGAGGCGTTGGGTGGATAATAAAGTCCAATTATCGTAATTTTTATTCTTTGGCCCGGTTTTAGTTATTAGATTACCACCATGGGCTTAAGATTTAGAATTTTCATCGGAATGTTGGCGGTTGTGTTGGTTGCTTTAGTGGCTACAGCAGTTGTTGCATTCGATTTTTCGCAAAAACAAGAATTGGCTTATAACAGCCAGAGGCTTTTAAGAAAAGAGGCTGCTTTGAGCAGAAGCTTAGATTATGTGCTCACTAGGCAAGGAGGAAGCCTTCCGTCGGACAGTATTTCCATCGTTTTTACGGATCACATCTGCGAGTTGGCGGATGTCCACAGACTCACTTTCAGTTTATATAGGCCTGACGGAGTTTTGGTAACCACATCAGCCTCGTTTGAAAATGTGGACCTTCAGCCTGACTTAGCGTTAGACAAGAATCTGCTTAATAATCTTAAACTGAAGGGCGACCGTGTTGTTGTGACGGAAACGCTTGGTCCAAACGAAATAACGCGTGTTCATTGGGTGGTGACCGCCGATGACGGAACCCCCTTATTGATCGCATCCGCGAGATATAACCCAAGACCATTAACCCAAGGGGGCATCAAACCCTTTCTAAGCCGCTTGGTGCCCGTTTATTTGTTTCTATTCCTAGGCGCGATGAGCATCGCTTATCTCATCGTTCAATCAATTCTCAGGCCGCTTCATCGGTTAAGATTAGAGATGGCACAAGTAGACCCCCTAGGCAATACAACATCTTTAGATCACAAATGGAATGACGAGGTGGGGGAACTCGTTGATCAATATAACAAACTCCTTTCTAAGCTTAGAGAAATCCTGATTAGAAGAGCAAAAGATGAACGAGAAGGGGCTTGGAGAGAAATGGCGCAACAGGTTGCCCACGAGATAAAAAACCCACTTACACCACTCAAGCTCGGTATTCAGCAGCTTGAACGCGCATGGAACGATGGGGCCGATGACTTTCCAGATCGATTGAAACGGTTTTCAGCGACTGCAATATCTCAAATAGATGTTCTCGCAACGATTGCAGAAGACTTTGCGCTCCTTGCTGTGGTTCGTGAGGCTGAAATAATCTCAGTTGACCTAAACAATGTCGTGAACAACGCGGCCCACCTGTATGGAGAAGAATGTGTTCATGTAGCGAGTCAACCACATAAAATTCTGGTCGAAGGGGATGCCAGCCGCCTGATGCGTGCCTTCAACAATCTTATTGCCAATGCACTTGATTCGATGTACGATGCGAAATCAAGCGAACCCATTCAAGTTGAGATTACAGAGGATGAAGATTTTGCGATTGTGAAAGTGATCGATACAGGCATAGGAATTCCACACGAGAAGTTGGAGCGTATTTTTGAGCCGAGATTCACAACAAAAACGCATGGCCTAGGTCTAGGCTTAGCGATGGTTAAAAGCATCGTAGAACAATCAAAAGGGGAGGTTTCAGTTGCGTCCAAAGAAGGCCAAGGCGCCACATTCACAATTAAGCTTCTAAAAGCCCGTAAATAAGAGGCCGACTTGGCGAAGCATCAAGATCAAAGGGCGCCACCTGTAGACTCAAAGCATATAAACCATCTGGAGCGTCATCTGGAGCGAAAACGAACTCTGTGATTGTTGCAGACCTGCGTTGCGTTCTGCCCACACCAAAAAAAGCACGGTGGCTTTCTAAGGCCCCTCCATCAACCTCTTTGTCAACAGACGGAAGGTCCAATAAAAGATGCTTCACGCCCCTGTCAACCAATCCTAGTGTAAAATCAACATCCAAGTAAGGGGGATTCGAATTTGCCCAGTCTTTTGATTTCTTTTCGACATCGTTTGGGAGCGTACGAATAATCAAGGCTGGCGGCAAAGGTTCTTTGGCGGCAATTCCGCCAGGAAGTTGAGACCCTGTAATCACAAAATCGCTCCCTTTCTGTTCAGGAAAAATCGATACAAGCAGGCAAGGCATTAACAGGGGCATTGAAATGTCATTGACGGATTCCGCTTCTTTTGTAATGTGACCCAAGCACTCTGTATGCGTGCCATGACCGTGGGGATTGAAGTTGACGTTTGTAAAATTCACAGCACCCCCAAGTGCTACACTGCCCACAAACCCTTCTTCTTTTACAGGTTCAAAATGCGGCCGCCCCACATACCACGCCGCAGGACCTTCTCCTTTGCGGGGATCTCTCAAAGGGAGACTAAGGTCGATGGGTGAAGACAGGTCCACGGTTTTTGAGGACCCATTCCAATGTAAGGAAACATTCATTTTAGAAAATTCCATGAAGTAAAGAAACAAAAAAGGCGCCCTTAACGGGGCGCCTTTCAGTAATATTATTAATTCCGTTGCTTATTAGTCAAAAAGGAATCCTACACGGATCGCGCCGTTAAAAACGTTTCCGAGAGATGTGTTAGAAACCTGGTTTGGATATGTGTAGTCATCGTAGTCAACAAAGATCTCTCCTGCGAGCACATTAAAAGGAAGCTCACCGACGAAGCTGTCAGCAATTGCAGCCCCTGCAGTTGTAGGATCAAAAGCACTGTTGAATTCAATGTTGAATGCCGTGAGGTCACTTGTTCCAATTTCGTGGTTACCGAAAGATGTCATTCCGAAACCTAATCCAGCTTCAAATCCGACATAAATCGCATCAGAGAAGTAGTAATCAGCACCGAAGAGTAAGTTTAACCCCATCGAGCTGTAAGCTTGCTTGTTTGTTACATCCCAAGTGACGTAAACATCAGGCTGCCCTACGTTGTCAAGGTCATTTGCCCCCCATGACTCAATCATATCAGTGCGACTGCCCATCATGTAGTAAGCCTCGATACCGAAATAAGGGCTGAGGTTGTCAGTTCCAGAGAAATGCATTTCATAACCAGGTGCAATTCCAATTACAGTGTTAGATGTTTCCATATTTAATTGTGGGCTAACAGGATTTTCTCCTAGAATCTCTCCTTCCTGCCAGTAAGCATATGTACCAGAGGTAGAGCCGACAGTTAATGACACACGCAACGCCTTGTCATCATCAAGGAAATTACGATACTTAATGGTCGTGCCGTCAATAGGGCTATTGCCAAAAGGAGTAAGGTTTACCTCTACGTTGTGCTCTCCGCCCAACTGCTTTTGCGCCTGTGCGCTTGTGAATACTAGCGAGCAAATCGCTAGAGTGAACATTAGTTTTTTCATACCCTAAATATATTAAATTTCAGTTTTCAAAGTGCAATAACGGGAATACTGAGTAGAATTAAGCAAATATGTAGATATTAACACTCACGTTTTACATGTTAATAACATCTTATAGACACCTTAGTGTTTGATTGTCAGGTGTATATGAAGCTATTCTACCGTAACACTTTTTGCTAAATTCCTAGGTTGATCTACATCACACCCTCTTAAAACGGCAATCCGATAGCTTAAAAGCTGCAAAGGGATTACACTTAACAGTGGCGCAAGAGAATCAACACATCTTGGAATTTCGATGACGTGGTCTGCAAGATTTGCCGCCTCTATGTCACCTTCTGTAACAATCGCAATCAACTTTCCGCCCCGAGCCTTAACCTCTTGAATATTGCTTACAACCTTTTCATATACATCATCCTTGGTCGCGATAAATATGACAGGCATGTCATCATCAATCAGCGCAATAGGGCCATGCTTCATTTCAGCCGCAGGATACCCTTCTGCGTGTATATAGCTGATTTCTTTCAGTTTTAATGCGCCTTCTAAAGCTACTGGGAATTGATATCCTCGACCCAAATAGAGCGCGTTTTCAGCGGTTTCAAATTTAGAAGCGATCGCATCGATGTCATCCGCTTGTTTTAGGACGGCCTCAACCAATTCAGGGATTCCGTTTAGCTCAGTAAGTAACCTAAGAAAACGCTCGCGAGGGAGGCAGCCCTTCTTAAATCCAACATGCAATGCGATCATTGAAAGAACAGCAATCTGTGAAGTAAACGCTTTCGTAGAAGCCACTCCAATTTCTGGACCTGCGTGCGTATACGCTCCGCTTTCAGCTTCACGCGCGATACTTGACCCCACAACATTGCAAACACCGAAAACATGAGCCCCCGCTTCCTTTGCAGTTTTAATGGCGGCTAGCGTGTCAGCGGTCTCTCCACTTTGGGAAATGGCAATGACCACGTCGTCAGGACGAATAATAGGATTCCGATACCGGAATTCAGAAGCATATTCTACTTCTACAGGAATCCGAGTGAACTCCTCCAGTAAATATTCTGCAACCAAACCGGCATGCCAGCTTGTTCCGCAACCTAAAATGAGAATCCGTGAAGCATTTTGCCACCTGTCCCAATGGTCGTCAATTCCCCCCATTTTAATTTCCCCCAACTGAAGGTTTATACGCCCCCTTATCGAATCACGAATAGACCGTGGTTGCTCAAAGATTTCCTTCAGCATAAAATATTCGTAACCAGCTTTTTCAATGGCCTCGAGTTCGATTTCCAAAGCGTGGACCTCAGGTGCAATCGCTACATTAGAAATGGTTCGAATCCGAAGACCTTCATTTACATCTAGAGCTGCGACCTCTTCATCTTCAAGGTACACAACATTCTTAGTGTAGGGAATGATTGGTGTAGCGTCTGAAGCGACGTAAAACGCGCCATCTTCGCCCATTCCGATCACCAGTGGGCTTGATTTCCTTGCTGCGATTAGCCTGTCAGGATGCTCTCTGTCAATCACCACAATGGCATACGCGCCCACCACCTGCTTGAGTGCCGATCTTACAGCATCAAATAAACTTAATTCTGACCCCAACATGATTTCCTCAATGAGGTGCACAAGAACCTCCGAGTCTGTGTCGCTCAAAAGCGCGTGGCCCCTTTGGTCTAAAGTTTCACGTAGCGCAGCATAATTTTCAATAATGCCATTATGTATGATTGCAATCCTTCCTTTACTCGCTCTATGTGGATGCGCATTGACGTCATTCGGCGGACCATGGGTTGCCCATCGTGTGTGTCCAATCCCTACATTGCCTAAGAGCTTTTCTTTTCCAACATGCGAGAGAAGGTCTTTTACCTTTCCTTTCTTTTTTCTAATCACAAGCTGAGGGGGCTCAGTCTTTGTTGATTCTATAACCGCAACACCAGCACTGTCGTAACCACGGTATTCTAAACGCTTTAAACCATCAATAAGGATGGGGAAAGCGGGCTTGGGGCCTAGATATGCAACAATTCCACACATACTTCGAAGTTAATTCAGTGACTACAAGTAAGAACTAGTCTGGCGCGATTTAAATCAACACCAGTACCCCTAATAACAACCCCTTGGATAGAAATTCCAGCCCGGCTAGACACGATATATAATGGCGGAACGGGGTCTTCAGGAGAGAAATTACCATACGCGAATCCAGCTTCCCTGTTAAGAAGCTGTTGTATTGTTCGGCTTATGTTAAAACGATACTCTTTTTTAGAAGCGTCATAATTACCTCCAATGTTAATTCCAAGAGAGACTTGGTCGGGTGTTGAAATAGAAACGCCCTCAGGGTTTTCTGTCAGGATAAAAAGTTGCTCATGTGGTGGGTATCGAGAATCGAACAAGGACTCATCAAGAGGCAGGACTAATTCGGCCTTTTGTACAGCACGCTCAGGACCCAAAGAATCAGTAATACAATTTAAAAATGGAATTCGCAATTGGGTTTTTAGCCCTGAACCAGACATGACATAAAGAGACCGATCTCCTGTGACGAATGCCGAGTCTGAAGAAGGTGAATTTAGGGATGACAGCTCACCGACATAATTCTGCGTAAACATATTCACTCGCGCGCTTAAGGGGCTGATGATGAAGTCGTAAAACGAAGTGTCATTGTCGTTGTGATAGTGGAGCCGCATCAAACTTAATCCAGAAGAAATATCAACCCCTGCGGCACCCACACCATCTCCCATGGTTGAGACAACAATGCCTGGGAAGAAATTTAACCACGACTCGTTGTTCTGGAAAACCGCTGTATCCTGATCTAGAATGGTTTGTCCAAACGCGGGGTTCATGTTTAATCGAATCTGTTTCACAACCGTATCCTCCCCGACAATTAAGTCCTGAGATGGGTTAATAGAAATTGGTCCCTGCGAGAGGTCGTTTAAAATGTCATGCGTAACCTCAGGGGAGAAATTTGAGTAATACGCAGAATCGTATGAGAGCGAATCGGCAAGTTGTTGAACGAGCATGCTTTGGTCGCTTAGTTGCCCATAGGTCTCACCGGTGAATCGAAGACTTAAAAAGAGACTGTCCACCTGAGGGTTGGAGCCAAAATTTATTCCTGGTGCACTAAGACGAAGTTGCGTCGCAAATCCAGCAGTGGTCCAACCTATTCTAGGAGTGAAAACCCGACCTAGAACAGCAGCGCTCAGTCTCGCTGTCGAAAGAGAATCTTCCCTCACCGTCACCATTTCGACTGTTAAAGTGTCAGATGTGTAGACCCCAAACATTTCAGATTCCGGTTGAATACCCAGTCCGATAGAGGAGTCAGGCTTTTGACAACCAACAAATACAATAAGGCACCATAAAATCAATAAGGCTGCCCAAGGGATGTTAGCTTTTTGCTTCATCATAGGGCGCGAATATATCTATTATTCCTCGACAGCCTCAAACTTTCCCTCAAGAACTTCATCGTAAAATTGGTTAATTTCTGCAAGATATCCTTTTTCACCAGGGAACGGGAGAACAGGAACGCCAGCAGCGGCCATTTTAGATGTTGTTTCTTCATCCAGATCTTCGGATGCGGTAATGAGTGCGTCAGCATTTTCAATCGCGATGGCATTCATGTTGTTGAAGGTCGCGTTTTTAATCGTCTGAACGTGCTCAGCATCAATTCCATCGAGTGAGACCTTCTCAGAAAGACGAGCGTCTAAAGAGCCCTCAAAACCTTCATCATAGATACTACACACCACTTTGCTGTTAGCAAAGTAGGGGTCATCAGCGTAATTGTTTTTTAGATAAAGCGGAAGCAGATTTGCCATCCACCCGTGACAGTGAATAACATCAGGAGCCCATCCAAGCTTTCTCACGGTTTCCAAAACACCTCTCACAAAGAAAATAGCACGTACATCATTGTCCGCAAAGAGTTTGTCTTGCGCATCGTACAAAACGGCTTTGCGCTTGAAAAGATCATCATTGTCGATGAAGTAGACCTGCATTCTTGCTGTAGGTATTGAAGCAACTTTGATTATTAAAGGGTGATCGACATCATCGATGTTTAGATTCATCCCAGAAAGCCGAATAACCTCATGCAACTGATGGCGGCGCTCATTAATTTTACCAAACCTCGGCATGAACACACGTATCTCACGTCCCTTATCGTGTGTTCCTTGAGGAAGATGACGAGAAATATAACTCATCGGTGTTTCAGGAAGGAAGGGAACCAAGTGTTGGGATACGTATAGGATTCGTGCTTTGCTCATAGTTTGTGCTCTCTTCTGGTTAGACGGACACCAAATATAGCTAATTTTACGCGTAAATCCAAGTAATTACATAGGATACAGGGCGACAAGCCTCCTAAAAAATGAAAATTATACGCACATCGGTCGAGCTAAACCATTGGTTTAACGAACATAATATTCAAATCAATAAATCGCTTGGGCTAGTCCCAACAATGGGTGCTTTACATCAGGGCCACGCTTCTTTGATTGAAAACGCATCAAAAGAATGTGATTTGGTGGTTGTAAGTATCCTAGTAAACCCTACCCAATTTAACGCAAAGGATGATTTAGACGCCTACCCAAGAACAATGGACGCTGATGCCGAAATTGCCAAAGCAGCAGGCTGCAATGTGATTTTTGCACCCACAGCTGAAGATTTATATGGTGGCAAACCAAAAGCAGAGCATATGGATTGGGGAAGCATAACACATTCATTTGAAGGGAAATGCAGACCAGGTCATTTTGACGGCGTCATCGCAGTGGTCGACAAACTATTTGGTGTCATAAAACCAAATAAAGCGTATTTCGGAGCAAAAGACTTGCAGCAAGTTGCGGTCGTGCAAAAAATGGCACAGATCAGGCACCCAAATATTGAGATTGTGAGCTGCGGTTTGATTAGAGATTCAAAAGGTTTAGCATTAAGTTCAAGAAATATAAGGCTGACAAATCAAGGTTTAAAACGGGCCCTAAAGCTTTCGTTTGCGCTCTCTAATGTGGTGGAAAACACTTCAGCAGGAACATCTATAAAAACAGCTGTAGATACCGCCAGGAAAGAGCTACAGGAATCAGAAGGAATAGATTTGGAGTATTTTAATGGGGTTAATTGTCAAACGTTTTCTCCTGATGATGAACCCTTCGATTGGAGCCACATTGTCGTGGCTGCTAACGTTGATGGCGTAAGACTTATCGACAACATTGAAATTGAGGTTGTAGGTTAAGCCTCTTTATCGGTACTTTGTGGCAAACAAAGAAATCATGGGTCCAAGTCCTGTACAAATAATTTTGATTGCCCTTGTGGTACTATTGCTCTTCGGCGGACGTAAAATTCCTGAACTAATGCGCGGCCTTGGACAAGGCATAAAGGAGTTTAAGGACGCATCGAACAAGGATGACGACAGCAAGTCAGACAAAGCTTCAGACGACAACAAATCTAAGTGAGTCCGAGGCTTTCAAATTTGATCGCTACGTGTCTATTCTTCACGCTAAACCTTTTGGTTTTTGGACAAGAAGATTTACACGAGGGAAACTTAAATGAGATAGATACTACACACCTTATTCAAAAAACAAGTGCGCCTTTTTCTTGGGAAGAAGAGTGGTCAATTTGGTGTGAATCTCAGACCTGTGTGAGCTCTGATACTGGGCTTTGGAATGTTATGGGAGAGCCAGATTTAGAGCTTGACACGGCTGTTATGAAATCAAGAATGGCGATACTAGATATGTCGTCGGAGCTGGATTTACAATGGAACATCATTTCGCACAACCGGGTCGCGCTCTATGTGAGCAAGCGCAAGAGAGGGCTGAGTACAATGTTGGGGAGGGCTCCGGCATTTTTCCCTCTTTTCGAAGAGATGTTAGACCGTTCAGAACTTCCTCTAGAGTTGAAGTATTTGCCTATTGTAGAAAGCGCTTTGAATCCCGAAGCGAGATCTCCAGCAGGTGCGCGTGGACTTTGGCAATTCATGTACTATACTGCCAAGGCAGAAGGACTGAGAATCGACAGCTATATTGACGAAAGAAAGGATCCCAAAAGAAGTACAGAAGCCGCCTGCAATCATTTGAAGAAGCTTTATGGAATTTACGACGATTGGTACCTTGCGCTTGCGGCATACAACGCTGGGGGCGGAAATGTAAATAAGGCCATTCGCAGAAGTGGCGGCAAGACAAATTATTGGGAGGTGAGGCCGTTTCTCCCCAGAGAGACTAGAAACTATGTCCCCAACTTTCTTGCGGTTGTATACCTCATGGAGTACCATGCAGAATATGGCATTGTCCCAAGAAACATCTTGCCGGGATATATTGAGATGGACTCTGTGCATGTTGAAGGCCCCCTTAGGTTTGACCAAATTGCAGAGCTCACCTTGCTCTCGGAATCAGAGTTGGCTGTCTTGAACCCCATGTTTCGTCAAAAAATTATTCCAGGCCCAGGGGAGAAGTGGGTTGTTAGAATCCCAAATGAATCCGTGGCGGTTTTTATAGATCGTGAAGCTGAAATGAGGCTCATCAATCCAGAGCTAACCCCTGAGATTCAATACGAACCTGAACCGATATTTTATCGCGTAAAGTCAGGAGATGTGTTGGGGACAATTGCAGAAAGACACGGCGTTTCCGTAAGAAAGATAAAAGATTGGAATGGCTTAAACAGTTCTAATATCAGAATCGGACAAAGGCTTATCATTCACGGCGACCCCACCAAACTATGAGATGGCCACTTCTTTTTTTGTGTGTGATTTTGTTCGGTTGTGGAAGCCAAGATGGGGCACGATCCCCACTCCCAAGTAGGGTAGGTGCGCAAGGCGAAGTTCTTGTGGTCTGTACAGATGCGGTTTGGGAAGGTGTGATAGGTGACAGCATTAGAGACATCCTTATGAAACCATATGCCGTGCTTCCCCAGATGCATACTGAGACGTACGAACCCATGTTCGATGTGGTGCACAAGAATAGGGTTGATTTCAGCAAGTTTTGGAAACCCCACCGCAACATTATTGATGTCGAAATTGCCGATAGGGTTGATACTCAGGACCCTTCAGTGGTTTTTTATAAAGAGAAGTATTCACAGGGACAGATTTATATTTTGGCAAAAGCCCGCACCCAAACTGCGCTTGCGGCGAAGATTGGGGAGCGGGCAAATGAAATGGTCAGCCTTTTACATGATGTAGAGGTAAAGAGAACGACTTATGTCACGAAGCTTTCGACAGACGCTGCAATGCAGTCAAAAATAAACACCACATGGGGTTTGGACTTGTTAATTCCTAAAGGCACATATGCTGTAAGAGCGGACACAGCCTTTACCTGGATAGATAGGCAACTTACGAGGTTTCGTGGGAGCAACAATCACGATGTCCAAGAAGGTTTTTTTATACACAGCGAACCCTATGTCGGTTCAAATCAATTTACCCTTGAATACATTCTCAATAGGCGCGATGAGCTCACTGAGCGATATGTTTCTGGTCCCACAGAAGGGAGCTACATGCAGATTGAGCGGCGCATGGCCCCCACCTATGACGCTTTTTCATTTAATGGCGGCTTTGCGGCTGAGGTAAGAGGTCTTTGGAGAATGGAGAATGATTTCATGGGCGGACCCTACTACAGCCTGACCTTTTATGACGAACCGGACGCGCGCCTCATTACAGTCGAAGGGTACGCATACGCACCATATTTTGACAAACGTCCCTACATGAGAGAAATAGAAGGGATTGTCAAGTCTGTCAAGAAATTTACAGATGAAGACGCCGAAAATCAGTGAGAGATAATAAACTTGGCACTGTTTGTTGCCCGTTGTTTTTGATACCAAACTGCCACATACGCCCCCTCGGACCAACCCGCTATATCGAGAGAAATGTCGGTATTCTCGAGAAGAGATTTGCTTAGAATAACCCTTCCGTTGATGTCCCAGATTTTAATTACATCAGCCTCGAGATGACTTTTTAATGTGATTGATGATGATGCTGGAGAAGGAAATGCGGTGGCTGTTGCGTTCGCTAAATCGTCCGAATCGATGGAAAGAGAGATGTCTCCATTTGCAAAGGCGTATTGCCCTTTTCTTAGTGATGAAACTCTGAAAACACCGTTGCCGTTTGTCAACGACCCTGCCTGCCATGTATAGTCCGGATATTGCACCCATGTGGCAGCAGAATGAGGGCGCCACGCGAGGAAAGCATCTTCCTCATCCCCATAGAAAAGATCGTAATCCAACCCCTCGTTGTTGTTACCGACATAGGAAAACCGAGCATCTATTGTAAGGGCTTCAGATCCTTCGATTCCATCTTCCCAGGTTCCGTCCACAGTCCAAAAATGTGTCGAACTTATTTCGTCGAAATAAAAAGCAGTGGGCTCACTGTCGGGCGCAGCCCAATGATGTTCAATCCGAGTGATCACGCTGTCAGTAATGTTGTCGCATCCCATCCTCATTTCAACCCAAGGCATCGTTGATAATCCGGTGGTTTCGGTAATTGCTACGGTGTGATCTAACCTTCCTTGGTTGAGCTTTCCGTCGGCATTAAGCGCGATAAGAATGTAAGGTTCGGGATGTGAAATCGTCACCTCATCATAAGCTCCCCCTACACGCACCTCAACAAGCGTTGTGTCCCATTCGGCATTCCAAAGCGTCACATCGAGTGGTTCATTCTCATGGAAATGATTACAGGCACGTAACTTTTGGTTTAAATACAGCGTGGTCTCAAATCCATCACCCCCATCATCTGTTTCAGTAGCGGTGGAGTCAATAAGCCATGTAGAAAAGCCAGGCTGGTAGACTTGTGCGTCGAAAAAAGGATCAAGGTCTAACCCGGTGACATCCTCAAGCGTTAAACGAAATACATCTGCATCCATGTGGCTGTCAAAGTGGGTTGAAATCACGGATTGGGATGCGCTTCTGTACAGTTCGTCCCCAAGATATGCTCTGAGGTTGTGATGTATTGAGGCGCCCTTGTAATAAGTGGTGCGACCGTAAATTTGAGCGTCCGGCATCGGAGAAAGGGGATGAAATCCCTCGTCTTGTATGTGACACTCTTCCAGCACAAACTGCTGGTTGTCTTTTACAAAATCAACAAATGCCTCGTGTCCATCTTTATACTCAACAAAAAGATGACTGGAGTACTCAGCCGGGCCTTCTTTAATCCACATGTGGTTATGAATCGTGGGAGCGACGAGGTCTCCCCACCAATGGTGACCGAGTTCGTGAGAAAAGAGATCACCATTTGCAGTCACGCTTTGCTCAATCATAAAGCGTGGATAAGAGATATTTGTCGGAACTTCCAGCGCCCCATCTGTGGTGAGAACATACCCCACTCTTTCCCATGCATAGGGCCCCCACCAGTATTCGAGCGCATCGATGGCGTATCCGATGTCAATGAATTTATTTGACATGAGGTTGATGTCTTCCGGTTTGGCAGTAAGCCGAACAGGAACGTCTCCATATTCTCCTGTATGGACGAAGTTGCTGTCGACATAGTTAGACACAGCAAACGCAGCCTGGTGAGTCGTGATGGGGTGTTCGAGTATGAAGCTTCGGGTTAATGTGTCTCCTTCTTCAACAGTCTCTCCCAGAAAGGTTCCTTGAAGGTGAGCTTCCATTCCGTTTGCGCTTCGGACATTCCAAGCGTATGTCGCTCTTTCCACAAAGTTGTCGAAGCATGGATGCCAAACCTTGCCGTAATTCGGGGGGATGCTTGTAAGCCCAATCCCCATGTGATAGATGTATCCAGCAGTAAAGTATACGCCTCCCCACGAAGGGTCCTGTTCAGGATGCCCGCCATAGAAGACTTCTATTTCGTGGGCGTCCCCAGATTGAAAAATGCCGTTCGGAGAAGGAACAATGAGCCGTCCGTTTTCGTGAACGAAACCAGAATTCGCCCCATCGATATTTACAGAGTCAACAGTCAATGAAACAAGGTCAAACCAAACCTCTTCCGCACCACTTTCAATCACAGACATCGTAATCAAGGCTTTGGCCTGCATCTGTTGTAGACCGTAGTTTGTAAGGTCAAGATCCAAAGCGTAATGGACAATATCAAATGTGTCGCTTCTTGAAATCGATTCCGACATGTCGTAATTTTCTACGAAAGACCTATTTCCGATCGTGTTCATGCCGTCGCCCTCCTCAGAGTGCACATGGCCATTTAAACCCAAGCCCCGACAACCGATGGGAGAGAAAACCCTTTGATTGGTTGTGTATTCAGATAAATTTTTAATTTTAGTTTGGGCAAAAGAAGGCGTAGAATTCGCGAAAACGCTGAATAAAATCACGAATACCGCAAAAGAGTGTGTAAGTCGTTGCATAGCCACAAAGTACGACGGACCTTTGGCGTATGGAAAAAATAATTGTAGCCCCCGGGAAGTTTATTGAGATTGAATATATCTTAAGTGAATCAACGGAAGATGGTCAATTGGGAGAACTGTTGGAAGAGTGCCCTGCGGAACAAGCCTTTGGATTTAAAGTTGGCGCAGGAGAAGTCCTGGAGTCATTCGAAAAAGCGCTTGAAGGGCTGCAAGCTGGCGAACCTTTTGAAATCGCTATTTCTTGCATAGATGCATATGGACCTACGACAGATGACGCCATTGTGATGATCCCTAAAACTGTTTTTGAGATTGACGGTGTATTCGACAAAGAAAATATAAAAGTCGGAGAGGCAATTCCAATGAATGATGCAGAAGGAAATGAAATTTTTGGTGTTGTAGTCGATGTTTTAGACGACGAAGTGCAGATGGATTTCAACCACCCTTTTGCAGACTTGGACCTTCATTTTTCTGGTCGAATCTGTGATATTAGAGAAGAAGCCTAAACCATTCTCTTAGGTGTAACTTCGCACCATGGAACGTACGGAGATACAAGAATTGGGAGAGTTCGCTTTAATAAATCGACTCACGAAAGAATTAAAGAATAACGCCCCATCTACTTTGTTAGGTGTGGGGGATGATGCAGCGGTAATCGACCCCTTAGGAAAACGCGTGGTTGTTACAACAGACATGCTTGTCGAAGGCGTGCATTTCGATTTGAGCTATGTCCCGTTAAAACATTTGGGATATAAAGCGGTGATATCAAACATCAGTGATGTTTGTGCAATGAACGCCAAACCCACTCAAATAGTCATAGGATTGGGCGTCTCAAATAGGTTTTCTGTAGAGGCCCTCGAGGAGCTGTACAATGGGATCAAGACTGCGTGTCAGCTTTACGAAGTAGATCTTGTCGGTGGAGACACAACCTCGATTACCTCCGGACTTACCTTGTCCATCACAGCCCTGGGTCTTGTCGATTCAGAGAAAATCGTCACACGCTCAGGAGCCAGTGCGGGAGATCTGCTTGTGGTTTCGGGAGAGCTTGGGTCTGCGTATATGGGGCTACAAGTTCTAGAGCGTGAAAAAGAAGTCTTTAAGGAGGCGCCAACGACACAGCCAGAACTCAAAGATCACAGCTACATCATTGAACGTCAACTCAAGCCAGAGGCGAGGACAGACATCATAAGAGAGCTTGCAGACCTTGAGGTCAAACCCACAAGCATGATTGATATCTCCGACGGATTGGCCTCAGAATGCCTTCATATTGTCGCTGCGAGTGGGGTAGGGGTTCGTGTATATGAGGATAAGCTTCCCATGGATTCCAAAACACATGC
This sequence comes from Crocinitomicaceae bacterium, assembly GCA_002700285.1. GTDB lineage: Bacteria > Bacteroidota > Bacteroidia > Flavobacteriales_D > Sanyastnellaceae > UBA974. The sequence continues at coordinate 20,658 of PACT01000022.1, read as the reverse complement.
CACTGCACGTGAATTTAATCTGGACCCTACAGTGTGCATGCTGAGCGGTGGCGAGGATTATGAGCTTTTATTTACAGTGCACCAAGATGATTTCGAAAAAATACGCAACCACCCCAAACTCTCAATTATAGGTCACATGACTGAGGATGTCAATGAGCAAGTAATGGTGACCAATAGTGGCCAAGACATCACGCTCAAAGCGCAGGGTTGGGACAGTATAAAAGCGTAAAAAAGAAGATACATGTGTGGAATAGCTGGCGTTTTCGGAATAGAGAACTTCCCAGAGGGGGAGGCACAATCCGCAGCGTTAAAAATGGTGAGTGCGATGTCACACCGTGGGCCAAATAACACGGACGCTTGGTCTGATAACAAAAACGTATCATTTGGCCATGCGCGTCTATCTATATTCGATACGGAGTCCTCAGAAGCGAATCAGCCTCTGCTTGACAATCCTTCCGGAGACGCGCTTGTTTTCAATGGCGAGATCTACAATTTCCGCTCATTACGCGCTGAATTACAAGCCTCAAAAGACAGCGATCACACGTTTAAATCTTCTGGAGATTCAGAGGTTTTGTTTGCTGCTCTTCGTGCCTGGGGTCTGGATACAACCCTCCATAAGTTAGACGGTATGTTTGCCTTTGCGTGGTGGAACGCTGCCGAGGAGAAATTGTCAATGGCGCGCGATAGATTTGGCATTAAGCCGCTTTATTGGTCCTCAGAAAACGAAAAAGGCGCCATCCTGTTTGCCTCAGAATTAAGAAGCTTACTTGCCTCTGGATACATCGCGCGTCGTGTGAATAAAGATGCATTCACGGACTATCTGAGATACTCTACTGTACACGCGCCTGACACGATTGTACAGGATATAAAGTTATTGGAAGCGGGATGCGCCATAGAAATACAGGATGAAACCACAGAAGTTTTCCGTTGGTGGAATACAGCCTCAGAAGCACAAAAGGCACGACGCCACTCCCAGACAAACGATTCGAATGCGATTGTAAAAGACCTCCGGGAAACCCTTGCTTCTTCTGTTGAAGCAAGAATGCAATCCGATGTTCCCATCGGGGCATTTCTTTCTGGAGGAATTGATTCTACAGCGATCGTTGGTCTTATGTCTGAAATATCAGAGGAACCCATCAACACTTTTACCGTAGCGATTGATAATGCTTATTTAGACGAAAGTCAAATTGCACGAAAAGTTTCCGAAAAATTCAAGACCCAACATCACGAAATCCACTTGACGACGGATGATATACTTGAAAAAGTTCCTTCGGCCCTTGCGGCGATGGACCACCCTTCTTTTGATGGATTGAACACTTACATCGTAAGTGGGGCGACCCACGAGGCCGGAATCACGGTGGCATTAAGTGGACTGGGTTCGGATGAAATATTTGCGGGCTATCCCGTTTTCGATCGGTCTGTGCAACTCATGAAACATCAATGGATCGCTTCATGGCCGAGAGGCTTGCGACGTCTTGTGGGGATGTCATACCAAGCCGTTTTTCCAGGAGAGGGGTCAAGAAAACGCGCAGAAATTCTCGCAGGCAATTATTTTGCCCTCGAACATACATACCCACTGTCTCGTCAACTTTTTCTGGACGCAGATGTAAAACAAATTCTTGGTTCTAAAAGCCTTGCGAATAATGCGGTTTTCGAGTGGATCACAAATGCTTTAAGGCCGGGAACAGATGCATTCTCCCTTCCATTTTTAAGCAAGGTTTCCCTTGCGGAACTCCACACATATCTAGGCCACACACTTTTGAGAGACACCGACATGTTCAGTATGGCAAACTCCTTAGAGGTACGAACACCATTTCTGGACCATAAATTGGTCACGAAAGTTCTCGCTTTGCCAGACAGCCTCAAACCCCCTCGCTCCGAATCTCACCCCCTCAAATCCCTTCTCGTTAAAGCGCTTGATGGCATTGTTTCAGAGGACATTTCTATGAGAGAGAAACAAGGTTTTGTGCTTCCTTGGGACACATGGCTTAAGGGCCCTTTAGATCAAATATATTCGGAGGGAATCGATGCCCTCGCATCATCGGAATTAATCCATGAGCGAGGGTTAAATAAGATTTTATCCTCTTCAACATGGAGTCGGAAATGGAGCTTATCTGTTTTGGGATACTATATCAAGCGTCATGGTCTCAAATAAAATCCACATACTCGTTTCTACGGAGTGGTTCCCCCCAGCATTTAAGGCTGGGGGACCCATCAGAAGCGTATACAACCTCATTCTCGCGATGAAGTCGGATGGGAGAAACCCTGACCTGGAGTTTTTTGTCCTGGCTGGAGCATATGACTTGGGGGAAGAAGAGAAAATGGAAGGCGTGGACGAAGGGGTATGGTCTCAACTGGAAGGCATAACAGGCGTTCAAGTCAGATATGAAAACCGCTTATGCTGGAGGAAATCAAACTGGAAGCATGTGTTTGACGAAGTCAAGCCCGACGTGCTCTACTTAAACAGCTTGTTCAGCCGCGCATTTACATTCAGGCCATTAAAAATAGCACGTGCGAAAGGCGTGAAAACAGTGCTCGCCCCCCGAGGTATGTTGGGTGCCGGAGCGCTTGCAATCAAACCTTTGAAGAAGTTTGTTTTCCTGAGCCTCGCAAGAAATTTAGACTTCTTTCGTGGCGTAGAATTTCACGCAAGCACGGAAGAGGAAGCACGAGAGGTGAAGATGCATGTGCCAGGAAAAAAAGTTTTTGTGGCGAGAAATTTCTCAGACCCCACCCTTAAAGTCCTCCCCACAACACCCCCTTCAGATTCCTTGAACTTGCTTTGTTTGGGAAGAGTCCACCCAATTAAAAATCTATTGTTTGCCATTGAGATCTTGTCAAAAATGAATTTGAATGGCCGAAAAGTGTGTGTCAATATCGTCGGCCCTTCCGAGGATAAAAAGTATCTCGATTCAATCCTTCATTTGTCCAATGCCAGCTTGAAAGTTACTTACTCAGGCGCCGTTTCTCACCAAGGCTTACGCGAGGTATTTAAGAACACACACTACCTTTTAATGCCCACGATGCACGAAAACTACGGGCATGCAATCATCGAATCTTGGGGGTTTGGAAGGCCTGTACTCCTTAGCGACAATACGCCCTGGAGAGATTTACAAGAAAAGGGTCTTGGCCATTGTACACCCCTTGAGCATGCGCCTTGGGAAGCGGTTTATAAGGAGATCCTTCTTGTTTCAGAGCCTGATTTAAAAGACATGTCTTCGAAATGCAATGCACGTTATCAAGAACTGGTATTTGACCCTGAAACTCTAAAAGCAAACAGTGCTATTTTCACATCTGCTTAGATCGCAATTAAACTTCCAACCATGGCTGCGCACAAAAACACCTCAAATCGTATTTCAAATCTTTTCGGAATAAAATACCCCATCATTCAAGGCGGTATGGTGTGGTGTGCTGGATGGGAATTGGCCAGTGCAGTGAGTAATGCTGGAGGTTTGGGGATTATCGGTGCGGGGAGTATGTACCCCGATGTTTTAAAAGACCAAATAAAAAAATGCCACGCAGCGACATCCAATCCCTTCGCGGTGAATGTCCCGCTACTCTATCCCGCTGTGGAGGAGCACATGGAGACGATTGTTACGCTGAAGGTTCCCATTGTTTTCACAAGCGCTGGGAGCCCTAAAACGTGGACTTCACACTTAAAATCTCACGGCATTAAAGTCGTTCATGTGGTAAGTAGCTCAGCGTTTGCGATTAAATCAGAGTTGGCTGGTGTAGATGCGGTAGTTGCTGAAGGGTTTGAGGCAGGAGGCCACAACGGCAGAGAAGAAACGACGACAATGTGTCTGGTTCCTGCGGTATCTCAAGCCTGTCAGATCCCCGTCATCGCAGCTGGCGGTTTACACGATGGCAAATCCATTCTAGCCGCAATGGTACTTGGCGCTGAAGGTGCGCAACTGGGGTCTCGATTTGTAGCTTCTGAGGAGTCCTCGGCTCACCGTGCATTTAAAGATGCGGTTCTTGCGGCAAAAGAAGGGTCGACAACCTTCACCCTAAAGGAGCTTACCCCTGTACGGATGCTTCACAACGCTCTTTTTAAAGCGGTGGTACAAGCGCAACAAAGCGGTGCCACTCCTGAGCGGCTCAAAGAGATCATGGGTCGAGGTAAAGCAAAGAAGGGCATGTTTGAGGGTGACATTGAAAATGGAGAACTTGAGATCGGTCAAATTGCGTCACTGCTCCACTCCGTGCGCCCTGCAGCAGAGATTATTTCAGAGATTGTGAACGACTACCGCGAAACAGGAGGGGCCAAGCTCGGTCAGCGGTTCGAATTTTAACCGAAATGTTTTCGAATGGCCATTGCCACTACACGACTTACCGCCTCAAGGAGCTCTTCTAAGTTCGCTTCACGGATCTTTTTTACGGAACCAAATTTAGACATCAACTTCTTCTTATTGGCTGGCCCTACACCCTTAATGTCATCCAGTTCAGAATGCAATGACGCCTTGCTTCGTCTTTTTCTGTGGTGCGCCAAAGAAAACCTATGTGCCTCGTTTCTCATTTGCTGAATGACCCTTAATGTGGGTGACCTCTTGTCCAAATAAATCGGCGCAGAATCTCCAGCAAAGAAAAGCTCTTCGAGGCGTTTGGCGATGCCAACGACGGTGATAACACCCCTCAACCCGAGCGATTCAACGGCTTCCATGGCGTGACTGACCTGCCCCTTTCCACCATCGATCACAAGCAACTGTGGAAGGCCTTTCTTTTCTTCGAGCAGACGTTTATATCTGCGATAAACCGCCTCCCGCATACTGGCAAAATCGTCAGGCCCCTCTACGGTTCGGATATTAAAATTTCGGTAATCTCGCTTGGCGGGTTTTCCATTTCGAAACACAACGCATGCAGATGTAGGGCTTGTGCCTTGCAAATTTGAGTTGTCGAAACATTCAATATGAACAGGGTGCTCTTTTAATCTTAGGTCCGCCTGCATGGTGTCCATGAGCCTTTTTGTCGCCGCTTCAGGATCTATCTGTTCCTGATGTTTTTGTTTGTCCTTCATAAAGAATCGGGCATTCTTTTCAGACATTTCTACGAGACGTTTTTTATCTCCTTTTACGGGAATGGAAATAGAGACTCCGGAAATTTCGAGATCAACCTTAAGCGGTGTAAATATTTTTTTGCTTTGACTGTTAAACTTTTCCCGAATAAGCGGAATTGCGGCTTCGAGAATTGTGGCATCCGATTCATCCAATCTTTTCTTTACCTCAAAGGTAGATCCCTTCACGATCGCCCCAGAAACGACAAGCATAAAGTTCACATACCCTGCACTGCTGTCACTTGCGATTGTAAACACATCAACACCATCTATTTTAGGATGCACAACAGTGCTTTTTGCTTGATACTTGTCAAGGGATTTCAATTTGGAATTAAAACGCTCGGCCCTCTCAAAAGCCAAACAGTCCACCGCTTCATTCATCTCTCTTTTCAAGTGATCTCGAACCTCTCCCAGGTTTCCTCTTAAAACATGTTGAATTGATTTTATGCTCTTGTTGTAATCGTCCTCCGGCTGTTTCCCCACACAGGGGCCCAAACAATTTCCGACGTGATACTCCAAGCATACTCTGAATTTTTTATTAAGGATGTTTTTCTCACTTAAATTCAACGAACACGATCGTATGGGATATAATTTCTTACACAGATCGAGCACAGTCTTCATGCTTTTAATACTTGTAAACGGCCCAAAATACTCCCCCTTTATACTCGTAACGCGCGTTGAAAAAACCCTTGGAAACCGTTCTTTCTTAAGAACAATATACGGGAAGGTTTTGTCATCTTTAAGGAGGATATTGTATACCGGTCGATACTCCTTAATAAGACTGTTTTCTAATAGCAGTGCGTCTTGCTCGGTGGGAGCTACAATCCATTCAATATCTCGAATTTTTCGGACGAGCAATTTGGTCTTGGTGTTTTCGTATGTTTTTCTATTAAAGTAGCTAGACACCCGCTTCTTCAGGTTCTTTGCCTTCCCAACATAGATGACCACACCGGCATCATTAAAATGCTTGTAGACCCCCGGCTGATGAGGCAGACGCCTGAGGATGTTTTGTATGTGTTGCGGGGCCTTCATTTAGTTGCCCAAACTATTCCTTTTGCGCACGTTCTATCTGAGATATTTTCTCGGTAATCTCTAACAAAACCTCCTTCATCGCTACGGGATGTTCCCACCACCAGGTGTGACTCTTTTCAAACTCAGCGGGGCTCACGCCGTGTTTCTCAAAGATTGCATAATACGCCTCTCCCAGCCTCTTACGAACGTCATCATTACTGAAAACCCTAATCTTTGCAGCTCCCTCAAGGATTTGTATGTCAGCCATTAATTCAACGAACTCAACCCTTTCTAGAATTCCTTCAGGCGGATCTACATTGCCCAAATCACGTGAATCTTCAGCGCAACCTCCCCCTACTAATAAAATAAAAAGCGCTGGGATTAAAGCCCTATCTGTTAAACGCAAGACGCTGCCCAGCATGGTTTCCGTTTTCAGTTAGAATATTTACACCATTCCACACCCTCGTCCCATTGACCCACGTGCCTACTACATGGGATTTGAATTCGTGCCCTGTAAATGGTGACCATCCACATTTGTAAAGAATATTTTCGCCCGTGACGGTCCATGCAGCGTCAGGATTAACAAGGACCAAATCAGCTTGAAATCCCTCTCTGATGTATCCTCGGTTTTCAAGTTGAAAGCATTCAGCCACTCTGTGAGACATAAGCTCAACAACCCTTTCAACGGATATAACGCCTTGGTGAACAAGATCCAACATTGCGGGCAAACCATGTTGTACCAAAGGCCCCCCTGACGGCGCTGAAAAATATTTACCATTTTTCTCCTCAACAGTATGAGGTGCATGATCAGTCGCCACAACATCAATTCTCCCATCGAGCAGTGCGGTTCGTATTTCGGCTCGATCGCTTTCGGTTTTCACTGCGGGATTCCACTTGATGTACGTCCCTTTGTTGCTGTAATCAGCATCCGTAAACCAAAGGTGGTGGATACAGGCCTCAGCGGTAATTCGTTTTTGTGAAAGCGCTTTACTTCCATCAAATAAACTCAACTCTTTTGCCGTAGAAATATGAAGGATATGTAGCCTTGTACCCAGTTTTGAAGCTAGCTCTGCGGCTTTTGAAGAGCTTTTATAACACGCCTCTGCGCTGCGAATTAAGTGATGCTGATCTATGGGGACATTCTCTCCCCACCGCTCTTTTGCAGCTGCACTATTTGCCCGAATCATTGACTCATCTTCACAATGTGTCGCCACTAAAGTGGGGCTCTCTTTAAAGATCCCCTCCAAAACCTTTTCCTCATCAACCAACATGTCTCCTGTAGATGAACCCATAAAAACTTTGACCCCACAAATTCTTTTTGGATCAGTCTTCAGGACCTCATCAATATTGCCATTGCTTGCCCCCATAAAGAAGCTGTAATTCACAGCACTTACCTCATCGGCTCTTTCATATTTGTCTTGCAGAAGCTCTTGCGTTAATGCCTGGGGAATGGTGTTTGGCATCTCCATAAAAGAAGTGATGCCTCCCGCCGCTGCCGCCGCTGATTCAGTGGCAATCTCAGCTTTGTGGGTGAGGCCAGGTTCTCGAAAATGCACTTGGTCATCAATACATCCTGGCATGAGCCAAAATCCTTTTGCATTCACAATCTCAGCGCCTCGTACTTCTTCTAATGCTAGAGACCCTTCTTTTACTTTTGAGATTATTTCTCCTTCGACAAGGACGTCACCGACAAAGACGCGCCCCTCATTTACGATGTGGGCTTGGCTAAATAAGGTTCTACTTCTGGACATGTTGCAAATTTAACCTCATTTTCAAGACACCCCAGAAAGCTTCATTAAAAATATCCATACTCATTTTAGAAGTTCCCAATTCTCGGTCACTAAATGAGATTGGAATTTCTTCGATCTTAAATCCCTTTCTCTTTGCACGCAACTTCATTTCAATTTGAAATGCATACCCTATAAATTCAACCGAATCGAGTTCAATAGCCTCTAAGACCTCTCTTCGATAACCCACAAATCCGGCGGTACTATCACGGACCCCCAGCCACAAAATCAAGTTGACGTATAATGATGCTCCCCGGCTCATAATACGTCTTTTCAGGGGCCAGTTTACCACACCACCACCCTTCACATATCTAGACCCAACAGCGACTCCAGCACCATTTTCTGCACATGAATTTTTTAAGCGAATAAGATCTTTAGGCTTGTGTGAGAAATCACAATCCATCTCAAAGATGTAGTCAAAGCCTCTTTCAAGTGCCCACTTAAATCCCGCGATATATGCAGTCCCTAAACCTTGCTTCCCCGACCTCTCTAATAAAAAAATACGGCTTGCGTACTTTTTCATTTGGGTCCTCACAAGATCAGCTGTTCCATCAGGGCTACCGTCATCAACAATAAGCAGGTCAAACGCCTGATCTAAACCCACTACGGCTTCAATCATCTTTACAACATTTTCCTTCTCGTTGTAAGTGGGTATTATGACTAAACTGTCACTCATCGATTGCTCAAGTGGTCATTCTTAGGATGTTTAGATCTTCTTCGTTAAGATGCCTCCAATGTCCTCTTGGAATATCTTTCTTCGTGAGGCACGCAAAGATTACCCGATCTAATTTTGCCACTTTGTATCCGTAATGTTCGAAGATGCGTCGCACGATTCTATTTCTCCCCGAATGAATTTCAACGCCTATTTCACGTGGATTTTCTTTCACGAAACTTGCTTTGTCAAACTTCACATACTTGCCATCTAATTCAAATCCTTCAAGCATTTTCTCTAAATCCACCTTACTGACCTTCTCTTTAAACGTGGCGTGGTATAAATTTCGCACACCAACTTTAGGGTGTGTCAGGCGCTTGGCCATTTCCCCATCATTCGTAAACAACAACAGACCCGTAGTATCTCGATCCAATCGCCCGATTGGCACTACGCGCTCCTTGCAGGCGCCCTTAATAAGCTGCATGACAGTTCTTCGGCCCTGTGGATCATCATCAGTAGCTAGGAAGTTTTTAGGCTTGTTTAGAAGAATATATTGCTTTGCTTCGGCTTTAATTGTCTCGCCTTCAACCTGCACTTTGTCAGTAAGCAAAACTCGAAAACCCATCTCAGTGACAACCTCTCCATTGACACTCACGACCCCCGCAGCGATTAATACATCGGCATCACGTCTTGAGCAGATACCTGCTTGAGCAACAAAACGATTGAGCCGCATCGGAGCATTCGAGTCTGGAAGTGGCTTGTGTCTTGCTTCAGGCCTTCGTCTTCGCCCCTCTGACTTATATCCGCCTGTTCGTGTTTTTGAAACCTTAGGTTTTCCCTTGGCGCTAAATTTTCCTCCCTTCTTCGCCCCAACTTTCGTTCCGCCCCCCCCCTCAGTTTCATTGCTCTTAGAACTGTTTTGAGACAATTTGCGTTTAGGCAGGAACGCTTTAGATTCAGGTTTGGTTCTTCGGGCGCCTCCTCGGCGGCCTGAACCGGCTTGCTTTTTCATATCACAGAAAATATTTAGTCAACAAAGATACATCACTCTATATAGAAGCCCCTTCAAATACATCTTGTATATGATCTAACCTCCAGCCTCCTTTTGACATCCGTACACGAACCACGTCAAACCGACACTCTATATTCCCCGTCACCTTCATTGCAAGGTATGCGCTTGCAGCCACGACAATGCGTTGCCTCTGTCCTTGTTTGACCACAACGCCTTCATCAATCGCTCTGCTTCCGCGGGTTTTCACTTCAAGAAAAACAACCATACCATTGTGAATCGCAACGATGTCGATTTCGCATTTCCGCCACCTCCAGTTTTTATCGATGATTTTAAATCCAATGGATTGAAGATATTTTTCAGCAAATAATTCACCCCTTCTCCCAGTTTCTGATGATGTCATTTTCATTGACCGAAAGTCAACTAAAAACAGGAGTGGTTTTCCTTGTAATTTATAAGCGAGGCCGGAGAGTTTTTATCTCATATCCGTCGTGACACTGCCGATGACGGTCTCGTCTTCTAGGACTTCTATAAGATAGGTCCCAGGCGCTAAGCGATCATCCTCACCCTCATTTGTATAGAATACACAAGCGTTCAGACGCTCATTTGCGTAATCGATGGTTCTTGATGCGCTATACCCATCTTCATCTCCCGAACGCAGTACGTTTTCATTTGGTCCCGTTATTCTTAGGCGAATGAGTTTGCTCCCAGGCTCTGATATTCTGTTTTCTAAAAGCGTAAAACACACCTTAATCATATCCGTTCGATCAGCCCTTGAAGTTTCGCGCTGTCTTCCTGAAGAAAGAATCCGAACCCCCGTTGCTTCAATTTCGGAACATTGAAGCACCCTTCCTGCCTCAATAATCTCAGACATGTTTTCTTGACGTTCTTCAAGAAGTGAGTTTCTGTCCTGCACCTCTTCAACCCTGTCCCTCATTTCGCTATTTTCGACTGTGAGCGCTTGGTTTAATTGGTTAACAGAATCAATTGTAGCGATATAGCCCTTCATAATTGTCCTTAAAGTCTCAGCTTCTTTTTTTGCGCGCCCAAGGGCCCAATTCCCATTTTTCACCTTTGTCAGAAGTCCATCTACGCGGTCTCTTTGCGCCGCAATTTCGGCAATCATCATGCTGTTCTCTGTTTGTAGGGTATCGTATGAGAAACGCATTTTTTCCAAATCAAAAACAACCTGCTCTTTGTCAATCTCTAACTGGCCATACTCATTCGTCAGGTCATCGTAGTTTTTATTTCCAATATATAGTTGCGCCCCAAGAAAGATGCATATAACAGCTAGCACGACGATGGCAATGAGGGATTGTTTTGAAGTGAGATTCATTAAATGAGCTTTTTGAATATGACACAAAGATGCAAGTCCCGTGCCGGATTTTCATCACAGCACGGGACTTGTTCTTAATATCGACCTTGTTAGTAAAGGTGAGTTCTGAATTTACCCTATTGGCAAGGATTTCCAAACACCCCCAATACAATAAGGAGATCTGAGACGCCGACAAGACCGTCTTCATCTAAATCAGCAACGCACGCTGCAGAAACAGCAGGCGCTTCGCTTATGCAAAGATTGTCAATCCAAAATTCTTGACCTCCAATACGAAGTGAGTCAACCTCGCCAACAATGACGAGTTTGCCTTGATATCCAGTTATAGTAGGAACGCCACCAACAACAGTGATCACCGGATTCCCTGTTATTTGAACAGATGTGCCGCCAATTGAAGTTGGCAGTCCAAGAAGCTGGCCATAGCCATCGGGCGAACTCACCAAATGGCCATTGATTTCGAGGACCTCATGTCCGCCAAGATCTAACCACTCAAGGCATATAGAATCTGTGACAATGGCACTCAAATCAAAAAGAGCTGTTGTGTTGTTTGTGTTCATCACCTGGTCAACACCGAAAGACGCGAGTGGAGAATGAACGATGGCAATCCGACTATAAGTCATGGGGTACAAGAACCCATTTAGTTCATCAATAGACACATCAACCCCACCCTCATTAAAGATAAAATCACCAGGACTTGCTTGCCATGACTGCGGTCCGGGGATCACATCCCCCCATTGATTGCCAAAAGCTTGCGAACCATTGTCGACACCATAGTCACAATCCATCGCGCAGTAAACAGCAGACGCAGCTCCGACAGCAGTTCCTTGAGAATTACTTTCACTGGTCACAATACAGATATTGTCAATCCAAAATTCTTGTCCGCCAATTTTAAGATCTGTGACATCGCCAACTAAGACGACACTTCCGACGAATCCAAAACCTATAGAACTTCCGGTGACTGATACGCTTACCCCCCCAAGTGTTGCAGGGGCAGTCACCAATTCGCCATAACCACTAGGGGTCAAGAACTGTGCGCCATTGATGGTTAATTCTTCAGACCCCCCCATATCGACAAAATCGAAACACAAAGTGTCTACATCGAGGGCAGAAAGATCAAGTCCTGCAGTGACATTATTTGTCATGAGCGATATGCCGCTTCCTGTGAATGTGCTGATGGAGTTGTCAGCCATTGCATAGTTAAAACCAACAAACCCACTTAATGAATGAAGCTCATCTATGTAAAAGTCTACGTCACCAGTAGAAAAAATGGTCCCTCCCGGAGGAACGGGGGTATCAGTTGAGGACGCAATAAGATCTCCCCAACGGTCTCCCAAAGGGAGGGATTCAAAATCAAAGAGCAAATCACAAGACCCGAAGCACCCTGGCGAGGAAGGCACATTGGCATTCGTCACATGGATGTCATCAACTTCAAATTGCTGTCCGCCGATGGTGATTTTGTTAATGACTCCCTGCAGCTCAATGGTTCCGAGGAAGTAGGCTCCAGACGAATGAAGCGTTTCCGTGACCGTCATGGTCACTCCTGGAGCGATGTTGTTTGGCATAAACTCGAATTCATCAATGAACAGTCCTGCACCATTGACCTCAAGGTTTTCGATCCCTGCACCATCAAAGTACTCTATCGTCACGACGTTGGCACATGAATGCGCAGAAACGTTGTATGTCGCGGCGGCGTTTGATAGAACCATGGACAAGCCAGAACCAAAGACATCAGAAGGCATGACGGTTTTTGCCATCGCTAAATTGTAAGTGAGACCAAAAGAATCGTTAAAATCCGTGGTGGTCATGGTGATTCCGTCTTCTGTATAAACAGATCCAATAGAGAGTGGTGTGTCAGCCGGAGCAACAGCATCGTGGGTAAAGATGTGGTCACATTGCGCTTGTAGTGAAGCGACTCCAGAGAGTAAAACGACGAATGAGAAAAGGATGTTAGTTGGCTTTTTCATAATGACAAGATTTGGTTGATAGATACATAATTTTAAAAAGACACATTATAATAAAAACAATAATTGTATTTATTAAGTTTGGAGAAATCGAATGTTGTGATGTCATGAAGCATTGCTTGATAGCACTTTAACTTCGAGATTTCTCTCGTTAGAAAGACGCGACTTTTCGGGTTTGGTTGCTTGTCTATCAGACGAGTATGAAATTTATGACTATATTAGAGCCATTAAATGATGCCAATTTATATAGAACACATGACGTTTATTAACAGATTACTTTACTTGTTTATCGGCTTTATGATGCTTGGAAATCTTGCCGGGCAAACCACATATCAGGTGGGGTCAACAACCCTCACTGAATCAACATTGATTTCAGGGATTAACCTCCCGTGGGAAGTACTTTGGGGCCCAGACGATCATGTTTGGGTGACAAGTAGACAAGGGACAGTCACGCGAATCAATCCTGAAACAGGCGCTTCCTCAGTTGTGCTGTCAAAAGCAGTCATGAATGGTGGATCAGGAGAGCCCGGCATGTTAGGTATGGCAATGGATCCAGATTGGGCGAACACACCTAAGGTTTATGTCGTTTACTGTTCGGGATCGAGCTGGAACGGTACAGAGTACTTAAGTTCTTTTGATTGGAACGGAACCGCCTTGGTAAACGAACAGCAGTTGTTGAGCTTACAAGCAGGAGGCATACATAATGGAAGTCGATTGTTAGTCCTTCCGGACAACACGCTGCTTATGACTACAGGAGATACAGGCGATGGAGGGGCATCTTCTCAGAACATGAATTCTTTAAACGGAAAAGTCTTGAGAATAAACCTGGACGGCTCCGTGCCTTCAGACAACCCCATTCCAGGCAGTTACGTCTACAGCTACGGTCACAGAAACCCACAAGGGATTTGCGCGGGACCTGGGGGAATCGTCTATAGCTCGGAGCACGGTCAAAGCACAAATGATGAATTAAATATGATTCAATCCAACCGAAATTTCGGTTGGCCAAACGTTGAGGGGTTTTGTAATACATCGAGTGAAAACGCCTACTGTAATGCAAACAATGTTGTTGAACCGATTTATACTTGGACACCCTGTGTGGCTGTAAACGGCATGGAATATTACGATCACCCCGCGATTCCAGAGTGGCAGAACAGCATACTGCTTTCGGTTTTGGGGGGATTGGGAGGTCAATACGAAAGACTTAGCGTGATGCACTTAAATTCCAGCGGGACCGCTGTTCTTTCTGAAGACCAATACTTTGCGTCCTTTAATCAGCGCGTGAGAGATGTTTGTGTGAACCCTGTTACGGGCGCACTATACATGGCGCTAAATGGTGGAAGCTATCCCGGCAGCGGACCAAATGAGATCAAAGAATTTCGCAATTTAAATTATGTCCCGCCAACCGCGGTTGATGGATGTACATATCCTGGGGCCTCGAATTATGATGCCGCAGCAAATTTGGATGACGGCACTTGTCTTTTTGCAGGATGCCTTGATTCAACAGCCATCAATTATATCGCTTGGGCAAATGTCGAATCAGACAATTGTATCTATGCCTCACTCTGTCCAGAAGACGTTGATTCAGACGGAGCGGTAACAGTCACAGATCTTTTGTTAATACTTGGAGCATTCGGTCAGTTTTGTAGTTAAGATCACACTCGAGGCAACCTAATTTGGTTTTCGTGCGTTATTTTTAAGACTAAATCTCAATCCCTGATCTATTTTCATCATGAAAAACTATTTCTCTGCCCTTGTAGTTCTGCTTTATCTTGCCCCAACATTTACTGTCCTAAGTCAGTGTGTTGATGGGGAGTCTGAAGTTATCGTTCAAATTCTGACCGACAACTATCCTGCGGAAACAACTTGGTCGTTGTCCGACGCAAGTGGCACCCTCTTAACAGGAGGACCCTATTCCGGACAGAACACGACCTATACGGCGTCAACATGTATCCCCAATACAGGAGACCCATCTTGTTTACAGTTTGTAATAGACGATTCTTATGGAGATGGAATTTGTTGTGGTTATGGCAATGGTGATTTTACGCTATTCATTGATGGCGTTGAAGTAGCAGCGGGTGGAGACTTTAACTATCAGGATGTTGTGCAGTTTGACTGCGCTCCAGGAACAACCTGCAACGATGCGGTGGTATTGACTGATGCAGATTATGGAACTGTAGCTCAGCCCTCAGATAATTTTTGGTACTCATTCATTCCTCCAGCTAACGGGATGTATGAATTTAGCTCTTGTGGAGCAGCCTGCAATACAACACTCTACATATATGACTATTGTAATATGAACAACTTTGGCGACACCAATGAGGGAAGCATTTATTACGATGACATGGAAGGGGGCTGTGGTGATGAGGCGACCATTACGGCCTTGCTCGTAGGAGGAGAACAGATTTGGATACGCTGGTCATCTTTGGACGAAAGTTGTGGTGCTTTTGACTGGGCTTTCTCTTTTGTGGGACCTCCCGAAGGATGCATGGACGCGACAGCATGCAATTACAACCCTTCTGCAGAAATAGACAATGGCACCTGTATTTATGAAGGAGACCCGTTATGTAACGGGCCAGACCTTGTTATTCTCACCGATGCGATAACGAGCTCTCTATATGCAACGACAATGCAGGTGAATGAAACGGATTGTTATATTGAAGAGGGGTGTTTAAATGGCTTTGGGGAAAGGCAAATCATTAGATTCACAACACATATTAAGAACGTAGGAGACCTTGATTACTATATAGGCCAAAGCGGGGAAGCATCTACACAGTTTGAGTGGGGCGCTTGTCACAATCACTGGCATTATGATGGATATGCCAAGTATGATTTATTTGATATGGATGGAGGGTTCATCCCTGTGGGATTTAAAAATGGATTTTGTGTTATGGATTTAGAATGTAGTGATGGAGGTACGGCTACTTATGGATGTTCAACGATGGGCATTTCAGCTGGTTGCGGAGACATTTACTCTAGCGGACTGAGTTGCCAGTGGATTGACGTGACAGATGTGCCTGACGGACAGTATCGTTTAGTGGTTCGTGTTAATTGGGACTATGCACCAGATGCTTTGGGCCATTACGAAACAAATACCGACAACAATTGGGGAGTTGTTTGCATTGAAATTGACAGAAGTGTTGGATATGAAGTCGCCATTATCACGGATTGCCCCGTGTTCACAGATTGTGCAGGGGAGCCATATGGCACGACCATATTTGACTGTGCTGGTGATTGTGGAGGCGCGACCTTAATGGGAGATGTCGACGCAGATTTTGACCAAGACTTGACAGACGCTCAATTGTATACAGAAGGCGTTTTGGGGTCAGATATCCCGTTGACAGCTTGTAATGACATTAATGTTGATGGCTTAATCAACCTTGTTGATGCGGCCACTATAGCGGATTGTCAGTACTGGAATTCCGCACATGCTCATCCCGACAGTTCGGGTGTGCACTCTCATTGTGACTTCCCATCTGTGGCAGTAGAAAACCCGTTTGATAATGTTGAATTTACCATCGCAAATGTAGATTGGGATTTACAATATTTTGACGTTCACGTTCTCAATCCAGACAATAGAATCTATGCATATCACCTCGAGTTCGATGGCATTCAAATCTCTCAAACGGAAAGCTTGATAGACCCTCTTCTTTACACAGGAACCCCCTCTCACGTCCCTGGAGGAATAGATGTGCTTTCTTTAAGTTACGACGGCACCTCTATACCTAAAAGCACGGTTTACAACCCACTTCTTCGTGTTCATTGGTTAGGATCGGCAAATGGAATGGTATGTATTTCTCAAGCGGTTGATGTTGTCAATGAGCTGCTTCAGACCTCGATGACATCTCTTTTTAATCCGTGTATTGAAGAATCAACCTCCAATGGATGTATTGGAGACCTCGATGGAGACTTAATTGTCACGGTCAATGATATTCTCGCCGTTTTAAGTGAGTTCGGTTGTCTATCAGATTGCACAAATGATGTAAATGAGGATGGTGCAGTGAATGTTGCAGACGTACTTCTCGTTCTTTCGGCCTTTGGGACAGTTTGCTAAAACCGTAAAAAATAATTAGTGAAAACGCCCGTTTTAATGGGCGTTTTTTTGTTTTTCACCAGACGTGTTTACAGCACATAAAACACTGGTTACCCACCTGTTACAACACATAAACATAAGATTTAAATATGTTTAAAACTTTTACATAATTAATAATTTTGGTTTTAGTCGAGCGCGACCTATGAAGATATATTTGGGAGGTTATTAATCTTAATAAGGCTGAAGTCAGTCGAGTAGAGAGAAGATGTACAAACAAAAATCAACCAAACTTATTTACATGAATACTTTTATTAAATTTATGGGCACACTAGCAGCCCGCTCACTTTTTCTGTTTTCATTTTGTATGTCAATTTCAGGCGTTCATGCCAATGGAGATGACAATTCGCCTACAGACTTTAATCATTCGATAGACATCACCAGTGGTGGAGCGAGCCTCCTTTCCGGAGGTAACGGTTGTTCGTGTGAAGATTCCGAGTCGTCAAGTAAAGTAGAGGTTTCAGAAGGGGTTTTATACATCTTTGGCACGAATTCAGCAGATGTAATTCAGGTCTCAGATGACCATCCAAATTTGAAAATACAAAATGAATTCGATGGACAATCACAAGACGATATTTACATTTCTAAGTCCGATATAAATTCGATTGTTGTCGTGGTATGTGGTGGTGATGATCAAGTTCAAATGGGATCAATTACATTCCCCACTCTTATAGAGGGCGGTGGCGGAGCTGATCAATTACAAGGGGCCGATGGTGGTAATGATACTATTTATGGCGGATCGGGAGATGATCAGATCCAAGGTAATGGAGGGGATGATGTATTAATTGGTGGCAGCGGAAATGACCAGATACAAGGGGGAAATGGGACTGATTCAATTACTCATTATGGTGACAATAGTAGTGGTGATGTGGATTGTGGCTGCGACAATGAGGAATATTGTGACTGCGACGGAAACATACTCGACGCCTGTGGCGTTTGTGGTGGAGATAACTCCACTTGTCTTGATTGCTGTGGCGTTGTAAACGGCGACGGAACGACTTGTGACGGAGCCTGTGGTCCTTGTGGCGAGGGTATCTCAGATGGCAAGTGTGACTGCGACGGAAACGTACTCGATGAGTGTGGTGTTTGTGGTGGAGATGGAATTCCCGGAACACTTGTACTGACAAACAATTCATCTCTCGATTTTGGATGGGGCCTCATAGGGTGTGTTAATACTACTTATGATGAGACGCAAAACACTACTTATTTCCAAGCATTTGAGTTGGATTTTCAAGGAGAGCCCATGTTTACTGTTAATTCTGTTAATGTTGCGATTCAATCAGTTACAACAGGACCTTGGGAATTGGATCTATACGGAGAATCTGAACTTTCGGTGTCTATATACGAACATTCGGGAGGTTCGCAATGGAATGGTTCTTTGGAAGATCTAAATTTAGTTGGATCCGGAAATCTCATGATATCAACCCTTGACAATGGCAGCTTCGTTAATGTTCCATTAATTGCTCAACTTTCGGAGAACACATTAGCGGAAGACTTAGTTATTTCTATAGGCATAATACCTCAAGACAATGGCGCGACCGTATGGCTTGGATCAAACGAAGACTTTGCTGATGCGGCCACCTATTTGCTTTCTGCGGATTGCGATGTACAAGATCCCGTCTCTTTGACCGACCTTGGATACCCAGAAAAAAACTTGGTTCTATCTCTTGAAGGATGTGCAATTTGTAGCTGTGACTGCGACGGAAACGTACTCGACGCGTGTGGCGTTTGTGGTGGAGATAACTCCACTTGTCTAGACTGCTGTGGCGTTGCAAACGGAGACGGAACGACTTGTGACGGGGCCTGTGGCCCTTGTGGCGAGGGTATCCCCGACGGCGAGTGTGACTGCGACGGAAATGTACCCGATGAGTGCGGCGTTTGTGGCGGATCAGGGATTCCAGACGGAGATTGTGATTGCGAGGGGAACTCCCCCACAGTTATTAACTGTCCTGACAATATAACAGTAGAATGTCTGGGAGATGTAATTGACTGTAATGTCGCTAATGCTAACACAGTTCCTCCAGGCGCTGAAATTATCTGCAGTCAGGGAGAACTGGTAGGAGACGAGTGTGGCGGCACAATCACCAATACATATACTGTAACGGACGCATGTGGGACGCATTCTTGCAGCCAGACGATTACGATTGAAGATGTAACAGCTCCTGTGTTAACTTCCCCAGCTGATTATACCGCAGAGTGTTCAGATGACCACCCTATGGATGAGGCTACTGCTATAGATAACTGTGGAGAGGTGATATTATCTCCAGTAGTGACGACGACTATTCCTGGTGAGGGCAATGGTTGCTATACAATCGAACGTATGTTTACCGCTACAGATGCTTGTGGAAACGCTACTTCAGCGACTCAAACGATTTCGATTGTAGATACGACCCCGCCAGTTTGGGATGCATATGAGCCCAACGTAACTGTTGAGTGTACAGATGGTGATGAAAACAGTGTTTTGTACTTACCAATTACTGCGTCAGACAACTGTGGAGAGATTACTTACTCTGTCACGGGTATTTGCGCTTCAGGTGGTTGTCCATACAGCATGATCCGTTTTTGGACTGCTACGGACGATTGCGGAAACGTATCTGAAACAGTAGAACAGTATGTAAGTCTTTACGACGTTACAGCACCTGAGCTTACCATTCCTGGTGATTACTTTGTAGATGCTGACGCTGCTGATTGTAGCGCTGACATTACGCCAGCTGCTGCTGGAGAAGCTTCTGCTACTGACAACTGTGGCGCTGAAGATTGCTGGGGTTCTCAGATGATTTTCATCACATACGTTGACAGTGATTGGACTTACACCTGTACTGGTGATGATGAGGACACCCAAGGAACACGTACATTAACCCGTACTTGGACAGCGACAGACCGTTGTGACAATGCGATGTCTTTAGACCAAACCATTACTGTTACTGATGTTACAGCTCCAGTTGGTTCTGCCGAAGATGATTCTGTTGCGTGTGCAGACTATGATGGGACTGCTGAATACGGTTCACATGCTGAATCTGACAACTGCGATTCTAACGTAGCTGTTTCTTGGGTCAATGTTGAAGAATTCGACGTTGAAGGAGCAGGTTGTTACAAAGTTCGTCGTGAGTACACCTTCGTTGACGATTGTGGAAATTCTTCTACAGCTGAGCAGATCATCACCGTGTTTGATGATGTTGCTCCAGTGATTTCAGGACTTCCATTCCTAGAGTTAGAGTGCAGTGAGTATCCAGACGACAACATATATGTTGATGCTGTTGATGCATGTGGCGATGTCGTCTCCATTGTTTATATGGATACGGAGTTTAGTGGTGGATGTGTTAAGCCTGTTGGCATGTACTTGCGTATTTATACCGCAACTGACGAGTGTGGAAATACTTCGATGTTCGAACAGATACTAAATCTAGTGGATACGACTGCACCAGTTATCACTGCGCCTGCAGATTACACAGCTGAGTGCTCAGACGACATTGAACTGGCTGATGCTATTGTAATTGACAACTGTGCTGCAGATGTGAATGTGGTGTACTCAGAAGAAATTGTTGAGGGTTGTGGGGCTTCATATGTTCACACTCGTACTTGGGTCGCTACTGACGACTGCAACAACAGTTCTACTGCAACTCAGACGATTATTGTTGTAGATACGACTGCACCTACTATGGATGTAGAGGCTTCAGGTTATATCGCTGAGTGTGATGGTAACCTCAACCAAGAAGAGTTCTTCTACTGGTTAGACACTAACGGTCTTACGGGTTCTGCTTCTGA
>PACT01000021.1 GCA_002700285.1 Crocinitomicaceae bacterium | reverse complement strand
TCGATACAACAGCTCCAGAGCTTACAATCCCAGCTGATTACACGGCTGAGTGTTCAGACGCGCATCCGATGGACGACGCTTCTGCAACAGACAACTGTGGTGAGGTCACCATTGATGTTGTTGAGACAACAATCCCTGGCCTATGTGCTGGAGACTACACGGTTACTCGTGCGTTTACAGCGACAGACGATTGTGGCAACGCAACATCAGCGACTCAGACGATCACTATTGTCGATACAACAGCTCCAGAGCTTACTATCCCAGCTGATTACACGGCTGAGTGTTCAGACGCGCATCCAATGGAGGCTGCTTCTGCGACCGATAACTGTGGAGATGTCACTATAGATGTAATTGAAACAACGATCCCTGGCTTATGTGCTGGTGATTATACGATCACGCGTGAGTTTACGGCTACAGATGACTGTGGTAATGCTACTTCATTAACTCAGATAATCACGATAGTAGATACAACTTCTCCCGTCTTTATAAGCGTTCCAGCTGATTATACAGCTGAGTGTTCAGACACGCATCCGATGGGTAACGCTTCTGCGATTGACAACTGTGGAGAGGTGGTGATTGATGTTGTTGAGACGACAACCCCAGGCTTGTGTGCTGGTGATTACACAATCACTCGTGAGTTTACGGCTACAGATGACTGTGGGAATGCTACTTCATCAACACAGACGATTACGATTATCGATACGACTGCCCCTGTATTCACTTATGTTCCTGCTGACGTGGTTGCTGAGTGTTCAGAGACACCGTCTTATGAATCTGCTACGGCTACAGACAACTGTGGAGATGTAACTATATCGTTTATAGATACGACTATCCCAGGAGATTGTTTAGGGGAAACCATTGTTACACGTGTATTTACAGCGATGGATGATTGTGGTAATGTTTCAGAAGCGACACAGATCTTCAACTTTATTGATACAACAGCTCCAGAGCTTACAATCCCAGCGGATTACACGGCTGAGTGCTCAGATGAGCATCCAATGGATGACGCTTCTGCAACTGATGCGTGTGGAAGTATTACTATTAGTCTGTCAGAATGGACAACACCGGGAAATGCAATTGGCAACTATGTTATTACACGTACGTTTACAGCGACTGACGATTGTGGCAATTTTACAACCGATACTCAGACGATTACGATTGTTGATACAACTGCTCCAGAGCTTACTATCCCAGCTGATTACAGTATGGATTGTGGAGAGACAATGGTATTGGCTGACGCTTCTGCGACCGATAACTGTGGAGATGTGAGTGTTATTGTAACAACTTTAACATTTGCGGGTGCTTGTTCAGGTAATTATGATGTGCATAGAACCTTTACTGCAACGGACGATGCAGGAAACTCATCGGCACTTACTCAAATAATAAGTGTTGTTGATACTACTGCACCAATATTTTCATTTACACCAGATGCTCTTGTCAACCTTGACGAGGCAATTGGAGATGAAATGCCGACACCGTACGTTCTTGTTTGGGATGCATGTGATTTAAACCCTATATGGAGCTACGCTGACGTAGTTATAGATGTTACAGGAGCAACAACGACAACTGAAAGAACGTATACAGTTGTTGATGATTGTGGAAACGCTTCAACGTTCGTGCAGACCATCGTGTATACGTCTGTAATACCTGGTTGTATTGATGCAGATGCATGTAACTATGATGAGGATGCAAACCAAGATGATGGAACATGTTCATACCCACAATTTGCTTATGATTGTGACGGTAACTGTTTGAATGATGTAAACGAGAATGGCATTTGTGACGAGCTTGAAATTCTAGGTTGTACAGATGTCACGAATCCGGGATATAACCCTGCTGCAAACGTAGACGATGGGTCTTGTCTCGAAGGTGGATGTATTATAGAATTTGCTTGTAACTATTCCATAACTGCGGACTATCAGCTGCCAGGTTCTTGTGAATTTACATCTTGTGCAGGTTGTACGAATTCTGAAGCTTGTAACTATGATGCTACAGCGACATTGAATGATGGAAGCTGTACGTTCCCAGATTACGGTTATGATTGTGATGGTGAGTGTATCAATGATACGGATTCTGATGGGATATGTGATGAGTTTGAGATCTTGGGTTGTACTGATCCAACGAATCCTGGATTCAACCCGCTTGCGACTGATGACGATGGCTCTTGTTTGGTAGGAGGTTGTATTCTTCCATTTGCGTGTAACTATGATGCTTCAGCTGACTACTTGGTCGTCGAGGATTGTGACTTCGCATCATGTGTTGGATGTATGGATGTTACGGCTTGTAACTTTAACCCTGATGCAACTATTAATTCAACGAGTGCATGTCTATATCCTGTAAGTCAGTTTGTTGACTGTGACGGAAATTGCATCAATGATGCTGATGGCGATGGAGTTTGTGATGAGTTAGAGATTGCGGGATGTACTGATCCTTCAGCAAATAACTATAATCCGAATGCGACTGATGATGATGGGTCTTGTATTAGTCTCACAGGCGGATGTACTTTGCCTTTTGCTTGTAACTACGATCCGACTGCAGATTNCTANNTGCCTGGGTCTTGTGACTTCTCTTGTCTNNTTGTTTTTGAATGCCTCAGCCTGGAGCAATTTGCTCTAATCCTCTAGCTTGTAACTTCGGTGAAGAGGGGCTTTGTGAATACTTCGATGCAAACGGTGATTTATGTGTCATCATTGGATGTATGGATGAAGGAGCTTGTAACTACGATCCAAATGCGGAGGTAGCGGGATCTTGTGATTACACATCTTGTTTGGTCTCAGGGTGTACAAATTCAAATGCGTGTAATTTTGACGACACAGCAGATGTGAATGATGGCTCTTGTGAGTATACAAGTTGTCTTGGTTGTACAGACGATACAGCAAACAATTTCGACCCGTCTGCGACATTTGATGACAACTCTTGTACATATGATGTTTATGGATGTATGATTCTCACAGCGTGTAACTACAGCCCAGATGCAAATATTTCTGATGACTCTTGTGACTTTACGTCATGCTTCGGTTGTGCGACGCCTTCAGCTTGTAACTATGATGCAGGAGTGATTTATCCGAATGGTTCATGTGTATTTGCGGATGCTGGTTACGATTGTGCGGGCAACTGTTTGATGGATTCTGATGCTGATGGTGTATGTGATGGAGATGAAGTTGTTGGATGTACTGATGCAACAGCACTTAACTACAATCCAGCGGCGACGGATGATTCGGGCTCTTGCCAATACCCATCAGTTGGATGTACAGACCAAACGGCGTGTAACTTCGACTTTATGGCGCTATCAGATGACGGTTCATGTGAGTTCACGAGCTGTTCTGGATGTATCGCTCCTTCAGCTTGTAACTACGATCCAAATGCGACACTCAGTAATGGTGCTTGTGAGTTCCCAGATGCTGAAGGAAACTGTGGCGAGGTCGTTGAAGGATGTGTCTATTCAACAGCTACGAACTATGACGTTGCTGCGACTCACGACGACGGTTCGTGTACATTCTTTGGATGTATGAGCTCAGAATACAGTAACTACAACGCTTATGCAAACAATGACGACGACAACTGTTCGAATACGCCTATGAGCGCGGACTTCAATGACGACGGATTGGTTCAGTTAGAAGATCTTCTCGAGTTCTTAATCTCGTATGGATCGTCTGGTCCAGACTGGTCTATCGACTGGGTTAACGAAGCATGTGGAGCAACTGCAGTGCCTTTGAGCCAACTTATTGACGTCACAGTGACTGGATGTACTTATCCGACAGCTTCGAACTACGATTCATCTGCAACGGAGGATAGTGGCAACTGTGTATTCACGGGATGTACAGATTCTGAAGCATTGAACTTCAATCCACTTGCGAACCTTGAAGACTCGAGTTGTACTTACCAAGTATGTCCAGACTTCAATGGTGATGGTTCTGTTCAAGCTCAAGACTTGTTAGACTTCCTCATTGCGTGGGGGACAGTCTATGAATAATGAATCAAGACATTCTACCTTGAGAAAGATGGAAGACGACTGATCATAATACATTTCTAAATAAAAGGGCTGACCAAAAAAGGTCGGCTCTTTTTATTTTAGTTTTTTTTTAATTAATATTAGTTTGAAATGGAAACTAACTATGACTAGATTTGCGGAATTAATAAAAAAAAGTTAACCATGAATCGTGTTTTTTGTTTTGCAATTGTCGTACTTGCTTCGTTAGGATTTTCATTTACAATAACAGCACAGGACGATTACGTAAATGCTGTTTGGGTATTGAATGAAGGGGTGCAGGATTGGACTACAGGTGAGATGACTGAGTTAGCTTCTGTTGGAGTTTATGATCCGGTGTCGCAGATGTTGACAGAGGTGATGGGATTCGAAGGGTCGAGATTTACAACTGACATCATTGTTGCGGAGGGGGCGGCATTTATTGGCGCCGACAACAAAATTGTGAAGATGAACTTAAATACATTTGAAATTGAAGCTGAAGTGTTGCTGCAAGGCGTGAGGCAGCTCGCATATTTTGATGGAATGATCTATGTAACAAGAGGTGATTATGACCCTGTGACATTTGGTTCAGTTGCATTCGATTCGTATTTGGTGTGGTTCGATGCAGAGACTTTGGCGTGGGCAGGTGAGTTGCCGTCCGAAATAGGAGTAGGCTATGCTTCAGAAGGGATTTCAATCAAAGAAGGTGTGGCGTATATCGCGATAAACAATGGATTTGAGTTTGGACAAGAAGTGGGTATTATGGGTGTTTACGACCTCACAACAGGAGATTATTCTGAGCATGATTTAGGCGAAAATGGAAAGAATCCATCGCACATTAAAGTCACCGATGAAGAGGTTCTGCTCGTCAACAACATGGATTTTTTGTCGACCAGCTTATCTCGCGTCGAGCTCCCCTCACTCGGAGCGGTCTCTGCTTCAGTTAATACGGTTGTTGTAGGAGGAGTGTTAGCAGGATGTAATGCGGCGGCAGTTTTAGGCGATGAACTTGTATTCCAAATCACAAATGAGCTGGGCATGCGCAAGGCCTCTGTATCTACTTTAGCACCTTCCACGGTGACATGGGGTCCAGCTACGGACTCTTACTACCGCATGGCTTTAAATCCAGTCAACGGTTATGTTTATGCTACGGTGACGAATTTCTTTGACGCTGCTGAAGTTCAAATCATCAGCGCCTCAGGTGAGTATGTATCTTCCTTTGATGCGGGAACTGTCCCAGGCGGCATTGCCTTCGATGTGAGGAGCGTCAACGGATTTGAGTGTGACGAGCTTGTGAATCCAGGACATGTTTTAGGGGAATTCGATGTGAGAGGACGGGTTTGGTCTACAGGGGAGAGGGGCATGAAGCTTGAAAAGTATTCCAATGGGAAAACAGTAAAAACAATCGTTCTCACTGATTAAGTCCTAGGTCAAGTTTTGGTGGTTAACCCAACAACACTAACCACGCCAAACCTGCTGCAAGGAGAAGTTTAAGCCACGCAGAAAGTTGGGTGACTTTTTTCTTCCATGCAAAACGAAGGATGTTGAGGTATATCCCCAGGAAGATGCCTTGTAGGATTCCGAATCCGACTTCATATTGCATGTAGCCAACACATATCGTGAGCAGAATCAAAAGAACATGAATGAGTCTCCAGCTTGTTTGAGGACTGTATGTGATGGGAAGTGTTGCATGTCCGGCTGTTCTGTCTCCGTCAAGATCTTCGATATCCTTCACGAGTTCTCGTGTGAAAACGATTAAAAAGATCACCCCCGTGAGACTTCCAAATTCCCAGATGAAAAGGGTGAGGGCTTGAAATAGTGGGGGAGAGGTGTCAATAGAATCGGCATATGCAAATGGCACAACAGAAGCGATGGCGCATGCGACGATCACATTTCCGACAAGGACACTCCCCTTGAATTTCGTGGAATATAGAAAGAGCACAATGGCAACAATTAGGGCGATTACAAAGGGAATCGACGTGTGTATTTTCACTGAGAGAATCCCCGCAATGATCAGTCCCGCAGCACTCAGTCCCCAATGACTTACGAGCGCGATCCTTCGTTTTAATACTCGCCCTACCAGAGCGCGTTCTGGTTTGTTCACCCTATCTTCTTTGATGTCGAAATAGTCATTGATGACATTCCCTCCGGCAGCCAAAAGCACAAGCGGAAGAATAAACAACATCTCTAAAAAGTATTCTCCGCTTTCGGGGATGTGGTTTGAATCGCTCCATCTCAGAACTGCGATCGACGCCGCAATAATCATCAAATTCCCGGGCCTTAAGACGCGTATCCAAGCCGAGAATGGGGATGTTGTTACTGGATCTTTAACCATTGCTCGCATTGATCAGCTCACTGGACTTTTCTGTCGTAAGCGCGTAATTAAACCCTCCGTGTATAGCATGGGCTCCATGGTTCCCGTGTTTATCTAAGGCCAAATACCCCACTTGTAAGTCCGTCACGTCCATGCTGTCAATGATACGTTTCACAGCTGTTTCACATGCGTCTTGTGGACTCATTCCCCCCCTCATTAATTCCACCACCAGGAACGAGCCTACCGTTCTCATGACGGCTTCGCCAAGCCCAGTAGCAGTTGCTGCCCCCACATTCCCATCTACGAAAAGCCCGGCTCCGATAATCGGACTGTCACCTACACGTCCGTGCATCTTAAACGATACGCCAGATGTTGTGCAACCACCAGAGAGTCGCCCTTCGTGATCTAATGCGAGAATCCCTATGGTATCGTGATTTTCGATATTGATCACGGGCTTGTATTCGTTTTTCACTTTCCATTTCTGCCAAGCTTCATGCGCTTTCTCTGTGAGAAGGTTGACGCTCTCAAACCCTTGTTCGAGGGCGAACATCTTCGCGCCTTCTCCGACGAGCATGACGTGCGGTGTTTCTTCCATCACTTTACGTGCCACTGAAAGGGGGTACATGATGTCCTGAAGTGCCGCGACCGAGCCCGCACGGCCCAAATGGTCCATGCAACACGCATCTAACGTAACGATGCCATCTCGGTCGGGCAATCCACCTAACCCTACACTCAGTCCTTCTGCGTCTTTCTCTACAATCCGCGCTGCTGCTTCTATCATATCTAGCGCTGAACCTCCTTTTGCGAGTGCTTCAAATCCGACTTTATTTGCGATTAATCCGTGATTCCAGGTGCTGACCATCGTTGCTTGGGCTTTTTCTGCCTCCAGTTCAAGTTTCTGGCTGCCTTCAAATTCTGTAAGCTCACTCCCTAACATCCGGTTTATTGTAAACGGTGAAAGCCCCAATACGCCTCCAATGGTTGCCAACCTTCCTATAAATTCTCTTCGGTTAGATTTATTCGTTTTTCCCATGCCTCCAAGATACTATAAGATTTAAATAAGAATTGGTATTGCTGTCAAGCAAAAAAAAAACCCCTCGTGAAAGGGGTCTTTTTTTGTAGTCAAGTCGAATATGATTCTGTGAATCGAATTCGAAGTAGATCTGGGGTTTCGAGGGAATTACTTTGACTCTTCGTCAGTCACTTCTTCGAAATCGACGTCGGTCACTTCTTGCTCGCCTTCGCTAGAACCAGAAGCATCCGCACCTGGAGCTCCTGCATCAGCTCCCGCGCCTTGATCGGCATACATTTCTTCGCTTGCAGCTTGGAACGCAGTGTTGAGCTTTTCGATGCGATCTTTGCAAGCATCGACATCGCCGAGTTCATGAGCCGTTTTGAGTTCTGTGAGTGCTTCGTTGATCGGAGTGAGCTTTTCAGCAGGTATTTTGTCTCCGAACTCTTTGAGTTGCTTCTCAGTTTGGAAGATCAGAGAGTCAGCCTGATTGATTGTCTCAACCTTGTCCTTTGTCTCTTTATCAGCGTCAGCGTTCGCTTCTGCCTCAGCCTTCATGCGCTCGATGTCTGCTTCAGAAAGACCTGAAGAAGCTTCGATGCGAACCTTGTTCTCTTTGCCAGTGGCCTTATCCTTCGCGCTTACGTTGATGATTCCATTTGCGTCGATGTCAAAAGTGACTTCGATTTGTGGCGTACCACGTGGAGCAGGAGGGATGTCAGACAGTTGAAACTGACCGATGGGGTGGTTGTCCTTGGCCATTGCTCTTTCTCCCTGGAAAACATGGATGTCAACACTAGGCTGATTGTCCGCTGCAGTTGAGAATGTTTCAGATTTCTTCGTAGGGATTGTCGTGTTGGCTTCGATAAGCTTGGTGAAAACACCGCCCATTGTCTCGATGCCCAGAGAAAGAGGTGTGACGTCTAGAAGGAGAACGTCTGTCACGTCTCCTGATAAAACACCACCTTGAATAGCAGCTCCGATAGCGACCACTTCATCAGGATTAACGCCCTTAGATGGCTCTTTTGCGAAGAATGCCTGTACAGCATCTTGAACAGCAGGAATACGCGTAGATCCTCCTACGAGTATCACTTCGTCGATATCTCCTTTGTTTAGTCCAGCAGCTTTAAGCGCTGACTGACATGGCTTAATAGAACGCTTGATTAAATCATCACAAAGTTGTTCGAACTTCGCTCGGGTTAATGAACGTACAAGGTGCTTCGGAACGCCATCTACAGGCATGATGTAGGGAAGGTTGATTTCTGTGCTCGTTGTGCTAGAAAGTTCAATCTTCGCTTTCTCTGCAGCTTCTTTAAGACGCTGAAGAGACATAGGGTCTTTGCTGAGGTCTATTCCGCTGTTTTCTTCCTTGAATTCTGCGACAAGCCATTCGATTAGGGTTTGGTCAAAGTCATCTCCACCAAGGTGAGTGTCACCATCTGTAGAAAGCACTTCGAACACACCATCACCAAGCTCGAGGATACTCACGTCGTGTGTACCACCACCGAGATCAAAGACAACGATCTTCTGATCAATCGATTTCTTTTCGAGACCGTAAGCAAGTGCTGCAGCGGTTGGCTCGTTGATAATACGCTTCACTTCAAGTCCAGCAATCTCGCCAGCTTCTTTTGTCGCTTGACGTTGTGCATCGTTGAAGTAAGCAGGTACAGTAATCACGGCAGCAGTTACTTCTGTTCCCAAGTGGTCTTCAGCTGTGCGCTTCATTTTCTGAAGCACCATTGCTGAAATCTCTTGAGGCGTGTATGAGCGATCGTCAATCTTCACTTTGGGTGTGTTGTTGTCGCCTTTAATGACTTCATACGGCATGCGCTTGATGTCTTCTGCTACATCTGTAAAAGAACTGCCCATAAAGCGTTTGATACTAGAAATAGTCTTTGTAGGGTTGGTAATGGCCTGACGCTTTGCGGGCTCACCTACTTTTCTTTCGCCGTCGGCGATGAATGCAACGATGGAAGGTGTCGTACGCTTTCCTTCGCTGTTGTTAATGACCACAGGTTCATTTCCCTCCATCACTGATACACAGCTGTTGGTTGTTCCGAGATCGATTCCAATGATTTTACTCATGTCTTTTGTTTTTTTTTGTTTTTTCGTTTGTTTACATCTCCTCTTAGACAAATCCCTTGCCACTCCAAAATTTGAGAGTGCAACGTGCATCTTGTCAGTTTTATATGTCATTTTCTCTTTTTTAAGAGACAGAAACCTGACACCCTGTCCGATTCTCCCTTCACTCTTGTACATTTGCCCAAGTGAAAAATCCAGTTTCTTTTGCCGTTTTGGGCTATGGCCATATCGGAAAACGCCATGCCGCTACCATTCACGCACATCCCGGTGCTGAACTGAGATCTGTTGCAGATGTTGTGGACGTGTCGTCTTCTCTAGAAAGTGATTCTGAGGGTGAGCAGATCTCGGTCTATCAATCCATTGATGCTTTGCTTGCCCAATCCCCCCTTCCAGAAGTAATCAGCGTATGTACTCCCAACGGACTTCATGCAGCGCAGTGCATTCAGATTCTCAAGGCGGGATGTCATGTCGTTCTAGAAAAACCCATTGCCCTTTCTGT
The DNA here is from genome assembly GCA_002700285.1 of Crocinitomicaceae bacterium. Taxonomy (GTDB): domain Bacteria; phylum Bacteroidota; class Bacteroidia; order Flavobacteriales_D; family Sanyastnellaceae; genus UBA974. The sequence goes on along the minus strand of PACT01000021.1, from coordinate 45,244 downwards.
ATCCGATGCGCGTCTTGTGGCAGAAGCGTCGACCACGGCAGGCAAACATGTCTTTTGTGTCATGCAAAACCGTTTTGCACCTCCTTCTGTGTGGCTGAAATCTCTTGTTGAGTCGGGTAAACTAGGTGAAATCCGCCAGGTCCACATCCAATGTTTCTGGAACAGGGACGATTCATATTATGCATCCAGTCCTTGGCGTGGGACGATGGCGCTAGATGGAGGGCCGCTCTTCACACAGTTTTCACACTTTATAGATGTCATGTATTGGATTTTTGGCGGGATATCTTCTCCGAGTGCCATCTTTAAAAACCAATCTCACATCCACAATACCGAGTTTGAAGATTCTGGATCTATTTCCTTTGACTTCATTCGCTCAGGATGGGGGTCATTCACTTTCTCGACCGCTTTGTTCAAATCTAACTTTGAAAGTTCACTCACCTTAATTGCTGAACATGGTACACTCCGCATCGCTGGTCAGTATATGGAAAAGGTGGTTCATTGTGACATTTTGGACTACGAAATGACGGACCTCCCCACTTCAGCTCCTCCAAACGATTACGGTGCTTACAAAGGGTCGGCCTCGAATCACCACCATGTCATCTCTAACGTGGTCGATGTCCTTCGAAATGGCGCCCAAATCTCAACCCCGATTTCTGAAGGCATAGAAGTGGTGGAGATTATTGAATCCATGTACAATTCTGGATCTCGCCCTTAAGTCAAATCCGGGCGTATAAATCTTAAAAATGGTCTAAGCCACCATGAAGCATAGATAAGCCGTGCCCGAGCCACTCTAGTCGCACCAAACTCCTTGTAAAAGCGATCTACTCCTGGATCGGCACTTCCTCCGAAATCGAATGTAGTCACCCCATGAGATCGCGCCTCTTCCATCGCGCATGAAAGCATGGCCACAGATGCGATTCCTGAAATTTTACTGCGAGATTGCCCACCAAATGAATACAGGCACGTGTCTTCATTCACGATAACGAACCCTCCAGCAGCAATACAATTTCCGTCAGCAGACACAGCTTCTACAGCAAAACTAGATGTCATCGTTGAAACAGAGTTCAGCAGTGTGCTCAGTTGAAAGCTGTCTGAATGTATTTCTTTTCTTATTCGGCTTTCATGGTGGAGTGAGAGGACATTCGACCAGTCTTTTGAGAGGTGGCATGTGATTCCTTCTCGTTCCGCCCTTTTGGTTTGTTTTCTCCTGTTGTTAGGAAGTGGAGTCTCTAAAAGAATCTGTCGCGTATGTTTCCACTGAATTTTAAAAGACCTCGGCGTATTTACTTTGATACTGGCCTTTGTGAGGTTTGAATTCTCTGGCAAGGGAGGGAGGTCAATGATTTTTAAGGTCTCTGGCCGAGCGCTCCAATTTGAGGTTAGTGCGATGTATTCTTCAGTAGAAATCTGGCATGAAAGGCCACAATCTAAAGCCCAAGGGGGCGTTGCCAGGACATGGATCCCGCGCATGGAAAATCTAGAAAGGGCAGACACACTTGTTCCTGTTTCGAAAATGGTATAGCTCGCGCCACAGAAATTTAGCCATGAAGGGCTGAGAAATGGGTGCTGATATTCAGGAGTGGACGTGTCGTCTACTTCTTTGACAATCATCCTCCGATACTTCGCTTAACAGCTTCAAACTCTCGGTCTCCACTGAACAAGTCGTCACCAAGTGCGAGCCACTCTAATGCTGCAGCTCTATCAATAGTAGACAGCATTTCAGCATTGTAAATGATTGCAGAATGAAGAAGCTCAGTTTGTACTTCTCTTAAGCCACGTCCACCGAAATCTAACATGAGATTACGTGCTTTTTCGTACGTTTCCTTGGCTTCTTTTTTGGAGTTAAGTTGCTGATATACGGCGGCATACATTAACCAAGCTCCTGGGTCTTCAGGGTCGATATCCGTTAAGTACTTGTAGTAAGACTTTGCTTTTGTGTATTTCATATTGTCCACCTCCGTTTCAGCGGCGTTTTTTGTTTCGCCCCAAAGGATGTCGTAGAACTCAGTGAATTCATGGTAAAACTCTTTTTCCTTGTCCTTTTTGACAAACTTAGAAGTGTATTTTAAGCTGTTCTTTAAGGCTTTGTTTTTATCTGACTGATACTGTTCTCTCAGATCGGGGTCATCTGTGAGGTGAACTCCCAGATAAGCTTGCCCCATGTATATATAGGGCAGAGGTTCCTTCTTGGTTTTATCGTCCTCTGTGTATCGAATGCATTTGTACAGCACGTTTTCATACTTCTCGTCAACGATCCACATTAACAGTTTGTTGTATTCCTGTTCAGAGATGAGCGGTTTACGGGGTTTTTCCTCGTTGTCTTGCTTGCCTCTTTGGGCACTTATATCGTTAGAAAGAGTGAGAGAGGCAATGAACAGCAAGCTGAGTAGCCAAGCATTATGGATTGTAATTGTCTTCATGTTTACTTTATAGCAGATTTCATGCCGAAAGATAATAGAAAAAAAGATGATGGCAATAGGTGTTATATTTGCGCGTCCATGCAAGAAACTAGAAACGGTCTGATTTACATAGTTACGCTATGCGCTTTCCTCTTTTGTGCCCCCCTTTTTTCTCAGGGCACAGTCAAGGGATTTATTCAGTCTAAATCATCTGGAGAAGCGGTTATGTTTGCCAGTGTATCCCTCGAAGGGACATCATATGGTGTCATCACTGACGTCTCAGGTTTCTACAGTTTAAGTAAAGTTCCCGAAGGAGAATATTCCTTGGTGGTATCTAGTATTGAGTATGAAAATATTAAAGAAAAGATTTATATAAAGTCAGGTAAAGTACTTACAAAAAGCTATTTGCTAGATGAAGGTGTAATTCAACTTGGTGGAGCAGAAGTGAATGCAGACAGGGAAGAGCAGAGGAACAGTGTACGTATGTCTGTGGAAACCATCAGGCCTGCAGACCTTAAGCATATCCCTAGCTTTGGAGGTACACCTGATTTGGTCCAGGTGCTTCAAGTTCTTCCAGGATTCGTATCTACAGGTGACCAAGGGGGACAATTATACATTCGAGGAGGTTCCCCTATTCAAAACAAAGTGTTGTTAGATGGAATGATTATTTACAATGCTTTTCACAGCATTGGATTGTTTAGCGTGTTTGATTCGGATGCAATTGCGAATGCCGATATATATACAGGTGCTTTTTCTGCAAAATATGGGGGGCGTATTTCTTCAGTAATGGATATTAAAACGCGAGATGGAAATATGCGTGAACAGAAAGTCATTTTAGGTGCAAGTCCTTTCGGTTCAAAAATCTTGTTAGAGGGGCCATTAAAGAAAATGAGTAATAATTCAGGAGGGATCAGTTACTTGTTGTCTTTAAAACACAGTTATTTAGAGAAAACATCTGAATTTTTATATCCATATATAGATGGGGGTCGATTGCCATTTGGATTTACAGATAGTTATGGAAAGATTACATTTGGAGGTTCTGGTTCTAAGCTGAGTTTATTCGGTTTCGGTTTTTCAGACAATGCAAGTGTTTTAGATGATTCTACAGGTACATCATTTGCGGATTACGGTTGGAAAAATGTGGGTGGAGGTGGAACGTTTACCATTGTTCCTCCTGGGTCAGCAGTTCTTGTAAATGGACATTTTGCCTTGAGTAACTACAGCATAGATCTTTTAGAGGAGACGTTGCCAGACAGATATAGCAATGTCAATGGTTTCAACTTTGGTTTAGATTTCAAGTACGTCCTCGGTGAGGATAACATTCAATATGGGCTTGAAGTGGTCGGTGTAGAAACGGATTATAAGACATTTAATGCGCTAAGCGTAGTTGTCAAGCAAGTCGAGAACACAACTGAATTTGGCGGTTATGTTGATTACACAATAAACAGAGGAAAGCTTATCATACAGCCTAGTTTGCGCCTTCAATACTACAGTTCATTGTCGAAGTTTCGTCCAGAACCTAGAATAGGTATGAAATATAAATACAATGAGCGACTTCGTCTGAAGTTGGCTGCAGGCATGTATTCACAAAACATTATCTCAGCAAACTCTGACAGAGATGTGGTGAATTTGTTCTATGGATTTCTTTCTGGACCAGACAACCTCCAAGATGAGTTTACGACACCATCTGGTACTGTTAGAGATGTGGCTCATTCACTCCAAACCGCAAATCACGTCGTTGCTGGATTTGAGTATGATCTTACAGAATTCCTCAACCTCAATGTTGAAGGTTACGTAAAACATTTCACCCAACTCACGAATACAAATCGCCAAAAACTATTTCCCGACGATGCAGATCACAACGATGTGCCTGAAGTTCTTCGTCTTGATTACATTATAGAAAGCGGGTTTGCAAATGGGGTTGATATGGTCCTTAAATACGAAAAACGCAATTCTTATCTCTGGCTCGTTTACGGACTAGGAAATGTTGACAGGTGGGATGGGGACAGATGGTACGACCCGGTATTTGACAGGCGTCACAATGTAAATCTTGTTGCTTCTCAAGATTTCGGGGCGAACAAGGAATGGCAAATAAGTGCGAGATGGGCCTTGGGATCAGGTTTGCCATTTACGCAAAGCCAGGGTTACTATCAATCCCCAAATGTGAATGATGGAATCTATTCAGATTATATCACCCAAAATGCAGGACAGGTCTCCATTTATTATGCGGATTTAAACGAGGGTCGTCTTCCTTCATATCACAGACTTGACATGAGTGTGAAAAGAACATTCAAAGATGTGATGGGAGGTGATTTGGATTTTACTGCTGGTGTCACAAATGTCTACAGCCGTGAAAATGTATTTTACATCAATCGTCTGACAGGTCAAAGGAAGAATCAACTTCCGTTTCTTCCCTCAATTTCTTTAGACTGGAAATTCTAAGCTATACTTAGTGTGACAGAAGAACTTTAGCTGCGGCTCGTGCCTCTTCACTCACTTGGCTTCCACTTAGCATCGTTGCAATCGCTTCATTGCGTTCTTGCGTCGCGAGATATACAGCTTGCGTAACAGCTTCCCTGTTGTTTGTCTTTTTACTTACTTCAAGGTGATGGTTTCCAGATGCAGCAACTTGAGCAAGGTGCGTTACAGAAAACACTTGTTGACCCGATGACATCTCGCGCATGGTAGATGCCATGCGTGTGGCCACATCGCCTGATACTCCCGTATCAATTTCGTCTAATACAATGGTGGGGACTTTGGTGCGTTTGGCCAATGCCGCTTTAAATGCGAGCATTACGCGACTCCGCTCTCCACCAGAGGCAATGTGTGAAATGGGTTGGGGCGGAGACCCAGGGTTTGCACTAAACAACAGCTCCACATCTTCTATTCCTATAAGGTCTGGTGAATTTAGTTCAGAAAAGGCCCAAGACATTTCTACATGTGGGAGCTTGAGCGGGGCCAATTGATGGTGGACCAGATTCATCAGTTCCTTTCCAGACTTCTTACGTTCCTTCATCAAAACTTTTCCAGCTTGATCCAAAGCTTCTTTTTTGACTTTTACAGCTGCCCGCGCACTGTTGATTTCTTCTTCTATTCCATCACACTTCTCTATCCTTCTGTTTAACTCTTGTTCCACGAGTGACAGAGCTCCGGCATTTGGAACATTGTGTTTGTGAAGTGCACTGGACAGCGCTTCCATTTTTGCGTTTATCAAATCTAATCTTGTGGGGTCGTGCTGAATGCTTTCGGATAAATGACTTGATTCAAGTGCGATATCCCGCATTTCAATATGTACGCTTTTAAGTCTTTCTAGTAAGTCGAAAGCATCTTTGCTGTACATTTCAATGGCTTCCATTTCTTTTATGGCCCTTTCTACTGCAGAAATGGCATCCCTGCCTTCGGGGTGGTTGTCTAAAAGTTCAAACGAAGCATGGAGCCCCGTCGCAAGTTCTGTCGCGTGTTTAAGACGATTGTGTTCCTCCTCCAGTTCCTCCTGATTCAAGGAGTGTAGTCCCAATTCGGACAGTTCTTCAAGTTGAAATTTAATATAATCTCTGTCAGATTGAGGTTGATTCGCTTCAGCTTCTAATGTGTTGAGCGAATCCACTGCTGAACGCCATGCTGAAAATGCAGCTCGGTAAGCATCTCTCACGGTCACATGTTCGCCGAAATCATCCAGAAGGTCTAACCGGGTGACTCTGTCCATTAAAGCCCTTGTTTCATCTTGACCATGGAGATCTACGAGTTTGTTTCCCACTTCTCTGAGGATACCTGCAGTAACAAGTGAATCATTAATAAAGGATCGTGATTTGCCTGTCGATCTTACTTCTCTTCGAATCACAACGCTTTCTTTTTCAGAGCCAAATTCCAGATTGAAATCAACGAGAATTTTATTTAGAATGGGAGAGTTGAAGGTGGCTTCAACAATGCATAGATCAGTACCATGCCTCACGTTTAAACTGTTGCTCCGAGCGCCTATAGCCAAACCCAATGCGCCCAATAGGATGGACTTTCCAGATCCGGTTTCGCCGGTTACAACAGTGAGCCCATCTTTAAAATCTAAAGTGAGGTCGCTTATTAATGCGAAGTTTTTTATATAGAGTCGAGTTAACAAGGTTGACTACATCAATGCATTATCATACTTAGAAATATTTCCCGGATCCATTTGTTTGAGGACGGGGAGGAGTCTTACTCTTTCTGCTTCTGATGCTGGAGCAAAAAGTTTAATGATTTCATCATGTTTTGCTAGAAAAAACACTTGTAAATTATACGAGCCCGGACGAATCCTATTCGTAGATCTCATCTCTATAAGTGCATCCGCGATATTTAACCTGGCGGTCTCGATGTCATCGTATAACAAATCAAAGCCTTTTCGGTGGTAATTGTACATGCACAAACGAAGCGGTCTGAATGTTTGGCTTAAGTAATTCTCAACGAGCCAATATCTATTTTGCTTGCTTTGACTCGCCTTCCATCCACTTCCGCCAGCGTTCTGAGCGTTTGCAACGATGGTTTGGGCCTTCAGCAGATATTCTGAACCACTCTCCAATCCAAAACTGTCGTAATCCATCCCGATAATCATGTATGAATAATATGCAAGCACAGAACTCAAATTGTCTCTGTGTTGACCTTGATTGAAAAGAATCGAAGTTCCATTAACCCACTCAAATTCAAAGTCGCCATCCAGAACAAACAAAACAGGTGTGTTGTAGTCTGAATTGAAAACAGGGCGGTTGCTCTGTATCTGAATAGAACCACTAAATCGAGTGTTTCCAATGGCTTCACTGATCGTGATTTGCATTGTGCATTCTATCAGTTCGTCGAATGAGAAATTGTCGTTTGTCCACCGACGTCCATTCATGAATTCTCGAATCCCGTCTTCCAGACTTTCAAAGACGCTTGGTTCCACATTGGCAATTTGAGGCGCGATGACTTGAACGGAGCAGTTTAATTCTTGTGCATTGATTTTAGAGGGGTTTGCAAGAATAATTGCCCCAAATAGAACACACGCTTTAAATAAATCGGAGGGATATATTGAAGGGAAATCTAACGTCATTTTTTTAAATCAGAAGGGTTGAAAGAAGCTCAATAAGATCATAAGCGACTTCTCTTTTTGTCTTTAACTCAAAAATACGCTTTTCAGTATGCGCTCCGACACTTTGAAGCACAGTTACTTTATTTGTGTCGAGGTTGAATCCTGCCCCTTTGTCAGCCAGCGTGTTCATAACCACAAAGTCCAGGTTCTTTCTTTTGAGCTTCGATTCGGCACTCTTTAAGCTGTCTTCTACTGAATCGGTTTCTAAAGCGAACCCCATCAATACTTGACTCGACGTTTTTGTTCGTCCCATTTCAAGCAATGTGTCGGGTGTGTTTTCTAGTGAAATGGAATCAGGCAAATCCCCTCGGTGAAGTTTTTTATTTGCGGGATCGACAGGTCTCATGTCTGCAACAGCCGCACATGCTATTCCGGCGTCCATGGACGGCCAGATGCGTGTGGTTGCATCATACATTTCCTGTGCAGTACTCACATCGATTCTCTCAGCGAGTCTCTGAGGGGTCTTTATATTTACGGGGCCTGCGATAAGCGTAACGTGTGCTCCGAGATCGGCCAAACGGCTTGCCAACGCAAATCCCATTTTCCCTGTACTTCTGTTCCCCAAATATCTGACTGCATCAATAGGCTCTTCTGTAGGCCCAGCTGTGACGACAACTTTTATACCTGACAATGGCATGTTGCTCAAAAAGAATGTCTCTACAAAGTCAGCGATTACCTCAGGTTCCTCCATACGCCCTTGCCCATCTAAGCCACTTGCCAGTGCGCCGGAAGTAGGTTCAATGATTTTAATCCCTCTTTCGGATAGTTTTTTTAAGTTTTCTTGTGTTGCGGCATTTGTAAACATGTCTAGGTCCATTGCTGGAGCAACAACTACAGGACATCTGGAACTCAGAAATACAGCTTGTAGTAAATTGGTGCAAGCGCCTTGCGTAAAAAAAGACAATGTTTGTGCAGTACATGGAGCCACAAGAAAAAGATCGCCCCACAGCCCCAATTCCACATGGTTTGTCCACGCTCCAGACTCAATGCTTTCAGTAAAATCAGAGTGAACAGGGTTGCCCACCAAAGTTGCAAGGGTGAGTGGCGTAATAAATTCTGTGGCGCTGGGTGTCATGACAATCCTGACTTCGGCACCTCTTTTAATCAACTCTCTTGCGAGGAATGCAGATTTGTAAGCAGCAATACTTCCTGTAATGCCTAATAAAACTCGACGCCCCAGCAAAGTCAGTTGGTCGTCCTGGGAGTCCGGAAATCCGGTCATATCACACGTTTATGAGGCTGAGTCTTCAGTCTTCGTCTCCGCCACCTTATCGTCTGCTTTGTCGTCTGCCTTGTCTTCAGTCGCTTTTGCCTCAGCTTTCACCTCGAGGACTAAATCAAGATCTTTTACTTTTTCATCGTGACGAAAATAAATCTGCGCGTCTTCAAGTTCCTTTATTGCAATGCTGTGAGGTTTTGCAAGTCTTTCGTAAAACTTGGAAATTTCAATCTGCTCACGGTTCTCAAACACCTCTTCAAGTGTGTCATTTGGAATCACAAACTCTTCCATCTTTTCAGCCAATTCTTTCTTTAAATCTTGGGAAAGCTGGTTGCTTCTTTTCGAAAGCAAAACAATTGTTTCATAAAGATTCCCTGTACCGAGTGTTTCGATTTTGTGAGTATTACGGGTTTCCGTAGTTCTTTCAGCTTTTACGTTCTTAAAGTTCATTCTGCTATTTTTCTTCAGATTGTAGTATTTCCACGCCTTTCACACAGTTTTTATAGATTCGTTCCGCATCAGGGATATAAGAACTGTCTGGAAATCGGGTTGCAAAGGTATGAAAAGCAAGCGTAGCATCGTTAAATCGAGCAAGTTTCCTTCTATTTGTACTCTGAATCGCATATTGGTAGTAGCTGTCGAGGATTAAAAACTGAAGTTCTTCTCGGTATTGAGAGTCAGGAAAGTCTTTCAAAGCATTTTTCATCGCAATTGTGGCGCTCTTATAGTGTCCTATTTTGTGATATATGGCTGCTGATTCAAACGATTTCTTTTCGAGTTTTGCACGAAGTAAGTCGATCATGGTTTGGCTGCTGTCGCGGTGAACTGAAGCGGGGTATCTGTCCATAAATACTTGCAGTTCTTGCACGGCCAAAATCGTTTCTGTTTGGTCTAATGACCAGTTAGGAGATAAATTGTAGCTACAGATTGCTGCTTCAAACTCGACACTTTCGACCAGTTCACTGTTTGGGAAAGTTTTTGCAAAGGTGTGTAAATAATACCTGGCCAAATAAAAATCATTCACACAATAATGTGCTTGGGCATAGTTGTATTGCACCTTTTGGGCGCGTTGTGTGCCTCTTGTCAGCCCCACCAGTTCTTCAAGCAAAGGCAAAGCTTTGAAGCACTTCCCTGAATCTAATGCTGTCTGGGCATATTCCCACTTGAGTTCTGCGTCTGAGCTCTTCAATACTTTGCTGTATTCAGAACATCCCGATGCAAAAAGGAATAAAACCGCCAAAGAAGAAACAATAAATGAAGTTTTGAACATATTGGAGCGAATCAAGTGCGAAGTTAGTAAGACCTTATTGTAAACTTTAGTTTGGATGCAGTAATTTTGCGAGTACATCTAAAAATAAATTCGCTTGGATATATTTGATCGCATTCGCAATGACCGAGGACCTCTTGGTCAACACGCTAAAGAAACACATGGTTACTTTACCTTCCCTAAATTAGAAGGTGAAATTTCAAATCACATGACCTTTAGAGGCAAAGAAGTGTTGGTTTGGTCAGTCAATAATTATTTGGGACTTGCCAATCACCCTGAGGTTCGTAAGGTTGATGCAGAAGCGTCTGCGAAATGGGGGATGGGGTATCCTATGGGCGCCCGAATGATGTCAGGCCAAACTTCAGAACATGAAGCACTTGAAAATGATCTCTCTGAGTTTATGCAGAAGGAGGACTCCTTCTTGTTAAACTTTGGTTACCAAGGATGCCAGTCTGCCATTGAGGCGCTTGTAAGTCGTCATGATGTCATTGTGTACGACAGCGAGTCTCATGCCTGCATGGTGGACGGAGTTCGTCTTCACCAAGGAAAGAGATTTGTATTTTCTCACAACGATATGGAGAGTTTTGCGAAGCAACTTGAACGCGCAAAAAACATAACAGATGTTACTGGAGGTGGTATTTTGGTTGTGACTGAAGGGGTCTTCGGTATGGCTGGAGATCAAGGAAAGCTCGCTGAGATATGCACATTCAAAAAAGAATTTGGTTTTCGCCTTTTTGTGGATGATGCCCATGGATTTGGTACCGTAGGAGAACAAGGGCGCGGCGCGGGAGACCATCAGGGATGCCACGACCAAATCGATGTTTACTTCGGTACTTTCGCAAAGGCGATGGCGACGATTGGCGCTTTTGTGTCGGGAGATGAAGATGTGATTGATTTTCTTCGTTACAACATGCGCTCGCAGACTTTTGCAAAAGCACTTCCAATGCCAATTGTAGTTGGCGCCCGTAAGCGTCTTCAAATGCTTCGTGACTCTTCTGAGCATAAGGATAATTTATGGAAGATTGCAACTTCACTTCAGTCTGGACTTAAATCTTCTGGATTCAATATTGGAAAAACGAATTCGTGTGTGACGCCAGTTTTCTTGCAAGGTGGGCTCGGGGAGGCGACAAACCTGACGGTAGATCTGCGTGAAAATCATGGTATTTTTTGTTCGATAGTCGTTTACCCTGTCGTTCCTAAAGACACGATTATGCTTCGGTTAATCCCTACGGCGATTCACACTCAAGCAGATGTGGACTTCACCATTAAAGTCTTTTCGAACATCAAGGACAAACTCGAAGCTGGGGAATACAAAAGCGAAACAATCGCTTCCTGGTCATAAAAAAAAAGATGTGAGGGTCTTTATTGAGCTTGCCTATAACGGTACAAATTATCACGGTTGGCAACGTCAGCCATTTTCTATATCTGTACAGCAAGTTATAGAGGAGGCCTTAGAACGTTTGTGTGGGCGCCCGACTTCAATCCTTGGTTGTGGAAGAACTGATGCTGAGGTGCACGCTTCTTACTATGTCGCTCACTGCGACATCCCAGCGCTTCCTGCCTCCCGATTTGACTCTCTTTCGCAGCTGGCATTTAAGCTGAATGGGATGCTTGATAATGATGTGGCGATTCTTTCGATCTCTGAAGTCCAGCCTAAATCTCACGCTCGATTTGATGCATGTGACAGGTCATACACCTATCAACTTCATACAGAAAAAGACCCCTTCCTTTCAGGTCGCTCTGCCCGAATTTTCGGGTCTCTCGATATTTCTGCGATGCGAACTGCGGCAAGCCATCTGATTTTTCAAGGTGACTTTGCTGCGTTCTGTAAAACCGGTAGCGATGTGAAAACGACAATATGTGATGTTCGGAAATTGGAGATTATTTCCTTTGATTCTTCCCGTTTACGCATCGAAATTTCCGCAGACAGATATTTGCGTAACATGGTTCGGGCAATCGTCGGAACGCTTTTAGATGTGGGGAGAGGCAAAATGACTATAGATGAATTTAAAGATGTGATTTCCTCATGTGATCGCACACGTGCAGGCAAGTCAGCTCCAGGTTGTGGCCTTTATCTTTCCAGAGTTATGTATCCGAAAGATGTCTTTGTAAGTAAGATTCACGTTTGAATCTTAGTGCACTATTTCTATACTGCCTTGGGCGAGACTAACTGACAATACATACTACCTTCGCATTTGGAATGTTTGAAAACAAAAACAAGACTTTAGGGACGATTTTAACCCAAGTAAAGCCCTATAAAAAGAGGTTTGTCTTCACGGGTATATTGATCGTTGTTCTTTCTTCCATCGTTTGGGTCAGACCTGCTTTAATTAAACATGCAGTAGATGTTGAGATTGCGAATGGTGACTATGAAGGGATGCTCAAGATCTTTGCTGCAATCATCGGTGTGCTTTTATCTGAGGCTTACCTCAAGTACCATGTCACATACTTGGCGAATTGGGTTGCCCAAAGTGTGTCTCTAGATTTGCGCTCGAAGTTGTTTAAGCACATCGTTTCTTTTCGCTTGAAATTCTTTGACAGAATGCCTGTCGGTAAGTTAGTGACGCGGCTAGTCAGCGACATAGATGGGATTGCGAATGTGTTTTCAAATGGTTTGCTGAATGCAATTGGAGATTTATTGACTTTAGTGGTTGTTCTTACAGCGATGTTAATCATTGACCTGAAGCTCACACTGATTATTATTCTGCCGATTCCGGTTTTACTTCTTGCCACACGCGTTTTTCAAAAGCACATCAAGAAATCCTTTGCTGATGTCAGAAATCAAGTGTCCAAGATGAACGAATTTGTTCAGGAACATGTGACAGGAATGCATATTGTTCAAGCGTTCAGTAGAGAAGATGTGGAAGCAGATAAATTTGAAAAACTGAATACGTCTCATCAAGATGCGAATGTGAGCTCGATCAAGGCCTTTAGTATTTTTTTTCCAGTTGTGGAGATGCTGAGTGCGACGAGTGTGGCTCTGCTGCTTTGGTTAGGTGTAGGTGGAGTCGTCAGGGGTGAAGTGACTCTGGGGATGTTGCTTCAGTTTATCTTGTATGTCTTTATGTTGTACCGTCCGATACGACAACTGGCTGATCGTTTTAATGTGCTGCAGATGGGTGTTGTGAATGCCGCTCGGGTGTTTAAACTTTTTGACATCGACGAACGCATTTCAGATGAAGGAACGAGAGATGATTTGGTCTTTGATGGAAAAATAGAGTTTAAAGATGTGTGGTTTGCTTACAGTGAAGAAAATTGGGTTCTGAAGGGTGTTTCTTTTACAATAGAGCCAGGTGAAACAGTGGCTTTTGTCGGTGCAACGGGTGCAGGTAAGAGTTCCGTGATTAACTTGTTGTCTCGGTTTTATGACTACCAAAAAGGTCAAATTCTGATTGACGGTGTGGATATAAGAGATATTTCTCTGTCACACTTAAGGGAGAATGTCGGGGTTGTACAGCAGGAAGTTTTTCTGATGTCCGACACACTGAGAGCTAATGTGACCTTTCATGATGCTGCTGTTACCGACAAGATGATTTGGGAAGCCGCGGAGAAAGTAGGGGCGGATACGTTTATTAAGAAATATGACGATGCGCTAGATCTTCATGTTAGAGAACGGGGAGCGATGTTGTCTGTGGGGCAGCGTCAATTAATCGCATTTATGAGAGCGTATGTCGCTTCACCAAGTATCCTCATTTTAGATGAGGCAACCTCCTCAATAGATTCTGAATCAGAACAGATGATTCAGCGCGCAACAACCTCCATTACGCAAGATCGTACATCTTTGATCGTGGCGCACAGATTGAGCACCATTCGGGACGCAGATCGGATTTTTGTAATCGATGCAGGGTCATTAATAGAATCGGGTACTCATGAAGAGTTGCTCGCGCTCAAGGGCGTTTACCACGCTTCTTTCTTCCTGTAGCCAGTCGCTCGAACATCCGCAACACAAACGCCGTCTTGATTTGTTATTGTGGCATCGACATTGACAATCCGGTGCTTTAAGTTCGTCACGGTTGCTTCAGCAGTGATGAGGTCGCCTGGATTCACAGCTGCCAAATGGCGAATTGAAGTCGTGAGACTCACGGCATGACGTCCATGGGCATTTGCAGCAAATGCAATCGCACTGTCGGCAAGTGCAAATGTGATTGCCCCATGTATGATTCCAAACCCATTTGCCATTTCTTCTCTCGCAATCATAGATAAACGACAGAATCCAGGTCGGCTATCAAGAACTTCAGCCTTGAGCCAGTCAGTCATTTTGTCTCCGAGTAACATTTTTGTGACGACTGGGTGGATGGTGTTTTTTGACTCACTCATGTTAAAAGCACTTAAAATGTTCAAAAGGTTCGAGGCATGCGTTGCAAGTGAATGATGCTTTGCATGGTGTAGAACCGAAGGGTGAGATGAGTTTCGTTTCTTTGCTCTTACAAAGAGGGCAGGGGATGATGTGTCCATCTCCTGTCAAGAACGCCTTGTCGTGGCTTGATCCTTCAGGCGGCGCAATGCCATTTGCCGTCATTTTCTCTCGCGCTTCAATAGAGATCCAGTCTGTGGTCCATGCGGGGGACAAAACAACTTGAACTTCGGCGTCAGAATCAATGACTCTTGCTGCTTTAAGTACATCTTTGGAAATGACTTCCGTCGCGGGGCATCCTGAATATGTGGGTGTGATAACGCAAATAATGTGGCCATTTTCGAAGCGCACGTCTCGCAGGATCCCCATATCTATTACACTCAAAAACGGCAGTTCGGGGTCCATGACGTCTTGTAATTGACGGCTTACTGCGTTAACTAGTGAGGAAGGAGAGCGGTCAATCATTTAAGTCAAGATAGTCGGCTTACCAGCTCGCGCCAGGATGTGTACGTGGGAGTATCTGCATCTCGGCAAGCATGATTCCCAGTTCTTTTGTGTGAATACCTGTTCTTCCGCCTGTTTTCATTGCACCGTCTTTTGGTCGCATGAGTGTTGCTTCCGAAAGCACACTGTCGATCTCTACATCCCATTGTGTTTTCAATGCGCTGAGGTCGGGCAGGAGTCCAGCGATGGCTCCAGCGTTGTCTACTTCATCAGCGGCAAACATCTCACCAGTAAATCCCCACAAATCGTTAATTGATTTCTGAATACGTGTGTGACTTTCTGAGGTTCCGTCTCCAAGTCGAATGATCCATTTGCTGCTGTGGTCCGCATGATATCGGATTTCTTTTACTGCTTTTGCGGCAATGGCAGCTGCATCCAAATCGAATGTTTGTTGTGCGATATGTTCAGCACGTAACAGTGCATACGTGTCGAACAAAAATTGTCGTGCGATTGTATCTCCGAAATGTCCATTTGGTTGCTCTACAAGAAGTAAATTCTTGAATTCGTTCTCTGAACGTAGAAAAGCGAGTTCGTCATCTGTTTTAGGAGCGACTGGGTCGAGTGATCCAGCCAGGGAGAGGTAGGATTGGGTTTGGCCTATCAGATCAAGCGCAATGTTCGTGAGGGCGATGTCTTCCTCAAGAGCGGGCGCATGGCCACACCATTCACCAAGACGTTGGGCAAGAACGAGGGCGTCGTCTCCTAAGCGCAAAAGCGCATCCATATGTTGATTTTGATTCACTGTAAGTTACATGTGGTTGACCTCGTCAGGAAGGACGAAGAATGTGGGATGGCGGTAGACCTTGTCGTTCGCAGGGTCAAATAATGCTTCCGAATCTGAAGGAGAACTCGCTGTAATGGATTCTGCGGGGACAACCCAGATGCTGACGCCTTCTTGTCTGCGCGTGTATACATCGCGTGCGTTCCCAATCGCCATCTCCGCATCAGCAGCGTGAAGACTCCCTACGTGTTTGTGTCCAAGGCCTTGACGACTTCTCACAAAAACTTCCCAAAGGGGCCAGTTGCTTTTATTCTCAATCATCGTTATTTATTTGCGTTTCTTTTTTCGGAATAGGCCAACGCGGCATCTCTTACCCATTCACCATCATTGTGCGCTTTATTTCGATCTTCCAATCGTTCTTTGTTGCAAATGCCGTTTCCAGCGATGACATCATAGAACTCTGTCCAATTTATTTCTCCGAAATCGTGCCCCCCCTTCTCTTCATTCCATTTCAGGTCTGGATCCGGCATTTTTAACCCGATACATTCTGCCTGTGGAACGGTCATGTCTACCATTCGTTGTCGAAGCTCGTCATTGGAGAAGCGTTTGATATTCCACTTCATATTCTGTGAGCTGTGCATACTTTCACTGTCGCTTGGGCCAAACATCATGAGGGAGGGCCACCACCACCTGTTCAGCGCATCTTGTGCCATTTCTTTCTGCGCATCGGTGCCTTTCATCAGTTGCATCATGATTGAATATCCTTGACGTTGATGAAAGCTTTCTTCCTTGCAAACACGAGTCATAGCTCTGGCATACGGCCCATAACTGCACCTGCATAGAGGAACTTGATTCATAATTGCGGCACCATCAACGAGCCAACCTATTGCTCCGATATCGGCCCATGTGAGCGAGGGGTAATTAAAAATGCTGCTGTATTTTGCTTTGCCTGAAAGCAAATCATCCACCATCTCAGCCCTGTCTATGCCCAACGTTTCTGCTGCAGAATATAAATACAATCCGTGTCCTGCTTCATCTTGCACTTTTGCGAGTAAAATGGCCTTACGTTGGAGGCTAGGCGCACGTGTAATCCACTGCCCTTCGGGGAGCATGCCTACTATTTCAGAATGCGCATGTTGCGAGATTTGGCGGATCAAAGTCTTGCGGTACGCGTCAGGCATCCAATCCTTTGGTTCAATCTTCTTATCCGCAGCAACATAGGCATCAAACGCTTTTATTAACTGCTCTTGAGTTTCAATCATATTCCAAAGATACTCGTATAAGGTTTTTTTAGATATGATTTAGATCAAATCATTCAAAATTAGTTTTCCCGAATTAACTTTGCGCCATGTCTAAATTCCATAATTTCAGGGTCGTTGAAATAAGAAGAGAAACAGTTGATTCAGTTTCTTTGCTTCTCGAGTCTGTCTCCGGCGAAACGTTTCATTACAAAGCGGGGCAATACCTGACGCTTCGCACCAAGATTGATGGGGAAGATGTACGTAGAAGTTATTCTCTTTGTTCGGCTCCTTACGAAGGTGTTTTGCGTGTTGCAGTGAAGGAGGTGCCTGGCGGAAAATTTAGCACCTATGCGAATCGTGTGCTTGCCGTTGGCGATATTTTGGAATCAATGCTTCCTGAGGGTAGGTTTACTGCAGCCACCAGTTCCAATGAGAAGAATCATTTGGGGTTTGCTGCCGGTTCAGGAATTACGCCCATCATCAGTATCATTAAAGAAACGCTTCATTCCTCTGCGGATTCTCGATTTGCTCTTTTCTATGTTAATAAGGAAACGGCCAGCATTATTTTCAAAGATGAACTTGCCGATCTCAAAGACATCTATCTTGAAAGAATTCAGATTTTCAATCTACTCACCAGAGAGCCAGTAGAAATTGAGATGTTTGGAGGGCGACTTGATCGCGCGCGTTTCGACAGAATTTTCAAGGAAGTCATTTCCCCCTCATCTTATGATGTTTCCTATCTATGTGGTCCTGAAGAAATGATATTGGCCGGTAAGGATGCCCTTTTAAGCACAGGGATGGATGAATCGAAGATAAAATTTGAGCTTTTCACGTCTTCGTCTCCTAAAAAAGAGAAGGAAGTCCAGGCGCCCGAAGCATCCGCTTCGAGCGATCACGTTGATGTTGCAGTTGTTCTTGACGGCGTGACAACAACTTTAAGTGTGAAGCGTTCAGGGAAGTCTATTCTCGATTTTGCGCTTGATGCAGGTATCGATGCGCCGTTCTCTTGTCAAGGTGGCGTATGTTGCTCGTGCCGTTGTAAAATGACTTCTGGAAGAGCATCTATGGATGTTAACTATGCACTTGAGCCCGATGAGGTTGAGAATGGGTATGTTCTGTCTTGTATGAGTCATCCAGTTGGGGACGGTCCATTTGTCATGGATTTCGATCAGCCATAAAGCAATTGTTTCAGGCTCTTTCAGACAGTTCCAACCAGCGCATCTCTGATGCGTCTAGTTCTTCTGTGATTTCTCCGAGCTTTTCACCCAAACGTATAAGGTCTTCATGTGCATTGCAAGATTCAAGTTCAGACGCCAATAAATCACGCTTGGTCTCAAGCGCAGTTATTTTAGGTCCCAAGGCCTCATATTCAAACTTTTCTTTATAGGAGAGCTTTTCAGTATAATTTCCTTTTACCTCTGATGAATTTTCTTTTGCGATTTTTGACGCTGCGGATGCGGTGGCTTGAGACAATGCAATTTGTTCTTTTCTGGCGAGTCTATACTGGGTGTAGTTTCCAGGGTAGTCTCTTACAGAGGTCGTCCCACCTTCGCCTATTGCCCAAACATGTTCTACAATCTTGTCCATGAAATACCGATCGTGAGACACCACCAACAGGCAGCCCGTAAAATCAAGCAGGAATTCTTCCAGCACAGCGAGGGTGAAGATGTCTAGGTCGTTTGTGGGTTCGTCGAGTATAAGGAAGTTTGGGTTTTTCATTAACACACGAAGCAGGTGAAGGCGTTTCTTCTCACCTCCACTCAGTACCTTGATGTATTGGTAATGCATGTGCTTCGGGAAGAGGAAGCGCTCAAGGAGTTGTGCTGCGGTAAGTTTGCCACCTCCCTTTAAAGGAATGTAATCAGCAATTTCTTTCACGGCATCAATGACTTTCCAGTCTACGCTGAAGTTCCCTCCGAGTTGATGATAGTGTCCGAAAACAACGGTTTCGCCTACAGAGACTTTCCCCGAATCAGGCTTTTGTAATCCGAGAATCATGTTTAACAGCGTTGTCTTTCCCGATCCATTTGCGCCTACAATTCCAATTCGCTCTCCTCTTTTAAAGTGGTGTGTTAATCCGTTGAATAGATTACGCTCTCCATATGCGCATGAGATTTTGTGTAATTCGACAACCTTTCCTCCGAGACGTTCAGGAATCACTGAGATGTGCATGGGGTCCTCGTTCAAACGCACAGAAGCTTCTTTCTTGATTTCGTAAAAACGATCGATTCTGCTTTTGCTCTTTCCCGTTCTGGCAGAAGGAGTGGAGCGCATCCACGCCAACTCTCTTCTCATCGCTTTTTGGGCTCTGTCTTTTGATGCTTGTGCGTTTTCTCGATGTTCGTCTCGCTTTTCAAGGTAGTAGCTGAAATTGCCTTTGTATGAATAGAGTTGATTGTTCTCGATTTCTAAGATGCGGTCACAGACATTTTCGAGGAAATATCTATCGTGTGTAATCATAAAGATGGTCGAGTTGGTCGATTTAAGACGTTTCTCGAGCCATGCGATCATTTCTAAATCAAGATGGTTTGTCGGTTCATCTAAGAAAATTAAATCCGGCGCTTCAAGCAAAACAGCGGCAAGAGCTGCGCGTCTTCGTTCTCCACCGCTTAAAGTGCCAATCTTTCTGGTGAGATCATGTAAGTTGAGTTGGCCTAAAACTTCTCGCGCTCTTGCTTCGTAATTCCAAGCTTGGGTTCTGTCCATGGCGTCACAGGCGTCCTGAAACTTGACTCCTTCAGCTCCCTTGGACAATTCGCGTTCGTAGTTCTTCATGGCCACGACCGCAGGATTGTCTCCTATATATAAGGTATCGAGCAATGTCGCCTCGGCGTCCAAGTCTGCTTCTTGCTTTAAAAATGACCATCTTACACCTCCTGCAAAAGCAATTCTACCCTCATCAGCGGGTTCTATGTCACAAAGGGCACGCATCAATGTGCTCTTGCCTGTTCCATTTCTTGCAACCAATGCAACCCGGTGTCCACGACCCAATCCAAAGGTTATATTCTCAAAAAGCAAGCGCTCGCCATACCTTTTGGACAACCCCTCAACTGATAAAACGTTCTGCTCTGACATGTTTGCAAGATAGTTCGAATCTGACAAGATATCTCTGTAAGCCCTGAAAACATTGATTATATAGCCCGTATTAACAATCACCCGTTGATATATATGACGTCCCTGTAATTTGTTCGCCGATTTACCATCGGATATTGCGCCAAACCTTAAAACATTGGTTCTATGAAAAAATTATTTACATTATTTGCGTGTGCTTCTTTGGCATTTACGCTTTCAGCTCAGGATTCTGAGCAAGCTGCGGGTTCTTATTACCTAGGTACAGGTAATGCACTCGATTTAGTTAATATTTTTGGTGGAGACATTGATATGTCTGCTACCATTGGTTACGCTGTAATTGACGACCTCGTTGTTACAGGTTCTATTAATGGGGAAACTGATGACCTCCATCTCGACCTAGGTCTACGTTACTTCTGGAATGGTGTATTCTTCCAAGCTGGAGCATCAGACTTAGCAGGAGATGCTAGTATCTCTCTAGGTGCTGGTAAGTACTTCAATCTGGGTGCTGTAAGTGATCGCTTTTATGTTGATCCACAGATTAACTACAACCTTGATACAGGTTTTAATACTATGATTGGCTTGGGAGCGCGCTTCTAAGACATTTTTACTGAATTGAAAAAGGGCAGCCTTCGGGCTTGCCCTTTTTTTGTGGTTATAAAATAAAAGTCTGTAATTTGTATGTGTGATCTGCGAAAAAACCTCATCTTCACTTACTCAAATCAAGATAAAGAATCATTTTAATGCCCAATTTGTCAAAACGCGCTTCTTCATTTAACTTTTTTACTTCTTTATGGGGTGATTTGACACGTGATGAACTTCATGCGATTATGCGGCTCCGAATAGATGTCTTCGTTGTAGAGCAGGATTGCCCGTATCCAGAGTTGGATGGAAAAGATCTGAAGTCAATTCATGTCTATGCTTTTAAATCAGACGATGATGAGACTTCCGGAGATGCTGCAGCTGCGACTGTACGTATTTGCGCTCCGGGTTTGAGCTATTCTGAACCCAGTATAGGTAGAGTGGCTACAAGGCCGGATTGTAGAGGGGTAGGGCTTGGAATCGAAATAATGAATCGTGCGATTGCAGAGTGTGATAAGCATTATCCAGATCTGGGGATTCGTATTTCTGCCCAATGTTACCTCGAGAAATTTTACGCTGATTTGGGCTTTAAATCAACAGGGGAGGCCTATTTGGAGGATGGTATCCCCCATATTCAGATGTTCAGAGCGAGTCGATAAAGGCTAAGCCCGAAACGAGTCTTGTTTGTTTTCAGCATTCACAGTTCCTGATCCTGCCATGACGGTTGCGCGTACGAATGAAATAAAGAGTGGGTGAGGTGCAAGAACTGTCGAGGCGTATTCTGGATGAAACTGAGTAGCGATGAAGTATGGGTGGGCGGGAATCTCAATGATTTCCACTAATTCACTCACGGGGTTAATTCCTGTTGCAATCATTCCTGCTGTCTCAAATTGCGCTCTGTATTCCTCATTAAATTCATATCGATGTCGATGACGCTCTTCAATGGATGAGGTGCCGTAAATCTCCCGAACTTTTGATCCCTTCATGAGATCGCATGGGTAAGCTCCGAGTCGCATGGTTCCTCCCATGTCTGTAATTGATTTCTGCTCGGCCATAAGGTTGATGACAGGGTGAGGGGTATATTCTTTAATTTCAGAGGAGTGTGCATCTGTGAGGTCGAGTACATTTCGTGCAAACTCAACGACCGCGCATTGCATTCCGAGGCAGATGCCAAAGAATGGTATGTCGTTCGTTCTTGCAAAATGTATGGATTCAAGTTTGCCGTCAATTCCACGAGAACCAAATCCAGGAGCGACAAGGATTCCATTTAGGTATCCCAGTTTTTCCTGGACGTTTTTCCGAGAGATTTGTTCAGAGTGAATCCAGTGAATGTCGACTCTGGTTTTGAGATTTGCGCCGGCATGTGCGAGCGCCTCAGCGATGCTTTTGTAGCTGTCTTTAAGCTCGACATACTTTCCTACCAAACCAATGCGAACGGTTTGGTCTGGGTTTTTAAAACGATATAAAAAGTTTTCCCACTCGGTAAGGTTTGGTTTAGTTGCTTTGCTAAGGTCTACATCTAATTTACTGAGAACCACTTCATCAAGTCGCTCTTTCTGCATCAATAGTGGAACATCATAAATGGTCTCTGCATCGATGGATTCAATCACTGAGTCATGACTTACGTTACAGAATTGTGCCAGTTTTGTTCTGATAGATGGCGTGATGTTGTGTTCCGTTCTGCAGACCAGAATGTCGGGTTGAACACCCAGTTCAAGCAATTGTTTCACGGAGTGTTGAGTGGGCTTTGTTTTAAGTTCTCCAGCAGCTTTTAAGTAGGGGATGAGTGTTAAATGAATCACAAGCGTGTCCTTGGGATTTTGCCATTTCATTTGGCGCACTGCCTCAATATATGGGAGTGATTCAATGTCGCCTACTGTTCCACCAATCTCAGTAATGACAAAATCAAACTCACTTTGTGATCCAAGAATTTGAATTGAGCGTTTGATTTCATCTGTAATGTGAGGTATTATTTGAACGGTTTTCCCCAAATACTCACCACGACGTTCTTTGTTAATGACAGACTGATAGATTCTGCCTGTCGTAATGTTATTTGCTTGGGTTGTGCAGACGTTAAGGAATCGTTCATAGTGTCCCAAATCTAAATCTGTCTCAGCTCCGTCAACTGTGACATAGCATTCACCATGTTCATATGGATTCAATGTGCCAGGATCAACGTTGATATATGGATCGAGTTTCTGTATTGTGACCCGATACCCTCTTGACTGAAGTAGCTTAGCCAAAGAGGCACTTACGATGCCTTTGCCCAAACTGGAACTTACACCTCCAGTCACAAAAATATAGCGGCTATTGCGGCCGTTAATGCTTGATTTGCTAGACTCTGAAGGTGTGTTAGGCATGTTCCCGAATTCGAAGTATGAATACGGGGTTCAAAGGTAGAAGAAAGATTGCCTACAAATGCCTAATGTTTAAAATTAGTTTAATTTTAGTTGTAACGACTATTTTTCCAGTTCTCAAAATTGGACCAGGCAAGTGTCCCCAGAATGCGATGTGTTCACTAACGTTATTTTATATTTTCTGTTAGGGCGTCAATAAGCTTGAACCCAGAGAGGAATTCTCGTGCGACGATTCGAATCAATGTATATCCTGGAATGGCAAGGACCATTCCCGAGATCCCACCCAAAAGGCCAGCCATGCTTATGACGATAAAAATCTCGAGGGGGTGAGCCATCACTCTGTTTGAGAAGATAAATGGCTGTGTGAAGAAGTTATCGACGAGCTGAGCGATGCCGTAAACAATTCCGGTATAAAGGATCTGAATCCCCCAACCAGAAGGGTCTCCTTGATATGTTGTGGCTACAATGAGAAGGCCTAATGCTGTTGAGGCCAGGGGGCCTAGATACGGAATCAGGTTGAAGATCCCCGCAATAAATCCCAGCAAGAGTGCGTGTTCCGATCCGACAATGGCAAGTCCCGAACTGACCATGACGGTAACAATTGTGACTTGAATAATCAGTCCGCTGAAGTATCTCGTAAGTAGGAATGATGAAGAGAGCATGACGTGCTCCATTTTCTCTACCTGAGAATTTGGCGTCAGAGTGACAATCATTTTGTGAAATAAGTTGCCGTCTTTAAGAAAGAAAAACGTCATAAATAGAATTGAAAAAATAGCGACAAAAGCACTGCTTAGGAAACCAAATAAGCCGCTAAAGATGCTTCCGACTCCGTCAAGTCCGATGATGGATTGGATTTGATTTGTAAGAAAACCCGTCGGGGTTTGATCAGAAAGATTCAGTTTTGAGGAAAGCGCATCTGCTTGTGACATCCACTCGTTCACGGTCGCAGTTATTTGTTGAGGGTCAAGTGAATTTAGAGCTCTGGCTTCAGAAGAGATAAGGGGCCCAAACATAGCAATAACAACACTTCCCAGTGTAATAAAGCACAACAGGGCCAAGACGGCACCGACATAAGAAGGGAGGTTGTGTCCTTTGACTTTCACTTGAGAAATGAGGTTAACGATCGGCCGGCCAGCAAAACTAAGGGCGACTGAAATAAGGAGATAGCCGACGATTTCCCGAAAGAAATACAATGCATAGAGCCCCAATAGGATGCCCAAGACTTGGAGGATAGTTCTCGTAGTTGAATGCTTCATGTTTACTTTATCTTATGCAAGCAAGTTAGGGTCTGTAGTCACTCAGAACGTTCCCTGTACCGTCAAATACTTCATGCCAATCGTTGATAAGTAGCTCCATCTTCACGCAAGCACCTGGTGTCATTGTGATTTGTGAGCCTGACAGTATGGTGATTAAGTCTGAAATGCCAGGGTTATGCCCTACAATAATGCAGGTGGTGATTTCAGAGGGGAGCTTTTCGATGTGCCTTAACCAAGTTCCTGGGGCTGCGAGGTATCCTTCTTCAATGTAGTTTGCTGAAATATTTAGGTTATGAAGCCCAGAGAGTAACAATTGAGTTGTTTCTTTAGTGCGCCTTGAAGGCGAGGAGAGGAGGGTGATTTTATCCGTTGCGAGTTCTCGTTCTTGTACGGCAAGCTCGATGCCATGCCGTTTGATGTCATGCCTTCCTTGTTCACTGAGAGGTCGTTCAAAATCGGGACTTCCTGGTAAGGATTCTCCATGACGTAAGATAAAAAGTTTAGGCACGGCTAAATATTTTAGTAAGGTTGGTGTAAATTTGCATTTACAAATTACTTATAAAGTGACCTCATTACCTACTACAAGTAACAGACAAGATTATCTCAAGGCCATATTGTCGATTGAGCTAAAAGGGGGTAAAGCCAGTACTTCGGCCATCGCGACTCGTTTAAGCACCCAACCAGCATCAGTGACGGGGATGTTGAAGGTGCTTTCAGACCACAATCTTGTGTCTTATGTGCCCTATCAGGGAGCCGTACTTACTTCAACCGGTAAAGTCCAAGCCATTAATCTTGTCAGAAAACACAGGTTGTGGGAGACGTTTATGGTAGAAAAGTTGGGCTTTGGTTGGGAGGAGGTTCATGATGTAGCTGAACAGCTTGAGCACATTGATTCCACAAAGCTTATTGAGAAATTAGATGCATTTTTAGGTCATCCTCGCTTCGATCCCCATGGAGACCCTATTCCTGATGCGGACGGAAACATATTAGATAGAAGATCTCTGGTGGAAGTCAGTGCGCTTAAGGTGGGAGATAAGGCTTCCGTTCGTGGGGTTCTAGGGAGCAGCGATTCGTTTTTAAAACATCTGGACGATATGGGAATCAAGCTCGGTCTTGAGTTTTCTGTAGAGAAAATATTTGAATATGATGGGAGTTTTCAGGTGAAGGTCTTGAAGGAAGAAAAGGTTTGGTCTAAGAAGTTAGTGGAACAATTGTTAGTTGAGAAAAAATGACGTTTGATTCATTGATATTATGGCTTGAGTCTATAGGTCCTATAAAGGCGGCTCTGGTAGCGACAACTTTCACATGGGCCTTAACTGCCGCAGGGGCATCGTTGGTTTTTTTCTTCAAATCAATGCACAGAAAATGGTTTGATGGTATGCTCGGATTTACGGGTGGGGTTATGGTGGCAGCGAGTTTCTGGTCACTTCTGGCGCCTTCTATAGAGCTGTCGGGGGGTGAAGGGTTTGCGAAGGTTTTTCCCGCCGCAATCGGATTTGGGTTAGGGGCTCTTTTTATTTTCGGGTTGGATAAAATAACCCCTCACCTTCATATTAATTTCAACAAGGATGAAGCAGAGGGACCTAAAACAGATTGGCACAGTTCAACGCTTTTAATTCTTGCGATTACGCTTCATAACATCCCAGAAGGACTTGCTGTGGGAGTGATTTTCGGAGGAGCTGCGATGGGGCTAGATGGTGCCACGACAGCTGGAGCCGTTGCCCTTGCAATCGGAATAGGTATTCAGAACTTTCCAGAAGGACTCGCTGTCTCAATGCCGCTTCGCCGTCAAGGTGTGAGTCGCCGAAAGTCATTTATGTACGGTCAGCTATCAGCTGTTGTAGAACCTATTGCGGGAGTGATGGGGGCGTTGCTTGTCGTCCAAATCACACCCATTCTTCCATACGCCTTGGCGTTTGCAGCCGGTGCAATGATTTTCGTCGTCATTGAAGAAGTGGTTCCCGAAACCCAACGCGACAACTATACAGACTTTGCGACGATGGGATTTATATTGGGCTTCATTGTCATGATGTCCCTTGATGTAGGGCTGGGTTAAGTGACGTGACGTGAAGGTTCTTATTGTGGGATCTCTGCGCCGCCAAACCTCCCCGAGCTCATCATGAGTACACAGTGATTTTCTTTTGGGATGTCTTGAAGCCGAGTCTCCAGTTGATCCACTGACGTTATGACCTCAACATCTTCTCTACCAAAACACGCGATGACTTCTTGAATTGAAATTTCGGGAAGTCTTTTATGCTTGACCACTTCAGGATCATAGAATACGATGGCATGATCAACAGCGTTCATGCTTCCTTTGTATTGCGGCAGGAATTGTTTATTCAAACTTGAGAATGTATGAAGCTCGAATACTGCAGTGACTGACCTGTCTGGATAAGACCCCACGACGCCCGCTTGTGTCGCTTTCAGTTTTGAGGGTGCATGCGCAAAATCTCTATAGACGGTAAAGGTTTTCTCTGGTCTGTCAACAGCAACTTCAAGCCGTCTTGCTGCACCTGTAAATCCTTCGATGGCGCCATCGAATTCTCCGACATCTATCCCCAATGATTGACACACAGCTCTCGCTCCAGCAAGGTTTTGGAAGTTGTGTGCGCCCACAAGAGACGTTTTAACGCAGGTTTTATCTGAATAGGTGATTTCGGATGAACCATTGCCCGGAATGCTTTTGGGTGTCTCATAAGGTGTAAAATGAATATCTTTCCTTGCGATGCGGGCTTCTTCAATAAGATGCACGAGTTGTGGGTCTTCATTACAATAGGCCAGTGTTGCGCCTTTCTCCATCGTTCCTATAAACTCACGGAATGTGTCTAAGTAGCTTTCTTCAGTGGGGAAGACATTGATGTGATCCCATGCTATGCCTGTAATGATGGCAAGGTGGGGCTTGTAGTGAAGGAATTTGGATCTGCGATCTATGGGCGAACTCAGGTACTCATCTCCCTCAATAATCGCCAGATCGTTTGCCTCATCTAACTTAAGCATTCGGTCAAACCCAGCGAGTTGAGCACCCACCATATAATCTGCATTCCGACCTAACGCGTTAAGGACGTGAAGAATCATAGATGTGATCGTTGTTTTCCCGTGCGATCCTCCGACAACGACCCGTTGTTTGTTTTCAGTTGCTTTGAATAAAAATTCTGGATACGATTGTATGCTCAGTCCGATTTCTTTCGCTCTCGCTAGCTCCGGATTGTCACTAAGTGCATGCATGCCGAGGATGACGACATCTATGTCATTTGTGATTGAATCAGGATGCCAACCTTCACTATCTGGTAAAAGCCCTGCGTCATTTAGCCTACTTCGGCTTGGCTCAAAGATTTGATCGTCACTACCCGTCACCTCATGTCCCAAATGATCAAGTGCGAGCGCAAAATTATGCATTGCACTTCCTCCTATCGCTATTAGATGAATCCTCATATGGTAAAGTTGAACATTTGTATCCTCACTTTTGCGTTATTAAAAACCTTTTTCCCACATTGCGCTTATGAAAATTACGCATGGCTTCTCAGATGGTATTCGAACTTCTTTTAAGGCGCTCCCTTATATGATTAAGAATAACATGCTGCTATGGTTCCTTCCCGCATTTTTTCTAACGCTTGCTTTGAGCTATGGTGCTTTTGCACTTATAGATATGGCCGTTGATTCTGCGGACCGCCTGTATACGGATACATTTGGGGAACATTCTATGGATGTTTGTGGAGAAGGGATGATTGTTATGGATTGCATTGAGGAAGTATTCAGAGCCATAGGGTCTTACATGTTGAGTATTGTGATTTGGGTAGGGCTGTTCTGGCTGAAGATCAAATTATTGAAATATTTCGTGCTGGCTTTTCTGGGGCCTGTCATGTCTGTCATATCCGATGTTACTGAAGAAAAAATAACAGGCGTGAAGCGTCCTTTCTCTTTAAAGAAATTTATTAGTGAGGTTTTTCGCGGCATCCGGACAGCGTTTCTTTATTTATTTATAGAATTGTTTCTTGCGTTCCTTTTGTTGGTCATTGCTCTTTTTGCTGGATGGGTCTTCCCTGTATTGCTTCCTTTCCTCACCCCGCTTGAAGTGATTTTTGCATTTATAATTGGTGCTTTCTTCTATGGAGCAGCGGCACTAGACTATGTATGGGAAAGAGAAGATGTGGGTGCTTTTGGTTCGTTAGGCCTGGCTTTTAAATTCCGAAGATTGGCTGTTGGAATAGGTGTTCCTTTTGCGATTTGGATGGCCATTCCCATCGTGAACTTTACGCTTGCTCCCATTTTCGCGCCTGCTTTGGCAACCGTGGCTGCGGTACTTGCATTAAAGGGAGATGGAAAGATTTCACGTCCTGAGTGAGAGCAGACCACAGTACGTCAAATCGCGGCAGGGTGTTATTTAACTTCTTGAATGATACCACCTATAGAAGCGAGATCGTCAAAGAAGGTGGGATAGCTTTTAGCAACACATTCCGCATTTAAAATTTCCACTTCCGCACCTCCTGCACATCCCAAGATAGCTGCGGCCATCACGATGCGATGATCTCCATGTGGATTGATTCTGCATGCCTTGGTTTTTCCGGGGTGGACAATGAGATCGTCCTTGTCACGTTCGATCGTAATTCCCGCTTTTGCAAATTCTGAGATGAGAACGGACGCTCTGTCAGACTCCTTGCCTACGAGTCTATGTGCCCCACTTAACCTTGAGGGTTTGTTGCTGAAGCAAGCCAAAGCCGCAAGAACAGGGAAGAGGTCTGGCGCATTTGTAAGGTCAAGATTAAAAGCTCTGGGCTGTTTTTTCTTAATGCTCAATCCCTCGTCAGTACCTAAAATATGATATCCTGCAAAAAGCAAGGCACCCTTAATGCCTGAATCAGCTTGGGTAAAGTCACCTCTTATCCCTGTCACTTCTAAATCGGGTTGTGCGCATAGTGCCCCCAACACCAAAAGTGTGGCGGCGGCGCTCCAGTCGCCATCAATGCTATAGTTTCCACCACGCCCGCTTTGGCATGAAGGGATATGAAAAACATCAATTTCTTCAGATATATCATGGGTGTAATCGAGATCAAACGTTCGCAGAACTTCAAGCGTCATGTCAATGTAGGGACGGGACGTAAGACTTTTAACTGTGACTTTAGAATCATTCTCAGCATACGGTAATGCCAGCAGAAGCCCCGTGAGGAACTGTGAGCTGGCACTACCATCAAGATGAATTTCTCCACCGACCAGTGGACCTTCTAATTCAAAAGGTAAACTAAGCGATGCAGCACAGGATACACCTAATTTATGCAATCCATCAGTGACCATTTCGATGGGCCGAGACAACAATGTTCCCTTCCCCGTTAACAAGATGGACGTATTCGCCAGTGCCGCAATGGGAGCGAACATTCGGGCTGCAAGCCCTGATTCACCGGCGTTGAGTTCTTTTGACCGAGGTCGAGGTATTCCACCCGGGGTGGGTGTGATGCGAATGGCTTCTTTTCCAAGCTCAATTTCTGCACCTAGAACAGCAGCCATTTCTAGTGCAGAAGTTGTATCGTCACTTTCACTTATTCCATGTATCATTGAAGGTGAATCTGCAAGAAGGGAAGCTGCAATGAATCGAGCGCTTAGGCTTTTAGAAGGAGGCACAGCGATGTCTCCTGACAGTGTGCTTGGTGTTACGCGAAGAATCATTTGGCAGAGGCAGGCTTGCGTCCGACATAAATACTCGCAATCCCTCCAGTCAGAGGGGTAGCGCTTAGACCTTCAAAGCCTACTGAGGCAAGACGATCCAGGAAATCTCGTCCTTCAGGAAATGCCTGTACACTTTCTGGCAAGTAGGTATATGCTGCAGGATCTTTGGAAACAAGTTTCCCAAGAGTCGGCATGATATGTTTAAAATAAAAGCCAAATAACTGCTTGACAGGGAATACCTTAGGTTTACTAAATTCTAGTATAACTGTAAGTGAGTTTGGCGCAAGTACACGATACATTTCTGAGAGTCCACGGTCTAGGTTTTCAAAATTCCGCACACCAAATGCGACCGTGTATGCCTCAAAAGATGCATCTTTAAATGGAAGGTTTTCGGAGTCTCCTTGTATCAATGTTATACTATTTGTAAGGCCTTTTGATTTTAATTTATTGACACCTACATCGAGCATTCCTTGAGAAATGTCAATGCCGGTTATTTGTGCTTCTAGACCCATTCGTATGGCTTCAATTGCAAAATCTCCAGTACCAGTTGCCATGTCAATGATGGTCTTTGGAGCCACCTCTTCGCGCTTTAAAATTCGGATGCATCGCTTGCGCCAAAGCACATCAATTCCCATTGAAAAGAAGTGATTTAAAAAGTCATAGCGATGCGCGATGCTGTCGAACATTCTTTGGACTTGTTTTTTCTTGTCTTCCTCTTCAGGAGACGTATACGGAGTGACTTTTGTTCCCATGAATTTCAGTTCAAATTAACCGTTTACAGAATGAGTTGTGGTAATAATTGGACACGCGTCATATTTCAGATAAAAGTGTATTTAAATCGACTGTAACGACTCCACTATGCTCGCAAACAAGACCGCCTGCGATGTTTGCGGTTTCAGCGATATGCGAAGGAGAAGCACCTGAAGCCAACATCAGTGCAGCTGTCGCAATGACCGTGTCCCCAGCGCCACTGACATCGATTATCTTGCTTGGACGGCATGGGAAATGCGTGTGGACCTCGCCCTCAGATGGTGCGTGAACCCACATGCCGAAGCGCCCTAGTGTCGTAAGAGAAACAATCGGATGTGTTTTTTCATGTAATGCTTCTATCGCAGATGGCAATCCTTCTGGGATGTCGACCGCGCGTTTGAGACCTTCACGGAGTTCTTTGAGGTTTGGCTTGAACAAATCAACTCCAGGATAATTGAGAAATCCCTTGAATTTGGGATCTACAGCAACAGGGATGTTACGTGTTTTGGCTTCTCCTATGAGCCCCGAAATTAATGCTTGCGTGAGGACGCCTTTGTCATAATCCTCAAAAATAATGACGTCGATTGTATTATTGTCTAGAATAGAAATGCAAGAAGACAGGAGGGATGCAGAAAGTTCTGAAGAGATTTCTTCATCGGTTTCTTCATCTACCCTGAGCATATGCGCTTCATCCTTGATAATTCGTGTCTTCACTGTCGTAGGTCGTCCCTTTGAAAGCATACACCCTTCGATGCCCATTCCCCGCGCTTTGAAAAGTTCAAGCAAACGAATCCCTGCGGGATCATCTCCTATTACAGTAGCAAGATGAACGTGTGCACCCAGTGCTTGAACATTACGTGCGACGTTTGCCGCTCCACCTGCTCTCTCGTCCCGACCCGTCATCATGACAACAGGCACAGGTGCTTCAGGGCTGTTGCGTTCCACTTTTCCAAACAAGTATGCATCCATCATGACATCACCTACCACAAGCGCGCTAAGGTTAGAAATGTTGTGTAGTGCTTCTTGTTTGGTCATGTTTGTTTGAGTCAAATGTTTGACGTCACCCATTGTCAATTATGAAAGTTTTCTGACGGCGGCATCAATCCTGCGAACAGCTTCCGCCAGAACCTCATCTGAAGCTGCATAACTGATACGAATGCATTCGGGCGTCCCAAAAGCAGCGCCACTCACTGTAGCCACATGTGCTTCTTCAATGAGGTACATCGCTACATCTTCGGAGTTGTTCAGTGTTTTTCCCCCATAGCTAAGGCCAAAAAGATCGCTGATGTCCGGAAACAAATAAAACGCACCCATGGGAAGGTTCAGTTTTATTCCAGGAACTTGACTTAAATCGGCATGCATCGCATTTCTTCTTCTGAGAAAGGCTTCGAGCATAGAGTTTGCAATTGAGGGGTCTTGATCAACGGCTTCAGCTGCAGCTGCTTGAGTAATGCTACACGGTGCAGATGTAAATTGTCCTTGTATTTTTGTGCAAGCGGCAGCGATCCATTTGGGTGCGCCCATATATCCAAGTCGCCAGCCGGTCATTGCAAATCCTTTTGAAACACCATTGACAGTGATCACTCTCTCAATCATGCCAGGTTCAGCAGCCAAGCTTGCATGTCGTGGCGTGAAATTGATGAGTTCGTAAATCTCGTCAGAGATTGTAAATACCTGGTCATGCTTTCGCAGTACGTCAGCGATTGCTGCAGTTTCTTCTTGGCTATAGACGGAGCCTGAAGGATTGCACGGTGAGCTATAGATGACAAGTCTCGTTTTCTCATTAATCGCAGCCTCTAGCGCTTCAGGATTGATTTTGTAGTCATCCTTAATGGTCGTAGGAATAATCACGGGAATTCCCCCTGCGACTTTGACGATTTCCTCATAGCTTACCCAATAGGGTGCAGGAAGGATAACTTCGTCCCCTGGATTGACCAAGCTTAATACAACGTTTGCAAGAGATTGCTTTGCGCCTGTACTGACGACGATTTGGTCTGGCGCATAGTCAAGTCCATTGTCCCTTTTGAATTTCTTTGAAATGGCTTCTCTTATTCTAGGTGTCCCAGGAACGGGTGTGTAGTGGGTCTCATTTGCATTGATGGCATCAATCCCAGCTTGTTTTAATACAGCAGGCGTATCGAAGTCAGGCTCTCCCAAAGAAAGTGATATGACGTCAACTCCAGACGCTTTGAGTTCACGAGCCATTCTAGCCATGGCAATTGTTGCAGATTCAGACAGGCGATTAAGAAGATCAGAAGTGCGGTTTTCCATTAGAAGTAAATAAAGCGATTTTTCAAGCCGTAAAGGTAGTTATTTCCTCGGAAGGAGTGCGAGTCCAAGCATAGTAATTGCACCATTTACTGGAAGCAATGAAAACCCGAAACTAAAGCCCCAGTATTTTGATAAAAAGTACTCAAGTAAATAGCAGACAATAGGCGAAGCAATGGCGACATAGGGAATTGATTTTTCTCTCGGTTTGCTTTTAAATAGGATGCCGAAGAAAAACAAACCAAGAAGGGGACCGTAGGTGTAATTCGCGGCAGTAAAGAGCGCAGCAACGACGCTTGTGTCATTGACAGCCCTAAATGCCATGATTGCAATAAACAGAACGCCCGCCATTCCCAAATGAATTGTCTTTCTTATTTTCTCGGCTTTTTCTTCTTCCATTTTTTGGGTTCCGATGAGATCAACACAGGTAGAAGTGGTGAGTGCCGTTAACGCCGAGTCAGCCGAACTGAATGCAGATGCAAGCAGTCCGATGAGGAAAACGCCGCCCGCCATTGGCCCCAATGACCCACCCAGAGCGAGTGTTGGGAAAAGCCTATCCGTCGCTTCGGGAATTGAAATCCCCTCTGCACCTGCATGCAGATATAAGAGCGCGCCAAGTGACAGGAATAAGATGTTTGCAGCGAAGAGAACCACAGCGAAACTGGCCATGTTTAATCTCGCGCTTTTGAGATCTTTACAGGCGAGATTTTTCTGCATCATATCCTGGTCGAGTCCAGTCATTGCAATACACACGAAGGCGCCAGCAAGGAAGTGTTTCACAAAGTGATTGCCTGCTTTCCAGTCATCAAAGACGAATATCTTTGTCATTCCACTGGACTTCACGAGTTCCGGAATTGCTGTCACAGATGCGCCATTTGCATTTGAAATAGCAAGTACAGTAAGGATGACGGCGGTCAGCATGCATGCGGTTTGTACTGTATCGGTCCATATGACAGTGGCCATTCCTCCCTGCCGTGTATAGGTATAAATAATGGCAATCACGACAGCGACAATTGCTGCAAAGGCCCAACCAGGAACACCCCCTGTGCTGTTTGAGAAAAAAGGCTCAAGGATGGCAAGTTCAACGACGATTGCCACAAGAAACAGTCTGAAAGATGCCCCGATGATTCTGCTTAAAATAAAGAATGATGCGCCCGTTTTATAGGCGCCATTGCCGAATCTTTGGTCCAAGTAAGTATAGATGCTCGTAAGCCCTAAGCGATAGTAAAGAGGGAGAAGCACAATGATAATAAAGAGATAGCCCACCATGTAGCCCAAGACCATTTGAAGATAGGTGAAACTTTGTGTATTTACCCAGCCAGGAATGGAAATAAAGGTGACACCACTCAGTGATGCACCGACCATTCCGAAGGCCACAACATACCAAGGCGCCTTTCTTCCTGCCAAGAAAAAGTCAGACGCCTTTTTACCCCGTCCAGTGATGTGGCCGATTAAAAATAACACCCCAACGTAGAGGCATGAAATGAGAATAAATGTAGTTGCTGACATGGTCCCAAATTTACATGTTAGAACACCGGCATTGGCGTTTTATATTTACACCGTGCAACAACTCCCTTCACGGCTCATTGAAGCCGCCGTCGATCAGATTTCTACTCTGCCTGGCATAGGCCGTAGAACCGCGTTGCGACTGGCTTTAAGTCTACTTAGACGTGACAGTGAAAGGGTGAGGTCATTGGCTGAAGCCATCGTCGCCATGAGCGAAGGCGTGAAGCCGTGTGACGTTTGTCACAACTTAACGGAACAGGTGACGTGTTCGATTTGCGCTGCGCCCACCAGAAATAGGAACCTCATTTGTGTGGTTGAAGACATTAGAGATTTACTTGCAATAGAAAATGTAGGCTCCTTTCGGGGGGTGTATCATGTTTTGGGAGGCGTCATTAGTCCGATGGATGGTGTGGGTCCATCTGATTTAACCATTGATCCATTGATTCGCAGACTTTCCGAAACAAACTCCGATGCCGGAATTGATCTTTCTGAGGTCCCTGTATCAGAAAGCACCACAGAAATAATTTTTGCATTGCCAGCTACAATGGAGGGTGATACGACGGCGTTTTTTTTGTACAAAAAAATGGTGTCATTCGACATCAAGATTACGACGCTCGCTCGTGGTGTTGCTGTGGGAGAGGCGTTACAACACGCTGACGAAGCGACCCTTGCACGCTCCATGGATAACAGGACTTTATATGAGGGCTAGAAAATGAAGTTATCTGTAATTATAGTCAGTTATAACGTTGAGCATTTCCTTGCGCAATGCCTTATTTCTGTTGAGAGAGCGATTGAACATTATTCAAACCAAACGTCGTCGCACCTCTCTCAAATTGATGTTTTTGTAGTCGATAACATTTCGGTGGACGGAACATGTCACATGGTGAAGGAGAGATTTCCCTGGGTGACTTTGATTGAAAATTCTGAAAATGTCGGGTTTTCTAAAGCAAATAATCAAGCGATTCATATTTCAAATGCTGAGTACGTGCTCCTTTTAAATCCCGACACTGTCATACAAGAAGATACATTTTTAAAATGTATCTCCTTTGCCGATGACAATCCCAAGCTTGGGGGGATGGGCGTGCCCATGTTTGATGGGTCAGGGAAATACCTTCCTGAGAGTAAAAGGGGGATTCCAACTCCTTGGGCATCCCTAAGTCGGATTTCAGGTCTTTTCCGTTTGGCACCGAAAAGCAAGCACTTGAACAGCTATTATGCAGGACATTTAAGTGCAGATGAGAATCACAAAATTGACGTTCTAAGTGGCGCGTTTATGTGGATGCGTAAATCAGCGTTGGATGAGGTAGGTGTCTTAGATGAAGATTTTTTCATGTACGGAGAAGATATCGATCTCAGTTGGAGGATCGTGAAAGGAGGGTGGGAGAATCATTATTTTACAGGCACCAGAATCATTCATTATAAGGGTGAGAGCACAAAGAAGGGCTCTCTGAATTATGTGTCGATTTTTTACAAAGCCATGTTGATTTTTGCGGCCAAACATTTTGAAGGTTCTCAAGCCAGATCATTTAACTTTTTAATTCGCATTGCGATTTATTTCCGGGCATTTATTTCTGTATTACGTCGCATAGTCACGCGAATGACTTGGCCACTTTTAGAAGGCNTGTTTCTTCAAATCGGGCTTTTCCTACTCCTTCATTTTTACGCAAATTATTCGGGCATTCAATATGACCCGTATGCCACTAATGTGGCGATGTTGATTTATTCATCTATATGGGTGTTTTTCCTTTGGGTTTTTGGAGGATATGACAAACCATGGATTCCGCGAAGGGTATTGAAGGGCATCGCTGCTGGTTCAATTGTTCTTGTTGCTGGTTATGGTTTGCTTCCCGAAGATTATCGTTTCTCGCGTGCCATTTTGCTTTTGGGTGCGATTTGGTTTTTGGCAGTCGTGATGTTAGGTCGTATTACTTTTGGCCTTTGGCGTTTTGGGGCGAAGCCCAAATCAAGACTTATCGTAGCAGGTAAGGAAGAGTCACGTTCCATTAAGCAGCTATTGGACTCTATTGAACTTAGGGAAGGTATTTCAGAAGCGACACATGTGATCCCCTCACATGAACTGAATACAATTGTAGATGTCGTCAGAGTGCATTCAATTGGGGAGATTGTGTTTAGTGGCCGGGATGTCAGATCTAAGGATATTATTACCGTACTCGCTTCCCTTTTAGATAAGACAGTCGTGTGCAGAATTGCCTGGACTGATGACGGTTATGTGATGGGTTCAGGAGGGCCAGGCCCAGACCCTGTGACCGAGTTAGACAGAGCAATGTATGGTCCATCAGCCCGTCGCTCAAAACGTATTTTCGACCTATTCACATCATTCATTCTGCTGCTTGCTTTCCCTTTGCTTTTTGTTTTCAAGCGGTCTGACTGGATTGCATATTCATTTAGGGTATTCCTTGGTAAATCGACATGGGTAGGGCTAGAGGGTGTCCACAAACAAGCTCGTCACTCTATTATATATGCTGTTAAAAATGATGACGATAGAGTAAGAGAACGTCTTAACCTTGCTTATGCGAGAAAATACAATTGGTTTGAAGATCTTAAGCTTGTCCTAAACGCATTACTTTTACAATCTGTAAACTGATTAAATGGCAATTATTGATATTCTCCTCCCAAAAATGGGTGAAAGTGTAGCTGAAGCTACGATTATTAACTTTTTGGTCGATGCAGGTTCTAGCGTTGAGGCAGACGAAGCGGTCGTAGAAATTGCGACAGATAAGGTTGACAGCGAAATTCCAGCTCCTGAAGATGGCGTCTTGTTGGAGTGGCTTGTCTCAAAAGGCGATGTCGTTCAAGTGGGCGATCCCATTGCGCGTTTCGAAATAGGTGGTGATGCTGTTGTTGTTCCTGTTGCACCAATTGAAGAGGTTATAGACGATGTGAATTCTGCGCCATCAGAAGTTTCTAAATCATCAGTCGTTGAACCCGTTTTATCTGTGCCTCAAGCGTTAGATCCCGTTTCAACTCCAGAAAGAACAGGTGAATCAGGCAGGTTTTACTCTCCGCTTGTCAGGAGTATTGCGATTGCGGAAGGAGTAGGTATGGAAGAATTAGAAAAGATCTCAGGAACGGGTTCTGAAGGACGGGTCACGAAGAANGACATGTTGGCCTATCTNTTGACNCGNGTGAGTCAAAGTCAAGGATCCAATATNCCTGTNAAAGAAAAGCCATCTNCGCCGTCGCCAGTGATTNNNGAATCCTCAATGGATGCACATTCTTCCTTTAAATCCATTTCTGGTGGGTACGAAGTTGTNGAAATGGATCGGATGCGCAAGCTGATTGCCAAACACATGGTTGATTCGGTACATACATCACCTCACGTGACTTCTTTTGTGGAGGCAGATGTGACGAATTTGGTCCTATGGAGAAACAAGAACAAAGACAAGTTTCTTGAGAAATTTGGAGAGAAACTAACGTTTACCCCTTTGCTCGCTGAAGCAATAATCAAAGCAATTGGTGACTTTCCTGGTGTGAATGCGAGTGTGGACGGTGACAATTTGGTTATCCATAAAGGGATACACTTAGGGATGGCTGCGGCACTTCCAAGTGGAAATTTAATTGTCCCCGTGATTAAGAATGCGGATTCATTCAATTTGCAGGGATTGACAAGAGCGGTAAATGATTTGGCCACACGAGCGCGTGCTGGACAACTTGGTCCAGATGACATTGCTGGCGGCACTTACACCATGACGAACGTGGGAACGTTTGGCAATGTGATGGGGACCCCAATCATCAATCAACCACAGGTGGGCATTCTCGCATTGGGAGCGATTCGTAAAAAGCCAGCCGTAATAGAAACTCCGGAAGGAGATATGATTGGCATTAGACACATGATGTTCCTTTCTCACAGCTATGATCACAGAGTTGTTGACGGTCAGTTAGGAGGTCGTTTTGTCCGAAGAGTCGCTGATTATCTAGAGAATTTTTCGTCAGATCGCCCAA
Organism: Crocinitomicaceae bacterium; assembly: GCA_002700285.1. GTDB lineage: Bacteria > Bacteroidota > Bacteroidia > Flavobacteriales_D > Sanyastnellaceae > UBA974. Next base: position 7,035 of record PACT01000021.1, on the reverse strand, counting down.
TAGAAGGATAGCGCATATTGAATTTTATAATGTGTAAACAAAGTCCACTTATTTAAATTAATTAAGTGCTTAACTTGTGAGGATGTTGAAACACCCGATCTTATTTGTAATTATTTGTTTTTTCACGATTGTATCGTCAAATAATATTCAGAGTCAAACCCGTTTGAAATCTCCGCGTCATTCTCTGTCTCATTCAGACAGATTGGTGTTTGATCAGGCGTCTATGCTTTCTGAAGAAGGGGTCTATCACGAAGCGGCCAGGGTATGGAAGGGGCTTGTTGATGATTATCCAGATTGCGGAAATTACAGGTATCACTATGCTGTTTGTCTGTTGAAATCAGGTGCGCCGATAACCTCAGTGAACCATGAGTTAACGAATGCCATTTCAATGTCAGGTTCTTTAATTTCAGGGTCAGGTGAATTTAATGAAGATATATGTGAAGCGCCTGTTGATGTTTTGGTGTATGCTTCTCAAGTAAAAATGTTGCTTTTGGAGTTTGAGGAGGCGCTCAGTTTGTTGTCTCAATTCAATGTCGAAGCAAAAAAATGGAACCCACTTCGACGTACCGCTGATCTGCTTCTCACGAATATTGAAATGGCCCAAAACCTTATTGCACGTCCCATTGATGTCCAAGTAAGGAATATGGGGCCGCTTATAAATACTGAGTTTGACGACACCCATCCGGTGATTAGGGCAGATGAAAAGCAACTGTTTTTCTCTTCTCAAAGGGCCAGGTCAAATGGGTCAAATCACGGATCTTTCGACCCGAACACGAAAGATCATTATGCAGACATTTACATGTCTGAACGTGACTCAGCTTGGGGGAAAGCTGAGTGGGTAAACATTGGACTGAAAAAGCACAAATTTGCCTTGGCAATTTCTCCTTTCGGGGAGAATCTTGCGGTTGCACATGTAGATGGTTGGGATGAATTGGTGTTTCATTCAAATAAAAGAAAAGACAAATGGCAACAAGCTGTTTCCTCAAGTGTCATTCCCGATGCGCCGTCTGAGGGTGTGATTGTGTTTTCGCCAAACAATTCAGTCGCGATCATGAGTATAGCAGACAGAAAGGGCCGAACAGGATTTGATCTTTACCAGTACACCAAGCTGTCAGACGGGAGTTGGTCAAGTCCTGAACGCATCGAAGGTCCCATCAATTCTGACAGAAATGAGATGTCACCGTTTATTTCTGCAGACGGCACTTTGTTTTTTGCATCGAATCGTCAAACGAGTATGGGGGGGTATGATTGCTATCGCTCCGTGTTTGAAAATGGGGAATGGAGTGACCCTGTGAATTTGGGGTTTCCGATTAACACAGTAGATGATGACAGATATTTTGCTATTTCTGCTGAGGGTACACGGGCTTATATCGCCTCTCGAAGAAACCGTCCCTTAAATGATTACGACATTTTCGAAATCACGTTTACTGATTCGTCACAACTTGTCAATGGCAATATTATGCTGTTAGACGTACTTCTGGAAGTGAACTTTGATCGCATTACGCTGACATCTTTGCAGTCTGGAAATACGGATGATGTCATGGTTTTCGAAGACAATGAACAATTTTTACGCGCAATTATATACGGAGGGCAATCGTACAGAATTGATTACTATAAAGAAGGTGCTATCGTTATGGCAGACACGTTAGAAATTGCGACAGATGCGGGGTACCATTTGTATACAAACCCCATCGATTCGTTTGATGGAGGGATTTCTGGTGACGGGACATTGCGCGTGGAGAAATATATTGAACCAGAACCCGTGTTGATTGATTCTGCTATGTCATTGGAAGATTCACTTGAACTTTTAAGTTTGTCTGGTCAGGCGCCAGAAGAAGACATCTGGATTTCATTTTTCAAACTCATGTCACTTCAAATTCACACGCCTAACATTGACATTTCTTCTATGGCAGATGAAGTTGTAAGAAGGATCAATGAAGAAAGTCATCCACAACTGTTTATTTCTTCAAGTGCATTCAGAAATGAAACAACATCATTTGAAGACGCGAATACCTTGTCGGGAAAGCGTTCAGCAAATGTCTTCATCAGACTGAAAAAGATTTTGTCGAGTCGAGGATATAAGAATAAGGTGGATTACACGTTCTCACCTTTTGAAATAAACGTTGTGACGGACCCAGACGAAGACACGCCTGACTACGTAACAATTCATATCACATCAAGGCCTCAATAAATAAGATCACGACAATTAACATGGGTATAGAAGAAGGATTAAAAAAGTTAAATCTCAAGCGACCGCTCGTTGTTTTTGATCTAGAAACCACCGGAGTTCAGGTAGGTACGGACAGAATAGTGGAGATTGCTATGATTAAAGTGTCTCCAGATGGGTCCATCGTCAGGAAGCCAGAGAAAGCAGGTGCGGAACATCGGATTCTCGTCAATCCAGAGATGCCTATTCCCTTAGAGTCCTCTTTGGTTCACGGCGTTTATGATGATGACGTAAAAAACAAGCATACATTTGGTGCGATCGCACCTGGTTTGGTCAAGTTTCTTCAGGATTGTGATCTTGGAGGTTTCAATTCAAATCGATTCGATGTTCCCATGCTTGTAGAAGAATTCCTGAGGGTGGGTGTCGACTTTGGCTTAGAGGGAAGAAATCTTATTGATGTCCAAAACATTTTTCACAAAATGGAGCAGCGTACGCTTAAAGCCGCGTATCAGTTTTATTGCGGAAAAGACCTAGAGGGCGCGCATGAAGCTTACCCCGATACCGCTGCGACTCTTGAAATACTGGTCGCTCAACTCGACAAATATGCAGATCAGTCAATTATTGATACCCGAGGTGAAAAAATAGGGCCTGTTCCAGGAGATATGGAGTTGCTTCATGAATTCTGCCAACGCACGAAAAATGTTGATCTCGCGGGGCGTTTGATTTATAACGATGAAGGAGTCATCATTTTCAATTTCGGAAAACACAAAGGCGTGTCCGCAATTGAACTTCTCAAGAAAGACCCGGGATATTTTGGTTGGATGATGAAAGGTGATTTTCCGCGTTATACAAAGAGAGTGCTCCAGCAAATAAAAGACGGAGAACTTAAATAGCTGTCAGTGAAAATAGCCGTTCTCGTATCCAACGATCTTTCTTTTGACCAAAGAGTAAGAAAAACCTGTAAAGTATTAGTCGATGCAGGGCACGAACTCATCCTTGTGGGGCGTCTTCTTTCAGACTCGACACCATATGAGGGGCCAGGTTCTGCTCTAAGATTTCCTTTGAAATACTCATCAGGCATTTTCTTTTATGCTGAATTACAATGGTCGCTTTGGAAGTGGTTGAAGACCGCTGATATCGATGCGATATGGGCAAACGATCTTGACACACTCTTTCCAGCTGTGCTTATTTCAAGAAGACGCAAGCTTCGAATCGTGTATGATTCTCATGAATATTTTACGGAGGCAGCGGGATTAACTGGTCGGCCATGGCGTCGTTGGGTTTGGCTTACAATTGAAAAATATTGTATTCCCAAATTGAAGAAAATGATTACTGTGAATGAATCTATCGCTGCACATTATAGATCGCGTTATGATATTCAGGTTGACGTACTTAGAAATATGCCTGTGTTGTCTGACGTTCCAGAGATTTCTCACCGGAAAGCTTTTGAAGAATTTAAGATTCCTACAGACCTTCCTATTTTGCTTTTACAAGGCGCTTTTATGGACCGTGATCGGGGGACAAGTGATGCCGTCAACGCCTTAGAACGCATGACCGATGTGCGTCTGGTATTGGTGGGCGCAGGTATTGAATTCGAAGAATCCATCAATAGGATGAATGATCCAAGATGGCGTGGCCGATTGCATTGCATACATCGACTTCCATATGAAAAGCTGAGGCTTTTAACTGCATCTGCCGACGTCGGGCTTTCGTTAGACAAAGGGATGCATGCGAATTATCTTTTAAGCTTGCCAAACAAACTGTTCGATTTCATTCATGTAGGTCTTCCTGTCGTTGCAAGTTCTATGGTTGAAGTAAGACGGGTGGTGGAAGAAAATGGGGTAGGGGTTGTGATCGAAGATGTCACGACAGATGAGATTGCCAGAGCAGTCTCAAAAGTTCTTTCAAGTCCCCGAGAGGTATGGTTTGAAAAATGTATGGCGGCAAGAAAGAATCTTCACTGGGGCACAGATTCCTTTTTAATTCTGGCGCATCTGGAAGGTTAAAACAGTTGTTTTTTTAACCATTTGAGACGGGTGAAAACATGTTGTGCGATTTGGTCTTGCATGGAGGGGAAAAGGGTTCGCTTCATGGCCCTTTCTTCTCTGTAAAGTGAATATGTAAATTTCCTGCTGACGCCTCCAGGCGCCACTTCAGAAATCACGGTGTCGAAACACATGCACTTGACGCCCCGTTTCCAAAGTCTAAGATGTAAATGATAATCTGCCAAGACTTTAAATTTTATATCATAAGGCGCATTGCGTAAGAGATCTCTTGAATAAATAACGCCTTGATGATGTAATGTATTTCTCCATTTTAATGCTGAATTCCAAACGGGTTGATAGAATTCTGGGACACCTGACTCTCTTGGTGGAAGAAGATGAACGCCAAAAGCCAAAACTTCTGATTCCAGGCCTTTTTCTAATGTGCGTATTAAAAACTCAAAACCATCTTTTTTGGGCAGGTCACCTGTCCCAAAAAACATAATCCATTTCCCATTTGAAAGGGCAATGCCCTTGTTCATGGCGTCATAAATCCCCTGATCGGATTCAATTTGAGAGCAATCCATTGACGCCTCATGATCTCTTATCCAAGTTTGACTTTCATCAGATGACAGACCATCTATGACGATGAGTTCGACGCGTTTATTACGGAATAACGAGAAGGCATCCAGCGTCTTTTTTAACCCTTCAAGTTGATTGTATGAGGGGATAATGATGCTGAGGAGTGGCATGGTCTCTTTTGTCATATAGAGGACCTTATCTCACCCTTTTCACAGATTAAAATCTTGCCAGGAAACGCAGTCATAGAAGCGTGGTCATGTGTCGCCATGATGACACTGCATCCAGAGTCTGTAAGTCCGTGCATTAAAGTAAGAATATCTTTTGTGGTTTCTGGATCCAGATTCCCTGTGGGTTCGTCAGCGAGAAATAACATAGGTGAATTTAACAGGGCCCTTGCGATAGAAACACGTTGTTGTTCTCCTCCTGAAAGTTCGTGTGGGAATTTATAGCCCTTGTGCGTCAGTCCTACGCGTTTAAGAACCTCATCGATCCTCTGCGCGATGTCTTTTTTTGAATTCCACCCTGTGGCTCTCAAAGAAAATTCCAAATTTTTGCTGACTGTCCTGTCGGTTAAAAGGCCGAAGTCCTGAAAAACGATTCCCAGTTTACGTCTAAGCTTATGTACGTTTTTTCTTGTCAATGAAGTCAAATCCATGCCGCAGACGTTCCCAGTGCCGCTTGCAATATTAAGATCTCCATAAAGAGCTCTAAGAAGGCTAGATTTTCCACTCCCGGTTTTCCCAATGAGATATAGGAACTCCCCTGGACCAATCTCTAAATTGACATTGTTTAATACGGCGTGTTCCTGTTGATTTAGAGAAACATCTCGTAGCTTAACGAATGGCGAGTCTGACACTGTGGTAGCTGTTAGGTTAATCTAAGTTGAATAGTGATTGGTCAATCTCAGGATTTACTGAAACAGAGCCAATACGTATAGCCATTGTTTGCGTTCCTGCAACGGTGACAATCTCCATGGGAAATTTAAACCCTTCTCCAAGGTCGAAGTAGTTCTTGAATTTTGTTGTAACAGTCATGGGACCATCCTCACCCTCCATGATTGATTTTGTGAAAGAGAGTGTTTTAGAGCTGAGGTCAAAATAGCCAGTCATATTTATCGTTTCATTGCTTTCATCACTGCCACAACATGTGAATTGAATCACATGGTATTTGCTCCCATTCATTTCTTCTACACCGAGGAGTTTAGCATTTATCCCATTTTCCTCTGCGTGAAGAAGGAATATGGGGTCAAGTTCTTCCCATTGTGCGCTAAATAATTCGTTGTCGGTGGTCGCAATACGATTTCCCATTTGGGATGAATAACCTCCATTGTCATTGACCACACTCGTCATCACTTCTTGTCCACTCATGGTGAATGATGTTCGTGCCCCTCTTTTATTCTTTTTATAGGATGCAGTATGCGTGAAGCCTACAGTCATACCGCCACCCATTTCCATAGATCCAGTGCGAAGGATGCCACTGAGCTTCGAAATGGCTTTAACACCTCCTATGGCCTTGTAGTGGGCCTTGATGACAGATTCAGCCGTGACACCATCCTGGGCTGAGGAAAGTTCTATCAGAGGTTTTCCGTAGGCATCAAAAAACTCTACAGTTCCATTGGTCGCAAACTTGGTGAGTGATTCGGCGACACTTTTGTTTCCGACACATGTAATATGGAGCTGGTCGGGATGGAGGTGGTTTTTGGCAACGCGTTGTACATCTTCTATTGTCACTGCGTTGAGTTTTTCTAAATAGGTGAGGTAATAATCCGCTGGCAGATTGTAACGTTGAATATTCAGCGCAAATCTTGCAGCGGTATTGGGGTTTTCCAGTGAACGCGCAAAGCTCCCCGTCATATAATTCTTGGTGACCGCAAAAGAAGCGCTGTCAACAGCTTCTGTCGTCATACGTCGTATCTCATAAAGGAACTCAACAACGGCACTGTCAGTCACTTCATTTCGGACATCTGCGTAAGCCGTAAAAGAACCCAAGAGTGGGTCAGTAGAAATGTTTGACCGTGCACCATACGTAAACGCCTTATCTTCACGAAGATTCTGCATCAACCTGCCAGAAAACGCACCGCCACCAAGTATGCTATTCATCACAGAAACGGCAATTGCATCTTTGCTACCAGGGGGTATCGTGACTGTGTGTGTAAGTTTTAAGACACTCTGGACAGCACCGTCTATAGGTGAAAAGCACACTCTATTTCCTTGTGGTCGGGATGGCATCTCCCATCTTTTATAAGGTATGTTACCATTTCTTTTCCAATCGCCGAAAAATGATTTTGCTTTTCCATATGCTGTA
>PACT01000020.1 GCA_002700285.1 Crocinitomicaceae bacterium | reverse complement strand
GTACGAGCGTACTTACACAGCGACTGATGCTTGTGGAAACGCTTCTCAGTCTACTCAGTTGATTGTTCTTACGGATGATGTTAATCCTGAGTTTACAAGTATTCCAGCAGATTACTCATCTGAGTGCGATGTTGATCTTGTTTTAGAAGATGCGACTGCTACCGACAACTGTTCAGGTGCAACAATTTCTTACTCAGAAGAAACCATTGGCGGTGACTGCGATAATGAATACACTTTGGTTCGCACATGGACCGCGACTGATAACTGTGGTAATTCTTCTTCAGCGTCTCAGACGATTTCAGTTGTTGATACGACTGCTCCACAAATCACAAATGCATGTGGTTTGCTCGATGGAGAAGTTGTGGAGGTATGCTGTGAGGATCTGTCTGGTTCGGTGACGATTCCAGCTGCTTGTGAGCTTATGTTCGTTGACAACTGTGATGAGGATGCAAGTGCTTCTTTAGTCGAGACATGTGTAGGCCCTAACTGTCCAACAGAGACTGTTGACAGCTGGTGTGACATTTTTGCTCCTGAGGCCTTGGCTGATGGTGAGACATGTGACAACTACACCCAACACAGTATGCGTTTATTCAACTTCTCAGGAAGTGAATTCTACAATACTGAGGATGGACGCGTTGCGAACAATGCAGATGGTACACAGACGTACACGATGAATGTCGTTTCATTAGACAATGCCAACGCTGGTTGGGAAGTTACACTAAACTATGCAGCTGGTATGGATTGGGATGCTTGGAGCACTCAGCCTGGTTACCATAGCTACAAGAGTGATTGCGGTATAGGCGATCACACGACATGGTTGTACAGCACCATGATTGATGGTTCTGCATCTGGTACTGGCGATTACGCAGGAAGTGAACTTACTCTAAGTCATCAGCCTTCTAATGGTTACTTCGGCTTCCAAATTGGAGAAGGGGCAAACAATAAGAATGGCAACTACGGATTCTCTGGGTGGATTTACTACCAAGGAACATTCGAAGGTCAGGGCGTGATGGGTTCTGGAGACGTCTTCGGAGATCTTGATTGCTGTCTAGCGTACGATATTTCAAGAGACTACACAGTGAGCGATTGCGCAGGCAACGATACTTCTTTCGGATACACAGTATCTGTGACTGGTGAGGCTTGTAATGATGCTGACGGAGGTGTTATCGGCAACAATGGTGATGATGCTAACAGTGGTTTGGTAACCCTTAAGGATCTCATCGTTATTGAGAGCTTGATGCCTAACCCTACTTCTGACAACAGTACGCTGATCTTTGAGACAGGCGATGATATCTCAGTGAACATTTCTCTTATGACGATGAGCGGAGCGCTTGTACAGGACTTGTTCCAAGGCAACGTATTCGCAAACACACCTGTCACACTTGAGATTTCTACTGGCAATCTTGATGCGGGTATGTATCAAGTTCGTGTGAACTCTAGAGACTTCGTCGTGACAAAGAAGTTGCTTGTAACGAACTAGAGATGAAGATAAGCACTTATAAAAGGCAAAGCCCCGTTAACGAAAAGTTAACGGGGCTTTTGTTGTATTGGAGGTCCGAAGCGGATTCGAACCGCTGTAGCAGCTTTTGCAGAGCTGAGCCTAGCCACTCGGCCATCGGACCAATAAGTCAGGCAAATATACGAAACTGAATGCATAAGGTTACACTCCTTGCTATCTTCGTTGTATGAATTGGAAGAGATTAATACCTAACGCCCTGACAATGGGTAACTTATTAGGTGGAGCATTTGTGTGTTGGGCTGCCGCTTCGGGTGACAACATTACAGATGGAAGGGTGGCTGCAATTTGGTTATTGGCGATGTTTTGTGATGTTTTGGACGGTTTTGTTGCGAGGAAATTAGGTGTAGATGGCCCGTTAGGCGTGCAGTTAGATTCGCTTGCGGATATGGTTACAGGAGGTTTGGCGCCCGCCTTTGTCGCATACAGACTTGTATGTGAAAGTGGTGCGTGTGAGGGCTTTGTTTTAAATGCACTTCCGGCCTTGTTAGTTGTAGCCGCGGCTTATAGATTGGCCAGGTATAACGTCACCTCAGCTGAAGGGGGAGGAGGAGTCTATTTTGAGGGATTGCCTGCGCCAGCTTCGGGAATATTTTGGATGGGCATGACGATGTGGTGGGGTGTCGCTGATGGCGGCAGCAATCTTCAAATTAGGGCGATGCTAGTAGTCGCTGGACTGGGGATGCTTTTGATGCCGCTTCTGATGGTCATAAAAAGAAAGTTTTTCGGATTGAAAGGGTGGGGGAGAGATAGAAAAATGGACGTATTGAGAAAGATTGTTTTTGCCTGTTTTGGACTTCTTTCACTGGGTACTTGGTTAACCTGGGGAAATGTTTATGCGGCGGTGCCGTTATGCGTACTTTTGTACTCGGGTTTGGCATTCATATTTGCACCCAAAAACAATACGACATGAAATTTGTAGCAGAAATTGACATCATGCCTTTGCCGGCACTTCTTGATCCACAAGGGAAAGCTGTGGGGAGTAATATGAGTAATATGGGCCTTCCAGAGATTGTGGGAGTGAGAATTGGCAAGCACGTCACCTTAGAGATTGAGGCGTCCGATAGGGGCGTTGCGGAGAAGAAGGTTACAGAGGCATGCGAGAAGCTTCTTGTAAACCAAATCATGGAAGGATTCTCCTTCCGTTTAGAAGAGGCATAAGAAACGCTCGTTTGAGCGGATGCTAGAGCAGCCCCATCGTTAATAATATCGCAAAGATCTCACCAGGAGATGGATTGCCTTGCATGACAGCCACGATGTCNAATGGGCTGATGCTGTCTTCTTTGAAGATGTTTAAAACGCCAGGGTTGTTTCTGTCTGGCGCAATAGAATAAGCGAGATCTAATGGGAAATGACTGTCCCCGACATAGATGTATTGTCCATCAAGGGTATAGGTGATTGCATCGGTGAAATACGAGTCACCGATATATAACTTTCCGTCTCGGAAGGTGTAAGATAAGTTGAAGCTACTTGTGCTGTATCCTGAATAGATTTTGTTGCGTTCAACGGTATATACGATGTCTCCTCGCCAATCATTTCCCTGACGAACGACCCCCCCCTCGATATGACAAACAACCTCATTCCACCTCATATGTGAAGAGGGATAGACGTAAGTCCCGGTTTGGGCTATCGCAGACAAAGAAGTGTATGCCAGAATAACGGTCAATAAAAGCCTAGAAATCATCAAGGAAATATACGCTTAAAACGAAAACTTCCACTCCCTCAAAAGGGATTATACTTGCTCCAAGCGCGCTTCGTGCGCCTTAGAAACTTCCCAAGCTGCCTTAAGTGCCCTATCAATATCCGCGATAAGGTCCTTAGGGTGCTCAAGCCCAATAGACAATCTGACCAGCCCCTCCGTGATTCCATGGCGAAGTTTCTCTTGTGAAGGAACACCAGCATGAGTCATGCTTGCAGGATGTTCTACCAAAGATTCAGTAGAGCCTAAACTCACGGCCAGTTTAAAGTGTTGAAGCGCATCTAGGAATGCAAATGCAGCTTGACGTCCTCCGGGGAGTTCCATGGCAAACATGCCTCCTCCGTTGACTTGTTGCGCTTGTGCAATTCCTGCAGATTTATAATCTCCAGACCCTGCCAAATCCTCTGCCCAAGCCGAGAATATTTTATTGATCCCCTTGATAGGCATTCCGGGTGTCTTTTGAAGATGGTCCAGAACTTGACGTGCAGAATGAGACTGACGCTCCACGCGTATTGCCAATGTTTCCATCGAGCGTGCGAGCATCCAACTTGTGTGAGGGTCTGCCATACCTCCTAAAAAGGTTCTGTACTCAAACACCTTTGCCATGGCTTCACGTTCCCCACTTACAGCGCCTGCCACAAGATCGCTGTGGCCACCGATGTATTTGGTTGCCGAATAAACATTCAAATCTGCACCTAATTCTAGGGGACGCTGAAGAATGGGCCCCAGGAATGTGTTGTCTACAGCCACAAGAATTCTGTGGTCATCAGAAGTGCGTGCCTTTGNCCAATCTGTCGCAGTTTTTATACTGTGTACTTGTAGCGTCGGATTTGCAGGTGTTTCGAGAAAGATCATTCCAGGCAAGCCATCTTCTTCACCCATCCCCGCCAACTCATCCAAACTCTCCAATTTTCTCACAGAAACCCCCATGGAAGGCAAGATATCATCTACAATATGTTGTGTTCCGCCATAAAGAGGGCCGACATACCAAAGTGCTCTTTCTGATCCAGTCCATGCAAATAAGGTGGTGCTTATTGCAGACATTCCGCTAGAAAATACCGCCGCGGCCTCGGACTCATCCCAAGCTGCAAGTCTTGTTTCAGCAACATTCAATGTCGGATTGCCTAGACGGCTGTAGATAAATCCACCCTCTGGCGGAGTTTCAGCCCCTTCTACACCATATGCTGTTTCCATATGTGCTGCCCCGATGGCTGCGCTTGGAAAAACGAACGTTGAAGCGGGATGAATGGGTGGCTTTACCGCACCGTGATTGTCAGCGGGGTTGTAACCCGCAAATAATGCTTTTGTCTCCAAATGTGTCTTCATAGAGATAAAACTACCCAAAACGTTTGAACGTTGTTACTTATGCTGAACAAATGCGCAAAAATGATTGAAATAAGTTCATTTTGTTCTATTTTGTGCTGTATAATTACTATTAAACAGAACAAATGAACTTAGTTGACACACTTGACCGCACAATTGTAGAGCATTTGGAGTTTGATGGCAGATGCAGCATGCAAGACTTAAGCGATCTGACGGGATTAAGTCGCAGTGCTGTATTTGCGCGGGTAAAGCGCCTGGAGAGTGANGGTGTCATTCAGGGATATACTGTGAAGATTGACAGAAAGAAGATGGGGCTTGAAATTCGCGCCTTTTGTAGCGTCAATCTTAAACTTCACGAAAGGGCGGCTTTGGAAGAGTTTGAACACGATATCGGAAGCTACAGAGAGGTGAAGTCATGCTACCACCTCACAGGATCTTCGGACTATATGCTTGAAGTTCATGTTCCAGACATGGATCACTATCACAAGTTTATTACGCGAAAAATCGCGGCAATGGACAACATCGCTCAAGTGAAGAGCATGTTCGTGATGAATGAGATTTTAGAACGCTGAACCCTGGGGCATCTTTTTACGCTTCTATCGCTTTGATTCCTGGAAGTGTTTTTCCCTCGAGATACTCTAACATGGCGCCACCTCCCGTACTTACGTAGCTTACATCGTCTGCAAACCCCGCAGCATTTATTGCCGCAACGGAGTCTCCGCCACCGACAAGTGTGTAGGCGCCATTTTCTGTTGCGTCTTTCATCGCTTCTGCTACTGTAAACGTGCCTTTTGCACACGCAGAAAACTCAAAGACACCCATCGGTCCATTCCAAAGGATGGTTTTACTTGTTCTGACGGCTTCCTCGAATTCAGCACACGCTTGCGGACCGATATCTAACCCCATCCAGCCCTCTTTCATTTCAGAAGAGTTACAGATGTCAAAATTCGCATTCTCAGAAAATCCATCGCCACAAACAGAATCAATTGGGAGAAGCACTTCTGTATTGTAAGCGATTGCTTTTTCTAAAATCGCCCTGGCTCTTTCAACCATCTCCTCTTCCACAAGGCTTGCGCCCACGCTTCCTCCTTTTGCCAAAATGAATGTGTATGCCATACCCCCACCGATCATAAGTCTGTCCACACCTTCAACCATGTTTTCTAGGATGGCGAGTTTGCTACTCACTTTCGCACCTCCAATAATCGCAAGAAGCGGTTTGGTAGGTTCAGCCATAACTTTTCTAAGCGCTTCTATTTCAGCGACCATGAGTGTTCCAAAGGCCTTGTCTTCGGGGAAGAACCTCGTGACAATNGNGGTAGAAGCATGGGCTCTGTGAGCGGTTCCGAAGGCGTCATTCACATAGACATCTCCGTTTTCTGCGAGCTGTCCCGCAAAGAATTCGTCACCTTCCTTTTCTTCTGGATGAAACCTTAGGTTTTCCAGAAGTGCAATTTCTCCCGCCATTAAATTCTGAGTAATGTCTAATGCTGAATCGCCCACGCAATCCTCCGCGAACTTGACAGGTTTCCCTAACAATTGCTCGAGACAAGGCACGATATTCTTCAGGCTTAACGCTTCCGATTTCCCTTGAGGTCGCCCCAAATGGCTCATTAAAACGACGGATGCTCCACCTTCGAGGAGTGCATGTATGGTGGGAAGCGCTCTTCTAATTCGCGTGTCGTCCTGTACCGCCAATGAATGATCTAACGGCACATTAAAATCGACCCTTACGAGCACTCTTCGGCCTTTGATGTTTAAATCAGAAAGATTCATGTTCTATGTATTAAGAGAAAAGCGTCGCCATAGATACGCGGGCATCTACGTAAGAAGCAAGATCTGAAATCGCAATGCGTTCCTGAGTCATTCCATCGCGCTCTCTCACGGTGACCGCATTGTCTTCTAAGGAGTCGTGATCTATCGTAATACATAGCGGTGTGCCTATTGCATCTTGTCGGCGGTAGCGCCTTCCAATTCCGTCTTTTGCATCATACTGCACGTTGTGGTTGATGCGTAGGACTTTAAGAATCTCCTCTGCTTTCTCAGGAAGGCCGTCCTTTTTCACGAGGGGTAGAATTGCCACTTTTACTGGAGCAAGCGCATAAGGAATCTTTAATACAGTACGTGTATTGCCCTCGCCCAAATCTTCTTCACGATATGCGTTGCTCAGTACTGCGAGAAACATGCGGTCAAGACCGATCGACGTTTCTACGACGTAAGGCACGAAGCTCTCTTTTGTTTCAGGATCGAAGAAGCGAAGTTTTTTACCGCTATGCTCCTCATGGCTTTTAAGATCGAAGTCTGTGCGTGAGTGAACCCCCTCAAGTTCTTTGAAACCCATAGGGAAGTTGAATTCGATATCGCAAGCTGCATCGGCGTAGTGCGCGAGTTTAATGTGATCGTGAAATCGGTAATTCTCATCGCCCAACCCCAGAGATGCATGCCATTTTTTACGCTCTGCTTTCCAGTGCTCATACCACTCTGCCTGCGTTCCTGGCTTGACAAAGAACTGCATCTCCATTTGTTCAAACTCACGCATGCGGAAGATGAATTGTCGTGCGATAATTTCATTTCGGAACGCTTTACCTATTTGGGCGATTCCGAATGGGAGTTTCATGCGGCCGCTCTTCTGGACATTTAAGAAATTCACGAAGATGCCTTGCGCGGTTTCCGGGCGGAGATATATGATTCCTGCGTCTCCACTTACGGCTCCGAGTTCCGTGTTAAACATCAAGTTAAACTGACGTACATCGGTCCAGTTTTTTGACCCACTCACCGGACAAACGATCTCCAACTCCTCAATAAGCGTTTTCACCGCATCGAGGTTTTCTGCGTTCATCGCGTCCTTAAATCTGTCGTTGATGTCGTCTATCGTCTTCTGTCTCCGGAGTACGTTTGTGTTCGTCGCACGAAATTCTGCTTCGTTAAAGCTGTCCCCAAAGCGCTTCAGACCCTTGGCCACGTCCTTGTCAATCTTCTTGTCAATCTTTGCAATGTGATCCTCAATCAACACATCTGCTCGGTATCGTTTTTTGCTGTCCTTATTGTCGATCAGTGGATCGTTAAACGCGTCCACGTGACCTGAAGCCTTCCATGTTTTTGGATGCATAAATATCGCCGCATCGATCCCCACGATATTGTCATTCATACGCACCATAGCTGTCCACCAGTAATTTTTGATGTTGTTCTTAAGCTCGCTACCAAGCTGTCCGTAGTCATATGCGGCGCTCAGTCCATCGTAGATCTCACTACTTGGAAAAACAAAACCATACTCTTTTGCATGACTAATTACTTTTTTCAATCCGTCTTCTTGGCTCATACAGGAGTCTTTATGCTAATTATTTTAAAAGCTAAACCAGATTATTTGTAATTCGCAAATGTACCCATAAAACACAGACTATATTTTGTTATATATTAGTCTCGAATAAAAATAAAACATGACTAATAATTCCATTTTATCTACTTTAGTTTTATCAATCTTTTTGTTTGCTTTTATGCTTTCTTCTTCAAGCATTTCTTGGGCGCAAACGCATTGTATTTCAGGCGTTTCGGATTTAGATTTAGAATGCGGAAATCTTGATTGGGAATTTATTTATGCAGACTTAGATGGTGCGTTTGTGCATACATGTGGTGACGAATCAGACGTACTCGCAATTCAACTATCTATTGATGTTTCAATTGATTCGGTAAACTGTTCAGATCCTTTAGACCCAAAATTAAAGATTATAGTAACGAGAGTTTTTACAGCAGATATTATTGATCCTTTAGCTACTGATTGCGTTAATGGTGCGGGCTTAGTTTGCTCCACTCAGATTATTAACTATAGAGATTTCACGGCCCCATCATTTACTAATTTTCCCGCGGACTCAACAGTAACTTGTGAGAATTGGGATCTTCTCGATTATTTAATAAGCGGTACATTTGATTTTCTTCCAATTGATGATTGTGGTAACGTTGCGACAGCGCCGATGACTCTTGACACAATTATGGGAAGCTGCTCAGCAGAACAAGAGTTTCATTGGGAATCCGTGATTACAGACGGGTGTAACAATAGTTTTTCGAAAATTCACTCAGTATTTATAGTTGATACTGTAGGCCCACAAATAACCTTTTTACCCTCGGTCTTTGAGCCATTCGAGTGCGTAGAAGATATTCTTTGGCCTGAAATTGATCCTCTTGATATGTGCTCTGGGGTAGAGCTAAAGTGGTGGGGTGATACATCTCAGACAGTTTTGGATTGCCCAAACAATGTGCACTTTAGCAGAACGGCTTATGCTGTTGATTTTTGTGGGAATCTAGATTCTGCAACATATGAAATACAAGTAAACGACCTGACCCTTCCTGAGTTTGAGTATATACCATTAGGATTTTCCATCCAGTGTGATGAAGAGCCAGAATTTGCAGACCCCATAGCTGTCGATGGTTGTGCAGGGCAGGTTACAATTACCGAGCAAATAGACACACTTTTTTCTCCAAATTGTGAACAAAACTACACGTTAAAAAGAGTATTTACAGCTACTGATGTGTGTGGGAACTCAAATCAGGGAGAACAACTAATTATTGTTTCTGATATGACCTCTCCGTTACTTACCCCTCCACTTGATTTATTTGTGAATTGTGATGAAACCTTTGATTTAGACGACGCTATTTCCTGGGACAACTGTGACCCCAACCCCACAGTTGAGCTATTTACAGACACAATTAACATCACATCTGCCGGAACCTATGATATAATTAGAGAGTTTACTTCTACGGATGCTTGTGAGAACTCTTATACATCAACACAAATCATAAGTGTTGTTGACAATACACCACCATATTTCACTATTTTCCCTGAAAATTTATTAGTACTATGTGGAGACAGCCTCCCTGACGATACTTTAGCTTATGAAGATTCCTGCGACCCCAATGCAAATTTATCTTACGAAGAGCAATTTGATTTCCAACCCTGCGCGAATAATACAGTATTTTCAAGAATATTTACAATTTCCGATGAAGCGGGGAATGAATTGACCGAAATCCAGTATATAACTTACCTGGACGAAGACCCGCCCATACTTCTGACGCCACTGGACTCGCTGTTTTATCAATGCGCATATGAGGTGCCTGAATGTTTGGAAATATTTGAGGGATTGGAGTTTGATGATTGTAGTTCTGGAGATGTCGTTCCGATAGACTGTGATGATGTCGTAGTAGAGGGGAACTGTGAAGAACAGGCGTGCATTATTGAAAGAACATACTTCTTTGAGGACGCCTGTGGAAATCAAGGGTCAGCCAAGCAGTACATCACGGTACAAGAGTCCGTTCTTAATCCTGAAATGCCTACGGGAATAACACCCAATGGGGATGGTTTGAATGATGCATTTGTCATCAAGGGCATCGGGCCATCTTTAAATACTGAGCCGGGGGAGGTTCAATGTGACTGGCTAGAGGATACGAACATGAGAGTCATTAACCGGTGGGGGTCGTTGGTCTTTGAGGAGGCCAACTACAGAAACGACTGGGAAGGGACGAATGAGAGTGGTGAAGACCTTCCGCAAGGCACGTATTTCGTCGTGTTTGAAGCATTGGGAGAATCATTTTCAACCTATTTAGATTTAAGAAGATGAGAAAAGAAATAAAAAAACTACTCGTTCTGGGGATGGGTTTGGTCTTGTTACAACAGACACCACTCACGGCCCAGCAAGACTATCTCTCAAGTCAATATAATTTCAATGCCCTGATGTTAAATCCGGCATATGCGGGGGCGCACAGCTATGTGCAAACGACGGCAATGTATCGCAATCAGTGGTCCGTGGAGGGGGCTCCGACAACGCAAGTGTTTTGTGTTGATGGCCTATTAGAAAAGGCGCCCATCGGGCTTGGGTTAATGATGACCAACGATCGAATAGGCATCACGAAGGAGCGGACGGTGTCGGCAGATTTGTCGTACCACTTAAGAACGAGGTTGGGGAAAATATCCTTCGGATTGAGGGGTGGATATGTTGGATATACTGCAGCATTGGATGATTTGGTGGTGTGGGATGATGCAGACCCAGCTTATGCCGGAGGAAATGTCAGAGAGGGGTTTTTAACGCTGGGATTTGGCGCATTTTTCTCAGCAACTTCCGGCAGGTGGTTCGGAGGCGTCTCTATCCCCAACTTCTATGCTTCTGACGATGTGCTGCGCTCAGATCCAGATGTACGGTTTTACAAAAGACACATGTATGCCTATGGCGGCGGTGTGGTAAAAACACCTTTAGGCATAGAACTTAAACCCAGCATGATGATCAGGTACACTGAGGGTGCGCCGTTAACGACAGATATTAACCTCCACGCACTCCTTATGGAGGACGGCCCGGGCGGGACACAAGTTTGGTTGGGGGCAGGTTACAGAATGAAGTCTGTGATTGTCGCATCGATCGAAGTCGCACTCCCTTACAACCTTAGGTTGGGGTATGCTTATGACTTTATGGGATCCGGACTTCAGGATGCACTCGGGTCCACACATGAAATTCAACTCGGATTTAATATAGGTGGCCAGACACCACTCATTCAAAACCCACGCTATTTCTAATGAGAGATTTTATCACACAGAACGGGGTTTGGGTCATTGGTTTGGCCTTGATACTCGGAATCACATCCCTCACAGGGTGCTCAACACATTATTTCCTCGAGGGCGAAGCACTTGCAAACCGCGGAGAATTTACTGAAGCCGCAGCACAATTTGAACGCGCGCTTCAAGGCAAAAAACGTCAAGAATCGTATCGGGCGCTTGCTGACATATATCAGAAACTTAATGCGCATGAACGCGCGCTTATGTGTATGGACTCCATCATCGCATTTGGGGGATTGACAGATGAGATGCATTTTGACATGGCTGAGACATTGCTTGCGTTGGGTCGTTATGATGAGGCCAGAAGCCTTTATGAATCTTCAGCCGTGACGGGGAGCAATGATGCAGAAATCTCAAAAAAGAGAATCGCCTCTATTGGCGATTTAAGCGAACGTCAAAAGGACAGCGTGAATTATAGACTTAGGGCAGTAGAAATTCAAAGCATAGAAAAGAAGGGGCTACAAATAGTCAGTGCGGCCTCACCCTTTGTTTTAGGAGATAAAATGTACTTTACAGCTGAACGACCCCGAAGGTTTTCTCAACGTAGGGGCGCGGAAACACAATACGACAATTACACAGGAAATCGATTGATGGATTTGTGGGAGGCTGAGATTGTGGATACAGCAGGATTAGACTCCCCCATTCTTTTAAAAGCCAAGCCGGTGGAGAGTTTAAACACCGACCTTCACGATGGATTTGTCGCGTTTGTAAAAGGAGATACAACAGGCGTAATCTCTAAGACATATGTTAAAGAAGCCCCCTCCTTTAAAGAGAAAATAGGGCTTGAGGCTGGTTCGGAAGATTTAAAATCAATTCAGTTGTTTGACGCGAGGTTGGTCGCGGATTCTTTAGGGCAACTTAATTGGGTGACTGGAAACCGACTGAGATTTTGCGATGAGAGATACATGTTTGCGCACCCAGCATATTCTCCAAATGGGAATTCGCTTTACTTTACTTCAGATAAACCTGGCGGCTATGGAGGAATGGATTTGTGGCGTGTAGATAGAGAAGGTGATGGTTGGGGGACCCCAAAAAATTGTGGAAGCGAAGTAAATACAAGTGAAGATGAAGCGTTTCCGTCTATGAGGCACGCAGACACACTTTACTTCAGTAGTGATGGACACTTGTCGTTAGGGGGATTAGATATTGTCTATGCAACAAAGCAAAGTACTTCAGGCGCATGGTCTGAGATAAATGACAGACTTCCGTATCCGATAAACTCTCCCCGAGACGACTTTGGTGTGCTGTTAGACGAGACGGGTGATGGCGGATATTTCAGTTCTGACAGAACAGGCGTAGACGCCCTATATCACTACCATGGGTATGACTCAGATGTGATTCTTAACGTTCAAACCCTTCACGATTCTGATGGCAGCATTTGGCCAGGACTCGTCACGGATCTTGTCACCGTACGATCTTATTTAGGAGACACCGAGGTCGCAGATCAAACGTTCGTTTCAAACGACATGGGAGAATGGAGTACCGTTGTAGAACGCGGCGCGAATTATCTGATTAATTGCCCTGGAAGTGCCGGATATACGCCAGAGCTGTTTGAAGTGACATCAGATCAAGATGTCAAAGCGATTACGGTGATTGTGAGAATTCCAATGATCATAGAAGTGGGATGCAAGGATGCGACGGCATGTAATTACGCGCCCGATGCCCTGCTTGAAGATGACTCGTGTATTTATTCAGATGGGAAATTTGATTGCGACGGCATTTGTATTGAAGATGGTGACGGAGACGGCGTGTGTGATGTAGATGAAATTTCGGGATGTACCTCAATTCACGCCTGTAACTATGACCCCAAAGCCACGGATGAAGATGACTCATGTGAATATATGACCTGTATTGATGTTGCGGTTGTTGATCCAATAGAGCCGGGAAAAATGGTGGAATTAAAAATCCAATGGGATTACAATCGATATGTGGTGAGGGAAGCAGACCTTTCTGAGCTTGCGCGTTTTGCGACGTATATGCTCTCAAACATGGACGTAAATGTTCTCCTGGTTTCTCATTGTGACACGCGCGCAACATCTGGGTTTAACGATGAACTTTCGGCAAATAGAGCGTCTGCGGTAAAGAAAAAACTCGTATCTCTAGGTGTAGCCGCAGAACGGTTAATTTCGTTTGGTGCAAGTGAACAATTTCCGCTCAACGAATGCGGGAGTGATGTAGAGTGTAGTGAGGAAAAGCATCAAGAAAACAGACGGACGACGGCAAAAATTCTTAGAGCAGAAGAAAGTGTCACGGTTCATCAAGTGCTAGACGGCGAAACGCTCGGGTCTATTGCCATAAAATACGATGTGAGGGTTTTTGATATAAAAGCCTGGAACGGAATGAACGATGTGAAATTAAGGGTGGGTCAGCAACTTCTTATCTATTTGTCAGAGTAAAAACCCGAACGTTTTATCTTCGCCACTATGTCAGAATTAAAGAGGGTCGGACTTTTGGGGAGCGGAAGTTGGGCCACAGCACTTGCAAAAATACTATGTGAAAATCTAGAATCGCTGAATTGGTGGGTAAGGAACGCGGACACTCTGCAGCATATAGAAAATTTTGGGAGCAACCCGAAGTACATTCAAAGCATTCAGCTCCCGACAGATAAACTGAAGCTTTCAAGCAACATGAGGGACGTTATAAGCGCGAGTGATGTCGTGATCATCGCCATTCCTTCCATGTATATAGATGACGCTTTTGACGACGCTTTCGGCGACGAAGTGCCTGTTGAGATGAATAATAAATTACTCTTTTCAGCGATTAAGGGAATGATCCCGAAGTACAACTCTATTCCGGCAAGGTATCTGCACAAAAGATTTGATACGCCTTATAACAGAATTGGAATTATTTGCGGCCCCTGTCACGCAGAAGAAGTTGCCCGAGAGCGATTGTCCTATCTCACAGTCGCATGTCCAGAAACAGATAACGCAGCGTTATTTGCTCCACTTTTAAGAACGAGATATATTAAAGTGAGCACATCGGATGATGTGTTCGGTGCAGAACTCGCAGCAGTACTTAAGAATGTCTATGCGATTGGCGCAGGTCTCGCACGGGGTTTGGATTATGGCGATAATTTTATTTCTGTCCTCATCTCAAACGCAGCCATAGAGATGAAAAGATTCATCGACACAGCACATGATATCGATAGAAATATAAAGAGCAGTCCGTATCTGGGCGACCTGCTGGTGACCGCGTATAGTGTAAACAGTCGCAACCGAACGCTTGGCACGCTTATTGGGCAAGGTTACACAGTAAAAGCCGCTGTTATAGAAATGAACATGGTGGCAGAAGGGATGACAGGATCAAAGGGAATCTATGAAATGAATAAGCGATTGAAGGTTGACATGCCCATTGCTGATTCTGTTTATAGGGTGCTTCACGAACGAATGTCCCCTATATTAGAGATGAGATTGTTATCCGATGTACTTAAATGACAGGCGTTATTAAACATATTTATTTTGCTTTTCTGTATTTCTGCCTGTTTCTAGGGGCTGGGTTAAATGCGCAAGAAGCTCAAAAACCCCATTCTGCCGATTTGGCATTTATCCCAAACTCGGGACAATGGGATGATTTTATTTGCTATCGGACAAATTTAAATGGCGGCGTATTTTGGATGGAAGATTCTGGGTGGACGGCATGGTTAGCGGGAAAAGGATATGACGATTTGTGGAGCCACAGAAATTTAGACGAAGATGGGAATGGCGCTCCAGAATCTTTGGATTCTCACGCCTGGAGAGTTCGTTTTAAAGATGGCAACACGGATGCGTTGAAGTCCGGCAGGCATCAATTGGGTCACAAGGTCAATTACTATAGGGGTTCTGATCAAACCAAATGGGTCGCGGGTTTAATCCCCGTGGGACAAGTGAGGTACGACGGGGTTTGGCCTGGAGTAAATCTGATCATGGACGGGAGGAAGAGAGGGACGCAGAAACTCAAATACGATTGGGTCGTCGCGCCAGGGACGGATCCATCAGTCATAAGACTTGTTCACGAGGGGACAGAAATCAGCATCAGGCCTGACGGGTCATTGCTCCACAAACTGGGCTCAGTTGGAGACGTGGTCGAAGGCGTTCCTTTTGCATATCAGCTTGTGGGCTCAAAAATGGTGACAGTCGAATGTGAATACAGGACTGAACACCTTCCAGATGGGAGAACAGAAGTGTTCTTCGATTTTGGGGACTATGACGAATCAAAGAAATTAATTATCGACCCAGATATCGTATTTGGAACATATATCGGCTCAACTCAGGCAAATTGGGGGTTTACTGCGGCGTTTGATGATGATGGACGTTCGATTACGGGTGCAGCCCTGTGGGATGGTGGGATGGGTATTTACCCCACGACAGCAGGTGCGATTTCAACAACATTTGCTGCAGGGAACGGCCCTTTCGACATTGGTGTTTCAGTCTTTTCCGCAGACGGCGCTGCACTTGAATATAGCACCATTGCTGGAGGAGAAGGAATGGACGTGACGTCTTCTATTGTCGCCGATTCAAATGGAGATTTTTATGTCTTTGGAACGACTGGTTCCTCCAATTTTCCGACCACTGCAGGTGCATTCGACGGCACATTTAGTGGTGGCCCAAACCAAAATCTAGCAGGGTGCTGCTTCTTTCCTGGAGACTTCGGCAATGGGTCAGACCTCTTCATCTTGAAGTTTTCTTCAGGGACGATGGGACTTTTGAATGGGACCTATGTGGGCGGCACGGGCAATGATGGTATTAACTCGGGGACCATGCTGAATTACAATTATGGAGATGTTTTCAGAGGCGAAGTGAATGTCGATGAATTGGACAGACCGTGGATTGCAACAGTTACATCGAGTACTGATTTCCCGATGATACAGGGTCCATATCCCAGTTACAATGGTGGAACGACAGATGGCGTTCTTTTCCGAATGAGTCCAGACTTGGATGCGCTTGAATGGTCCTCTTATGTGGGGGGGTCTCAAGCAGACGCCGCTTATGGCGTTCAGTTTACTTCAGCTTTTGAACCTGTCGTTTGCGGCGGGACGAGGAGCACCGATTACCCCTCCCTGGGGTCATCATATCAGTTCGTTTTCGGAGGTGTTGTAGATGCCTTTGTCACGCGATTCCCCAACGGAGGCGGCACACCAATCGCAAGCACATATTTTGGCAGCAACGCATACGATCAGTCCTACTTCGTTCAGCTTGACGACAATGACCGCATTTATCTTTATGGCCAAACCGAAGGCGACACCCCCCTCGTTGGTGATGTCTTTGACACGAGTCCAAACGCCGGTCAATTTGTGGCTTGCTTTGATGAAGACTTACAGGGTTTGCTTTGGCATACAAGGGTTGGAAACCCAAATAATGCAGGGAACATTGATGTGAGCCCGACCGCTTTTCTGGTGAGTGATTGTGGCCAAATTTACATGAGTGGTTGGGGCGGCAACACAAATACGGGAAACTCTCCATTTGCAAGTTTTGGCGGCACTGGTGGAATGCCCATCTCGGCAGATGCCTACCAATGGAATACAGACGACAGCGATTTTTGGTTAGGCATGTTAGATCCGGGTGCAACAACCTTGGTTTATGGCACTTATTTTGGGGGACCAACTTCAGCAGAACACGTCGATGGTGGAACCTCACGATTTGATAAAAACGGAACAGTTTATCAGGCTGTGTGTGCAGGGTGTGGTGGCAACAGTGACTTTCCGACGACTCCCGGCGCATGGAGTAATACAAACGACAGTTTCAATTGCAATCTGGGATTGTTTAAATTTGAGTTGGGCCTCATCAATGTTGATATCGACCTGGTGGCCCCAGAGATTATTTGCCCTGAGGAACCCATTCAGTTTGTCAACAATTCACAAGGTGGGGGAATCTATTTGTGGCAATTCGGTGATGGTGAGATCAGCGACGAATTCGAGCCAAACCACACGTATGCTTCTTCGGGGGATTGGGTGGTGTCTCTGACAGTTTCGGATCCTCAAGGATGTTTAGAACCCCAAACAGCGAATTTGGAGTTCACCATAGAAGACCCAATTGCCCCTACAGTTGATCAGGTGCTTCCCATTTGCCCCGGGGACCAAGTCCAGTTAAATGCCTGGGGGACAGACGATTTGTTCTGGTTTGCCGACCCTACACTTAGTGCGACAGACATCCCTAACCCTATCGCGACCCCAACAGAAACAACAACTTACACAGTGTTCGATGAAAATGCGTGTGGTGCTGGACAAGCTGAGGTAACTGTGGAGGTAGGTTTTGTAGAAGCAGAGGTTAATACGCCAGCGACCACCATTTGTTTAGGGGAAGATGTTCAGCTTGTGGCGTCAGGTGGTGTAGAATATTCGTGGTTCCCTCCGGGGGGACTAGATGATCCATCAGAAGCCTCTGTCTCAGCCTCCCCAAATGTGACGACAGGGTACACGGTGACTGTAAGTGATGAATTTGGTTGCAGCGACACACAAACCATACAATTGACGGTTGTGCCCTCTGCTCCAGGGGGTCAGGTGTATGACCCCATTGAGATTTGCACAGGCTATGGAACTTCATTGCCAGGTGGAGCGGGTGATGCATGGCTTTGGGAGCCGACCACATCTTTGAACTCATCGAATATCCAAACCCCATATGCCACTCCCACTTCGGACATTACATATACAGTGTCCATCCAAAACATATGCGGAATAGGGACGGATGAAATATCTGTTTCCGTGATCATACCGACAGCAGAAGCTTCAGAAAGCGGGGGTATTTGTCGCGGAGATGAATTTGCTGTCAGCGCTTCGGGAGGAGACCCAAATGGATCGACCTTTAATTGGTCCCCTTCTCCACTTGTTGCGCAACCCACCAGTGACGAAACAGTTGTTTTCCCAAGCTTGACGACGACGTTTACAGTCTATGTCACGGATTCAAACGGCTGTACAGCAAGTGATGAACTCACGGTGTATGTGGGCCAACCACCATCAGTTGATGCAGGTCCCGATCGAGATGTAGAATGGTTAGATCAGATCAGACTTCTCGGGTCCACTTCAGGCGATACGTATTGGTGGACTCCCGCCGAAAATCTAAGTTGTTCTTTCTGCCCCATGCCTGAAGTCACCTCTTTGGAGCCAGGTTGGTATGTCTTTCACGCGATAGATGAAACCGGTTGTGAAGGGACAGATTCTACGTTTTTGGATGTCTTCTATCCGATATTCGTTCCCACATCATTTACACCAAATAACGATGGAATAAACGATGTGTTTTTTGTTGAAGGTATCAGATTTCAAGGCTATAGACTTATTGTTTACAACAGATGGGGAGAGGAAGTTTACTATTCCGAAGATGCGGAAGAGGTTTGGACTGGTGCCAATCAAAATGCGACACATTTCTGTGCAGACGGGATTTATCTCTACTCGCTTCGTTATGAAGATCAGGACGGGCCTCATTTAATTCACGGTCACTTGGCGCTATTAAGATAGCCCTAATGGATGGTTGAAAACCTATTCCTAAATAAGGTAAATAGGTCGATTTACATTGCTATCTTGCCCTTATGGAGTATAAGTATACACGCGCACTACTTCCCGGTATGTTTCTAGATTACGATTGCGTCATTATCCCTGAATTGGGGGGATTCGTTTGTAATGAAAGAACAGCTTGGTACGATGAGGATAAGGAAGAAATGGTTCCTCCTTCTCGTGATGTTTTATTTAACCCAAACCTTGTTTACAACGATGGTTTGCTTGCTCAAGAAATAATGCGCGCCAAGGGCATGGACTATACGGAGGCCATGAAGCTTGTCGCCTCTGAGGCGAGCGACATGATCGAAGCGCTCAAAAGCGGCAGACCGATTGAAATCCCTAGGTTGGGAAGACTTTACACAAGTGATGATGGTTTGGTTCGGTTTCTCCCCGATGCAGAATTGGTGAGAATGCTGGGCTCATTTGGTCACGCTCGGATTCCATTGGCGACGCTAAAAATGGCGTCTGATCTCCCAGTGATTGTCGCGCCTGTCAATGCCCCCCCCGTCACAACACCTGCAGACGTGAAGGTTGACTCAGCGCCGAACGTCATCCCCTTCCGAGTTCGTTTGGCAAGAGTCGCAGCCGTTGTTGCAATTCCACTCGCGTTAGGGGGTGCATGGATGCTCACCGACCCTGTATCCTCAAACACGTTAATGAGTGTTTTTCCATCTCTTCATACAGAGGTGATTGTTTCTAGCTTTACGCCTTCTGCCAAGTCAATTCCGGTTGTTTCAGTCAATGACGCAGAAGAAATAGATGATGCGCTCGTGATTAACTTCGCGCCAGACCCGATTCCTGAAGCCCCTCCTGTTGCAATAGAAGTTCCTATTGAAGAGACGCCAGTCGTTCCTAAGCAAATAAACTTCTTGATCGTAGGGGGTGCCTTTTCAATACAAGAAAATGCGAAATCGTTGGCGAATACACTCAAAAAAGAAGGCTATTCTCCGACGCAGCACTATCAACCCCACAACAAGTTATATCTCGTTGCACTTGGTGAATATGAGTCTGAACGACATGCGCGCGCAGACATGGCAAAAGCCAGAAAAGCGGGCCGCACAGCGACGTGGCTAAAAGGACTTTAAACGTCCTTAAACAACTCCTCTAGCTCTGTATATCTGTCCTCAGTGCATGGCAACAAACCTTGTTCAAGGAGAATAAATATTTCTCGTCCTCTCGCCTCCTCTGGGAATTCTTTGGTGCCTTTATATACTTCGGGCTTCACGCTATTCTTACTCGAAATCCAACGTAAAACGCGCGCTGTTGTCTCGTCAAATTTAAAGACCCACCGATCTTCATCCGTGCGTTTTTCCAGGTATTTAATTCGCGACGTCGTTGACTCCCAAAAAAACGTACTGAATTCATCCAGCAGATATTCAACCTTATGTGGCTTTTCGCTTTTCGCTTTTTGCCATTCTACGGCATCAATTCCCTGAGACGAAAGAAACTTGACAAATTCAGGTTCTAAAGCGGCAAATTCTTCTTCTGTAAGGCGACGAAATCTCATGGAATTGCTTTTCTAAAGACGTCTTTTACTTATCAATTCCTTCAAGCATAAACAGAAAGGCGTACTCCATGGCGGTTTCTTTAAAACGCGCAAATCGTCCCGAAGCTCCCCCGTGTCCAGTTTCCATATTACAATGCATGATTAACAGATTGTCGTCTTGCTTTTGATCTCGGAGCTTTGCAATCCATTTCGCGGGCTCCCAATATTGCACTTGACTGTCCCAGTACCCAGTCGTGATAAGCGTATGCGGGTAGTTGAGTTTAGAGACGTTGTCATAGGGGCTGTAGCTCATCATATAGTCAAAATAAGCTTTGTCTTTCGGGTTGCCCCATTCATCAAACTCTCCTGTTGTGAGCGGAATACTCTCGTCGAGCATCGTGTTAATCACATCGACGAAAGGCACAGCGGCAACGATTCCATTGAAGAGCTCAGGCTCGAGATTCATGACTGCCCCCATTAAAAGACCTCCAGCACTACCTCCCATCGCATACAGATGATCGGGTGATGTATAGTTGTTTGACACGAGATGCTTGCCACAATCGATGAAATCATTGAACGTGTTCATCTTCTTAAACAACTTGCCGTCCTCATACCAATTGCGACCCATCTCAGATCCGCCTCGGATATGGGCCATGGCGTAGACAAATCCGCGATCAAGTAAACTGAGTCTTGTGCTAGAAAAGCCTGGATCCATACTGTAACCATAGCTGCCGTATGCGTATAAGAGGAGTGGGTTAGACCCGTCCATCTTCACACCTTTTCGGTAGACAATGCTTACAGGAACTTGTGCGCCATCTCTCGCCTCTACCATGATTCGTTCGCTTGTGTAATTCGCAGGGTCAAAATCGCCTCCGAGCACTTTCTGTTGCTTGAGTTGGGTGCGAGATTTATCGTCAAACGAATGCTCATAGGTGGTGTTCGGAGTGGTAAGAGAAGTGTAACCAAACCTCAGCGTTGTAGATTTAAAATCTGGATTTGCCCCTACATAAGCCATGTAGGCAGGGTCGTTAAATTCAAGATAGTAGTCCTGAGAATCATCCCAGCTTTTTACTCTGATATTTGTAAGACCCTCCTTTCTCTCCTCAATCACAAGAAAGTTTTCGAAAATCTCAGTTCCTTCAAAAAGGACATCGTCACGATGCGGAATCACATCTACCCAGTGTTCGCGAGAAGGTGTTTCGATAGATGTTTTTACCAGCTTGAAGTTTTTGGCATCAGCGTTTGTTTGGATGTAGAAATGGTCTCCGTAATGACTGACACCATATTCGTGATTGTCTTGGCGAGCCTGAATCACGGTCCACTCTGAGTTGGGTTTATCGGCATCGATATATCGTGTTTCACTACTCAACGTAGAGCTAGAGCCGATCATAATAAACCGCTCGCTTTTAGATTTTCCAACCCCGATATTAAAGGTGTCGTCTGTCTCTTCGAAGACGACCACGTCTTCACTTGAATCCGTTCCCAAGATGTGCTTCAGGATGCGGTAGCTGCGAAGCGTGACGGGATCTTTCTTAGTATAGAATATCGTTTTATTGTCATTCGCCCAAACAGCCCCTCCCGTTGTTTCGGGGATTTCGTCTTCAAAGACAACGCCCGTTGTAAGGTCTTTAAAGCGCAAGGTGTATTGTCTGCGACTCACCGTGTCTATGCCGTAGACGATGATGTTGTTGTTGGGGCTTATGCTCGATCCTCCGATTGCAAAATAGCTGTGGCCTTCTGCCAATTTTGGGCCATCGAGAAGCACTTCTTCAGGATTGTCTAGGCTGGCTTTCTTACGGCAATTAAAAGCGTATTCTTTTCCTTCTTCGTAACGAGAATAATACCAGTACCCACGATAAAAAACGGGGACACTTTCATCGTCTTTAACAATTCGCCCTACGATTTCATCGAACAGCTCGCTCTGGAAATCTTTCGTTGGCGCAAGGGTCGACTCCTTGTAATCATTTTCTGCATTTAGATAATCGAGAACATCCTGAGTTTGGTCATCAGGCGTCTTTGCTTCCTTCTGATCATCACTCAATCGCATCCAGAAATAATCGTCATTCAATGCCAAATTATGGATCTCAGTCGCGTGAGGGATCGCCTTTGCGTCGGGGGCTATGATATCTTCTTTTGCAAGGAGCTGTTCGCTAGTAATAAAATTCTTTGAAGAGTCAGCCATAAGGTTGTTTTGATTGTCAGTCTGAGTAGAACACGAGAAAAGTGCCAACCCAGAGACAATATAAATTCGATTTAACATGTGGCTAAGATACTCTCAGTCCACTGACCAACCATTACCTAACAGTGACTCTATTTTTTTTAAATCATCAGGTGTGTCAACCGATGGTGTGCGGTGATTTGTTGTGCCCACATCGATCCCCCATCCATGTGCCAGCCAGCGAAGCTGCTCGAGGCTTTCTCTCTCTTCCAATTTCGTGGGGTGCAGTTCAACAAGGGCCTCCAGAGCGCTTGTGGTAAATGCGTATAACCCGACGTGCTGTAACCAAGGACCTTCTGAGTGGGGAATAGGACTTCGGCTAAAATACAGCGCTCTCCCATTCAAATTCCGCACAACCTTTACTCGGTTTACATCCTCTCTGCCAGGATCTGAAGGTTGCATTGGAATTGCAAGTGTGGCGATGGATGCTCCAGGCTTTCGAATCAAATGGACAAGTTCTTTGAGCTGTTCAGGGTGTACAAAAGGTTCATCACCTTGGACATTAAGAATGGCATCTGGTTTGGGGTCAAGGTGTTCAATCACAGCCTGACATCTAAAGGTGCCGTTTGGGCAATCGACAGGCGTCATTACGACTTCTCCGCCAAATTTTTTAACGGCCGCTTCAATCCTCTTGTCGTCTGTCGCAACGACAACCCTGTCGACGACGTTCGACCCCTCAACTCTTCGCACAACACGTTCAATCATCGTAACTCCTCCTACAAGTGCCAGCGGTTTGCCAGGGAAGCGCGTTGAACCAAATCTAGCGGGGATGATGGCGACAATATTCATTATTCAATTTCGTAAGTGTACACGACGTTCACCAATCGAGGCGCTTCAATGGCCAAAGGCCTAATACTATACTCCTCGTTTAAAAGATTGCTTACGACGACAGAAAGCTGAGAATTTTCATTCACATTAAAGCCTACCCTGAGGTCTATAATCCATGGCAATGTAGGGTGGTCTTCAAGCCAATTACGAAGCCCCCAGTCAACAAACTCAAGCTCTTCAAAAGTGACAAATGCCTTATCAAAGTTCTGCAACACACTTTGGTATCGAGCGCTTATACCAACAAACCCTTTCGGATGCGTCCATTGCGCATCGAATCGTACAAGATGTGGTGAGCGGTATTTGAGGATGTGCCCAGTGGTGTCGTAACTGGTCCCAAGATAGGTTGTCGTCACGCCCTCGCCGTAATTGTATTCGGGAGTTAGACTGATGGGATTTGTATATGTGTATCCAGTTAAAATATCTAATGAATGCTGATCGTTCGAACCCCATTTGGCTTGTCCCATGAGTGATACTTCGACACCCCGCACTTGACTTTCACCTGTATTTAAACTTCTAAATCCCAGACCAAACAAGTTATCAATTCCCTCAGATTCCGCCCAAGTCCCAAATGTGAATTCAATGAAGTCGGTATATTTCTGTTGGAAAACGGCAACATCTAAATACCCCAAAAACCCACCCAATTTAATGCCTTGCTTCACGGCGATTTCTATACTTGTAGAGGACTCAGGGTTGAGGTTTTGATTGGGATAAACCTGTAAATCGCCCAATCCAGTTCGGATGTATTTCTCTGCGATTGTTGGAAATCTAAATCCTTGACCAAAGCTACTCCGTAAGTAAGTTTCTTCTGCAACTTGGAAGTTTGCCCCTGCTCGAAATACAGGCTTGCCCTCAGAATCGTCATTGATTGCAAAGTATTCGTATCTCATTCCGGCAGACAAGTTGATTTGCTCGCCTATGGGCTGATCCAACTGAAGATATCCAGCGATATTTCTTGCGGTGTTGATTCCATCTTCACTTCCTCCAGTATAAAGTTGTGCTTCGCCTTTTGTATACTGATGCACGATACCCCCAGTAAGGGCCATTTTTTCCATCCCCCAAGCCCCCACTTTTTGGGTTTGTAGCTCAGAGTAAAAAACATCGCTGTTGTTTCCTTGGCCATTGTTGTTGTCGTTCACAAGGTGTTGCCATCGGTTGCGAAAACTTGTCCTCACCCCAGAAGGACTTAAGTATTCGACAAAGGGGTCAACGGTCCCTACAAGCTGCTTGGTTCTGGTAGCGGCTCCAGCATAGCTGCTGTAAAGCCCGGTTGATGCATGTTCCCAAATCAAGGTGTTTAATGATTCCCCTTTCTGCCAATTTGTACTCACACCGTATGTCAGTCCTGGGATTGAACTGTCTCGCCTGCGAAGATTAATATTAAATCTCGCCTGTGCATTTGCGCCATATCGATCGACAGAAAAAGGATTGTAGCCCGTCGTATTTGTGTCAATGGGAACGTTTAATGAATCTAGCGCTATGGCAGGCCCCTTGTACCCATCGTCTCCCAGCAGATTTCCCCCAATGACAATGTCCCATCCGCCCAATTGTCTGCTGTGTAGAAAGCGGACGTTCGTCTGTTGAAGTGGGCTGTCCCAATACACAGATGATGTCGATCTCGGATCAGAGAAGACACCATGCTGAACAGACACTCGGGTCAATGGCCTTGCGTCTGGGAATCGTGTTCTTATGTTAATCACTCCGCTTAAAGCAGCACTTCCGTATAAGACAGAGCTTGCACCTTTAATTACCTCAATTTGCTCTAGGTTTTCCAGGGGCAGGAAACTCCATGAAGGGCGCCCAGCATCTCCACTCAAAACTGGCAAATCGTCCACCATAATCATGACGCGTGACCCCGCACCATAGCTGAATCCACTCCCAGACCGAATCTGTGGCTCACCATCCACCATGCTTACCCCAGGCACTTGCTCCAGCGCCGACTCCAACGAAGTGGTTGCTTTGCTTTCAACGAGCACAGGCTGTAAAACCTCAAGAGAAACAGTCACTTCGGCAACGCTTTGTTCGAAACGTCCCGCAGAAACAACCGCCATATCTAACACTCGCGCTTCGGTTTCTAAAACCACATCCCAAACCACATTCTGACCTTCATTTAGTGAGAAACTTTTGCTTTGTGTGGCCATCCCTATAAATGAACATGAGATTTTATGCGTGCCTGGTGAAAGTTGGAGCGTGTATTTCCCATCAAACCCACTGGCGACGGTATTTGTCCCGCTGGTGATATATGATCCCGGAGTGGGCTCTCCTGCGGTATTGGAGATAATCCCAGAAACTGTTTGGGCCTGAACCCCTATTGCTGTTGACATGAAAGCCAAACAAATGATGAAAACGATCTTTTGCATTTGTCGAAGTAAATACATTCAAGGGGAAATCTCACAAACGTTGATAAATTCTTCTATCACACTTATCATTTCTCACAAGAAAAAGATGTTGAATACGCAGAGATTTACCTCATGAAACCTCATGTACATTTTCTCCTTGCATTAACATTGGTTGAGAATTTGGGCCCGAAAGGACTTACTGATTTGATAAAAATTCACGGATCTCCAAAAAAAGCCTTTGAATCAATCCCTCGAGGCATGAGGCACACATTGTTTCAAAGGGCGGAAGAGATTAATCAACAAGTCACCAATTTGGGGGCAAGAGTTGTTTCATGCCACTGCAAGGACTACCCATTCAATCTCCGCAATATTTGTGATGCGCCAGTCGTGATTTACGTGAAAGGAACAATTCCCCAAGAAATTGACAAAGCCATAGCGGTGGTGGGCACCCGAAATTGTAGCGAAGAAGGAAAAAGATTTGCAGAAATGGCAGTCGATCAAATGGCCAAGAATGGTTTTCCATTGGTAAGTGGTATGGCCCGTGGTATTGATACATCTGCTCACAAAGCTGCTGTATTTTATGGCTTAAAATCAGTTGCAGTCTTTGCGCACGGATTGGATCGAATTCATCCAAAAAGCAATGTCCGTCTGGCTCATGAAATCCTTGACAAGGGTGGGGCGTGGATTTCCGAACACCCTCCGGGCACGAATGTTTTGAAATGGATGTTTGCCGCGAGAAATAGGATTTTAGTGGGGCTTTGTGTCGGAACAGTTTTGGCTGAAAGTCCAGAATCTGGGGGATCGATGATTTCGCTTAAACTCGCCCTTGACTATGGAAGGGCAACGTATGCATTTCAACCGCCCAATGCATATATGAAACGGTGGGATGGGAACAGACGTGTCATCTCAGAGAACAAAGGGTTTGCAATTAAGACAATGGCTCAATGGATGAGACAACTACATCGCGAAGTCCCCGCAATGAGAAGAACCAAAAACGAAATGAATGATGTCAAAAAGGCAGCTAAAGCAAACCTAGATTTTGCGCTGGAATGCATTCCAGAGCCATGTAAATCGGTATACAAAGAAGTGAGCGTAAACACAATTTCTGCGTTTGAATTAAGTAAAAAACTTAAAACAAACATTAAAATTATTCGAACCCGACTTTTTATTCTTGAGACGCTTCAGATGGTTGAACGTCTTCCGGGAGATTGCTATTCTCGTCTTTAGCGTCGAATTGAAGATACGGTCCAGTATTTACGTCTACAGGTTCGATTCCTTTTCCTTTTTGCATTAGTGAGAGCGTCATAATAATGCATGTTACAAGAATGACAACAAGAAGAATGCCACCATTGAATGATGCGTCGACAAGTTCTGTGTAGTTTGAGCCAATTTGGAAAAACAGAAGGATGGTGATGAGGCCTCGTGGAGCGATATACAACAAAGACACGGGATCTTCAGGTCTGAATATTCGCAGGAATACAAATCGTGTCACATAAAGGATGACCGAGATCGTTAAACCGTAGAATAAAACTTCAATATCTGTAAGAGAGGCAAGAACGACGGTTGCCCCGAACAGGACGAAGAAAAAAGTTCGGATTACAAATGCACTTTCTAGCGTAAGAAGGTGAAAGTCATGACGTAAGCCGGCCATTTTCTCATCATTAAGGAGCCTTCCAAGCCAACTCTCTCCTTCTTTATTCTTAAAAATATTGGCGAAAAATATTTTGTGATTGTTGAGCATAAGTCCAAAAATGAGAATAAGAATTAATGGACTTAAGTGAAGCAACTTTTGTATGGAATAGATTAAGATGAGCACAGCAATAGAAAGGAATAGCTTGACAGAACTTGTGATCTTTTGGAGGACGTAAACCAAAAGGTAACTCACAGCAACAGAGATGATCAGAGATGCTCCTAGATTGATGACGATTGATTTTATGACCTCGCCAGCCCCCGTTGCGTCCTGGTTTCCTAAAACCAGATAAAATGCCATGATCCCCCAGATATCAGAGAAGGTGCTTTCGTAGACCATGAAATCTTTTCTCTCTAAAGAAAGTCCACCTACAGATGGGATAATAATCGCGCTGCTCATGATGGACAGTGGAATCGCATAAACGACAGCGGTGAACCACGCCAAGCCAACGGAGTAAAACAATAAGGCGGCAATCCCTAGGGTGCTTGCGCCTAACGAAACAAGAGCAAGAGAGGCACTTTTCAGGATGAGCGGTAGTTTTTTCTCAGACAATTCTAGATCGAGAGCAGCTTCAAGCACAATGAAAATAAGCCCTACAGTGCCCAGCAATTCAAGGGCGAGGGATTCATATGGGATTTCCTCCATTCCCAAAGCAGACAAGCCCTGGCGAATCAGCACTCCCATGGCGATCAGCACTAAAACAGATGGGATGTTTGTTCTTTTTGCGAGAAGATTCGCAAAATAAGAAAGGATAATAATTATGCTTCCGCCGATAACCAACGAAAACGCTCCGATATCATCTAATGAAAAAAGTTCTAGGACAGAGTTGAGCATAGGCCCAAGATATAACTTTCTGTATTAAAAGTTTTGTGTCATTAATTAAAGCCTCCAGTGAAAAGCCTCCAGAAATCATTGCCCAACGCAAACACCATAAGCCCAAGCAATAGCGTGATTCCGATGACTTGTGCAACCTCCATGACTTTCTCAGGGGCAGGTTTCCTTGCAATCATTTCATACAGCAGAAATGCGACATGACCACCATCGAGAGCAGGAATAGGTAACAGATTCATGAAGGCCAAGATGAGGGATAAAAAAGCAGTGTTCCGCCAGAAGACGAGCCAGTTCCATTCACCGTCAAAGATGCTTCCAAATGTCACCAATGAACCGACTTGTGAGGCGCCAGCTTTGGAAGCTAGAAACCGCAGAGAAAGGGCATAGTCTTGAAGTGTAGAGCCTGCGAGGAAAAATCCACTCACGAATGCTTCACCTAACGAATAGGTTATTTCATCTTGCACAAAAAGATCGGTAAAAGAAGCTGGTGTTGCAAAGACAAATCCGAGATGACCTGCTGTGTCAGTCATTGCAGGGAGTGTCAGATTTACGCCATCACGTTCCACAGATAAAAGAATCGGGGAATTGGGTCTGCGCTCTAATGCATTGACGGTCATCAATTGACTTCCCGTCTTGACGTCATCTACAGCAATGATCATATCGCCAGGCAAAAGCCCCGACGTAGCTGCACGAGAGTTGGGAATAATACTGTCCACCAATGATGGAATCTGAAGAGAAAATGGCCTGCGGATGCCTTGGTTGACAAGGATTTGGCCTAACTCTGTGTCAAACGCAAGGTCTACTTCGTTGCCATTTCGCATGACCGTTGCTTCAGTAACCGATTCAAAAAACGGAGTACGGCGAAGATCTTGGAATGTTTCTAGCGCAATACCATTAAATGAAACGACGTTGTCCCCGTTCTGAAATCCGTAAGTTTCCATTCGGGGATCGACGTTCACAGCGTAATTATTGGGGAGTACAGTCTCGCCCCAAACAAGCAATACCATACTGTAAATCAGAAATCCAACAATTAAATTCATAATGATTCCACCAAGCATGATGATCAATCTTTGCCAAGCTGGCTTAGAACGAAACTCCCATGGTTTAGGCGGCAGTTTCATCTGTTCCTTGTCCATACTTTCGTCGATCATCCCACTTATCTTTACGTAGCCTCCCAGTGGAAGCCAGCCGATACCCCACTCTGTTTCTCCGATTTGCTTTTTAAAAAGCGAGAAGCCAGGGTTCATAAACAAGTAAAACTTTTCTACGCGAGTCTTGAAATAACGTGCTGCGAGATAGTGACCTAGCTCGTGTAGAACGACCAGGAGGGAGAGGCTTAGGAGGAGTTGTAGTCCTTTAATTAGTGCAATCATGGCGGCAAAGATAGCTTTCCACGTTTCGATGCTGACAAAGGATGTGAATTTCTAAAATAATCACCTCAGTTGTGTGCATATTGCAGACCTATGAGTGAGCAATCAAAACCCAGAACAACACTTTGGAAAGTGCTGTTATTTTTAGCAGGATTAAGCCCTCTTATAGGAATAGGAGCGCTTGTCATGTTTGCCTTAGCAGGGGACCTTCCAAACACAGAAACCCTTGCAAATCCAAGCACTTACCTTGCAACGAAGATTTACACAATGGACGGCAAAGTCCTTGGAAGTTATTACAAAGAAAACCGATCTGAGGCCAGATATGAAGAATTGCCAAGCCATCTTAAAGAAGCGCTTATCTCTACTGAAGATGTGAGATATTTCAATCATGCTGGGGTTGACTTCTATGGATTAGGTCGTGCAATCGCCTTTTTAGGGAAACGTGGAGGAGGCTCTACGATCACGCAGCAGCTTGCAAAATTACTCTTTACTGAAGAGTACGAGTCAACAACCTTTTTTGAAAGAGCCTTGCTTCAAAAACCCAAAGAGTGGATTATTGCATCACGCCTAGAACATCACTATACCAAAGGTGAAATCATGACGATGTATTTGAATCGCTATGATTTTTTAAATCAAGCTGTCGGCATCCGAAGTGCATCTAATATTTATTTTAACAAGGAGGTGGGGGACTTGAATGTTGAGGAGTGCGCGATGCTTGTGGGGATGTTAAAGAACAGTGCACTTTTCAACCCATTGCGAAGGATGGAACTTGTGACTACGCGTCGGAATGTTGTCCTTAACCAAATGCAGAAATACGGTTATCTCGAAGCGTCCGTATCTGATTCGCTCAAAGCTTTGCCCATTACTTTGAGCTATCAGAAAGTAAGTCACGACGAAGGTGCTGCTCCGTATTTTCGAGAGAGACTACGTGCGAAGTTAAAGCAGGTTTTCTCTGAAAAAAACAGAGACGGGAGTTACGTGATTTGTCAAGCTGATGGCTCTCCATATAGTATCTATCGCGACGGACTTCAGGTGCACACAACTGTAGATAGCCGTCTCCAGAAATATGCAGAAAACGCAGTTAACACTCACCTTGGGGGAGAATTACAAGCTTCTTTTGACAATGACCTTGCAAAAAGAGATAAGGCGACCTATCCCTTTTATGACGGTATAGAACCTTCGGTAAAGCAGACCATTTTAGGCATTGCTACACGAGATTCGGACAGATATAAAAAAGCAAATGGGCAGCTTTGCCCTGGATGCAACAGGCCCGCTTTTTACATAAAAGATTACCGTTTTGAAAACGGTGACAAAGGCTTTAAATGTGAGCCAGATAAAAAAGGATGCGGTCATATTTGGATGGGTCTCAGCAAGGAGGCGTTCAATAAATCCATGCACCAACCCGTAAAAATGAAAGTTTTCAGTCACGCGGGTCCAATAGATACCATACTCACACCTATGGACAGCATTATTCATCGCAAAAAGACTTTGCATGCAGGTCTGCTTGCAATAGAACCTTCCTCGGGTCACATTAAAGCTTGGGTGGGTGGCATTGACTACCGGTTTTTCCAGTATGACAATGTTGATTTAAGTAAACGACAAGTGGGGTCAACCTTCAAACCATTTGTTTACGCCACAGCCTTGAGGATGGGGATGAACTCTTGTGATGAATTGCCCAATCACGTGACATGCATTGACCTTCCAGAGGGATATGACCCCCCGAGATGGTGTCCAGAAAACTCATCTATGAAATATGGTGAGATCGTGACTTTAGAATATGCACTGGCAAATTCTATGAATACAATAACAGCCAAGATCATTAAGGATTTGGGGACGGACAGAGTCATTAAGTTGGCACATGCCTTAGGTATCAAAAGTGACATTCCAAATGTACCTTCAATCGCACTTGGTGTTGCTGAGCTCACTTTAAAAGAGATGGTTGCCGCAAATTCTTCCCTCGTAAATGGAGGAGTTTATATTGAACCTACATTCTTAGTCAGGGTAGAGGATAGATATGGCAACACCATTTATGAGCCCAATCAAGAGATGAGACAGGGACTAGATGCGCTTACATCTTATAAAGTAATTAGAATGATGCAAGGTGTTGTGGACGGGTCATGGAACGAGGAGCTACAGAAACGTATGGGGACGGGAATTCGACTGCGTTACGATTCTGACAAAAGAGATTATGACGGAATTAAATTCCCTATGGCTGGAAAAACAGGCACAACACAAAACA
Organism: Crocinitomicaceae bacterium; assembly: GCA_002700285.1. GTDB lineage: Bacteria > Bacteroidota > Bacteroidia > Flavobacteriales_D > Sanyastnellaceae > UBA974. The sequence goes on along the minus strand of PACT01000020.1, from coordinate 15,937 downwards.
ATACGGATGGCTGGTTTATGGGTCTAACACCTGATTTGGTTACCGGGGTTTGGGTGGGCGCGCAAGACCCTACGATAAGATTCTCTTCAACCCGCTATGGGCAAGGAGCAAATACAGCGCTCCCCATCTATGGGTTTTTTATGAAAGACACGTACGCCGATGAGGGGGTGGCACTTTCAAGGGAAGAATTTACAAGACCAGAATCGCTTGGCGTAGATACTTTAGATTGCAAGGAGCAAGCATCTATAAAAGGACATACCTTCGACTCTGATGGGTTCGACGATTCAGACCTTTTTAACTAATACTCGAAAAGAAATAGAATGGCGATTTCAAAAGAAATAACTGGTGTAGAAGAAGCCTGTAAAGATGTGAAAGATGGCATGACGTTCATGCTTGGCGGGTTTGGTCTTTGTGGCATTCCAGAAAACTGTATCGAAGAACTGGTCAGATTAGGCGTCAAGGATGTGACGTGTATCTCAAACAATGCAGGAGTAGATAATTTCGGTTTGGGGAAACTGTTGAAGAAGTCCCAGATCCGCAAAATGATTTCTTCTTATGTTGGGGAGAATGAGGAGTTTGAGCGGCAAATGTTATCGGGCGAACTCGAAGTAGACCTGATCCCTCAAGGCTCACTTGCCGAACGATGCCGAGCAGGCGGGGCTGGAATACCAGCTTTTTATACGCCTGCAGGATATGGAACTGAAGTCGCAGAAGGGAAAGAGATCCGTGAATTTAATGGAAAGCCACATGTTTTGGAGTCTGCACTAACGGCAGATTTTGCTTTTGTGAAAGCTTGGAAGGGGGACACTTCTGGAAATTTAATTTACAAAGCCACCTCAAGAAACTTTAATCCCATGATGGCGATGGCAGGGAAGATAACCGTTGCCGAAGTAGAGGAGCTGGTACCTTTGGGGTCTCTCGACCCAAATGAAATTCATACACCGGGGATTTTTGTCCAAAGGATTTTTCAAGGAAGGTCTTATGAAAAAAGAATTGAGCAACGGACGGTGAGCCAAAACAAATAAGATGCTTGATAAAAACGGAATCGCAAGAAGGATTGCACAGGAAGTACAAAACGGTCAGTATGTGAACTTGGGGATAGGAATACCGACGCTTGTTGCAAACCATATTCCCGAAGGACTGGATGTAGAATTTCAGTCTGAGAACGGCATCTTGGGTATGGGGCCTTTTCCCATCGAAGGAACAGAAGATGCAGACCTTATTAATGCAGGCAAGCAAACAATCACAGCGCTTCCTGGTGCGGTATTTTTTGACAGCGCGACTTCATTTGCAATGATTCGAGGTCAACATGTGCAACTCACCGTTTTAGGGGCGATGGAGGTAAGTGCCAATGGAGATATTGCCAACTGGAAAATTCCAGGCAAAATGGTCAAGGGCATGGGCGGAGCAATGGATCTTGTGGCGAGTGCGGAGAATATCGTTGTGGCGATGATGCATACAAATCGCGCAGGAGAATCGAAACTTCTTTCCAAATGTTCACTTCCGCTGACAGGAGTGGGGTGTGTCAAACGTGTGGTTACAAATTTGGCTGTTCTGGATATTAAAGATGGTGCTTTTCACCTTGTCGAACGTGCTCCGGGAGTGACAGTAGAAGAAATCGTGAACGCGACTGAAGGCGCGTTAATCTTGCCGGATTCGGTTCCAGAAATGCCTCTCTGATCTGAAGATATAAATTAGGTGTGCATGACGACCGCGACCGATTCACAGTCCCCATCTATGGGTGGCGAGAATTTGGTCAACTTGAGTTCGATCGAGCTTGCAAGGACCAGTTTTTGTTTGAGTGATTCCAGGATTCTCCTGCCCACGTGTTCAATCAATTTTGATGGCGTTTTCATTTCATCTGCCACGATGCGGTGAACACTGCAATAATCGATCGTATCAACCAATTTGTCAGACCTACTACTTAAACGCATATTCACGCCCAATCTCACATCGACCCGATACTCCCCTCCAATCTTCGTCTCCTCGGCCATACATCCATGGTATGAGTGAAAACGCAGCCCATTTACTTCAATAAATTCTATCTTTTCGGCACTCATGCTGCTTTTATTTTCTCTATTTCGGCCACGCCATTTGTGAGCCTTTTAAGTGTTTTTTCCAGCCCGAGATATTCTGCAAAATCAAACATTGATGGTCCGCCACCAGAAGCGGTTAGCGCGAGTCGAAAGGGCAGTAAAACTTGTCCAAATCCCAAATCTTTTTCTTCAAGATGCCTTTTGAAACGTGATTCAATTTCTGTTGCGTTAAAGGGGGATACTGTTTCAAGCATTTCCTTGAGGTCAAACATATATGATGCGGTTTCGGGCTTCCATTTTTTGCGAACCATTTTCGTGTCGTAATCTTCTGGAGATGGAGATTTGAAAATCCACTTGGCCTCGAACACGTCCTTCAAGAAGGAAATGCGATTAAGCATCATCTTCAAAATATCTTCAGCATCTTTTATGCTAAGCGCCATCCCCCTATCCAAAGCGAGCTTGACAAATGATTCCGCAAGTTCTGCAGGAGACTCAAGTCGGAGGTACTGCTCGTTATACCACCTGGCTTTATCTGGACTGAAACGCGCCCCCGATTTCACGACTCTTTCTAGAGAGAATATCTTAGCCGCCTCTTCGATTGAAAACATTTCACGCGCGTCTCCAGGATTCCATCCAAGCATTAGAATCATATTCAGGAATGCCCTTGGATCGTATCCTTGTTCGCGATAGCCACTGGAGAGATTTCCATTTTTTGGGTCCTTCCACTCGATCGGAAATACCGGAAACCCTCCAGCATCTCCATCTCGTTTGCTAAGTTTTCCGTTTCCCTCTGGCTTTAAGATGAGAGGAAGATGGGCAAATTTGGGGACCTCCCACCCGAACGCTTTGTAAAGCATCACATGAAGCGGCGCGCTTGGGAGCCATTCTTCCCCTCGGATCACATGGCTTATGTCCATCTTGTGATCGTCGACAATGTTTGCCAAATGATAAGTGGGTAACCCATCAGATTTGACAAGGACTTTGTCATCTACAACCCGACTAGAAACCCGGATTTCACCCCTTATTTCATCGCGAAAGATGATCTCTTCAGCGATGTCTGGCGTCTTAAAACGAACGATATATGGCGTTTCGGCTTCGATTAGTTTTTCAACCTCCTCGTGATCAAGCGACAAACTATTTCTGCATTGACTTCTTGTCAAAGCGTCGTATTGAAAGACGATCTTTTCAGATTCCGCTTTTTTTCTCAGGATATCAAGTTCCTCTGGCGTGTCAAATGCCATATAGGCATATCCTGAGACGAGAAGGAGCTGCACAGCTTCGCTGTAGTAATGGTTTCGCTCACTTTGACGGTAAGGTCCGAATGCTCCTCCAGCAACAACACCTTCATCAATATCAAGGCCACACCACTTTAAAGCTTCACGTACATAATCTTCCGCGCCTTCGATATATCGGGTTTGGTCTGTATCCTCTATTCGTAGAATAAACACTCCCCCATGCGCACGCGCAAATAGATAATTGTATAGCGCAGTCCTTACGCCGCCCATGTGAAGCGGTCCAGTAGGACTCGGCGCAAATCGTACACGTACTTTTTTTGAGTTCATAGCGGGATATTAATACCAGATTGCGAAGGTAATTACCTTTTTTCGAAACAACCATCAACTGTGGGGCTTCATATGTAAACTCTCTCAAAAAGGAATGATTATATGCTTGAAGTTTGTGACAGTTAAAACAAAATACAATGAATGCATTACGGAACAAAGTCCAATTAATTGGCAGGCTAGGGCAAGACCCTAAGACCATCAACTTCGATGATGGGAAATCAAAAGTTAACTTTTCGATAGCGACAAATGAATCATATCGCAACGGCGAAGGCGATAAAATAGAGAAAACCCAATGGCACGATGTTGTGGCGTGGGGGTCTCTTGGGGAGATTATGAGTCAATATTTAAAAAAGGGGGCTGAGATTGCCATAGAAGGCCGACTCATGTATCGCACTTATGACGATAGCGAGGGTAAAACACGGTATATCACCGAAGTGGTGGCCAGTGATCTTCTCATGTTGGATAAGAAACCCGAAGAAGCATGATCGGACAGGAGGGCTTATGCAGGTGGGCCCTCCTTTTTTATAACTTATATCTGTGTTAATTCGTTGGTTGTCGGTCTTCCTCAGCGTATCTTTGATAGGCGATTATACGAATAAACATGAGTAAAACAGGAATCCTCAAAAGCTCTCTTTCAAAGAAGTACATAATGGCGCTTACAGGCCTATTCCTCTGTCTTTTTTTAGTTGGACACCTTTTGGGCAACTTACAGTTGTTCGTTGGAGGTGAAGAAGGCCGAGAAGCCTTCAACAACTACGCACAATTTATGACGACAAACCCACTCGTTAAAGTGCTATCATATCTTACATATGCGGGGATCATATTTCATATTGTTGACGGTTTCGTTCTCACGATTCAGAACCGCAAGGCCCGTCCCGTGAAATACGTGGTGGAAAAGGGAAATTTAAATTCAAGTTGGGCAAGTAGGAATATGGCAGTTTTAGGGACTATTCTTTTGGTCTTTCTGGTTTCTCACATGCAAAGCTTTTGGTATGTTATGCATTTCGGAGATATTGAAATCGTTGACGGGGTGAAGGACCTTCATTCAGTCACAGTGGACTTCTTTAACCCAGCGATTAACAACCTCGCAGCTGTGATGACAGGGTTGTATGTTTTTGCAATGCTCTCGATGTCATTCCATTTAAATCATGGTTTTCAAAGTGCATTCCAAACCATGGGGATCAACCATCAGAGTTACACGCCCGTCATCAACTTTGTAGGGAAAGCGTTCAGCATACTTATTCCTGCTGGTTTTGCCTCTCTTCCTATTTACCTCTTTATTACCCAGTCGTAAACAATGTTAGATTCTAGAATTCCAGAAGGACCGCTAGCAGAAAAGTGGAACAAGCATAAGACTAACATCCGACTTGTCACCCCTGCAAATAAGAGAGACATAGATATTATCGTTGTAGGAACAGGTCTGGCAGGTTCCTCAGCGGCAGCTTCTCTTGCTGAAATGGGGTACAATGTCAAGTCACTGTGTTTTCAAGATTCTCCTCGCCGAGCTCACTCTATTGCTGCCCAAGGTGGGATTAATGCGGCAAAAAACTACCAAAATGATGGGGATTCAGTTTATAGATTGTTTTACGATACAGTAAAAGGCGGTGACTATCGATCAAGAGAAGCGAATGTGCATAGACTCGCCGAGGTGAGTAGTAATATTATCGATCAATGTGTTGCCCAAGGCGTTCCTTTTGCACGAGAATATGGGGGGTTACTTGACAACCGATCTTTTGGTGGGGTGCAAGTTTCACGTACTTTTTATGCGAAAGGGCAAACCGGTCAACAGCTTTTATTGGGCGCATATTCAGCCCTCTCTAGACAGATTTCCAAAGGAAAAGTAGAAATGCTTAACCGACATGAGATGATGGAGGTTGTCAAGATTGATGGTAAAGCCCGAGGGATTATCGCAAGAAATCTTGTGACAGGTCAGATTGAGCGGCACAGCGCACACGCCGTGGTCCTCTGTACAGGAGGCTATGGAAACGCGTTTTATCTGAGCACGAACGCGATGGGATCTAACGCTTCGGCAGCTTGGAGAGCCCATAAACAAGGGTCATTTTTTGCAAACCCATGTTTTACTCAAATACACCCAACCTGTATTCCTGTGAGTGGGCATTATCAGTCCAAACTCACTTTGATGTCTGAATCGCTCAGAAACGATGGAAGAATTTGGGTGCCGAAATCTAAAGGTGATGTTGAAGCGATACTTAACGGATCAAAACTTCCGACAGATCTTAAAGAAGAAGAACGAGACTACTACCTCGAGCGTAGATACCCTGCATTTGGAAATCTTGTCCCTAGAGATGTCGCTTCAAGAGCAGCAAAAGAGCGGTGTGATGCTGGATTTGGAGTCAATAAAACAGGTCATGCCGTTTATCTTGATTTTGCAAGTGCGTTTGTTCGCTATGGAAAAACAGAAGCACTTACAAAAGGCATACAAAACCCGTCGGACGAAACGATTGTCGAGTTGGGCCGAGAAGTGATCAAATCGAAGTATGGGAATCTCTTTGATATGTACAAGCAGATTACCGACGACAATCCATACGAGACGCCCATGATGATTTACCCTGCGGTTCATTATACCATGGGAGGTCTTTGGGTCGATTATAATTTAATGACAACTGTGCCTGGGCTTTTCGCTGCCGGAGAAGCAAACTTTTCAGATCACGGTGCAAATCGTCTCGGAGCTTCGGCCTTGATGCAAGGGCTTGCCGATGGTTATTTCGTTCTCCCATACACCATTGGAGATTATTTGGCGGACGACATTAGAACAGGAAAGATCTCTACCGAGACAGCGGAGTTTGATGCAGCAGAAAAGAAAGTAAAAGACGAAATTCAAGTACTGATTTCAAATAACGGAGACACACCAGTGGATGATTTCCACCGCAGGTTAGGGCTGATTATGTGGGAAAAATGTGGCATGGCTCGTAACGAGAAAGATCTGAAGGCGGCGATTGCGGAGATTCAAGAATTAAGAAAGGAATTCCATTCCAATGTTCTTGTTCCTGGATCGGAGAATGAGTTTAATCCTGAGCTTGAAAAAGCAACACGACTCGCAGACTTTCTAGAGTTGGGAGAGGCAATGTGTCTCGATGCGCTAACGCGAACTGAGAGTTGTGGAGGCCACTTCCGAGAGGAATCTCAAACACCTGATGGAGAAGCCCTTCGCGATGACGAGAACTACACGTTTGTTTCCGCGTGGGAATATACAGGGACTCCTTCTGAAGCCAACCTTCATAAAGAAGATTTGGTGTATGATAACATTGAGCTCAAACAGCGAAGCTACAAGTAAATCATTATGAATATTACTCTAAAAATTTGGCGTCAGAAAGGTCCTAATCAAGTTGGTGCTATGGAAACGCACAAGATGACCGAGGTGTCAGGAGACATGTCATTTCTAGAAATGATGGATGTTTTGAATGATAGCTTAATCCGTGAGGGAAAGGAACCTGTTGCATTTGACCACGACTGTCGTGAAGGCATCTGCGGATCGTGTTCAATGTTTATTAATGGAGAAGCCCACGGGCCAGGAAGAAATGTAACGACCTGCCAGCTTCATATGCGTTCTTTTAAGGATGGTGAAACAATCCATGTAGAGCCTTGGCGATCAGCGGCATTCCCAGTCATAAAAGATCTTTCTGTAGATCGAAGTGCATTTGACAGAATTATTCAAGCAGGAGGATATGTTTCTGTGAATACTTCAGGGGCGACGATAGATGCAAATGCCACCCCCATTCCCAAGCATGATGCTGACGAAGCCTTTGACTCGGCAACCTGTATTGGTTGTGGGGCCTGTGTAGCGACTTGTAAGAATTCATCTGCCATGCTTTTTGTGTCAGCGAAGGTCAGCCAGTTGTCTCTTTTACCTCAGGGGAAGCCTGAAAGTAATAAGCGCGTGATTCGTATGGTAGATCAAATGGATCTAGAGGGATTTGGCAATTGTACGAATACAGGTGCGTGTGAAGTCGAGTGCCCAAAAGGCATAAGTCTTACAAACATCGCACGTATGAATAGAGCGTTTCTCTCTTCAAACTTGACGTCAAAGTAGACGTTAGATTTTCATAAGAATTGTTACTGATGCTAGTGTTAGGGCATTCGTGACTTAAATTGCGGCATGAAGCATTTACTATTTGTGTTTTTCACCCTCTTTTTGGGGACCAATATCTTAGCTCAGAAAAAAGCAGATGTTACATTTGAAATCAAAGCAGTATGTGGGATGTGTGAAACACGTATTGAACAGGCTTATGATGTTAAAGGTATTGTGGTTGCAGACTATGATCTCGAATCTTACACGCTTCACGTCGTTTACAAAACGAAACATTTCCCTAACATCCTAGATGTTCACCGTCTTGCAGTGAATGTCGGTCACGATACAGATTTGATGAAAGCTTCAGATGAAGCCTATGCTAATCTACATGGGTGCTGTAAGTACAGAGACGGATCAGAAACGCAAAAATGTTCTGGGGAGCAATAGTCAAGTTTTAAATTATAGGATGAAAACCTATAGAGATAACATGAAGCCTTTAAAACAACTGTACGTACTCTTATTTATTGTTAGTTGGCTGGCGATGCCAAATGTCACCGCACAGAAGCAAGTCAAAGGCAAAGTTCTCGCACCGGAATCTCACATTGGGCATGACCACGCAGCAGGCGAAAACGAAGGCGAGGCCGTGTATGACATTCTTCCTGGGGCATCAGTGATTTGGAAAGGAACTACAGTGGGAACAGTGACCGATGTGTTCGGGTTTTTTAAGCTACCCGCCCTCAATCTCGGGGACACACTGCAGGTAAGTATGATAGGATATGAGACGGTAGGCCTCGTATATACGGGCTGGGATTATTTGGACATTCCACTTGAGCCTGGGGTTCTCTTAAATGAGGCACAAATAGAAACGAAGCAGTCCACAACATCTATTTCTCTTCTCGACCCATTAAATATCCAGCAGCTTAACAGGAAAGAGCTCGCAAAAGCAGCATGTTGTAAATTAAGTGATGCATTCGAAACTAACGCTTCTGTTGATGCCTCTTTTACAGACGCCGTTACGGGTACGCGTCAGATACGGATGCTAGGTTTAGATGGGAAATATACGCAACTCCTCGTCGACAACCTTCCGGGACCACGGGGGTTAAATGTGGTACAAGGTTTGTCTTTTATTCCTGGGCCTTGGATAGATAACATTTCTATTTCAAAAGGAACAGGTTCAGTCACAAATGGCTATGAAAGCATCACAGGCCAAATCAATGTCGCGATGCGAAATCCTGAAAATGCAGAGCCTTTTCACGTGAATCTTTATGTAAATGGGGTCGGAAGAATGGAATGGAATCACGTGAGTCGACATCAAGTAAGCAGGCGTTGGAGCACAGCTCTGTTGTCACACGCCGAGCTAGGCACCATGATCAATGATCGCAATGACGATACTTTTCTCGACACACCTCTCAAACGCGATCTTGTCTTAAGGAATGAGTGGAAGTTTCGTGGAGACAGGGGCATTCGAGGTGAGTATACTATTTCTTCTGTCATGATGAACAGGCTCGCGGGTCAATCCAAGGCCTTCTCTGAGTCGGATTCACCTTTCGCGCTTTTACAACCCTATTTAGTAAACACATCATCTGACGCCCCTTGGACTGCAGCAACGAAGATTTCTAGAATAGAAGCTTCGGCAAAAACAGGATTTGTATTCCCTGAAAAGTCTTGGCAATCGATAGGGACTCAATTTGTTTCTTCAACGCATAGACAAGAACACAAGTTCGGTAACAGAAGCTACAAGGGCACTGAAGATTATTTCAGAGGAAACATCCTCTTCTCTAGCATCATCAACAATACGGATCACAAATTTACCACCGGCGTTAGTGTTGTATATGATGATTTTAATGAGATCGGCACATGGGGGGCAGAATACGACGAGTGGGACAGTGAAAATGACACGTTGTCTCGTACAGAAATTGTACCTGGGGCTTTCTTCGAATACACCTGGACTCCATTAGAACGCTTGGTCGTTGTTGCTGGTCTAAGAGGAGACCACCACAACCTTTATGGAAATTTTGCCTCGCCTCGTTTGCATGTTCGTTATTCACTTGCTGAGGAGACATCTATCAAACTCGTCGCGGGCCGCGGATTCCGAACTGCAAATGTGTTTATGGAACAACTGGGATCTTGGGCGAGTAACAGGCGCTGGGATATTCAAGAAGATTTGGCTCCAGAAGTAGCGACGAACGTGGGAGTCAACCTGATATCTAAATTCCGACTCAATTCAAGAGCGGCTTCCATTTCTTTGGACGGGTACTTTACCAATTTTGACAACAGAATCGTTGTAGATCTATATAATTCGCCACAGGAAGTAAGTATATACAATCTGAATAACTCTGGGGGATACCAGTCTCGCTCGAGCTCAACAACTGTTCAATTGGAGTTCGATTGGTCTCTTCACAGGCGATTAGATATTAGGGCTGCCTATAGATGGGTAAATGCCGTCACAGGATATGCTTCAGGTGATTTTGATGCAGAGAATGGGTTTGAAATGCAACAAGACCCTTATGTTTCAATTCACAGAGCGTTTACCCAATTGAGTTATGCGAGCAAAGCGTCAAAAGACGGTAAGCAGACACGAATTGATGCTACGGTACAATGGGTGGGGCCTCAAGCACTACCTATACCAGGCGCGATGGAAATGGAAATGGTCCCGGGCGAACCAATGGAGCCTATGCAAAACATGCACCCTAGTATTTCGCCTTCGTTTACCCAAGTTAATCTCCAACTTACGCAAGTTTTACCTGGGAATTTAGAGCTTTACGTAGGGGTAGAGAATATGACAAACGTTATGCAAATGTCACCTATAGCTGGTGTTAATGAAGGTGTTCTTAACCTTGAGAATTTTGATGCCAGTCTTATTTATGGCCCGATTATGGGCAGATTGTCATATGCTGGATTAAGATGGACACTGGGGAGTTAAATAAAAGGACAGAAGCTAGCCGTGCATGGTTTCTACAATCCCGTATCGTTTGATGACTTCTCCTTCGAAATCAAGAAATTTCTGCCAGCGCGCATCGACATCGATGTCGCCTCCATATTTTCTGGCAAACTTCAGGAAAGTGGTGTAGTGATGGGCCTCTGAGATCATTAATCCTCTGTAAAATTCAACGAGATCAGGATCAGTCAGTTTTTCTGCCAAAAGACGGAATCGCTCACAACTACGCGCCTCGATCATCGCAGAAAAAAGCATCCTGCTTACGAGTTGATTTTCTTTTGAACCACCCTCACTCAACATATACTTATATAACTCTCCCACGTAATTGTCCTTACACTCATACTGAAGCTTTACGCCTCTGTCTTTCATTTTCGCGCGTACCATATCGAAATGCTCGAGCTCTTCAATTGCAATCTTCGTGAGCGCTTCTACCAAGTCTGTGTGCATAGGGAACTTGGTGATGACACTGATGGCATTCGATGCGGCTTTCTGCTCGCACCAGGCGTGATCATTTAGAATGGAGTTGATGTTGCTTTCGCAAAGCTTCACCCATTTCTCATCCGTCGCGAGTCTTAACCCCAGAAGAACCTTTTTTGCCTTTTCGTACTTTTCAATTTCTGACATCTGAATGATTGGCTATAGTTCGACCCGTATCAAAGAACCTGTGGAAAGTAAATGACCATCACGCCCCTGCAAACAAAGCTCCCCACATTTAGTTGAAGCATTTGGCAACACCCTGCGCCAAAGTGTCTCAAGTGTAGAGGGAGGAAGTCCAGAATAGGTATTCATCACGATAAACCCGTCGGGTTCGACCACTTGTGACACGAGTTCAACGATTTCTACCAAGCTGTGCTCAAGTTTCCATTTTTCGTTTTTTGGACCAAGGCCCCATGTCGGAGGATCGAGCACCACTCCAGAATATTTGTTCCCCCTCTTTACTTCACGTCGCAGAAATTTCAGGGCATCCTCGACCACCCATCGGATTCCCGTCAAACCACTCAGCTCCATATTTACGCGTGTCCAATCGATGACTTGCCTGATTGCATCGACATGCGTGACGTCTGCACCGGCGCTTTTTGCTGCAAGACTCGCCCCTCCGGTATAGGCAAAGAGATTGAGGAGTTTATCTCCTTCTTTGATTTTGCCTGCGATATATTCCCAATTGCAAGATTGTTCGGGAAAGATGCCGATGTGCTTAAATCGTGTCGTTTCAAGTTTAAACTTAAGCCGAAGTGAAGGATGTTCTTCGGATTTGTATTCTAAGTTCCAGCTGTTTGGGACCTTTCCGCTTTGCTTCCAATACCCCGCTGCTTTACTCGTTGATTCAAAGCTGGAGTGCGCTTTATCCCATTCCTTGAAAGATTTCTTTCTATCCCATACGGCACTCGCTTCTGGCCTGTCGAGGATGACGCCACCGAACTTCTCTAGTTTGGCTCCTTCACCAGAATCGAGCAACTCATAGTCCTTCCACGTGTCGGCTACAAATCTTTTTATTTTGTGTGATCCCATATGATACAAAGGTCGTGAATCGAATGGTTAACTCGCACTTAACGTTCTAATAATGACTTAGTCATGCTCAATTGAATATTTCGCCTCATCTTTGTCCCACATATGGGAAGGAAAAATAGAGGAAGCTGGCCTAAAGGGAATAAATCAAATAGGGGTAGCAAAGGCCAAAGAGGTCAACATGGGGTTTCGAGTTCGAATTCACCAAAAGATTTACGCAGAACGATTTTGGATGTCTTTCGTAAGAGTCCATCCAAAAAACTCAACCACAAGCAGGTCTCTTCTGCTTTGGGGATACTCAATCACGATGTTAGAAAGCTCATCACGGAGCTGCTCGCTGATTTGGCGACAAAAGGTAAACTTGAAGATTTAGGTCGCGGGAAGTATATGCTCACAGAACAAGAAGTTCAAGCTTGCTCAGGAGTCATCCAAATCACACGCTTCGGACGGGGGTTTGTCAAGCAAGAAGATGGCTCGGAGATTAAGTTGTCGAAGGGCGATACAGGCAGCTCGTTTTGGGGGGACACCGTCGAAGTCGAGTGGTCGAAAAACCGCCGTAGACCGACGCCCTATGTTTCAAAGGTGATTCAACGTCTGCGTAAGGTGTATGTGGTGACCATCGAACAAGTGAGAGATTATGCTTTCGGACACCCCTCAGATACGAAACTCCACACAAACTTCTTTATCCCAGGTCGCTCACTGAATGGCGCCGTTCAGGGAGACAAGGTTCTCATTGAACTCGCTTCCTGGGATTCTCAGGACGATGCGCCTTTGGGGCGTGTCGTGAAAGTACTGGGCAAAGAGGGAGACAACGATGTGGAGATGCATGCAATCCTGGCGGAGTTCGGATTGCCCCTTGAGTTCCCTCCTGAAGTTGAAGAAGAAGCAAAACATTTTAAGCCTAGCTCAGAAAGTAAAGTAGGGCTTGATAAAAAGGAAATCGCCAAACGCAGAGATATGCGTGATGTCCTGACGATGACGATTGACCCTGTGGATGCCAAGGATTTTGATGATGCTTTGAGCTTGAAGAAGTTGAAAAACGGAAACATCGAAGTCGGCATACATATCGCAGACGTTTCGTATTACGTCAAGCCAGGAAGTGCCATCGATGAGGAAGCCATCAGTCGTGCAACCTCTGTATATCTCGTAGACAGGACGATCCCAATGCTTCCAGAAGTCCTTTCAAACGACCTGTGCTCACTTCGCCCGAACGAAGATAAATTTGCGTTCAGTTCTGTCTTTGAGATGGATTCCGAGGCGAACATCATCAATGAGTGGTTCGGCCGTACGGCAATCCATTCAGACAGAAGGTTTGCTTACGAAGATGCGCAAGTACGCCTCGAAACAGGGGAGGGTGATTATGCTGATGAGTTAGGATTGCTCTTCAAACTGGCAACCAAGCTTCGTAAAAGGCGCTTTGAAAATGGGGGGATAGATTTTAACAGTGAGGAAGTGAGATTCGAGCTTGACGAAAAGGGAAAACCGCTTCGTGTCGTGATCAAAAAGATGCGGGAAGCGAACAAACTCATCGAAGACTTTATGCTTTTGGCGAATATTCGTGTCGCCCGCTTCCTTGCAAAAGTCCACCCAGAAAAGAATACGCCTACCCGCACAAGTATTTATCGGATCCACGACAATCCAGACCCAGAGAAGCTACAGTCTTTGAGATTGTTTGTCAGGAGGTTTGGCCACGAAATGCCCAAACCCAACCCAGGCAACGCAGAATCGCTGATCCGAGACCTCTTAGTCGCTACTGCTGGAAGCCCGGAAGAGGGAACGGTCAAAACGATGGCCATCAGGTCGATGGCCAAAGCGGAATATTCTACCGACAACATCGGTCACTATGGACTTTCCTTTCCCTATTACACACACTTTACATCGCCCATAAGGCGCTACCCAGACATTATCGTACATCGATTACTTCAGCATTATTTAAATGGTGGAGTCGATGCTGACAAGGGAGAAATAGACTCGAGATGTCACCACAGTGGCATTATGGAAAAACGTTCTGCCGAAGCTGAACGTGCAAGCATCAAGTACAAGCAAGTTGAGTACTTAATGACGAGAATAGGCGAAACCTATCAAGGACTCGTCGCAGGAGCTGTTCCCAGGGGTCTCTTTGTGGAAATCCAAGAAAACAAATGCGAGGGTTTTGTTCCTAAAGATGCGCTACCTAAAGATTATTGGGTGTATGATGAAGAAAAAATCGGCTTCGAAGGAATGCAATCAGGCCGTACAATTGCATTGGGAGATGAGGTGACAATTAAGGTCGTTTCTGCAGACCTTGCAAAACGTCAGCTCGAGTTTAAGATTCTCGTAAATTAATCAGTACTTTTGCCCCTCGATTTGCGCTTGTAGCTCAGTGGTTAGAGCAGTGGACTCATAATCCATTGGTCGTAGGTTCAAATCCTACCAGGCGCACTGACGAGACGCCGCGGAGATTAACGCTCGGCGGCGTTTTTTTTGGCCCCGTAGTTCAATGGATAGAATAGGACTTTCCTAAAGTTTAGATGCAGGTTCGATTCCTGCCGGGGCTACTAAAGTGATTCTCTGCACTCCTTTGGATGCAGGGATTTTTGCTTTTATCCCCTCTGTATCTCAGTGATATGTGAGGAAACTGTGCAAAACGCAGTTAGGTTTTTACATGTTTAGAAAAATGACGGGACTACTTTCGGCACAACAATGGGAACAACAAAATCCCAATGTTGATTGCCAATGAACATTTCATTTCAACTTTCACGACCTCAAAACCCACAATCATCTGTTGTTGCCCAGTTCATTTATGATGGCAAGAAGAGAAGGCTTGGAATGGGCTTGAGTGTTCCAAGTGATCGTTGGAATAAAGGCAAGCAAAGAATCAAAGTCCTTCAATCTATCCACAGCAATGAAAGGATGGATTATGAGGTCCTAAACAAGCGTTTAGACGCTCGTGAGGACTTGATTCACTCAGTCATCCATGAGTTCACATTAGACCTTGGAAAGGCTCCTACATGGTTTGAGTTCAAAGAAGGTTTGAAACGCAAGATGCAAGGCAAACAGAGAGCTTCATCAAAGCATCTCACATTCAACCAATGGGTTAAAGAATTCATTGATGATGCCCAC
Organism: Crocinitomicaceae bacterium; assembly: GCA_002700285.1. Lineage (GTDB taxonomy): Bacteria > Bacteroidota > Bacteroidia > Flavobacteriales_D > Sanyastnellaceae > UBA974. Next base: position 763 of record PACT01000020.1, on the reverse strand, counting down.
AAGAGATTGAATGGAAAGGGCAAGAAAATCAGTCCCAGAACAATCCAGAAATACAAGACTGTTCATGACCAACTCTTTCAATTTGCAATGAAGGAGATTGGACATCAAATCAGCTTTGATGATTGGAATAGAGAGCTTCTTGATGGATACAAAAGATTCAGAGCAAAGCAAGGATTGAACATCAACTCCATTGCCAAGGATGTGAAGGTGATTAAGATGTGGTTGAAAGAGTCCTACACTACCAATTTGCATGACAATAGAGCCCATATGGAGGCCTATTTCCGCCCCAAGCAAGTCAAGACACTCAAGGTGCATTTAACCCTTGAGGATTTAGCTCTTTTAGAGGCTGTTAAACTGCCTTCTAAAGGCAAGCATGGTCATACCATTACTGCTCTTGAAACAGTCCGAGACTTGTTTCTTTTGGCCTGTTGGACAGGAGTGAGGATTTCTGATTTGAAGAGGTTCCCAGAGCTGATTAAAGATGCTTGGGATGACAATGGAGGAAGCTGTCCTGAATACATCACTTTCATCCAATCCAAGACCAATTCACCAGTCAAAGTTCCAGTTCTTGATGCTGCTCAGAGAATCATCAATAAGCACAATGGAAGGCTTCCTAAAGCCATCAATGAGCAGAAGATGAATGCCACTATCAAGAAAGTTCTCAAGCATGCTGGAATAACAAGAATGGTTGAGACTCCATCAACCAGCATGACCGCTTCTAAAGCCCTCAGAAAGCCCATATATGAGCTTGTGACGCTTCACA
>PACT01000046.1 GCA_002700285.1 Crocinitomicaceae bacterium | reverse complement strand
CCCGAGCGGCTTCGCGGATTGATGTAGCCATGGCACCGACCTGCTCCCGCAGTTGCACGAACAGCTCGTACTCGCGCTGGCAGGCACGGGCACGCAACTGGAAAATGCGTCCTTCCCGCTCTTTCAGTTCAGGAGTGATGAAGCGTTCTTCATTGGCGAGGGTTTGGCGACGGATCCAGTGCTCGGGCACCGTTGACGCCTTGGCCTTGCTCACCGCGAGGAAATAGCCGAAGGTGCGGTGGTGTTGAAGCTTCAGGGTGCTGATACCGCTCTCCTGCCGCTCATGTCGTTCTTGTTGAGCTAGCCAGGCGTCTTGATCATCGAGTTGGTTCCGCAGACCATCGAGCAGGGGGTCGACGCCGTCGTGAATCAACCCCCCTTCGCTAAGGGAGAGCGGAGGTGATTCCATCAGTGTGTTGCTGACGGTTTTTGCCAGCTCCTGCAGCTTTTGCTGTGGATTAAACAATTCTTTCAGCAATGTCGGTCTAAATTTGAACTGCCTGTTGAGTTGAGCGGCCAGTTGCGGCAGTTGCTCTAGCCCGTTGGCGATGGCCACTAAATCTCTGGCACCGGCATGGCCGGCTCCCGCGCGTCCTGCCAACCGTTCAAGATCGCCCATGGGGCGTAGGAGTCGGCGCAGCGTTTGGCGTAAGAGCCTGTTGTCGACAAGGCTGCTCACCACGGTTTGGCGTTGCTGGATCGCAGCAAGATCCATCAGTGGGGCTTCGATCCAGCGGCGCAAGCAGCGCCCGCCCATGGCGGTGAGGGTGTGATCGATGGCCCAGAGCAACGATCCCTGCAATAGACCATCCCGTTGGGTAACGGTGAGTTCCAAGTTGCGGCGCGTTTGGGCGTCCAACACGAGCGTGTCGCCGCTGTGAACGATTGCGGGAACGTCCAGGGGAACTCGAGCGCTGTCCTCGAGAGGTTGGGTGTCGCGGACGTATCGCAGCAATCCGCCGGTGGCCTGCAGAGCAAGTGGTAAGTCCGGCAGGCCAAAACCATCGAGGCTGGCCAGGTTGTAGTGCTCGAGCAGCACAGTCTCCGCTTCAGGGCGGCTGAAGGGTGTGCTGCTCAGGGGCGTGAGGCTGATGCGATCCGGGCACCAAGCAGGAGCAGGATCGTCGCCACTCCAAAGCAGTTCGGACGCTTGCAGTTGTGCCAGGTGTTGATGCAAGCCATCACTGCCCTCCCGCTGCAGCACCTGCACATCGCCAGTGCTCACATCCGCTTGGGCCAATCCCCAGCGGAATGGCTGATGTCTATTGGCTGGCTCCACCACCACTGCTGCAATCCAATTGTTCCGTCGGGCGCTGAGCATTCCTTCTTCGAGCACCGTGCCGGGGGTCAGTACGCGGGTTATGTCTCGCTTTAGTAGGGCACCCTTGGCGGGGGTGGTTTCGAGTTGATCGCAGAGGGCTACGGAATACCCCAGACGAATTAGGTCACTGCAATAGCGCTCGGCGGCGTGATGGGGAATGCCCGCCATCGGCACGCGCCCGATTGCTTTACCGGCATCTTTTCCAGTGAGGGTGAGTTCAAGCTCACGCGACAAGGTGATGGCGTCTTCAAAAAAGCATTCAAAAAAGTCGCCTAGCCGATAAAGCAGCACCCGTTCCGGGTGTGCCATTTTCAGTTCCACGTAATGACGCAGCACTGGAGTGAGCTGCTCCGGCTTGAGTTGGCTGTGGTGAGCCCAGGCCGGCTCGTCTGTGCTGTTGTTGGTTTCGGTGCTGATTTCATTAACCCCGTCGGCTTGATCCAGTAGCGGCTCTGTTGTTGCGTCGCCGTCTTTGTTGCGACGGCGTGGTCGGGCTAACGCGTCGTCGCTCAGATCTGCATCGCTGAGGGTGTCATCGCTTGCGTTCAGGTTGATCAGATCGCCTGTCGCAGCCTTGTTCTTGGCGGCATTGGCCGTTGGCTCCGGCGCCCCAAACAGGCTGCCTTGCAGGGAGAGTTCCGTGGATCTGTCGATGGATCTCGGCACAGGCTCCCGATCGAGGCTTCAAATCGTAGGGGCCACAGCTTGTGAAGACTCCGTTGTTGATTNTGCNATAGGTCTCGCTTGTCGTGGGAGAATCTCGCCACGATCCGCNGATNNATGCAGTTCATTAACACCCTCACCGTTCTGGCCCTAGTGGTGGTGTCCTTCGCCCTGATTGTGGCTGTCCCTGTGCTGTACGCCTCGCCAGAGGACAGCGGCCGTTCAAATCGCCTGATCTTGCTTGGCGGTGGTGTGTGGGTGGGCCTTGTGTTGCTCAATTGGGGTGTGAGCTTCTTCGTGGTTTGATTCGTCACTACGAGCTATTACCGGACAGTGGCACGATGGAAAGCACTATTGCGTTGCCTTGATGGCCACCTTCGAGGGTAGTTTTACTGATACGTCAGGCCTACGCATAGCTGTTGTCGTGGCTCGCTTTAACGACCTGGTCACGGCAAAGTTGCTAAGTGGTTGCCTTGATTGCCTGCATCGCCATGGGGTTAATACCACGGCTGAGAGTTCTCAATTGGATGTTGCGTGGGTGCCAGGGTCGTTCGAGTTGCCACTCGTGGCCCAGCAGTTGGCACGCAGTGGTCGGTATCAGGTGGTGATCACCCTGGGTGCCGTGATTCGCGGAGATACCCCTCATTTTGATGTGGTGGTTGGGGAAGCCAGTAAGGGAATTGCGTCGGTCGCTCGCGATACAGGCGTGCCTGTGATCTTTGGTGTGCTCACGACAGACACGATGCAGCAGGCGTTAGAGCGCGCTGGCATTAAGAGCAACCTGGGCTGGAGCTATGGGCTGGAGGCACTGGAAATGGGCAGCTTGATGAAGGCATTGCCTTAGGCCTCCCTCAGACCGCCAGTAGCTCCAGCAGCGAAATCGCACCTCTAAGCTCATTGCGATGGATTTGAGGGGGCTGCTTTCTTCAGCTGCTGCTCCCCCTGAGCCTGTTGGTTATTGGTTCTGGCGTTTGGCTGTATTGGACCGTTCTGCGTCACCTCAGCCAGTGTCATCGGGTTCGGCCCAAATCCCGGGCCTTGGGGATGCTCTTCTTGCGGAAGGACATCGCCTGGGGATCACGGTGAAGGCTGGTCAGCCGGAGCCGTTGCAAGACGCCATCTTTCGCGCTGAACCGGGTTGGCTGGGAACGATCACGATCAGGCAACGGCCGACGAGTCCGGTGGTCGGCTGCATGCTGATCAGCCATGAATTCATCTATGCGCGGCAGAGAACTGGCCTCTCAAGGGGGCCGAGTTCTGGAGGAGGCACGCCAGACCGTATTCGTCTAAGCGACGCCAGGCGACTGGGTGATGGGAGTGGGTGATGGCGAGGTGGCTTAGCAGGTGATCCGCCCGACGGGGGTGTTGGATCCGGTAGTGGAGGTGCTGCCCATCACCGGCTAGGTGGACGATCTATTGGGGGAGATCCATGATCGGGCAAGCAGGAACCATCGGGTGTTGGTCGCGACGTTGACCAAGCGGACGGCGGTAGGCCTCAACCACTATTTGGCGGAGAAGAAGGTAAGGGTGAGCTACCAACACTCAGAAATTCATTCGATTGAGCTGATCGAGATCATCCAGGTCCTGTGCGGTTGGGCGAATACGAGGTGTGGTGGGAGGGCCTGGACCTACCGGAGGTGAGCCTGGTGGCGATTCTTGATGCCGATAAAGAAGTTCTCATGCGGGCGGAGCGCTCCCTGATCCAGACCATCGGTCGGGCCGCTCGCCATTTGGAGGGGGTGGCGTTGCTCTATGCCGACAACATGACCGACTCCAAGGCAAATGCCATTTCCGAGATCGGGCGGCGCCGGGCAAATCAGCAGGCCTACAACGAGAAGCACGGCGTGGTTGGTACCCATTGCTACGTGCAAGAAGGCCAGCCATTTGATCTTGAGCTTCCTAGAGCTCAGTCGCAGGCTTAATCAGGATGGTCCTGATGCTGAACTTGTTGAAGTTGTTAATAAGGTAACAACAGCTCTTGAGAACGGATCCGATGTAGGAACGGCTCTCGAAGCGCTTCCGGAATTGAATAATCTTTTGGAGGGCAAAATGAAGGAGGCGGCCAAGAAGCTTGACTTTGAGGAGGAGGTTGATTTACGCGATAGAATCAACAATCTTCAATTGAAGATCGCGAGAAGGTCATGATTTCGTATGCTTGGTGCAGGTAGAAACCGATGAATTTTTAAGCAGACTTCTATGTAATGGAGGTATAAAGCATTTCGATACTTTCGAAGAATGCTGATATGTATAAATAATCTCCAGAATAAAATGCAAGTAAATTAAACATTTTGTTTGTGCCCTTAGGCGTGCTATAATAATGTTATTTACAATTGACAGAAAAGTGAGTCATTTTTTTGAATATTTTACCGACTCTCCGACAAAAGAGGCGGTCAAGTGGCTTCCGTATTTTGAAGCTTATGATATGCATTTAAGGAAATTTATAAATAAAAAGCCCTTGATTTTAGAAATAGGTGTTTCCAGGGGCGGCTCTTTGCAGTTTTGGAGAGATGCTTTGGGCCCTGGCACCCGTGTTGTCGGCCTTGATATAAATGCTGAATGCAAAAACCATGAAGACGATGGCAAGAATATATTCGTGGAAATAGGCGACGGAAGAAATAAGGAATTCTTAGAGTATGTTGTTGGTAAATATGGTTCTCCAGACATCGTAATTGATGACGGCGATCATAATAGTCCGTCCATGAGATTAAGTTTAAATCATTTGTGGTCAAATTTGGGTGACGGAGGGGTCTACTTAATTGAAGATTTACATGGCGTTTTCTGGCAAGAGCAAGAAAATTGGGACCCATCAATATTTGAGTTTATTTTCAATCAGATCAAAGGCTTGAACTCACGAGGGTCAAGGGGAAATGTTTTGCCAACTGATATCTCGCAGACTCTTTTGTCGATTAGTTGTTACTGGTCGATATTTGTACTTGAAAAAAAGAAAAACCCCACAGCAGCATGCGCTCTAAGTTCTAGTGCTGAGGGAATCGACACTGTCGCTGTAACCAATTGAGTTTACGAGCTTCGTTGCGTTTGTTAAACTCATGCATGGTGAGCGGGATTGTCATTTGTAAAGACTATCCAAATTAATCTTCTTTGAAATCATGACTTTCGGTTCTTCTTCTAGTGTGCTTGTTACTGGCGCTACCGGAAGTTTCGGCAAAGCCCTTATCGCTACTTTGCTGGAGCGTTTCCCTGATATACGTCGCATTGTTGTGTATAGCCGTGATGAGTTAAAGCAGTGGGAATTGCAACAGCAGTATCCGGCGGCGGAATATCCCCAGCTGCGCTTTTTCCTCGGCGATGTGCGTGATCAGGATCGCTTGCGCAGAGCTCTTGAGCAGGTTGACACCGTCGTGCATGCGGCGGCGTTGAAGCAGGTGCCTGCAGCTGAATACAACCCGATGGAGTTCGTGAAAACAAATGTGCTCGGCGCTGAAAATCTGATTCAGGCTTGTCTCGATACGGGTGTGCAGCGTGTAGTTGCTCTTAGCACCGATAAGGCCGCTGCTCCGATTAATTTGTATGGCGCCACAAAACTCTGCTCTGACAAGCTTTTTGTCGCCGCCAATAACATTAAGGGTGCTCGTGATCTGCGCTTCTCTGTGGTGCGTTACGGCAATGTGATGGGGTCCCGTGGTTCGGTCATTCCCTTTTTTCTGAACAAAGCCCAAGTCGGTGTTCTGCCGATCACGGATCCGGCGATGACCAGGTTTAATATTTCGTTGCAAGATGGAGTGGAGATGGTGCTCTGGGCACTTGATCATGCCCTTGGTGGTGAATTACTCGTTCCAAAGATTCCGAGTTACCGGATCACCGATGTAGCTGAGGCTATTGGTCCGGGCTGCGAGAAGCCGATCATCGGCATACGCCCTGGAGAGAAAATTCATGAAGAGATGATTACTTCTTCAGATAGTTTTTCTACGATTGATCTTAACCAATATTATGCAATCCTACCCAGTGATGGTTCGGTCCAACGTCAGTATCGGGCGGCCGGATTGAAGGTGAAATCTGTTGAGCCTGGCTTTGCCTATAACTCCGGTACCAATGCTGATTTTCTTACCGTGGAACAGCTCCGTGATTTGATCAGGGAACATGTGGATTCCACGTTCCAGCCGGTTTAGATCTGCGTCTCTTGCTCTGTGCATCACCCCGATCACTTTCTTCCTTACGGTCGCCAGACGATCACTGAAGACGACATCACCACGGTGGTGGAGGTTCTACGCAGTCCGTTCCTCACGCAAGGTCCAGCGGTCCCGGCATTTGAAAAGGCGTTGGCGACCAAAGTTGGTGCCGTTCATGGCGTTGCTGTGAACAGTGCAACCAGTGCTTTGCATATCGCATGTTTGGCATTGGGTTTGGGTCCTGGAGATCGGCTCTGGACCTCCCCGATCACTTTCGTGGCTTCGGCTAATTGCGGCCGTTACTGCGGTGCTGATATTGATTTTGTTGATATCGACCCTGAAACGGGTCTGATGAGTGTGAAGGCGCTTGCGGCGAAGCTGGAGTTGGCGGAGCGAGAGAGCATCCTTCCCAAGGTGGTTGTGCCAGTGCACCTTTGCGGCACCAGTTGCGAAATGGCGTCGATCGCAGCTCTTGCTGATCGTTATGGCTTTCACGTGCTGGAGGATGCCAGCCACGCGATCGGTGGTCGCTATCAAGGGGAACCTGTTGGGAGCTGCTCATACAGCGCTATCACGGTGTTTAGCTTTCATCCGGTGAAGATCATTACGACTGGAGAAGGTGGCTTGGCCACGACCAACAATCGCCATCTGGCCCAACGCATGGCAGAGCTACGCAGCCATGGCATCACCAAGGATGTTCACCGCTTTGAACGCAAGGCAGCTGGGCCATGGAGCTACGAGCAACAGCATCTTGGCTTTAACTACAGGATGACTGACTTGCAGGGGGCTCTGGGTTTGAGCCAGTTGCAGCGGCTTGATGAGATCATCGCTGAGCGTAACCGTCAATGGCAGATTTACAGGGAGCTGTTGTCGATGCTGCCTTTACAGCTTTTAGCGGTGCCTGAAGATGTCATGAGCTCGTTGCATCTTGCAGTGATCCGTTTCGCTGATCCCAGGCCTGAGCAACATCGTCGTGTTTTCGATGAATTACGGGCTGCAGGTATCGGAGTGCAGGTGCATTACACCCCGGTTCATCTTCAACCTTATTATCGAACGCTTGGTTTTTCTGAAGGCGACTTCCCTGAAGCCGAGTTTTATGCCTCTAACGCTATTAGTCTTCCTATCTTCCCAGGCCTTCAAGAGGATGAACAAGGCAGAGTCGTTAATATTTTAACGAAGCACCTCTAATCATGTCTCCTAAGCTTTGCCTAGGGACTGTTCAATTTGGCCTCCCTTACGGAATTACTAATAAGTCTGGCCAAGTGGATGAATTAGAAGTTAAGAATATTCTGGCTGATGCTTCAAAAGCAGGCTTCTCTTGGCTCGATTCGGCTCAGGCTTACGGTGACGCTGAATCTGTTATCGGACGCAACCTTCCTGTTGAACATAATTTTCAACTAGTGAGTAAACTTCCTGCTCAGCGCCAAAGTATTTTTACAGCTAATCATGTTTCAATTTGGGAGCAATCTTTACAGCTAAGCCTTTCGCGTTTGGGTATTTCATGTCTGGATTCTCTTTTGCTCCATAGCACGGATGATTTGCGCAAACCAGGAGCTGAGTTTTTGAAGGAATGGTTGTTCGGCCTGAAAGAGCGTGGATTGGTGAGGCGCTTAGGAGTATCGATCTATGAAGCTTGTGATCTAGGCCCTGTTGATTCAGAGCTTTTGGATCTGGTTCAGCTTCCTCTTTCCCTTTACGATCAGCGTCTGCTTCAAAACGGAACGATCACTTATTTACGTTCTCAAGGTTGCCTTGTTCATGCACGGAGTTTATATCTTCAGGGTTTGTTGTTGACCCCAGCTGATCGTTGGCCTTCTTGGATTGACCAGGCTACTCGTGATCACCACGCAAAGCTTGGGGCCTTTGCTGCTGGCCATGCTCGTAGTTTGCTCGAATGCGCGTTGGATTTCGCTCGTGTTCAGCAGGAGCTCGATGGAGTAGTTCTGGGTGTGTGCTCTCGCGCTCAGCTCGACCAATTACTGAAAGCTTGGGTCATGCCCCCGTTTCTTCAAGATCAGGGCTGGCATGTTTGGAGCATCAAGGATTCATTTAGCTTGGATCCTCGTCGCTGGCCACGTTGAACACGGGAGCTCCTCTTTCTATTGCGCTATAGCGTGCGATAGTTGCTTGTTCCATGGAAATTTATGTCCTTTGGCGTTCTTTTATTGATGAGAGTTTATTGAAATAGAATAGGGCAGTTGAACATTTTCGTAAATGCTTGACTTTACATAGGGTTTCTAAAAGGTGGGGCTTCAAACGGGATAAAATGGTAAAAACGCACGACATCTTGGGAACATAGCTGCGGAGATCCCCTTAGTTCTTGATACCTCAGGTGTTCTGAGCAAAAAAAGGGCGCGTTCATGCCCCGCCTTCCTCCTCGATCCACTTCTGGACATTTGTGTGTAACCAAACCTGTGCGTATTATTCGAGGCGAATCTCCCTATCTGCTTGATCCGTGGATATTACCGCCGTGGAAGGTCTTGCAATGCTTCTCACTTCCGCAGGGCTAAGGAACCGCCTAGGAGCACATACAGGCTCTATGAAAACGAAAAATAATTAGCTAAATAGATTAATTAAGCAGATTATAAATTTGGAGTTGATTACAACTTTTCACTTCACGACATTGACTTGACAAACTAATTTAACGGCAAAGGCTATTCATGTCCAGTAGAAATAAAATACTTAAAATCGAGACCGGAAATTACAATTTCACTTTCTAAATGCAGGCAAAGATTTAAGGCTTCGCGAAAACGAATAGCTCCTGCCCACCCACTCTCCATGAAAGCTCCTTGAAGTACTTGGCGAATCATGCTATAGGTACTAAAATTTGGCTTAAGTTATGAGAATAGGAGTCGTAGACTATGGATCCGGAAATTTAAAATCTATTTATAATTTTTTATTTAATAATTTCACAAGTGACATATGTACTTACACCGATTCAGTGGCTGGGTTAGATACTTGCAATGTGCTAATTCTCCCAGGTGTTGGACATTTTGGGTTAGCGTCTAAGCAACTGATCAATAATGGTTTATTCTCTGAAATTAAACAATTTGCTTCAAGCGGAAAACCTTTGCTAGGAGTTTGCCTTGGAGCGCAACTACTTACAGAATCATCAGAAGAAGCACCTGGATCAATGGGACTGGGCTTAATCAAGACATATTGCAGCTCACTTGAAGGATTTTCTGATTACAGTGGCAGAGTCCCAAGAATAGGCTGGTCAAGACTTTCAACTAATTCACAACATGCTTACTATTTTGTACACTCTTACTACATTGTAGATTCCGGCAATCAAGATTGCATTTATTATAAATGTGAGGATGGAGTGACCGGGATGGTTGAACACAAAAATATCTTAGCGATGCAATTTCATCCAGAAAAATCAGATAAAAGCGGGTTAAGCATCGTAAAAAATTTTTTGGATCTTCATGTATAAAAGAGTTACATTGCTTCTGACAATTTCAGGCGGTGCATTCACAAAAACGCGTCAATTTAATCCAGAACATCTATATACTGTAGATCATGCAAGTTATCCTTCTTTTGATGAAGTCATAGTTGTCTGTACAGATCGACAACCATTGCATAGTTTTTACCAGTTTATTGGAAAAATGGTTGATCAGCTCACCGTGCCACTTTCAATTGCCGCTGGTGTATCTACTCTAGAACAGGCTAAATTTTTATTTGACATTGGGGCGGATAGATTATTGTTTAATCGTGCATTATGGGACAGCCAAAATGTTCTTAAGGAAGTTGCATTGACCTACGGTAAACAAGCAGTGATTGCATCAATAGATTTTGGAATATTTTCAGATAAATTGTATTCATACGACTGGGCTTGTCGAAAATTCAGAGAACAATTCTTACCTGATAATTTCGAAGATATTGTACCTTATATTGGAGAATTTATGATCCAAGATGTTGAAAATGACGGTAGGGTTATGGGAGCTAATATTGAGGCTATAGAACATGTTTGCATGTTTTTGCCAAGAAATATACCTATTCATGTGGGATCATGCGGAATAATTGACTGGGATCAATTTTCCGAATTATTATCGAAGAACTTTGTTGACTCTGTGGCGGTATGTGACGTTCATCATATGTCCAAAATTGCAATTGGTTCACTAAGGCAGCAATGTACAGTAGATGGCTGCTACATCAGAAAAATTATCCAATGAAGTATTGTAAAAAATGCCTCACACCCGACACAAGACCACGAATCAGTTTTAAGGATGGTGTATGTAACGCATGTGTATTTGCCGAAGAAAAGAGAAGAGGTGATGTCAATTACAACGAGAGAGAGACTGAATTAAATAATCATATTGCTGCGATTAAAGAATATAGTAGTAGCAATGGGAATGTTTATGATTGCATCATTCCCTGGAGTGGAGGCAAAGATAGTTCAGCAGTTGCCATTCACCTGAAAGAGGATTTTGGGCTAAACCCGCTTTTGATTAGATTCAATCCGTTAATTCCTACAAAGGTGGGTATACATAATTGTAGAGAAGTATTGAATCATGGTTTCGATAGCATGCAAATTAATTTAAATGTCAGCGTATCTCGTAAGTTGTGTTATCGTTTTTTCCTTGAAAGGGGAAATCCAAAGTTGCATTGGGATGCAGGCATAGCATCTGCAATTTTTAAAATTGCAATAGATTTAAAATTACCATATATTTTCTATGCCGAGCATGGGGAAACAAATTATGGGGGAAGAGTTTTGCACAAAAACTCAGAAAAAATTCGTGATTACGAAGAAATAATCGAAAACCTGGTTGGAGATAATCCTCGTAACTGGGTAGATGGCGATAATATAACTCCACGTGATTTATATCAATATGTAATGCCAACTCCAAGTTCTATAAAAAAGAACGGAATTGAAGCTCACTACTACGGTTATTATAGAAAATGGAATGTAAAAGAAAATTATCGTTATGTAGCATCAAAAATTAATTTTAAAACTGCTGAGAGAGGGAGGACATATGGCACATTTACTAATTACGACTCTCTGGATGATTACACCGATGATCTTTACTATTACCTGAATTATATTAAGTTTGGATACGGGCGAGGAATACGTGACTTATCGCGACATATCCAAAATGAAGAGATTACCCGAGAAGAGGCAATCATACTTGCGCAAAAATATGATGGGGAATTTCCCGAAGAATCAATCCCACCTATATTAGATTATATGGGAATTGATAGAGACGAGTTTAATAAAATCGTTGATTCCCATCGAACGCCTTCGATTTGGAGCCAATCCGATGGAAGGTGGATTAATATTTTAAGGGAAAAACTTATGCATGAAAAAATTTAGTGAAGGTAAGATGCCATTAGTCAGGGTGGTTCCGGTGATCGTTCTAGACTGCTGTGGATTAGCACAGCACTTTGTTGGGGGTTATGAGGTAGGTTTAGCTTCCTTCACCTTTTTCTACCAAAGCGATCAGAATCTAATGAAGTTCCGCTCTCACATCCGCAACGCGGGTCTTCCTAACAGGATTGACACATGACGAGAGATAGCTTCGATGTTGTCTGCCTTTTTGGCTTTAGTCCACACTTTTTACAAATTACTGATTTTTTAGACGCTGCAAGCGTAGAGTGCAATGTTGTTTTTGGCCCTCGCCAACAAGATTCGATTGAGTCCTTAAATCTTTCGGCGTCTGTCAAAAAGTTATGCGTACAGAGCCTGTCCGATGCTTCTTTTCAAGAGATTGGAGTCCGACACCGCCAAAGTCTTGGCATTTCTTTTGGATCACCATTCATATTCACGCAAAAAGATATTGACGATTTTCGTGGACAGTTAATCAATTCACATGGTGCACCGTTGCCCGAATTCAAAGGCGGTGGGGGTTTTAGCTGGAGAATCCTCCAGCGAGATAAAAGGGGATCGATCTTAATGCACTATGTCACAACAAAAATAGATGAAGGTGCATATGCATTTCGAAAAGATTTTATATTTTCAGACGAAGAGCGTATGCCGTGCGACCTTCAAAAGCGTCAGCTTAAGGAAGAGTTTGAACATCTGACTCCGTGGATTAAGCAAGTTATTTCTGGTCAGATTACATTAGATCAATCAGCATCTAGTCTAATTCCACAGGATGGGCCAGATTCTTATTTTCCTCGCATCTCATCTGATCTGCATGGCTGTATTAATTGGTCTCTCTCAATGCAAGATCTTGAGAGCTTTGTGCTCGCTTTTTCGAAGCCCTATTCAGGATCATTTACCTTTATCAAGGGTCAAAAAGTACGCATTATAGATTTAGCCATAGAGCGAGAGTGTTACATGCATCCCTTTACATATGGCCTCATACTTCATGCAGACCCCGAAAGCTTTCTAATTTCTTGCAATGGCGGAATTATGTTGCTAAAGCGCGATAGTCTGAGCGCTGATGCAAATGATCTGCGAATAAAGTCTGGAGATAGATTTTATACACCAGACTCAGTTCTCCAAAAAGCATTGCTCTCCCGAGTTTTTTATAAGCCTGATGGCTTGGTTACTCGAGACTACACATCAAGACAAGAGTCATAAAAAAGGGGCTATGTCAGTTCTAGCCATTGTTCAAGCACGCACTTCATCTTCTCGCTTGCCAGGGAAGGTGCTTCTGCCAATTGGCACCAAGCCGATGGTGCTCTACCAGCTTGACCGTCTCCAAAATTGCAGCCGAATTGATACTGTGGTGCTCGCCACATCAGATCAAAGTTCCGACGACACCCTTGCTGATCTAGTCAAAATTGCTGGCTTCACGGTGTTCCGCGGCGATCTGGAAGATGTTCTTGAGCGTTTCCGGGCTTGTGCCGCTGCAGCACAAGCCACTACCGTAGTCCGTCTCACCGGTGATTGTCCGCTCAGCGATCCAGCCTTGATTGATGAGTTGGTGGAGGCCTTTGCAGATGGTGAGTGGGACTATCTGTCCAACTGCGCGGATGAGCAGCAGCTGAGTGTTCCGGATGGCTTTGATGCTGAAGTGTTCCGAGCTGAACTGTTAGAGCGTGCCGCTCGAGAAGCGCTACTGCCGTCGGAGAGAGAACATGTCACACCTTGGTTCCGCAGTGATCGTGCTGGACTGCGCTGGGGGCATTTCTGCCATCAGCCTGTCCGTCCTTATTTCCGCGTCACGGTTGATGATCAGGTGGATCTTGAGGTGGTGCGCACGGTTGTCGAAGCTCTGGAACCGCAGGATCCTTCGTTTGGAGTTGATGAGGTGGTGGCTTACCTCGAGCAGTATCCCGATCTTGCTGCTCGCAATCTGTCAACGGTGCGCAATGAGGGCTTCCTCAACTCCCTCGCTGAAGATGCTGCAAATGCTCAGTCGTCTTCAATGAGTAAGGGACAGGGCCAGGAGTTGTGGCGCCGTGCAAAGCAGGTGATTCCTGGCGGCAACATGCTGCTCTCCAAACGATCGGAGATGTTTTTGCCTGAGCAGTGGCCGGCCTATTTCTCACGTGCAAAGGGCTGTCGCGTATGGGATCTCGACGGTATAGAACTCATTGATATGAGCATCATGGGCATTGGAACCAACCTGCTCGGCTATGGCCATCCAGAGGTAGATGCGGCAGTTGCAGCGACCCTTGCCGCCGGAAACATGAGCACGCTCAATTGTCCGGAGGAGGTTTGGCTGGCTGAGCGGTTGGTGGCCATGCATCCCTGGGCTGAAATGGTTCGCTTTGCCCGTAGTGGTGGAGAAGCCAACGCCATCGCAATTCGCATTGCCCGCGCAGCCACTGGTCGAGACACAGTTGCAATCTGTGGATATCACGGTTGGCATGATTGGTATCTCGCCACCAACCTCCAGAACGACTCGGGTTTAGAGGAGCATCTACTTCCTGGTTTGGAGCCCAATGGTGTTCCTGCAGGCTTGGCAGGAACGGTGCTGCCGTTCAGTTTCAATCGATTGGATCAGCTTGAGGTGATTGCAAGCAATCATGAGCTCGCTGCTGTGAAGATGGAGGTGCAGCGTTCAACTCCACCGGCGCCTGGTTTTCTTGAAGGGGTAAGAGAGCTCTGCACACGGCGCGGCATCGTATTGATCTTCGATGAATGCACTTCGGGTTTCCGTGAAACCTTTGGAGGCTTGCACATCAAATTTGGTGTTGAGCCAGATATGGCAATGTTTGGTAAAGCCATGGGCAACGGTTATGCAATTACCGCCATTGTCGGCCGACGCGCTGTGATGGACGCAGCTCAAAATACTTTTATTAGCAGTACTTTTTGGACTGAGCGAATTGGACCCACCGCTGCTTTGAAAACTTTGGAGGTGATGGAGCGCGAACGTAGCTGGGAGACCATAACTGCCACTGGCTTAGAGTTGCGCTCCCAATGGCAGGCACTTGCTGACCGTTATGCGTTGAGAATCAGTCATAATGGTCTACCTGCTTTGACTAGTTTTGTCTTCGAAAATCCCAGGCATTTGAAGTATAAAACCCTCATCACTCAAGAAATGCTTAAAATGGGGTTTTTAGCTGCGACTAGTTGTTATACATCTCTGGCTCACACCCCTGAGGTCATCGAGTCTTATTTAGAGAACCTTGACAGTGTATTCTCTCTGATCGCTGAGTGTGAAAATGGCCGCTCCATTGAGGATTTATTAGAAGGTCCTGTTTGTCACGGTGGTTTCAAGCGTCTAAATTAAATTCATTTCGTGCATCAATGTTTGAGATGTGGTTTCAGCATCGCTCTATGACTTAGCATTGAGCAGACATATTCATCCCCTTTGTGATGGCTCATGGCGAGGGGGCTCCGTTATCGGATCCGGCTCAAACTTGGTATTGTAATGCGTTTATTGATATATCGTTTCAGTGGCAGCTCAAATGGCCAGGCTTTTTCTCTTGCGCCAGCCAAATCTGCTCGTGGGTTTATTCTTGTTTAAAGAATGTATTTAGTTTTGGGATCGTTGGTGTAGATCTCAGATGGGTAATGATGCGACAGAAGTGTTTCTCTCAGTGAGGGAGCTGATATGCCCCGTATTGTTTTTCGATGCGATGCTTCTCTGTCGATCGGCAGCGGCCATGTGATTCGTTGTCGCATATTGGCCCGAGAGTTGCAGAGTTATGGTGCTGAAGTTGTGTTTTTGTGTCGTAGTCAGCATGGGGATTTGATTGCTCTACTCGAGAAGGAGTTTCGGGTATTGCCATTACCTGATCAGCCTCTTGCTGTTTGCGATCGTTTAGTTGGCCGCGAGATATACGCTGCTTGGCTCGGTTGCAGCCAGAAGCAAGATGCCGAAGACTGCCTAGCCGCCCTAGCAAGAGCTGGTTTAAACAGTATTGACTGGTTGGTGGTCGATCATTACGGCCTTGATGCCATCTGGGAATCTCAGGTATTGAAGGCTCTCGAAGGTCAAGCCCCCTCCAGGTTGTTGGTGATTGATGACTTGGCTGACAGATCCCATCAAGCCGATTTGCTGTTGGATCAGAATTTTTTCAGTGCCGCCACTGATCAACGCTATCGAGGGCTATTGCCGAGCCATTGCCAGCAGCTACTCGGACCTCATTACGCCCTTATGGGGTCAGAATATGCTCAACTTCGCTCGTTGGTGCCAGAGCGCACGGAATTACAACGCGTGCTTGTGTTTTTTGGAGGGGTAGATCAAGACAATTTGACTTGTCGTGCTCTAGAGGCACTGATGGATCCAGCTTTCGACCATCTTGCGGTGGATGTAGTTCTTGGGCGCCAGTCACCTCATCGGCAGATGGTGGAGAACTTGGTAGCCCAGAGAAAATTTACTAATTTGCATGCTCCGCTGCCGAGCTTGGCGGCATTGATTTCACGGGCTGATCTGGCTATTGGCGCTGGGGGCTCCACTACTTGGGAACGAATTTGCTTGAGATTGCCGAGTCTTGTAGTAGCTATTGCTGCCAATCAAGTGCCATTTGTCAATGCTCTTGCTAATGAAGGTCATCTCCATTTGCTGGGCGAATCTGCAACTGTCACTGTTGCTCAGATTCGCTCAGCACTGTTGTCTCGGGTAGATGAGTTTATATCGCATGCCAATCATTTTGATCTCACTGACGGTTTTGGTGCTTCACGTTTGGCCTTAAAAATGCTGGGCCCTCAACCCAGCATCAGTTTGCGACCGGCCGAGCCAAGTGATAAAGCACTTTTGCTGCACTGGGCTAGTGATCAACAGTTAGGAATTGATAGCTTATTGTCTGAGCTGATTGGTGTGTCAGGGAGTAATGACTGGTTTAGTGATGCTCTTACAGATAGTAACAAGCTTTTCTTGACTGTAACTACTAATCATGGTTGCCCAATAGGCTTAATTTGTTTTGACCGGCAGCCATTCGGGTTGGAAACAGACAGGCAAATAGCTCGGACTGCTCTACTTCTTGATAAGTGTGCAGGTGATCATGGCTTAATTAATCAGATGATCCGTCTTGGTCTTAAAGAGATGGAACAGTGTTGGGGTCCGGTATCGGGCGGATCGGAAGAGATCAACAAGAGCTTCGCTTGTTTTGCTCGTGTTCTCTTCAGTGAACAATTTACTGCTTCGATGGCGACGGATTGTGAATCTCTGTTTTTAGTTCCGAGTTACATCACTATTCTCAGTGACTGCGGCAGTTGGCTGAATACCTATCTACCTGAGATGATTTTGGCTCTTTGGCAGCGAGGTCATTTTGTGCGTTGGATTCATGACCCTTCTCAGTTGCGACCAGGCGACGTATGTCTGCTATTAAGTTGCGGTCGACTGCTTAGTGCCGAACAACTGGCCCTTCATCGGCATAATCTTGTCGTGCACGCAAGTGCTTTGCCGCAAGGTCAGGGTTGGAGTCCGATGACTTGGCAGATTCTTGATGGTGTGAGCAGTATCCCCATTACTCTCTTTGAGGCCACCGCTGAGCTTGATGCCGGCAAGATTTATCTGCAACAACAAATAGTTCTGTCAGGGCATGAGCTTGTTGATGAGTGGCGTGCCTTGCAGGAAAGGGCCACTCTGCAACTCTGCCTGGAATGGTTTGACAGATATAAGGAGGTGACGGCCTTAGCCCGATCCCAGCATGGAGAAAGGAGTCATTACGGTCGTCGCCGTAGCGTGGATTCGCAGTTGGATCCCGAGCTTTCTCTGGCCGAGCAGTTTAATCTTCTACGGATTGTGGACAATCAGTCTTATCCAGCTTTCTTCTATCGGTACGGCAAGCGTTTTGTAATCAAGGTGTCTGCACAGTGAACAATATCGGCAAGCTTATAACTAATATTTACGAAATCTTGTTTCGCTGGCGAATTTAGCGATCTCTAAATTAAGGTGTTTTTACAGCTAATAAGTACTTAAGTGATTAAATGTAAGAACTTTTTGTGTAATTTATTATTGCTTAAATTTTTAATTAGGAATTGATTCTCTTCGTGCATTTTAGGTGGATTTCGATTTATCTTGTGTTTGACTTGGTAGTGACCCTTCTATGAAGTTGTCATAATGATTTCTTTGTGTGGTCTGAGGGATGACAACCATTATAGAGACTGTCATGATTAATTCATTCAATTCCCGGTAATCGAAGGGCAGTTCCACTTTTCCTTTTTACACTTTTCATTAGCCAATGACTATCTCTTTAGCGGATCGTTTAATCGGTCTTGACCATCCTCCACTGGTGATCGCCGAGATGAGCGGCAACCATAACCAGAGTCTTGATCGTGCTCTTGCGATTGTTGATGCAGCTGCTGCTTCAGGTGCTCATGCTCTTAAATTACAGACCTACACAGCAGATACGATTACTTTAAACGTTCGTGGAGGAAGTTTTCAGGTCAATGATGCTGAGTCATTGTGGTCAGGAAAGAATTTGCACGATCTCTATAAGCAGGCTTACACCCCGTGGGAATGGCATGAGCCGATTATGCAGCGGGCTAGGGATCATGACATGCTTTGTTTTAGTTCTCCCTTTGATGAATCAGCTGTTGATTTTTTGGAGGATCTAGACGTTCCAGCTTATAAAATTGCAAGCTTTGAGAATAATCATTTGCCTTTAATTGAGAAGGCCGCTGCAACTAGAAAGCCACTCATCATCTCCACAGGTATGGCAAGTCTTGGCGAACTCGAGCAGGCAGTTACAACTGCTAGAGATGCTGGCTGCTCTGATTTGATTTTGCTTAAATGCACCAGTACTTATCCAGCTACACCGGCAAATACCAATATCAGGACGATTCCTCATCTACGGAAGTTATTCAATTGTGAGGTGGGTTTGTCTGATCACACGATGGGTGTAGGTGCTGCTATAGCTGCAGTAGCTTTAGGAGCTAGTGTTATTGAAAAGCATTTCACATTATCAAGAGCAGATGGTGGTGTAGACAGTGCTTTTTCACTGGAGCCGCATGAGCTCAAAAGTCTTGTTACGGAAAGTTCTCAAGCATGGATGTCACTTGGAGAAGTCAAATACGGTCCAACAGAGGCTGAGATGAGAAGTCTTGTATTTAGACGATCTATATATGTAGCTGAAAATATAAAAGCTGGCGAGGCTTTTACTGCTCATAATCTCCGTATTGTTCGCCCTGGGTATGGATCACCACCAAGTATGTATAATCTTTTGATTGGTAAAATAGCTAAAAAGCCTTTTAGCAAAGGCGAGCCTCTCGCATTGGAATCCTTAATCTGATTCTTTGTGCATGGAGATATTGTTTGCTATTTTTTTGCCATCCTTCTAATTAGATTATTTGTATAATGCGCAGATGATGACTATACTCTTAAACGACAGCTTGTCTTTGCTGAGTCATTATGACATTTTGCCATTTATCGTTGAGATAAAATGTTGCAATTAATAGTTATCTTCATGTTTGCATATTCACTGAAACTATTAGTCCACGAGTGATAAGTTGCTGATGTTTTATAGAATTTTTTCTGATACGAAGTGTGACATCTTTGTCGAGCGAGCATGAAATTGTACCTGGCTCCGAAGGTGATTCAAGAAACATATTCGCACTTTCGGGACAATAATTATTTGTCACTGCAATTGTATGATCTCTAAGAGTTAGCTTGCTGATAAGATCTAAAATATCAGAAGGTGCAAAGAAGCGTTGATGTGTAAAGTCGTATATTCCGCTAGCGCGGTATGTAAATCCTTCTCTAAATAAGTACGCTAATGAGTATACATTTGTGATTGTTGGTATTGAGAGAATAAGTGAAGCACCTGGCTTCATGGTTTTGCATATATCACTGTATACTTTCCAAGGGTCATAGAGATGTTCAAAAACATCAGACAAGATAATAATATCAGAAGTACTTAATAGTTCATTGATAGGTTTGAAGGATTGGTATTGTTCTATCGAGGCAGTAAGGACTTTGTCATGAAATAGTGCTGCTACTGATGACATGGCCTCATCTGGTTCAATACCATTAATAACAATATCTGGATGAGTTTTACGTATTACTCTTCCTAATCCACCCCAGCCACATCCACAATCCAGAATTTTGGGGACTGTTTGCGGTGAATGAGCCTTTACTAGTTTAAGGCAGTTCTTGACATGCTCATAGGTAAAGTTGTTGTAGCTTTTTGCATTAATCCCATGAGCATTGAGCTTTTGTTGGTTATTAAGCCTAGCTAGGTGGAAGTACTCCTCATTTAGCATAAGATTTCTGACTGCTCTTGAGATGGCAGAAAGTAACTCTTCCAATTCTACTACTCATAGCATTTTCAGAAAAGTCCCCTTAGATGAAATTCTTGGCTTTGCATACAGTTGGTTTGATATTTTTTAAGTTACCATTCTGAAAAATGCAATTAATCCTGCTAAGATTCAAGGATGTTAGACGTATTAGGGAGTTTGCCTCGGTTAAAATGGTAAGATAAATGATCTCTAAGAAAATTAATGCGATTCGGCCTTCTTCATTTTTGTGGCTTAGATAGCTTTTTTTGTGGGCGTTTTGCTTCAGAAGGACATACTGTTGAATTTATATCAATACCGGCTTTTGCATTTGAGCAGACAATGCGTGAGTCTATTTTTCAGTACTGGCCACATTGCACGATATTCGATGTTGCAGCCTGGAATTGCTTTACAGCAGTAGATCATAATTCTTCCGAGACTGTATTGTTAAGTCCAGCTGAAAGACTCCACGTCCTTGTTCAATCCGAACGTATGGGCTTTATGGCAGATTTAACTATCCATGAACGACTATTGTTGATTGAGCAACAGGAGCAAAATTCTGTCTTCTTATTAGATAATACCAATGTTGATCATGTTGCTTTCGGCGGTATTCCGCATTCTGTAGCTGACTACGTGCTTTTACTGATTGCTAAAAAAAAGGGAATAGGGGTCAGCATGCATCAAGACCTACCAATGATCAAGGGAGGACACTTTATATACGATTCTGACTTTTCCATTCATACTCGAAGAAACGAAGATAAGACGATTAAAATGGTTAAGGATTACAAGCCTAAAGCACAGAGACAGGATAAATGGGCTGATACTTATAGGTTTGTTAGTAGTCAAAAACTAGGTTCGCAGATCGGTATTTATCAATATCTGCAGAGTGAAGAAAATCAGAATGGTGATGCATTATCGTATTATCACAAATGGCAGTCTAATGCTATTAATCTAGGTGAAGTAAAAGATATAAAAAATTCAATTTTTATTTTTCTCCATAATGAGCCTGAAGCTACTGTTAATCCTGTCCTTGGTGCGAGTTTGCCAAGGCAGATCGACTTTATAAGATTGATTCGTAGAAGTGTCCAAGATAGTATCCCAATTTATATTAAGGAACACCCTGCAATGTTTTTGGCAGCATGGGAAGATAAGCAAGTCAATTACAATGCTTACCGTGGCACTAATATACTCACAGATATCATCAGATTACACAACTGTGAACTATTAGATGCTGAGACCAAGACTGATGAATTGCTTGAACACCAGCCAATTTGTGCATCGATTATGGGTACCATTCAATCTGAAGCTTTAATTAAGGGTTGCCCGCTTATATCAAGTAAAGCTGGACCATTGAAGGGAGCAGAGGGTGTTCTGATCGTTGACAATTCAACAGCATATTCAACTCTTGATTCGGCCATATTCAATAAAAGTAGAATCGATCTTGAATCTGCGCTGACTTCAAATCAAGACTACGTTTCAGATATGTTATCTCAAAAGGCTTTTAAGGGTTCACCAAATGCAGGGATGAGCATGTACCATGAATTTTCAGAAGAAGAACTTCAACGAAATAATTCAAGTACAGCAAAGTCAATAATTTATATAAGCAATCTCTGGAAAAACGCTCCAGTTGTATCATAACCTGATGATTTTAGTAAAACTGAATCAACCTGAGTTTAGTCACCTGAATTTAACTCACATCGCCATAAACTATGTTTGCTAAGATGATCACACTCCTTCGTCCTACATCTAAAATTTCAAATGAATGACATTGAAAAACTTGCCAAAGAATTATTTTCTAAGGGTATTAATGTAAATCAGTATTTAAGAGATAACCATCCAGAGCTAGGAGAAGACGCGATTATTAGTTTGTCTTATGACACACAGGCCGGGTCCTATTCAAAAGAAATGGCTGAAAAAAATGAGATCTATAAAGTATATGGTAATGCCATAGTAGAAAAGCTATCCCCATATTTTAAAACAAGCGATTCAATCCTAGATGCAGGATGCGGTGAGTTAACTGGCAGTTACCAATTAATTGATGCTGCCCGCCATTTAAAGTATGTGGGAATAGATGGATCTTTTTCTCGTCTGCTGGCAGGCAAAAAGTTTTTAACCGATCAAGGAGTTTCCTCTTTTGCAGACCTAGATCTTGTGGCATCCTCGCTGATAAATATTCCACTCAGTAACTCTAGTATTGATATTGTTTTCACATCTCATGCAATTGAGCCAAATTCTTTGAATAGTTCCAGAATCATCAAGGAATTAGCCAGAGTTTCAAAGCGTTATATTGCTTTGTTTGAGCCTTGCTATGAAGATGCCTCCTTAGAAATGAAGGCACATATGGATAAACATAATTATGCCCGTGGTATACGGCACTGTTGCGAAATGAATGGTTTAGAGCTTATAGATATAGATAAAAATCTTCCTAGTATCGAGCCTATTTTAAATAAGACTACGTTTATGCTTTTTACAAAAAGTGAATCCTACCCCTCGACTTCTCGTGCTGGGTATAAATATGTTACACCGGATTGCTATAGATATGAACTTGAAGAACTTGAGAGTTCAACTTTATTTTGTCGTGAAACTGACACTATGTACCCCTCACTTCATGGGATTCGATTGGTTAATCTGAATAATGCAGTCCAGCTTGCTGATTGCTCAAGCTTAGTATGATTTTTTTAAGTGTGTGCATCTAGGACAAGTGCATTAACAATATTCCAAATATTATACTTATAAAGCAATAGTTCTCTTGCATTTCTTAATGCTGCCAGCTCTTCAGAATTTGGTACTTCTTGAGTTAAGTCAAGCACCTTGTCTATGTTAAAACCACTTGTTATGTCAGGCAGATTAATATAGGATTCTTGAGGATAGTACGAGTTTATATTTGGTGCGCCGTGATAAATAGGTAATGCAAAGCATAATACGGCATCATTAAATTTTTCTGTTATGTATCCGTTTTCTTGAGTATTTTCTATGCATATTGAGTAATTGTACTTTAGCAAGCCATTTCTCTTACAGCGCCCGGTATCAACTAATTCACCTCGATACCTGTTGTAAAAAGATCCGGGTCTGTGTCCTCTACCAAAGATATCGATATCAATCTCAGAATACTTTGCTAGAGCATTGATAAAAGTTAAGCGCCTACGATGTCCAGGTAAATTGGAACATGAGCTCACAATGGCGGAACAAGTATTGTGCTTTTCTGGATAGCTTAGTTTACTGAGTTCATCGAACGGAATTGATAGCCACCATACTGCAGGAATTAACTTATCAGAGCCTTGATAAGTCAGCAGTACTGAATCCTGATCAATAGGAGGTAGTGCTGAATCAGCTTCTCTTTTAATATAAATTATTTGCGACTTCCTAAAGCCATGTTGTCTTGCAAGACGTATTGAGATTGGATTGTCCTGACAAATAGCATAACGTGCTTCGCTTGGGTCGGAAGTTGCATATATTTTTCTCCATCTGGCTGAATTTCCTGGAGTTTGTAATGCCAATCTTTTTGTATACGCGCTTATTGTCTCATCCGGCCAGCCAGGAATAAAAATTACTGGAATCATAGTTAACCACCTATTAGAGATAAGGCATGTAGGTCTATTGAATCTTTTTCTTCGTTACGCTGTCGTTTAAAGTATTGATATTCTTTTGTCGAGATTACCTTGCAACCGAATAAAGTGAAATAACAGGAGGGTTCATCTAATAAATCAAAAAGTGATCGCGAATATAGATACTCATATTCATTGTGTGATGCAGTATTGTTTGCATTATTGCAGACTTCTCGTGATATGAAGTCAAGATCATTGGCATTTCTTAGTCCTGCAATATCATTTAATGCGCTTCCTACGAGCATTCGATCGGGGTTCCATTTGTAAGAGGGTTTCGTCAGTTCTTTTATCAAGTATTGACTAACAACCCGGCTTTTGCTACACCGCTCAGTTGTCCATAATGAACGTATCATTCCTGTTGACATTAGGAACTGACCTACGACTCTGGCATCCTTTGGGTGGTCAGTGCTGTGGACTGAACTATTAGCTATGCCATAGTGTGACCTTATTTCTTTTTTAATATTAACTAACTCTTCTGGTGAATAGGTAGTCGTATAAAAATCTAAATACTGTATTGTATCGACTGATGTAATTTCTCTGGTTTTAAATGAAAGTGCTTCCCAATTGATTTGATTTCCCTTGTTGCACCACTGCTGATCGTAGTAAAAATGTGCAACAACAAGGTCTAGTAAGTTAAGTGGGACTTTAAACCGCCGAACAAAACTTATTTTCTTGTCATTAGCTATCATGTTCTTAACAAAATTTCCTCCGTCACTTGCAATTGCTTTAGGCAATACAATGAGTGCATTAAGTGAGGAGGAATCAATATAAGTTGAGATGAGTTGATCCCTCAACTGCGTGGAAAAACGTGAGCCGTCGTGAGGATTTTGGTATGATGAGAAGAAGTTTGAATCGTATATGTATGGAGAATCAACATATTCAATACTTGGCTCAGTACTTGTTATGTCACATGCCACAAGTCTATGAATGCCATTTACAAGATTATGGCTAGATGATATTTGTATGGGGGGGAAGAGATCGTAACCATTTTGATTTATTTTTTTAATTATAGATTCAAATTGAGCAGTAAAATCATGTTTGTTTCTTTTCTGGTCTTCGATAAAGGAGTTCCATGTTCTTATGTGCGATAGATATGTCCGTCGAGTATAATTGGAAGTTTTGTGATGGTTAAGGAATTGAGTTGCATATTTATGCTTTATTCCGTAGTCTATTCGGTTTAACTGTAGTTGTGAATTCATGAGGATGCTAATGCTGAGATCGTGTTTTTAAATGAAGCAGGCATAGATACACTAAGTGATTCAAAATGTAGCTCACAACGTAAATCAAGAGCTGAATATTCTTGTTTGTACTTTCGATCTGTTGGAAACGAGAAATCTTTAGACTTTGTGATTGAGATTATTTTTTCGACTAAGTTCATCAGATGATTGTGTTCGATGTTAAAAGGTGTGTCCCAGGCGGCTGATGAGGGCGATATTGCGTTGTCCGAATTGCAAACAAGGATTAATTTATGTGAGTAATGAGTAAACATCTTAAGGGTATAGTCCCATGTGTTTGCATGATTACACTTAAAGCTTACTGGCATAACAACGAATACATTGGGCCTCGAGATATGAAGTGGTATGTAAGCAGAAGAGCCGGGAGGCGTAACAACTATTGAGGTCTGTTTGGCATATGATACGAGTTCTGAGGGCATCAACCGTGCCGGATCTACAATAGCGCTGCTGATTTCAGTATTTCTATTTAGCAGCGATTCGTACATTTGCTGATTAGTCCATCGAACTGGCCGACCACCGAGTTGTTTGCGAAGCAAGAACAGAACATCCGTTTTTGGTGCAGAATATTCTTTTTGATTTATGAGAATCAGATTGTTAGAAAAAGAAGTACGGATTAGAGTGTTATTATAAGAAATAACTTTTATGTTTGCCGCATATAAAAGAATTTGCTTGCCACCGCTGATTTTAACATCAAGAAGGCTTCTATATGAATTTAATGGAAATACGCTTGCCAAGGGAATACCAAATATACTATGTAAATCTTCATGCCATTTGCAAATATCATAGATCAAAAGAGGTGGCAGCGACTTAATTATAGATTTTTGAAATAACTGAAGGTAGTATAGTATTGGCAATATATCTACAGCGTAATGACCAAATGCAAAGCTTTGTGGTCCGCGAGTTTCGTCCAGCGTTAGTAGATTTTGGATAACGTTTTCATCTATTGATGCAATTATTTCGTCTCTACAGTCTAAACAAGTATGCAAGAACTCCTTTAGCCCTGGGAATAATTTAACGTCTAAATTGGCCTCTATTGGTTTAAGATTCTTGTCAAGATAAAAAATTCGTTCGTCTGAAGGTGACCATGAGTAACGAACAAAATATAATCGATTGCTGTCTGTGATAGATATATTATTGCTTGAATAAATAAATGGTATTGATAGCAAATTAGCAAGGCCCATACTAATATTATTGGATAGATGATGGCATCGAGTTTTGTGAGCCATGAAGCAGGCATGATGGCTGAGTCCAAAGAACCCTCAAACCCTTCTCGAGAAAGATATATTGAAATGACCAATCAAGTGGGAAAATACATGGGAACAAACTACTTGCGACTTTTAGCGCAGCTTCTGGAGTTATTGCGTAAGCGGCTGTTGTCCTGCTTCTTGGTGGGTTTGTCTTTATAAATATTCCACCTGTTTCTAACGCGGCATCTGAAGCGTATGGCGGCAGTTCACAACCGCCTCCTAGATCAATATAATCAGCTTCAGATCCGAGTAGATCAAGGGCTCGTGTGAGATTTAATTTGCTTGTAGGTTTAGTTAGAATGTCATCCTCAAATACAAGACCTGGTTCTCTGTTGGAAGCAATTTGTAGCAGGCACAAAAAATGCTTATATGTAAGGCTTATTTCTGAGCTTTTGAGGATTCTGTAAGTAGCCCATTGTGGGATCTGCGAATTTGACGATAATGAATTTGCATTAGCAAGTAGTATAGGAATTATACGTTGGACTCTATTATTCCATTCTCTCTGGTTTTCCTCTGACCATTTTGGATGTGAAAGAAGGCTTTCTTTGTCATAAGCACTAATAATCTGAGGATCTAATTTTAGATCATTGCAGGTTGCTATTATTGATTTATGACGCTCTGCTAAAGGTGTGTAATGTGGTATGTATGCCTTCATCATGATTATGCAAAAATTTCAAAAAGACTTTTGTAAAATAGTCTTCTCATTTCTGTACTGGCGTCAATCTTATACGACAATGGAACTATATATTCGGTGTGATGCTCACTTTTTTTAAAAGATAGAGGTAAGCTGCACAAATCCTCATCTTCTACTAATTTGAATCTAATTATCTTTATGGAAGGCGTATAGTTATATTTTAATAAACAATTGTAGCTGAGATATGCTGCTGCTTCTCCTGTATTGTTGAAGTGAACATAATGGGCTTTGTTTAGATAGTCTGCCATCAAGAATATTGGTGATATGAATTCCGGTGAATTGCTGTCTAGTCTGAGTGTTAATCGGCGAAAGGACCTCTCGTAATAGTCGAATGAGTATTTATTATAATTTTTGTGAGGGTTGTATAATACATTATATCCATAAACTTGCTTAAGCCCTTCAACCTCTGAGGTTTTATTATCTTGTTGTTCTGGATTGCTCCTCTGACGCAAAGGAGCAGATAAATTATTAACGTGGAACTTTAGAAAGTCTTTTAAATCGAGCTTGAAGAATAATGAGTGATGAAAACTTCCGCTTCGAAACCAGTCAAATCCAAATGTGCAAAACCTAAGATTGCATGCCTTTAATATTTCAGCTGAAAGGCATGAAGGCCCAAAGGATATGTAGCGCTGTTGAATAAAGCTCCCAAGACTTTGTGATGTATACATTATTTGTCTTTATAAAATGGTGGAGTATGAAGTGGAATTTTATCAAATAAGTCAACCGGATATTTGACATCTTTTTGTGCCCAACAAACGCTGTTGAGCATTCTTTGCAGATCCAAGGTTGTTTTAGGTATCAGGCTAATCTGCAGAAGATGACGGTATGAATCCTTCTGATTATTATAATCAGAGTAAATGCCTCTATGTATTGCATTGGTATCAAGGAGCACAATATCGCCTTGAGTGTAACTTTGATCGACTTGATTAAATTTTTCAAATGTCGAATTTAAATTATTCATTGGTTCAGTTGTGACATTGCTATTTGCCGTTGAAGATATAGCTGCACGTAACATTTCCCAACCTCGGGGGATAGGGTCAAGGTAGGTGCAAGGTAATACAGCAGTAACAGGGGAATGACCTGTTGTTTGCAGACATATGAAGATCTTAATCCTTCGGCCTATTGAATCACGATGCCAAAAACCACTCGTGCTTACCTTTGACTGTTTATTGTAATTAGAAGCTACAAAATGGTAGGCTTCCATGACTAAAAATTCTCCGCCTAGGTGACGCTTTACGGTGTCGAATAAATTAGGTATCGATTCAAGAAGATTCCAAGCCAACACTAATTCTTCCTTACTAAGCTCAACATTAATTGAATTGGCTTCAACAGGTATTGATATCCGATCGCGTAGATGAAGCAATTCATCAAAGTACTTTTTATTTGTGGCTTGATTCACTTGATATCTGGTTGTTCCATAGTGCTCAAGCTGTATACTTTGGTCATCGGGTGGCAGTGTGCGCATGCAGCGTTTCACTACTGATTTAAAATCGGTTGCTATAGCATTAGAATATTGTTGGTTAGATGCATAAAAACCTACAATATTAGTGTTGTAATGAAAGTCGCAAATAGCATATGTTGATGCTGATTTGGTAGTTGAGTTCAACGCTAGAGCTTCCATGATCACTTATTAATATAGCGCAGGGAACATCTTATGGTTCAATTCCTCCAATGAATTGCTTTCAATAAGTGGCAGTGCAGGGCATTGATGTATTTCTCCCATATTTTTGGCTCTTCTTACAACTAGCTCGAAGCGATTTGGTAAAGAGAGTTCAGGATGTTCTTCATTGGCTTCAACTGTAAGTCCGAACGTTGTAGCCATCTCCCTTCCTACTTTACCACCTAACGACTTTGGTAATATTGATTGGTTATTATTGTTTTCAACTGCTATACCATGCAGTGAAAGTATTATACTGTAGAGATCAGATGTGCTTACTAATTCTTCTGAGTGCTGATGACCATTAAAAGATGGATTAGTTGGCGCATAGACTAATAGCGTAGGTTTCCATATCCTTTCAGGTGAAAGCGTAGAGTCCATATCTCTCGGATATGGTGATTCAAGAGTCCAAGGTAAATACTGAGTTCCGTGATCGGAGAAGATCAAAATATTGTCTTCCGGATTTGCTTCCTCTAAAATAGAAGAAAGTATCTTATCAGCTGTTATAAGTTTATCTTTGTAGCGCCTTTGCTCAACATCTGCATCTTGATAGATTCCAAGGAGTCTTTCATATTTATCAGGAGAATCTTGGATCCATTCAGTGTGATCAACATTCCAGTGCTGACCCCGTGCTCTTGTAAACATGTCATTGCGATGTAAGCAATCTATATCAATAAAGAAGGTATCAATATTTCCTTCTGTACCGGTCTTTGTAAGATGGCTCAGATGTTTTGGTATTTCTGCGATTGAGCAGTTCTCAAAGGAAAGTTCTAGAGAATGGGTCAACCCACACCTCCAACCATGATTTCGTGATGACTTAATTCCGGCTTGTTTAAATCCCTTTTCGGCGATCTTACGAGTTAGAAAGTCTTTATTTTTCAGTTTTGACCCAGGAAGAATGAGCGATCGTGTAATGTAATATGTAGCCATATTATGATTCATCGAATTTATCTGATCTCTTTCTAGAAATCTAAAAGTCGGGTCGTGTCGAAAGTTGCTAAAATTGAATTGCGGGAGTGTACCAGTATGCATTGAAAATAAGCATGGATAAGTCCAATCTCCGGATGCAGTAAAGTTTTTATATATGATGCTATTGTTTACAATGTCAGGAAGTGCTTTTAAGCCCTTTTGGTAACTCGTGTCATCTAAAATAGTTAGATCTAGACTGTCGATGAATACAATAAAGTTTCTTGGGTGCGACCTCTTGATCAATAAATTGTGTGATGTCCCTTGATGCTTTGATATAAGTTTATACGCAAAGCCACTAAAGCCCCTTTCGTTAATTGCACTACTAAGTCTTGACTTGTCGGCCACTAATTTTTTAAATTCAGGATAGCTTATTACTTCACGAAAGCCTGCAGAAGTATCTTTCTCTAATCCAAAGTAAGCCACATCGACATCTAAATTTGTTTCTAATGAACTTCGGGATTTGTAATTTTTTTCATGTTCAATCGAATCACGGATGATTTGTGCCCAGGTTTCTGAATTCTCTACAAGACTACTAGCCATGAAAATATTGCCCCAAGGATATGAACTCAGTAAAAAGTCGCGGCTTGGAATTCGCTCGTCACCTTTATGAGTATATTCCTGAGGATGGAGTCTCAGATATATATTTTCCTCGTCGGGTACTGATATAAGTGTGTAGGGATCCGCACTTATGCAGCGAACTTCATACTCACCAAGATGTGCCATTCTTGCCGATCTTCCATCCCATTCTCTCGTGTCAATTGAGAAAAATTGATGATTTAATAACGATCTTACTGACTCTAAAGGCGGTTTTTGCCAGTATTCAAAATTAGAATTATCGACTAGTCTTCTATTCAGATTATAGTCAGAGATTGTTTTTAATAGATTTGTAAGTTCAGCTTTCCACTGCTCTTCAACAATTTTGTTGAGTGATTGCATCCTGTGCACCCTTTCTTTCCTCTATTGTAACAGCCCTTACGCGGCTAATATATTTAGTTTTCTTCCAGTGCTTATTATAATATATATTTACTGTCTATTTGATATTCTGCATGATGCGGATTGTCTTTTATTTCTGAAAAAAAACTGCTATCTTGCTGCCATCATCGATGCTATGTTATAGTGTTTGCATCAGTCGTAGATCTATTTTATGCATGAAATTGTTACAACAGTTGGTCCCTCTTCTCTCGATGTAGAGACTTTAACGCAGATGTTTTATGCAGGTGCAACAGATTTTAGAATTAATCTTTCTCATTCAAGTCCTGAATCGCTTACAAGTTACCTTGATGTCCTTAAAGGTGCATCTGTCCCATTTTCCTTGGATACGCAAGGTGCGCAACTTAGAATCGAAAAAATTATTGGTACCAATTTTCTAGAAGAAGGTTCTGAGCTGAATATTTTCTCTGTTGCATCCGATTATGACTCTCCAGGTATTGGTATCAACCATTCAGAATTTTTTACTCAGATTGAAGTAGGTGATACGCTTAAAATTGATTTTGGTGGAGTAGTCGTCTCTATTTTGAATGTTGACGTATCAAATTGTTTGGCACGGGCTAAGGTCCTGAAATCTGGCAATATTGTACTTAACAGGGCTGTTGATATTCAGGAAAAAACTATTCATCTTAGTTATCTTACGGAGTTTGATGAATATGCTATTGGTAAATTTGCCGCTTCTGGTCTTAAATCAATCTATTTGTCGTTTGCATCTTCTCGGCGTGACATACAACGACTAAATGCTCTGCTCGATTCTTGTTGCTTAGATGAACAGTTAAGGCCTCGTATTATTGCCAAAATTGAATCAAGAATGGGTTTGTTGAATTTACGTGACATAGCATCATCAGTCGACGGTATCTTAATCGATCGTGGAGACCTTTCTAGAGAGATTTCTATTTCAAGAATACCTTTAGCTACCAAAGCGATTCTTGAGGTATGCCAAAATTTAAGTACACCATGTTATGTCGCCACTAACATATTAGATTCTATGATGACCAGTGATTTGCCTTCTCGAGCTGAGATTTCTGACCTTTTTAATCTTTTTGTCTCAGGCTCTTCAGGCATCGTACTTGCAGCTGAAGCTGCAATAGGGAAAAATCCTGTATCTAGTGTCCAGGTTGTTAAGCATATGTCCCGAGTCTACGAGTCAAGTGCTGATGGAACAATTGGCTTCATTACAGGCAAGATGTTAAATTCTTCTTTGGCTGATCCACTTTTGTCTTGGCTGTGAGCCAACTTTAATTAAACTATTGCCTTTTTCAACTTTATTCACCTGATACAACGGGAAATCTTTGCTCAAGATGTGTGTATTTTGAGTAAGTATATACAATTCACTTCTTAACTCTTTGAGTATGTATATCACTGATTCCTTTCCGCAAATCCTAGGTGCTCTATTTTTTTTACATGAAGTTAGCTTGCTAAGTTAGATTCATTTTGTATTTAGAATTTACCAACTGCTTCGTCATATCGACGTAACACTCCTCAACTTTCTATTATTTGAGAATTGACCGATTTTGGACATTTTTTTGGGGCGGTTATCGTTCGCAGCATTTGTTTCCACTCTGTTTACTAAGGATCGCATCGATCTTTGGTTGTTTTCGGCGACCGCTTGCTTCCTCCTTTTTGTCATGCACGTTGCTACGTGTCCTTGAAGCTGCTCACAACATCAATTCGCGTACTTCACCAAGCGCGCCTGCCCTGTTTCATTTGCGGACTGTTGTGCCTTTATTGCCTTTGGCTTTAAGACCTCAGGCCGGTTTACTGCCGTCCCATCTCTGGAATGCTTTCCAATGGTTCTAGGTCAACCCCCGACTGCCTGTTTTCGCGATGCCCTCATCGTGGAGTTGACTTATGGACCCTCGGTGATGCATGCTTGTTCTGTCTTCAGGCTCACTGCCTTGAGACCATATCGCGGATGTAGCTCAGTGGTAGAGCATCTCCTTGCCAAGGAGAGGGTCGAGAGTTCGAATCTCTTCATCCGCTTTATACCTTACGATGTAGTTATTATATTTTTGATATTAGTTTACTATTCTGTGGATAAGTCTCTTAATGACAATTTTAGGTTATCCATTTTCTTTTATTTAGCTGTTGCATTTACATTCTTGCTAGACTGTCAGAGGATCTGTTTGCCTTGCTCCTTGCTCCGAGATCTTCTTCTTTGCCTTTAGCGTAATAGATGTTTTGTGTTTTTATCTCTTTCAGATTAGTGTTCATTTCTTGTCTTTGTTTCGTTTTTTAGTTTATATTTACCGAATTGAAATTATTGAATCTCTTTTATTTCTCTTTTAATTGGTTCCAGAGTATTATGGTCAATCGCTTATTGAAAATTTAGTATTTCATCGATATTCCCGTCTAAATATCCTTGCTCAAGAAGTTTGCTTGCATTGTTTACGCTGAAATTTGCTTCAACTTGATGTCGACCTTCTTCTGCCAGACGACTTCGCAATTCAGAATCTTTGGCCAGACGTGCAAGGCATTTGGCCAATTCTTGGTTGTTTCCAGCCGCGAATGCAAGTCCTGTGGTCTCATGTTTTACGAGCTCTCCTGCTCCGCCAACGCAACTACTGATGACAGCTAAACCAGAGGCCATCATTTCGGCGGCCACAATTCCAAATGCTTCTGGATGAATCGATGGGAAAACTCCTACATGATGTAATGCATAAAGCCTTGCTAGTGATGTTCTCTTCAGTTCTCCCACAAATTGAACAGCACCATCTAGCCCCTCTTTTCGAATGGCATTTTCCATTTGCTGTCGGTATCCCTTTTGAAAACTATTTCCAGCAATGGATGCTTGTACACAGATTCCATTTCTGTTGAGTTCAATTATTGCCTCTATGAGTGTGTGAACGCCTTTGCTCATCATTAACAAGCCTGCAAAACACACCTTCAGTGGACGTTGTTGGCTACCATCTGCAGTTAGAGGTGTAGGCATGCCTACGTTGAGTTCACCAAACTGTTCGGTTCTTGCTCCGGGATAAACCACTGGAATATTTTTTGTTGGCATTCCTCCTTCTATAAGTGCTGTACGTACAGCCTTTGATGCCGCCACCATTTGATAATTGGTTGACTGCGGCCAAGCGTTGGCTGGGAACGGTGGATGTACAAAACCTACGTGATGTTGGATTTTGCAGTTGGCTTCAGGAAGAATAGATAGCAGTTCTGGACCAATCAAATCAATATTGCCTACCAGTATGCCATCCCATTTTTTTACTTTGATCCACTCACGAGTTAATATGATGTTATGGTTGTCGATTTGCCGCTTTTTTCCTGGGTCTTCAATATGTTTTACCCCACCGGAATAGCTTCCTTTGAGGATTAGGCGTCGATCGACATTCTCTCCGCTTGGTCCAATGTGGCTGCCTGCTCCAAGATCAGGCGCATCGCTGCTCAATACTTGCAGGCTGTGGCCGCGCTTCTGCAAGCCCCAAACAAAATCTGCAATTGAGCGTCCATACCCCCCAAGTTCTTGTGGCGGATAAATGTTGGTGATAACTAGAATATTCATCCCAATTTTCTCCCAAGCCAATTTATTACTTGATTGGCTCTATCGCATATAATGTAATAGTGTTTTACTGCTATGCAGCCATTGTAATGAAGTCGGTTGTCACTGCAAAGTTTGCAGCTTGCAGTAATGATGTCTCGTTGAACAACAGGGCTCTGTGATTGCCAAACTCGGATTGGACTGGCCCCTACGCAGTTGGTATCGTAATCGACTACAGCCAAGGTTTGTTTTACAACTGTTGCGATACCCCATGTTAGTAACAACTGCTCATCTGCCCTCAAACTCGCTCCCGCAACCCAATGAGGTTCTAACCCTCTGTACAGCGTTTGCGCTAACGGATTTAACCCGTCGAAATTAATCACCAAATCAAGGGCACTTGCATCACATTTTCTTTGTGCTTCTGATGCCGTGATTGTTTCCAGTCGTCCCATGGGATTGGTTTTGTCTTTTGGTCGGTCCCATGAGATGCGCCAATTGACCGGCTGCTTTTTGCCGCACAAGGCGATTTCAAAATCGCGTGTGGCTTCTGTGCCCCAAAATCAATCTGTGCGTTTGGATAGCGCCGGCGCACCAAGCGCAACAGGGGGAGTGTCGCAACGAAGTTGCCCACCTTGCAGCTACCAAGCACAGCAATGTGTTGCTGATACCCGAGGTCTCTGCTGTCGTACTGACCCACCCGCTTCAACGGGATCATGGGCAGAGTTGGCTCCATGTTCTCAGGCAGCTGGCTTGCTCTTCTTCAAGGCTGTAATGCTTCAAGATCAAGCGGGAGGCTTCGAGGCGCTCTTGAATCACTTGTTCGCGATTGGTATCGAAGCGCTCCAGCTCGCTTTTGATGCCTAGGAGCAGGCCGAGCAGATCGCCAAACTCCACCACCTTCATGTGCGGCAGAGCAAAATCGCGACCTGCCAATCCGTGGTATCCGACCACCATGCATCCACAGGCAATCGCTTCGGCGAGCGGCAAGCCAAATCCCTCCGGGTGTCCACAGCTCAAATAAATGAGGGCCTCCTGCAAGGCCAAGGCAACTTCGTCGTGCTGCATTCTTGGTAGCTCATGAAAGTCCACGTTTTTGAGTTGCTGATCTTGGCTTGCCATCAACGCCACCTTGCGTGCGTGGTCGGCATGTTTTCGACCCAGAAACACAACACGCCGGTGTTTCACGGCGGGTGGATGAAATAATTGTTGGTCAATGCCGTTAATTAATACTGAGCAGCGGTCTCCGGCGATTCCGCAACCCTCTACCAGCAGATTGCGGCTGTCGTTGGAAACTGTCACGACCGCGTGGATGTCCGGATTTTGGTACAGCTCTAGGGTTCTTTCATTGCAATCCCCATTGAGACCAAAACTATAAAAAGCGTTCTGATTGAAGATGATCTTTGGGATTCCAGGCCAATATCCAGGTGCGTTATTGAGCCAGGTTTCAGGAAGGATCAAGAGATCGCCATCAGAGCTCGGATGGCTTTGTGTGTAACTTTCTAGATCCATGACTGGGGCTGAATGTTTGAACCAACTGGCTCGAAATCCTGGTTGTTCTTGCAGTACAAATGCATCCCATCCGGCATTGTTCAAGAGCTCGACTTGGCGATAGATTTGTTTAACGCCACCGATGGGGTGATTGGTGTCTGGATAGCAGACAAATAGCAGGCGTCGGCGACTCATGTCTGTTGTGTGTGTGGGAGTATTACGGCAATCTTTTCGAGCACATTTGTGATGCGAGCGAACTGAGCTTCAGCAATTCCGCTATTCTCGTAAATCTCATGCAGCGTGTTGTTGCTTAAAAGCTTGAGACCGGGCTGGTTTCGTCCTTGTTCAAGCAAGCTTGCAAGTTTTTGTAGTGCATCAAGACCAATAATTGGCTCAAGAAAGTAAGCTTGCATCATGTCATTAAGCACCATGGGATCTGTGCATTGAGGGCTGATCTCCCAAGGCCCTTCCCAAGGCCTTTCTTGCGAATGATTTGCAAACAATCGGGCAGATGTGGCCATCGGCCAAAACGTTTGAACATCGTCGCTGTCTCTGTTGGTTCGACGTTGGTTGAGTTCTTTCCAAAGTTCTCTGTATTGCCTGCAGACGTGATCCCAATGGAACATGATTTGAATTCTCGCGACCCCGTTGTCACCCATGCTTTGGCATCGCTCAGGTGATTGAAGTAGCTCGCCGAGTGCAACCTCCAACGCCTGGTGATCGATCACCACGCCGAGGCTATGCATCCCCACGGTACTGTCGTAATCCTTGAGGCCAAGGGCAAATTGCTGATCAATGGCTGATGGTTTTGATTGGGTTTTGAGCAGATCCCTGCAGGGCACTAGCCAGCCGGTGTGTCCGTGCTGCACCAAGTCGCGGTAGCCATTCCAGTCGCTTGCGATCACGGGTAAACCACTAGCCATGGCCTCGAGAACGCTCAGGCCGAAGGTTTCCTGCAGGTTGTCGGCTGGCGAGCAAAATATATCCGCGGCCGCTAGTGCGAGCAGCTTCTCTTCGCTGGTGGCTGGGGTTAGCCCACCAAGTCGGTGTAACTTTAACCGTGGAAACCGGCGTGCGAGCTCGTCATAGGCCCCTGCAATGGTGTCGTTATAAATATGGCCACATTCCAGCAGTACAACCTCGTGCTGATCTGTGAGCCGCTCCAAGGCTCGATACAACGGTAAGGGATGCGCTTTGCTGTGAAAACTGAGCCGCCCCAGAAACAGCACCACGCGGGCGGTGGTCGACAGTTGCAACTGTTGCCGTGCCTGATCGCGTTGTTCTTGTCGACTGGCGAAGCGACCCCGCCAATCAAAAATGCTCGGTTCAATGCCCAATGGAATTACAGGCAATTGCGGGCCTTTGGGAGCTGGTAATGCCATTCCAAAACGCCGTTCCAGCCGTTCTTGCATGCAGGCCATGGCGGACTGCACCACCTGCTGGGCCGAGCGTGAAGTGCATACCAGCGCGTCCCATGGTTCTAGGGGGGCTGCCACCAACTGTTCCAGCCCTTGCATCACGCCATGGGAGCAGAGGGTGTGGGTGACGCCTGTTAGGGAAAAGTGTCTGGTGGAACTCCCTGATCGCAGCCAGCACCAGTGGTGCAACCCAGGGTCGGGCAAGTGAAGGCAGCCACTGCTGGCGAGGGCCGCGGAATCGAGTGTTGGCTGCAGGCGCACTTGAGCACCGGCTTTCAGAACTGGTGCCAACAACTCTTGCAGTGCTGGAGCCGCTGTCTCCCCCCCACAGAACACGGTGAGCGTCTCCGAGGCTTGTAGGGTCGCGCAAAGCCCCCGGGCAAAGCTGCCGCCAGCCACCCGACGCCCCATTACTTGATGCTTCGAGGTGTCGAAAGCATCAGGCGGCATCAGCAGGCTGGCCAGATCGGAGCAAGTCACGCGTAGAAATCACGCCGGTAGGCCACCAGGCACCCGATGGTGAGCAGCAGAGCGAAAATCAAAGGGGTGAGCGCCAGGGCCACGATCCACTGGTCAGCCACTTGGGTGAGGCCGACCATGACG
This sequence comes from Crocinitomicaceae bacterium, assembly GCA_002700285.1. Taxonomy (GTDB): domain Bacteria; phylum Bacteroidota; class Bacteroidia; order Flavobacteriales_D; family Sanyastnellaceae; genus UBA974. The sequence continues at coordinate 15,337 of PACT01000046.1, read as the reverse complement.
CCTGCGTAGAACAGGAGTAATAGCAAAGGCACGGTCACCGGCGACACCCGCGCCCGTACGAGCACTCGGCGGAACCGCCGCCGCATGCTGAGGCGAGGATCGCGGCGAACAAGGTTGGAATTAGATGGAGTCATTGAGGTCAGCTTATTCTTGAACCTCTGCATGGATGAGAGCTACACCGTTAATGCGTCTTCTCCTCGCAGTTGTTCATTATTTCAAGCCCGGCAATGGCCGTCACGGCTCGTTAGCAGCGGATCCTCAGCCCAGGATTGATGCCTTAAAGCGCTTGATTCTTCAGATCCATCGGCTTTATGGCCAACCTGCTGCAGTGCTCAACCATTGCGACCGACGGGTGGACGGGGTTGAGGATGGTGGTGGATTGGTGGATCTGCGTGTTTGTGTACGTGGCGATTGCCACGTGCTTGATCATCTCGACGAACTTAAAGGGTTGTTTCAACCGATTGCTTGTGAAACAGAGGATCCACGGTGGCTTGGTTTCGCAGCTCAGAATGTGCTTGTGCAAGCGCATCAACAAGCGGAGGCATCTGGTCAGCCTTATGATTATATTGCTTATTTAGAAGATGATATTATTCTGACCGATGCTGATTTTTTTCTGAAATTACGATTATTTAGCCGTACGTTTGGTAATCAATATTTGTTAATGCCAAATCGGATTGAAACGCTAGAAGTTCAAGGACAGTTGCGCCGATTTTATATTGATGGACACTACAATCCAGCAGTTTCTTCTCAGTACCGTCAAAGTATCGACCTCAACTTTTCGATGCAGCATTTGGGGGAATGGGTGCAGTTTGAGCAGCCTTCCAACTTGCATTCAGGTTGTTTCTTCCTCAATCGAGATCAGGCGCACTTATTTGCTGCGAGCGGCCATGCCGCAGTGGTTGACACCAGTTTTCATGGTCCGCTTGAGAGTGCCGCAACTCTGGCCATGCTCAAGACATTCCAACTCCTGAAGCCAGCTCCATCCAGCGGCCGCTTCCTCACGGTGGAGCATGGCGGACGAAACTTTATGGGCTTGGTACCGTCACTGCCCCATGGCTGATCGTCAGGCGCTGATTGATTGGCCGCTTACGCCCTACACGGGGTGGGGCGGCTATGGAATTCAGCTTGCTCAGGCCCTGCTCGAGCAACGTCTGTATTGGCCACGCCTCTTGGCTTGTAACGATCGCAGCTCCTTCTGTGATTTGCATTGGCTCGATGTGCTGCAGCATCTTGAAGATCAGTCGTCATCACTGATGCAACAACTGGCTGCTGCTGAAGGAGCCGGCACATTGCCGGTTCCCACTCAGGCAGAACTTGGTTTTTCGCCACTTGGAAATTATGTTCCCGCACCGCGATTTACTGCCTTAAAGCATGTGGGAGTGACATTTTTTGAGTGCAGCCGTTTTTCTCAGAAGGATCTCGAGATTCTCAATCAATTCGATCTTGTGATCAGTGGATCCCGCTGGAATCAAGCACTGCTGAAGCGGCAGGGGATTGATCGTTCGCATCTTGTCCATCAGGGCGTAGACACCGCTGTCTTTAATCCTGAACCAGTACCGCGGTTGTTGAAACGCAGTTTGGTGATCTTTTCTGGTGGCAAGTTAGAAAATCGCAAGGGCCAAGACATCGTTATCGCCGCATTTCGTCGGTTGCTCTGCCATCATCCCGACGCACTATTGATTGCGGCGTGGGGAAATGTGGGTCATGTCGGTCTCAGCACGATTGCTGCCTCTCCCCATGTTCAGGGTGCCCCTGAGCGGGGACGTGCTGACGCCATCAGCCCTTGGCTAGAGGCCAATGGCATTCCACGCGCCAATGTTTTTNNTCTGCCTTGTGTGGTGAACCGCCAATTGCCCCACTTGATNAAGCANGCNGATGTAGCGGTGTTTGCCAGTCGCTGTGAGGGAGGCACCAATTTGATGGCGATGGAGACCCTCGCTTGTGGCGTCCCAACCTTGATCAGNGCCAACACAGGTCATTTGGATCTGTTGGCCATGGGGTTTGGCCATGCATTGCCGATGGGNCAGGCNGGCTTGGGTCANGTNGANCCTCNNGTTCANCGNGCCTATGGCGATGACCCGCTTGGNCTTTGGGGTGAAACNGATCCTGANGAGCTNNTTACTTGGTGGTTACGGATTGCNGCNAATCGCCAAGANTGGCGTCGAAATGGCCGNCAACANGCNGANGCTGTTCGNNNNCTNAGTTGGCGNNAAAGCATGCGCAAATTGTTATNGCTCGTTGAACAAATCCCTGATAAGTAAAGCCNTNNTTGTTGTGANTTAGGCCTNTTGCAANNTCTCNACNGNGACNTNNGGGTACCACAAGGGAGCGCAAGGATCCTCTCGAACNGGTCNCCAGCGCCAGTCNGGNNGATNGCNCANNANNAGGNGGANNGGNNNACCGCTNCCGGCNGCGAGGTGNGCCACGGCNGTATCNACGCTGATNACGGCTTTGCATNCACCAATGGTNTGCAATGTGGAACTCCATTCNGGCTCTGGCCGNTGANAANCCAANCTCACCATGGNTACTTGGNTTCATCGGTTTGCAAGCTCACGGGCNNACTGCCTGGATGGTGTTNNTGTTGGAGAGCNAGCAGCCGTTGGGCCGTGCTGCTTTTGTAANNNTGCATNGTGCGGTCTTGGGGATTGCTCGCCCANCAGAGCCCAANCTGNNNNGNCTNGNNNNCAGCGCGGTTGGGNANTTGCCATGTGGNTTGTGAGAAGCGTCGACCCCAGAGNGTGTTGCTATCNAGNANANCGATCAAACTCATNAAGGGNATATGNGNTCCCTCCNGNNNGTGGAGAAANGCNGTCGCGATCGACAACNTCGCTCAGCTGCCAGNTGAGATGNNCCCNAAACAGTGGAATNTGCGATGNNGCAACGGCGAAGCGCACCTTTTCGCCNCGNTGCANNAAGGGNANGGTGTAGCGCACAAACTGAAAGGCATCCCCCATCCCCACGTCGTTCCAAACGGTAAGTGTCTGCCCGTTGAGTGGATCGCCGCGCCATTGGTTGGCTTCGAAGTTTTCCCCTTCAAAGCGTTGGCCATGCCAATGCCATCCCTCTTGATGCTCACCGCGCCAGAGCAGCAGGAAGCCAAGATTTTTGGCAGCGCTCCGCCGAACACGCCGTTCATCACTGCGTAATGCCAGCCGGTAGGCGCGTTCTGCTTGATCGATTAGGCCCTGTTGCATCAGGGCCAGTCCGAGGTTCACCAAAATGCCTGTTTCTTCCGACAGGTTCCGGTAAGCCCGTCTCAGCAAAGCGTTAGCAGCTTTTGGATCACCGCTGGCGAAGCATTCGAGCCCTTCGCCGTTGCATTGGATGGGATCGTTGGTGTTAGCCACGGATCACTTGATCAAGCAGCTGTAGCTGCTGCTTCAGTGTGTTTTGGAGGTCATAACCGCCTTCCAGAATCCTCTGACTAGCGCATTGGCCAAGCCTTTGGCGCTGTTCAAAGTTTTGTAGAAGATGATCGACTTGTTGGCACAGGGCCTCAGGATCAAAGAAGTCAACCAGTTGGCCTTGCTCGCCACTGGTGATTACTTCTTCGACAGGTGGGGTAGAGCTGGCAACGACGCAGCAGCCACTTGCCATGGCTTCCATCAAGCTCCAACTTAAGATGAATGGGACGGTCCAGTACACGTGCACCCAGCTGCGTTGGATTACACATTTGTAGTCGTCGTAGCCCAGAGCCGGCAGTTGATGCAGTCTGCTGTGGTCCATGGGCCACTCCTTGAGTGCCCATTCCCGCCAACTCAAGCCATCGCCGCGTTTGCTGCCATAGGCCACCTCATCCGACCCCACCAACAAAACATGGGCTCTGGGGTTGCGTTGCATCAATAGCGCTAGGCCTTCTGCCACCTGTGGCCAGCCGCGGTACGGCTCGAAGCAACGGGTCACATAGGTAACCAAGGGAACATCAGCGGGGATTGTGGCTTTGGCAGCACCAGCCCCAAGGTTCAGGGAGTGATGCCGAGCGGCTTGCTTCACCAAGGGCAGTTGTTCGGTGTCGACTCCATCGAAAATCACCGATAGGTGTTGACGCATGGCTGGTGGGAACTGATTCGCCTGCCAATGGGTTGGGCAGATCGCAGCATCGGCTTGGGCCAGATCCATCACGATCGGGCTGTTGTAGGTATGCACCCGCAAGCTGGTGTCAGGACTTGGCGGTTGATTGTTTCCAAAGCNCACATCGGAACCTTGGCTGCGATAAAACCACTCGAAATAGCCGATGAATTTGGTGTTGGGCCAAACTTCCTTGAGGTAGAGGGTGTTGCCAAAACCCGAATGGCCAATGATCAGATCAGGCTCAAATCCGTCTTCGCGCAGACGAAGTGCCTTTCGAAGGGCTGCCTGCCCATGAAGAACTGCTGTTTCGTAGCGCCGTAGATAAGGATGACAAAGCTCACTTTTGGGTTCACGGCCGAGTTGATACCGAGAAAGCCTTAGGTGGGGAACATCATTTGCCGTCCACTCTAAATTTTGGCAAAGAAATACAATTTCGTTGCCTTTATCGGCTGCTAAATGTTGACTTAAATGGCGAAATTGCGCCGGATAGTTGCAATGGACAAATAAAATTCGCACAGCTGATGTTTTTAGGCTTGTGCCATTGAGCAATAGCGCTTGTATCCGTCCATGAACCAGGCTGGTAGGTTTCTATCTGGATCAGCCAAGCGAACGCTGCCCGGTGAGCTAAAGAGGAGAACAGAGGCGAAACGCTGAATTCCGCCATCCTGGTGGAGACTATTTGGCGTTTGGCTCAGCCATTGCTGGATGGCATCGCGCTGTTGGATTTCGTTGGCGTCGAGGTTTTCCTTTTGTAAGCCACTCTGAGCCATGGCCCAGAAACGATCACCGAAATCGGATTGGAATTGACGGCCTAACTCTTCACGTCCAACGCTGAGTATCAGTTGAACTGTTTGGAGGCGCACTTCTCGAAGCTCCTGGAGGATCTCTTGGTCTTCGGGATCGATGTAATACAGGTTGGAGAGGCCAAGTACCCGATTCAAGAAGATTCGGTCTTCAAAAGCAGGCTGTCCCGTTGGACTAGGGGGCGTAGGGGGCGGTGGTGATGGCTCCGATGCTTCGTAGCGTGCTTTGTAAAAGGTATGCAGCCAACTGGGCAATTTGGTGGCTGCATCCTCCACCTTGAGTTGGCCGGGGGGGACAAAGGGAAATAGGGCGAGTAGAACAGCCCATCCCTCAGGTGTTTCGCAGCCCAGCTGACGCAATTTTTGACTCAAGGCATTGCGGTGGTCCTCGGCCTGATCACCGGGAAACTTCGCTGAGCAACAGCGTTCGAGGAAGATTTTGTAAACCCGACCGAACGGGCTGTCCATCAACGGCTCAAGAAAGTCGGTTGGCGCATGAGTAAGGAAATGACTGAGCTCAAGACCACTTCGCTCAGCCTGGGCAATGTCCGCCATCGGGGAGCTTGCTAAGGCTTCTAACGATTGAAGCTTCCAGGACATGGGTCGATTTGAACGTCCACTCCACTCAAACACAGCATTAATTGGTCAGGGTCGGCTTGCAAACTGCCTGCAACCGCTGACGTTTGATTGACGGATTCACTCTCGATCGGTACGGTTTGCATGGACTTTTATAAGTGGTGGCTCTTTTGCCCTGCTGTGTCCTCTTCCAACACAACTCTCGGCAGAGCCCACCCGTACTCACTGACTGATGGCGACAATTAACAGCACTATCTCTGGATCCGACACCGGCGACACGCTGATCGGAACGGAGTCCGACCAACTCATTCTTGGTGGAACTGCTGCCGATAGCATCGGCTCCCAGTACTCCAGTTCGTCTCTCGTCGGAAACGGCGGTAATGACACTTTTTTGCAAATACCGGGGTACCCGGAGTTGGTGTTGGTTCCACACTGAAAGGTGGATCTGGTAGCGACAGTTTTGAGTTCAATTCCTATGGACTCACTAGCGTTATTCTCGCTTCGAACGCTGACAACGACACGATCCGTTTAACCGGACCAACCTCAGCGTCGACCATCTATGGCGGTAAAGGAGAGGACAGTCTTCAGCTCCGTAACACCCTCTCTGACTCCTATATCTATGCCAATAGCGGTAATGACACTATTGATGTCACTGCCAAAGCTATTAACAGCTTTTTGCACGGTGGCGAGGGAGACGACCGTTTCTCCCTGACCGGGACAGTCACTAACTCCACATTGGTTGCTGGCAGCGGTTCAGACCTGCTGACCTTCAATAATGTCGTTGCAAACACCTCTATTCAGGGTTTTGCTGGCGGTACAGAAACTGCCAACGACACAGTTGTTCTTAGTTCATCTGCGAACGACGTCAATGTTTCCTTTGCTGAAGGAAGTGATTCTTTATCCTTCGCCAAGGGTGCAACTAACGCAACTATTTCCGCTGCGGGTGGTAATGACACTGTTGTTGCCGATCTGACTCTGGCAAGCAGTTCGATTCAGGCTGGAGATGGTGATGACTCTCTCTCGATCTCGGTTCTGAGCTCTAGCAACATCAAAGGTGGCTCTGGTGCCGACAGCCTCAGCATCACCAAGGCAGTTTCCGCGAAGGTTTATTTAAATCAGGGCAGTGATTACATCACGGCCACAAATGATGCTACGAGCAGCACCCTCTCTGGCGGTGCATCCAGTGACTCCATCAGCATCGGCGGCAACGTCACTGGAGGCAACATTGTTGGTGGTTCCGGTGGAGACAGCATCACCATCGCCGGAACGGTCAACACCGCATATGTGACTGGCGGCGCAGATAACGACTCCATGACGCTTGGAGCTGTCATTGGCGGCACTGTCGGCGGTCAGTATGGTGCTGATACGTTGAAGGTCGACGGTCAATTGACTGGTGCACAGGTCTTGATGACCAGTGCAACCGATCCAGACTCTTCCTCTGATAAGGCAGACAGCATTTCTGTTGGTGGCTCCGTCTCAAACAGCACTGTCTATGCCGGTGCAGGTGCTGACAACATCAGCGTCGATTCTCATCTAATTGCCGGAGAGTTGTTTGCTGGCAGTGGGGCTGACACTGTGATGGTCGGTGGTTCACTTGGTGGCACCATCACACTGTTAGATGGCGCTGACTCATTAACTGCTGCAGATGCTTCTGGTGCATCACTTCTGGGTGGTACTGAAAATGACAGCTTTACCTTTACCGACGATGTTAAAGATTCCAGCATTGTTGGCGGTTTCGGTGTAGATAGCATCGTCGTATCAGACTACGTTCGTGGTTCCACCATTGTTGGTGGACAGCCCGGAGCTGGTTCCAGTGCTCTAGACGGAGCTGATTGGATCAGTGTCGGTGGATCGTTGTCCTCCTCAATTGTCTATGGCAACTCCGGTGCTGACAGCCTCGTAATTGGAGGGAATGCCACAGCTTCAACCTTGGTTGGTGGTTCTGACAATGATTTGGTCAGTGTCGCCGGTAATCTGAGTGCTGGTGAAATTCTTGGCGGCAGCGGAGTTGACAGCGTCATCATTACTGGCTCTCTTGTAGGTGCTGCCACGGTCAGACTTGATGCGTCTGGAAGTACTGAAGAGGCGGCTGACAGCATCACCATTGGCAATATCAGCAGTGGTGTTGTTTATGGCGAATCCGGAGCTGACACCTTCAATATTTCAGGTGATGCCCGCAAAGCATCTATTTATGGTGGGGCTCAGAATGATTCCGTCACCATCGGAGGAAGCTTGTCTTCCGGCCTTGTCGAAGGTGCTGACGGCGCAGACAACATCAAGCTTGCTGATGTAATTAAGTCCACCATTACAGGTGGGGCTGATGGAGATCTAATTAGTGCCTCCGGAGTTATTTCTGTTGGTGCTCTCTACGGAAATAGCGGCAACGATTCATTTGAGCTGACTGGTCTTGCTACAAGTGTTTCTGCTTATGGTGGAGCAGGCGATGATTCACTGAATTTTGGCAGCAGTGCAGACAGTCTCATTTACGAGGGTGGACTTGGTTCTGACAGTCTTTTCATTACTAGGCGCGTCAACAGTTCAACGATTTACGGTGATAACGCTGGAGCAATTACCGGTGGTAAGGATTCTATTTCCATCGGCGGTTCTGCTTCCGGTTCCTACATCTATGCCAACGAGGGCGCGGATTCTGTCCACATTGTTGGCAACGTCACTGCGAGCCAGATTTACTTGGACAACGGGGATGACTCAATCTCTGTTGATTCAGGCTTGATAGCCAGCTCTGTGTATGGAGGTTCAGGAAAGGATTCGATTTACATCGTTAATGGTGCATCTACAGCAGCATTAATTGACGGTGGAGCAGGTAATGACTTCCTCAGCCTTGGCGCGCTATCAGGTACGTCCTCTTTGTACGGCCAAGCTGGTAAAGACTCAATCACTGTTGCTGGTAATGCGACCCAATGGCTTGTAGACGCTGGCGATGATGATGATTCGCTCTACATCACCAACGCTGCTCAAAGATCTACTGTCCTTGCAGGTAGCGGTGCTGACAGCATCAACTTAGGAGTTGTTTCTAGGGGCCTTGTTCAAGGTGGGACCGAAAACGACACCATCAATGTCACCGGTACTGGTGTTACTAGTGCATCGCTGAAAGCTGGTGCTGGTAACGACTTGATGTCAATCACCGGTGGTATTACCGATGGTTCCTTGTTTGGTGCCGCTGGTAACGACAGCTTTAATTTCACGGGTGGTCGAGCAACCGGCCTTGTTGATACCGGATCAGGTGTTGACTCCGTTCTCTTGGGTTCATTAGGCGACTCCATCACCTTGACAGGTGCTCTAACGAGCACATCCTTAAATGCTGGTTCTGGAGCTGATTCGATTGTCGTCAAGGCAAACGTTGTATCTGCATCGCTAGCAGCTGGTGATGGTGATGACACACTCAACTTCCTGCCTTCCTCCGTCACCCTCTCGGCTACCACGATTTCAAGTGGTGCTGGTGCAGACAACATTAGTCTTTACGGCGCTAATGACATTGTCTTCAGTGGATTTACTGGTGATTCAGTTTTCGGTGGGACACTTGCAGACACCCTTCTCTTCACTGGCTCCGTCCTGAATAATTCCATTCAGGCCGGTAGCGGTAGCGACAGCATCGTGATGGCTGGTTCCGGGATGACCGGTAACACCATCGACCTTGGCGTTGGCACTGACACCATCAAATTCACTGCTGCTACTAATGCAGACACGGTGACAGTTACAAACACCACAATCACGGGTGCTAAGTACCTGACATACCAAAAATCAGTAACAGCTCCAGCCATTACGACTGGTGCAGGCGCTGATGTTCTCATCTTCGAAGAGAATGCTGGTGGAGCTGGTCAGATTTATACCAATTCCGGTAATGACTCGATTCAGTTCCTCAAGGACGCAACCTTTACAACAGCCAACCTGGGAGCTGGTGCTGATTCGCTCTACGGCGCTCAAGTAATCAGTGATGCCACCATCAGTGGTGCTGCTGGAAAAGATACTTTCTTGATAAGCACTCTCAGTGATGCTGCGATTTATGCAGGTTCTGATCAAGATTCCATCCAGATCACAGGGTCTCTGTACGGAGCTACTGTCGACTTCGGAGCTGGAAATGAGCTCTTTACGCTGAGTGTTGGCGCTACAGGCTCCACAATTGCTGGTGGAGCTGGAAACGACACCTTCGTCGTGACCGGATCAAATCTCCAGACAGCTTCTCAGATTTCTGGTGGAGTTGGAAATGATTCTGTGTCCTTCACAGGTGAGCTTTCCGGCGGCAGTGTCTTGGGTGGATCGGGTCAGGACACAATTCGCCTCTCTGCTGTAAATAACAGTTCGTTCGTCAGTGCCGACACTGGCTCTGATGTCCTGTTGTTCTCAGGCACTGTGACCTCTTCTGCGATCTACGGCGGAGTTGGCGGAGACAGCATGGACTTCAAGGGTGCTATTTCAAATAGCACCATTGATTTCGGTGCTGACAATGACACCGCCACTATCTCGGTAGCGGCGACTAGCGCAACCATCCTTGGTGGTGCTGGCGCAGACACTCTGGTCTTCTCCTCAGGAGCGAACTTGGTTACGAGTTCGGTTTCTGGTGGAGCAGATGGTGACTCGCTTGTCTTCTCAGCCACTGTTGGAAGCGCTTCTTCCATTGCAGGTGGTGGTGGTGACGACACCATGGTGTTCAACAGCAGCCTTAGCGGTGCTGTTGTCAGCCTTGATTCCGGAGCGGACTCTGTCAGCTTTACGACTCAGGTTGCGGGATCTTCCACTCTGTTCGGTGGTGGCGGCATTCAAACTGTTCAATTCAGTTCTGCAGCTACAGATCTTGTCAGCTTGGACGGAACATTTGGTGCCGGTTCAATCATGTCTGGCTCCGGTAATGACACCCTTGTCTTCCAGGCGAATGCAGCAGTCAATGCGTCTTCCGTCATCAAGCTTGACGCCGGCGATGACAGCTTGACCTTCAACGGAAATATGCTTTCCGGCCAGTTCGGTGGTCTTGCTGGTGCTGACTACATAGGTGGCTCGGTAACCGTCGGTAATTCTGGAGTCTCCTTCTGGGGTGGCTCTGGTAATGACACCTTCAGCTTCTCCACCATCACTAACGTTGCGGGTGATACCGGAACTGCTTACTTCTGGAATGAGGGTGGAGCTGACAGCATTGTTCTCGGATCGGCGGTGTCCACGGCTCCCGCTGGAGACGGCAAGAACGGCGCATTTAATGGTTCCACGTACAACTTCGGTGCTGGTGCTTACTTCGGTATCACCTCTGGTGCCTCGATGAACATCTCGTTTGCTGATGCCCAGACCTCAGCGATGTTCGGCATGGGCGTCAGTAACAGCTTCGATGTTCACAACACACTCGTGACCTACGGCGTAGATGCCAACAACTACATCACCCTGTCCTTCGTAGGCGGTGGTTCGATGGAGCTTCAAGGCTTCTCAAGTGCTGAAGCTACCGCTATCACCAACACGTTCGACCTTGCTGGTGGTGCAGCTGGCGCTAGAACAGCGAACTTCGGTACTGCGACTGCGATTCCGACCTTCAGCTGATCTAATCTCTGATCGAGATCTTCAGTTTGAAATCACATACCCCCCTCTTTCGAGGGGGGTTTTTTATGCACTGTCCAAGACGATGACCTCACATTTGCAACCTATTGATCTGCAGTCATGGCAGAGAGCCTTCTATGCCGGCGATAGGCTTCGAGCTGAAGTTGAGTTGTTTGGTTCTGCATTCCTTGGTCAAACCAGTCATCAAGAGTTGCTGGTTGGTTGTGCATTGTTGAAGGCCAGTCATGGACATGGCAACTCGCTTCTCACTGCAAGTCCTTTTCAGAAGTTTCAAGCAGCGCTGCCCGATCCGAAACAGCCGTCCGATAGTTGCAACCAGTATCTTGCTGCTGCCGATTGCCCTGATGCCTTGATGTTTTGGGCGTTAACTCGGCATCTACCCGCGATGGGGGAGATGGGTTCTTCCCGTTGTCTTCATATGCTTAGCCGTACTGCACAACTTTTGATGCAGCGCTACCCGCAACGACCGGATTTGCCATATCAACTGTTAATGCTCGAGCCCACTGGCTCACTGCTAAAACTCGCTCCCAAAAGCCTTTTGCATCCTGGTCAGTGGTATTCAAAGCCTCAATCTTATTTTCCACAGCTCCAAGTGGCCTGGGTGCAAGGTCGCTTCGAATCAATGTGGTTGGGAAGTCTTAAGGCCCATGTGGATGGTCGTTACTTTCCCTTAAGCGACCATCATATTCGTGGTTTTAGTGTAATTGGCGAAGCGGAACGTTGCTTGAATATATTCAAGCAACTTTATACCCGAAATCCGATTGAATTTCAGGCGGGAAGTATTAGTAATCTTCTATTCTCTGCCCTTGGTTGTGAGCAACTTTCCCTGGCTTTTGTTGCTTCTCTTGTTGTACATTTCGAGCGGCTAGCCAAGTCGTCAATCACTTGTCTTCCTGCCCAACCCCCGCTGCCTCAGCGGTTGGAAGTGCATGAGCGTCCTCTCATGGTTGTGGTTTCTTCGGATTTGCGCAATCACCCTGTCGGCCGTTTTTGGTTGCCATTAGCGCGTCAGCTTCGCTCTCGGTTCCGCTTGATTCACGTAGCTGGCTGTCCTCGAGATCGCGATTTTATTCGTTCAGAACTGCAAGATTTGTCAGATGAATGGTGGCCCTTGGAGGCATCAGATGTGTCGGCTACGGCCGCAAGGATCCGCAGCCAGGCTCCATCATTGCTTTTGGATCTTGGTGGTCATACCGCTGACAATCACCCCACTTTCCTCAGTCATCGGCTGGCGGCTGTGCAAGCCACTTATCTTGGTTTTTATGGCCCTACTTATGCCAGTTGCTGTGATTGGTGGATTGTCGATCAGGTTTTAGAACGATGGCTTGCGTGCTCATACCCAGGCGCTGAGAACCTCTGGGCTTTACCGGGTCCCAGTCTTTGTTACCTCCCATCTCTTCATTGCTTGCCGGATGTGCAGCAGATCAACTATCGGGAACCTAATAATCTGGTCTTTGGGAGTTTCAATCACACACGAAAGCTGACCCGTGCTTCTCAGCAGCGTTTCGGCGAAGTGCTACGTGCCAATCCGGATGCAGTGCTCCTGTTCCGCAGCCATTCTTTCCAGGATCCGGCGGTGCGCCGCCGTTTTCTGATTCGTCTTCAAGACATGGGCATTGCTCCGCACCAAATGCAGCCCTTGCCCTATGCCCCTTCTTCGGCAGCCGCCATGGCAGATTACGGAAGGGTCCATCTCCATTTTGACACCTTCCCCGTGAGTGGTACCACCACCACACTGGATTCCTTGGCCATGGGCATCCCTGTGCTCACCTGCCCAACGCCTTACTACGCCGGGGCGATTTCAGCGGCGATTCTTGAACATGCTGGTTTGGCTGATCATGTTTGTGCTGATCCAGCGGAGCTGCCAAGTAAGGCCCGTTCGCTGGCTGAACGTTATCGCTCTGCTGCGGCCAGACGGGCTCTAGCCCAGCAGGTGCGCGAATCACCAATCTGTGACGATCAGGTCATGCCACGTATGTTTGTCGATCAACTTCAGCAGATGTTGCGTCAGACGTTGAGCTCTTGATATCCATTAATTTCAGATCGCTAATGATTCGGATGCCATTAGTAGTTTTGAAAGGTAGCGATTCAACTGCCACGGTATTTGTTGGAGCTCGTTAGTTGGTTGTACGTGTTCAGAAACAAGTTGATTGCAGCAGCAGTAGTTGTTCCAATTGATTAAGGCAATTCTCCTGGAGGTAAGTTGGTTGGAGTTGCTGCTTGGCCTGGAGGCCCCAACGTTTTAGCTGAGTTGGTGTTCGTAGCAGCGTCAGGATCGCCTGGGCCAAACTCTCAGGATTCCCGCGCCACAGCGCACCATTCACTCCGGGTTGAATGAGTTCTTCCATCATTGGGTTGGCTTCTGCCAGAACCGGCGTACCACAGGCCATTAATTCCAGCAAGCTCCAGCTCAATACGAATGGTTTGGAGAGATACACGTGCAGATCACTGCGCCGATATAGCTTCTGGAGCTGGTCATGGGGCATGCGTCCAAACAAATGAACGCGTTTGCGGTCAATCCGCTCGCCCAACTCCTCCAGCAGGTGCTCCCGCCAGCTGCGTCCATCGCCAGGGGCACCGGAGTAGCTCACCTCGTCACCACCCACGATCACCACATGCACCGTCGGGTGATTGGCGAGGAGGCTCGGCAGGGCCCTCATGAAGGTGGGGAAGCCACGCATCGGCTCCAAATTGCGGCTGATGAAGGTCACCACCGGCGCATCCGGGCCAAGCGTGACGTCCTCCGTGATTGTTAACTGCTGAAGACGGTGCATCTTAAGCAACGATTCAGGCACCCCTTCGTGCATGATTTCAATTTTGTGTTGCCAGCGCTGTGGGAAGGTGCTGGCCTGATAGCGGGTCGGCAAGACTGCCACCGACGCATCCGCCATTGCTCCATCAATTAACCAGTCCTTGATTCGCAGGTATTGCATTTGCCCCACGCTCATTCCCGCAGGATTGATGCCCAGGTGTTCCGGCCGCAGCCACAGCTCGGGCCAGATCACCAGCGGTGTGGAGGGAAATACCTGCCGCAGCAGCAATGCTTCGCCCCAGCCCGGGTGGGCCAACATCACATCCGGAGCCCAGCCCCGTTTCTTCAGGGCCATCGCCAAGATGGCCACCTGCTCACTTCGGCGGATCCACTCGTCCACCTCCAAGCTGTGGGGGTGGACCCCTGAGCGCTCACCGAGCTTGTGCTCGTAGCGCAACACCTCAACGCGTGGATCGGTCGGTCTCTGACTGCTCCCAATCGCTTTTAGCTCATGCCCCCGATCACAAAGGGCTGGCCCTAGGTCGCGAAATTGCCCGGGAAAGTTCTGATGCACTAGCAGCAGTTTCATCGCGGTGCTAGTGGACCCTTCGGATCCCAAACCAATTGGGGATAGGTGTGTTGCCACCAACGCTGGCTTTCCGCACTAGCCCCGGTCTCGAGCCAAGCCAGTACTTCATCGGGCCGTTCCCGTGCAAATAGGGTCACGGCTTCGCCCCAGGGATTGAGATCCTGGAGGGGAAACACCCGTTGTCCCTGGGCTTCTCGCCGTTGACGCTCCGCAATCGGGAGCGACCCCAGCCACAGTGGTAGCCGTTTGCTGATGCTGTTGGTTATGGGAGTGAGCAGAGTGCGGGTCTCCCGGCTGCTGCTTTGCGGCCAGGCCTCTTTTTGGACATCAGTTGTCCATCCTTGCTGCTTCAGCCATCGCAGCCACCAGCTGCGAAATGCTCCCTCCAGGCTGGCGGCCAGATCAGCATGGTCTAGCAGTTCACTGCCTGCCACCTGTTGTCGTTGCTGCAGCCGCTGCTTTTTCAGGCTGTTGAGGTCGTTGGCCAAGCTCAGGGCCTGCTCCACCATCTCCTCTCCGTCTCTGCATATCCAACGGTCGAGCCCCACACCCCGCAAGACCGCTGCCGCTTGACGGCTCACCATCGAGTCTCCCGCTACCGACAACACCGGTACGCCCATCCACAGGGCATCGGCGGTGGTAGTGCAGCCGGTGTAGGGGAATGTGTCCAAGGCAATATCAACATCGTTATAGGCAGCCAGGTGCTCTTCCAGGCTTGGGCTGTGGCCCCGCAGCTCCAGTCGTTCCGATGACAAGCCCATCTCCTGAAAGAGGTTTTCGACCCGTTCACGTTCCACTTGTTCGCCCAAATTTTTGCTTTTTAACAGCAGCTTCGAGTTCGGAACGGCATTGAGCACCCCCATCCAATGGGATGCCGTGCGAGGTGTGATTTTGCGGCTTTGGTTAAAACTGCCAAAGGTGATCACCTTTGTTTTCAGGCATGGAGGCCCTTGCACGGGGGGTGCGGTTGGCAGCGGCCGAAAGCTCACA
>PACT01000019.1 GCA_002700285.1 Crocinitomicaceae bacterium | reverse complement strand
TCTGGGTGGCCTTTCTTCAATAAGTGAGAGTTTATTTAGTTACATGTAGATCCGAAGACCGACAAGAACAACAGAAGGTCAGCAGTTGCAGCAACCCCGTCACCGTCTAGATCACCAAGGCAATCCGGTCCGCCCGAGAATGTACACGAACCATCGTCATCATTCGCCAACGAATTGTAGTTCTCAGCAGCAGCGTAAGTACAGCCTAAGATGATACATGAACCATCGTCAGTATTCGCTGTGCTATCAAAGTTTGACGCAGTCGCATCAGTACAACCCGTTACCACATCAATACAAGAACCATCATCCGTGTCAGCATCCGCATCGTAGTTGAATGCAGTAGCGTCTGTACAACCTAAATAGTAACAAGATCCGTCGTCAGATCCTGCAGCAGCATCGTAGTTAGAAGCATTTTCATCTGTACATCCCGGGAAAACACACGCAACGCTTAATTCACATGGTGCGTAGTTATCAGCTGTTGGCTGTCCACATCCCAGTGGGAAGTTTAACATCGGTGCAGCCCATAGGAATTGTCCAGCTCCGGTCGCCGGATCACTGGCAACAGGGATCGGAGAGATCCAGAAAGTACCATTACCTACCATAGGAATGTTGTTTCCAAGCGCAGCCACTGTCATAGCGGATCCACAAATAGAGAACTGTACCGTAGATGCAAGCGCAGCAAGATCACCAAGAAGTCCAGTTGGATCTGAAATCCCTGCCATTGAAAGAGGTGTTGAACCATCTCCAACGATGACACCATTGATACTTACGTCTGGGTTAACACCACCAGAAGCTTCACAGCCACCAGCAAGCGCCTCAAAAGACGTGCCTGATAATGTTAAACCTACCAACCAAACCACCTCAGATCCAGTAGGGATTTCTGTTCCTTCGTAGTAATCACACGTTGCATTATCAACAGTAGCCGCTTCGTCGTAGTTACAAGCAATAGCGTCAGTGCAACCCTCAAGATTCAAAGAAGTACCGTCACAATCGTATCCAGGAGTAGCATATGTACATGATCCATCGTCAGACGTCGCAAGCGCGTTAAAGTTACACGCTGCAGTATCTGAACAACCAGGTCCTGACGAAATGAGATCCATTGCAAGCGCCAAACGTGGCGCTGTGTAGCCCTGAATAGCATCAATCCACATATTTGCCTCTGTTGGACCCATATCTGGGTTTAATGTCATTTGAGTTGCCCAAATAGTTGTGCCGTTTGCTGCATCATAAGCTTGAGCAGCTGCTTCATCCCACCACTGCCATGGAGCACCATCAAAAGGCTGAGTTGGCGTGCCATCTACGTAGTTGTTTAATACTGGAAACAATCCATCAGATCCACCATTTGCGATAGCCTCTAAAGAAAGAGGATCGCTAAGACCTGCTGATTGGAAAACTTCATTGTTATTCGGTGCTGGGTAACCGTTAATTTCACCATGAACGTCAAACGCTCCACTTACCTCAATAATTTGGTTTCCTGTAGTAGGAACGATAAGTACACCTGTTGTGTAAGGCGCGAATGGATCGTGAGGCGTTTGGAATGAAACCATAGGAACATCTCCTTGGTCTAACCAATTAAGATCTCCCAAAGCACCTCCCATATTCATTGAAAAACTTACGTCAGAAGAATAGTCAGGGTAGTGACCGATACAAAGTCTACCCATAATTGGGTTACCTTCTGCATCAACGCCAAGAGGAATTTCTATTCCGTCAGTTGTCGCATCTGGATTTCCATTTATAGCTTCAATGACCATAGGCACTTCAGCAGTTGCTGGATCACCATCATTGTCATACCAAAACTTAGAAATAGGAACGCCAGTGTCATCAAGAATAATATCGTTATAATCAGATATTGTGGCAGCTGCGTATGCAACGTATCCACCAGTACCTTCTCCGAAGTAACCTACTTTCGTAGGGTCAATTCCGAACGTGTTTCCTTGAACATCAGCGTCCATACGGAAGTAACGCACAGCTGTACGGGCATCCTGAACACCACGATAAGCCGCTCCGATCAACTGAGTACTACGCTCAGTTTGGGTTGCAGCAAGTGGGTTCCAACCTAAACGGTAATCAATAGAAGCAACAACGTATCCCATGCGCGCGAATCGAGAACAAATCTCAACTGCACAGTTGTCATCTCTGTCACCTGTAGCGCCTCCATTGAGGTACGTAGGTAGGAAATTTCCCGTGTGGAGGTAAATAATAAGTGGTCGATTAGTTTCGGTATCACCTGATGGCGAATAAACATCCATGTTTTGTGGCAATGCCATCGGAGGTAAACCCTGTAGTGTGGTAATCACACTCACATTGGCTGCATAAGTAATGTCTGTTGTTACATCAACACATTCAAATACTTCATCCACGTAACGAACACCTGCACCAAGAGAACCTATGCAGTCATCTTCATCATCACATATCCCATCTCCGTCGGCATCAGCATCACAATCACCACCACACTCTCCTAACGCATCAAGAATGGCACCACCATTTGGAACACCCGCACAATCATTGCAAGATGCATTCCAAAGGGGACTAAAAGGACTATCTAGATTGGTCATTTCACCACCTGTTCCCGAAATCCACATGCCAGAACAATCTTCAGGACTTGTATAAGAAACGGTATGAGTAGTCATGTCATAACAATACACCACATGACATACGCCACAATCATCTACTGCACCCACGCAGTCATCGACATCATCACATACCCCATCAACATCCCAATCGTTACAACCGTCACAACTTGGTGTATCACCGTTGAGTGTCAGCGCATCAAATTCAACAGATCCACTTGAGAATTGGAATTTGACCGCACGGTCAAATCCAACACCAGCGACAGTAATTCCATTAGCACCAATCGTCAATGCTTGTGCATTTCCAAAAAAGTCACTGCCATTTGCTGTGGTTTTGTAAACTCTATAGTTGGCTCCACCCTCAGGAAGTGAGGTGACATTCATGGCAAATGACTGCGCCGCTTGACTGGCAGCACCATCAGCAAGAGTGGTTGCCACGAGGACATTTGTCCATGTTGCATTGGGACCAGCTATAAAGGCAGCACATGATCCAATAGGTGTTCCCTCCGAAGACGCAAAACAATCGTCGAGGGATTCACCATTGAGAGATAAGGCGTCAAAAGAGATATTTTCACTTGAAAATTGGAACTTGACTGCACGGTCAAATCCAACACCAGCGACAGTAATACCATTTGAACCAAGTATTAAAGTTTGAGCAGGTCCGAAAAAGTCATTGCCATTTGCAGTGGTTTTATATACTCTGTAGTTGGCTCCGCTCTCTGGCAGAGAGGTAACATTCATAGTGAAAGACTGCGCCGCTTGACTGGCAGCACCATCAGCAAGAGTGGTTGCCACGAGGACATTTGTCCATGTTGCATTGGGACCCTCTACAAACAAACCACATTCACCTGTAGTAGCCTGTCCAATAGCTTGCGTGCCGAGAAGCATCATTGCCAAGAAGAAATAAAAATTATTTTTCATAATATGTTAATTAATTAATTGAGTTGTGTGGCAAACAAAAACATATTGTTCAACATACAATATCTAAAATTACATAATAATTGACTACATACCAATTATTTAATCCGTTAAAGTCATTTCCACCTTGTGAATCATATTAAAAAAGACACGCCTTATCGTACTTAGTACTATAACAAATATGGTGCTTTAAGAGGTTGAAAGCTTGTTTTTTGGTGATAAAAAGCGTAATATCGTAGACCAATAAATAGATAATCAAGATTAAAAAAAATTACATAAAAAAACTTTTTTATCCCTTTTTAAATTATAAACCAATTTACAATCTCTATGAGACATTTCTATTCGTTAATTATTGCACTGCTCTTTGTGAGCTCAATCAACGCTCAAGGCGTTCGTTATGTGGACGAAATTTTTTCTGATGTAACGGTCACAACAGACATTACTTATGCAGCTAATGTGAGTGTGATTACCACACTACAGGGTTTACCTCCGATGGCATTGCCACAAAACATGGATGTTTATTCGCCATCAGGTGATACCGAAACTAATCGACCACTTATTATTTACCTCCACACGGGAAATTTCCTACCTACGTACCTCAATGGAGGCGCTACAGGTGACAGAGATGACAACTGTGCAGTTGAGATTTGTTCTCGATTCGCGCGCATGGGATACGTTGTTGCTTCTATTGATTACCGTTTAGGTTGGAACCCACTTGCTGCAACCCAAACTGAGCGTAGTACTCAGTTGATCGGAGCGGCTTATCGTGGTGTTCAGGATGCCCGTACAGCTGTGCGTTACTTCCGTATGGACGCTGATGTTCAAGGAAACACGTTCGGAATTGACCCTACGAAAGTAGGTTACTTCGGAGAAGGTACTGGTGGATACGTTGCATACGCAGCTGCCACAATATCTGATTATAACGATATTATTCTTGATGACACTGGCGTTCCTATTTCTAAGTTTTGGTATGACAATGATGGTGATCCAGCAACTGCTGAAGTGCCTATGGTCATTGAAGCTATAAATGGAAATCCAGATGCGACAACTGACGGAATAGAAATTCCTCTTGGCGTTGATGCAGAAGGTAACCCAATTATGGGTAGACTTTGTATCGGTCACTACCCTGACTATTCTTCTGACGTAAGTTTTTCAATGAATATGGGAGGTGCTTTGGGAGATCTTAATTGGTTAGACCAAGGAGATGTTCCTATGGTTTCATTCCAAACGCCTCACGATCCATTCGCGCCTTACACAACAGGTGTACTTATCGTTCCTACTACAGGAAACCAAATTATTGAGGTAAGTGGAGCGTTTGACGTTCATGGTGAAATTAACGGTTACCCAGCACCGAATAACAATGAAGTTTTCCAATCAGCAGGTCTTAGCGATCCTCTTTCTTTAGAGGCTATCGCAAATGGTGGATCTGATGGATTGTTTCCAGTATTAAACAACTACGTAGATGGCACGCCAACTCAGCCTTTTGATGGTGCTCCATGGCAGTGGTGGGATGAAGCAGCTGCTCAAGCTTATGATGCAGCAAACGGCACAACTATTTGGGCAACTCAAATGACATTAAACCCAGATATGGGTCCAACAGAGGCAAATATGTGGATTGATGCTATTCAGGGCTACACAGCGCCACGTTTGGCGCTTGCAATGGATCTCATTTCGTCAGGACCTGGTTGTTCAGATACTGCAGCGTGTAACTTTAACGCGCTTGCGACGTCTGACGATGGATCATGTACATATGCTACTCCTGGATACGATTGTGACGGTACTTCTTTGAATCTTGAGGGTTGCACTGACGCTATTGCTTGTAACTACGACGAAGCGGCTACTGTTGATAATGCAACGTGTGATTACTACGAAGGAACAGAAATCCCTACTGGATCTGAGGTGGTTTGGTTGGTAGGTTTAACATTATCAGGCACGTCTTTTGAGGCGCTTGCTGGTGGCTGTGAAGCTTCTGGTGGTGTTAACCCAGACGTAAGTATCAATGGTGTCATCGTTGGAGATGGTTCAACACCTCTTTCAATGGCAGGGATTTCAGATCCAACTGGACTTCTTGGTGATCTTGCTGCGCTTGCATCTACGGTACAGTTCTCTATTTGTGGATCCGCTATGACAGTGGCTGCGCTTGGAAACAACATTCCTATGGTAGGTAATGGTACTTTCTGGATCTCTCCGATCCCTGTTGCCAGTGATCCGGCGACCGGAGCTGGACAATTCCTATGGGCTGCACCGATGTTAAACTTCCCACTGGGATGTGGACAGCCAACAGCTGTTAACTACGCACCATGTGAATTAAGCGTTGCGTGTGTTTTCCCGGGATGTACAGATGAAAATGCTTCTAACTACGATGCTGCTGCAGGATCTGACGACGGATCTTGTTACTATTTAGGTTGTACAGACGCTACTGCATTCAACTACGATGCGGATGCTGACACGGATGATGGTTCTTGTATTGATGTGGTAACGGGTTGTACTGATGCGACTGCGTCGAACTATGATGACACCGCGAATACAGAAGATGGTTCATGTATCACCTTAGGCTGTACTTACGCTGCTGCTGAGAACTACAATTCGTTGGCGAATGATGACGATGGTTCGTGTACATTCTCGGGCGGACCGGATTGCCTTGGTGATCTAGACGGTGACGGGGTTGCTGCAACTGCTGACCTTCTGTTGTTCTTGTCGGTCTTCGGATCTACATGTAACTAAATAAACTCTCACTTATTGAAGAAAGGCCACCCAGACGGGTGGCCTTTTTTTCTTCGGTTTTTGGCATGTTTATTGGTTTATGTGATATGTATTTTTTTTTAGTATCTTTATGCTCTCACAAATTTTGAGCACTAACTAATTCATTATGAAAAGACTTTTATCAACATTTATTCTTGCTTTCGGTTTAATTGCTTTTATTTCTGCGCAAGAAGTCGCAAATGGTCCTTTAATCTCTTTAGATAAAACGACGCACGATTACGGAACAATCACGCAAGGCGGGAACGGAGCTTGTGAGTTTACGGTAACAAATACAGGTTCAGAGCCTTTAATTATATCAAGATGTAAAGGATCTTGTGGTTGTACAGTACCTGTATGTGATAAGGATCCTATTATGCCTGGAGCGACTTCTGCAATTAGTGTGAAGTACGACACAAAGCGTATCGGACCGATTAATAAATCTGTAACAATTACCTCTAATTCTTCAAATGAACCTACAAAGGTTATTCGCATTAAAGGTCGCGTAGAAGCAGCTGATTTGGGAGCCCCAAGTGGCGTTCCTGTAAAGCAGCCTGCTACTGGTGCACCAACAAATAACTAATTTGAATATTTAAAGGTTCAAAAACAATATTTCAAAGCCGCCTGTTATGGCGGCTTTGTTGTTTATTGAATTATTTTTGCGCTTATGGAAATTCCTGCTCAATACGATCCCCGCAAGACGGAAGACAAATGGTATAGCTACTGGCTTGAAAACGGGTATTTTAAATCTACTCCAGATCAGAGAGAACCATACACAGTTGTGATACCACCTCCAAATGTGACTGGTGTCCTTCATATGGGACACATGCTGAATAACACCATTCAAGATGTTCTTGTAAGAAGAGCTAGAATGCTTGGTAAAAATGCGTGTTGGGTGCCTGGTACAGACCATGCTTCAATAGCTACAGAAGCAAAGGTGGTACACAAACTGCGTAAAGAAGGAATTAAGAAAAGTGATTTAAGTCGTGATGAATTTTTAGGTCATGCATGGGATTGGACACATAAGCACGGAGGTATTATTCTCGATCAACTCAAAAAACTAGGTGCCAGTTGTGATTGGGATAGGACCAGGTTTACGATGGATGAAGGTTATCACGAAGGCGTAATAGATACTTTCATTCATTTCTACAATGAAGGTTTTATTTATCGTGGAGTTAGAATGGTAAACTGGGACCCTATAGCCCTTACTGCTTTAAGTGACGAGGAAGTCATTCACAAAGAGGAAAATGGACATCTTTACTATGTCAGATATAAGATTGTCGGAACACAAGATGAGTGGATTACTGTTGCGACTACAAGGCCTGAAACCATTTTAGGCGATACTGCGATTTGTGTCCATCCAGATGATGAGAGGTACAAGCATCTCAATGGTAAAAAAGCCATCGTCCCAATTTGCAATCGAGAAATCCCCATCATTCAAGATGATTATATAGACCTAGAATTTGGTACGGGGTGTTTAAAAGTGACTCCCGCGCATGATGTCAATGACTATGAACTTGGGGTGAAGCATAATCTAGAGGTCATCAATACGATTGCAGCAGATGGCACGATGAGTTCTGATGCAGGCCAGTATGAAGGAATGGATCGCTTTGTAGTAAGAAAACAGATTGCAAAGGATATTGGTGAATTGGGTGGGCTTGTTAAGATTGAGGACTACACAAATAAAGTGGGCAGAAGCGAGAGAACTGATGCCATCATTGAGCCAAGGTTGTCGCTTCAGTGGTTCATGGCTATGGATAAGCTCGCCAAACCGGCGCTAGATCATGTGATGGATGATACAATTAAGTTTCATCCAGCGAAATTTAAGAACAGCTATAGGCATTGGATGGAGAACATCAAAGATTGGTGTGTAAGCAGACAGCTTTGGTGGGGACATCGGATACCTGCCTGGTACTTCGGAGATGGGGAAGATGATTTCGTGGTCGCGAAGACCCAAGAGGTGGCGTTAGAGCTCGCAATAAAGAAAGCGGGACGACAGATAACGAATGCAGAAATAAAGCAGGATGAGGATGTTATGGACACTTGGTTTAGTTCATGGATTTGGCCGATACAAGTGTTTGATGGTCTGCATCAAGAAGAAGAAGTTGATTACTATTACCCGACGAATGACTTGGTAACAGCACCAGAAATTATGTTTTTCTGGGTGGCGAGGATGATCATGAGTGGCTATCACTATAGGGATCTTCCACCGTTTAAAAATGTATACTTTACTGGAATTGTCAGAGATGAGAAGGGAAGGAAAATGTCAAAGAGTCTGGGTAACAGTCCTGACCCTATTGCTCTCATGGAGAAATATGGAGCAGATGGTGTAAGGGTAGGGATGCTGCTTACATCCCCAGCAGGGAATGATTTGCCATTTGACGAAAAATTATGCGAGACAGGAAGAAATTTCTCAAATAAAATATGGAATGCCTTCAGACTTGTTAAAGGCTGGAAGATCGATGAGGATAAAGCGCAATCGCAGTCTTCTGCCCTCGCTGTAGAATGGATGGAAAGCCGAACAAATGCAGCGCTAAAAGATCTCGAGTCTCAATATGGGGAGTTCAGATTGAGCGAGGCTTTAATGACAACTTATAGACTTGTTTGGGAGGAGTTTTGTAGCTGGTATTTAGAACTTGTAAAGCCCCCATATGGTGAGTCAATTGATCGAAAAACATTGGATGCAACGTTCGTTCATTTCGAGACTTTGGTCAAAGTACTTCATCCTTTTATGCCCTTCTTAACAGAAGAGGTTTGGCACTGGTTGGGGGATAGGGGAACACCACAAAACGCACTCATTGTGACTTCATGGCCTGTAGCAGGAGAGGTGGACTCAAAAATCATTCAAGACTTCGATCTGTTAAAAGAAATTGTAGGTGGTGTGCGAAACATCAGGAAGGATAATGGTATTCCGAACAGAGAAAAACTACAACTGAAGTTACACAGATCAGAAGGTTATCCTGAGAGAATCAAAACATCTGTTGAGCATTTAACGAATCTTGATACTACAACTGATGTTGATGATAAAGTTGAAGGAGCTTATGGGTTTATGGTCGGTAGACATCGGTTCTATATTCCGTTCGGAGATAGCTTTGATGTTGATGCCGAGAAAGTGAAAATTCAAAAGGATTTGGAGTATCAAGAAGGGTTTCTCAACATTGTTAGAAAGAAACTCTCCAATGAACGCTTTATGAGCGGAGCTCCTGAGAAAGTGATTGAAATAGAGAAAAACAAGGAGCAGGATGCACTTGCAAAAATCGCTATTTTAAAAGAGAAATTATCTGACTTGTGTTGAGATGAAATCGGAACCAAGAGACTTGTTGCATTATGAAATCCAGGGCAAAATAGATGCGCCTTGGCTTGTATTTGTTCATGGTGCAGGTGGGTCAATTAAGACTTGGAAATTTCAAATTGACGATCTCGCAAAAGATTTCAGGTTGCTTCTTATTGACCTTCGTGATCACGGTTTCTCAAAAAACATTCAGCCTTCCTTCGATTCATATGATTTTGATATCGTAGGAAAGGATGTTATTAAAGTCCTTGATGTTCTCAAAATTACAAAAGCACACTTTCTTTCCTTGAGTATCGGATCAGTGATTCTACAAAAAATAGATATTCTTAGACCAAAAATTATCGATAAGATGGTGATGGCTGGTGCTATTTTTGACGGGAGCAAGTTCATGCATGCTTTCGTTCACAGTGGTAAAATTCTCACTTATATTTTACCATATAGAGTGTTTTACTACTTATTTAGTTTTATTGTATTGCCGAGGAAAAACCACAGATTAAGTCGATATATTTTCAGGAGACAAAGTAGGAGGATGAATGTTGTTGAGTACTTAAAATGGATGGAATTGTACAAGCCATTTTTTATACTTATAAAAGAATACATAGGCCGTCAAATACAGACCCCTTGCCTCGTTGTGATGGGAGACCAAGATCATATCTTCTATAATTCAGCTAAGAATTTCACTGAAGTTCAAAAAAACGCACATTTAACAGTGATTAAGGGGTGCGGACATGTTGTAAGCATTGAAAGTCCGAAACCATTTAATAAAATAGCTTCGGACTTCCTGAAGGGGATAGATGTTCCTGATTCAGTTCAATCTGAACCTGTTCCGTATAAATGGTCTGACTTGAAAAATCTAAAAGCCAGGGCTTATGTACGTTAATTTAGTTACGTGCAAGGTACCCTGAGACACTTTCGTCAGTTTCTGTCATCGCTTCTTTTCCCTTGTTCCAATTGGCAGGACAAACCTCACCTTCTGTTTCAACATGAATTAACGCATCAAGCATTCTGAGTGCTTCATCAACATTACGTCCAAGAGGGAGATTGTTGACCAGCTGGTGCTGAACAACGCCGTCTTTGTCGATTAAGAATAAACCACGGTATGCGATAAGCTCGTTGTCGCTGATTAAGTTTCCTTCGTCATCATAGTCGTACATGCCATTAAGCACGTCGAAATTTGTTGAGATGGTTTTTGCAGTGTCTGCAACAAGTGGGTATGTGATGCCCTGGATGCCTCCATTGTTTTTAGGCATTCGCAAGTAAGCGGCATGACTCTCTGCTGTATCTGTCGAGCAACCTACAATTTGGCATCCTCTATTTTCGAATTCAGACAGTTTTTCTTGGAAAGCATGCAGCTCGGTAGGACAAACGAATGTGAAGTCCTTTGGGTAGAAAAATAAGATGACGTACTTGTTGTCGAGGTATTGCTCTAAAGAGAAATCGCCAACAATTTTGCTGCCGTTAAGAACAGCTGCTGATGAGAAATAAGGTGCTTTTTGACCTACTAAAACTGCCATGATGATTGTGGGGTATTTAAATGATGGCACAAAGATAACTGAACCCTATCTTAGTTGTATTATTTCAAGGATGAAGTTTGCAGCAATAGATATCGGTTCGAATGCAGTGCGCCTCTTAATCAAAGAGGTGAATCTCATTGATGGTGTAAGTGATGTAAGGAAAGTCAGCTTCACACGCGTGCCTCTTCGTTTGGGCGAAGATGTTTTTGAAACAGGAAGGATTTCAAATAAAAAGGCGCGGAATCTGGTACAGGTGATGCGGGCTTTTTGGTATTTAATGGATGTGTATGATATAGAATGGTTTCGGGTCTGTGCGACCAGTGCCATGAGAGAAGCGAAAAATGTTGATGAAGTTTGTGAACTGGTTCTGAGGGAGGCAAATGTTAAAATTGAATTGATTAAGGGGCAAGAAGAAGCCGATTTAATTTTCAGGAATTTCAGTGTTGCAACCTATAAATCAAACGCTGACTTCCTGTATATAGATGTAGGAGGAGGTTCTCTTGAATTGACCTTGATTCGTGATGGAAAGAGAATAAGAGGTCAGTCTTTTAAAATTGGAACAATACGTACCATAAAAGGCATGGTAGAAGATGGTGAGTGGGATGCTGTTGCAGAATTTGTAAAACACGTTTCGGAAGTCTCTGATAAAATTATGTCCATTGGTACAGGAGGTAATATTAACAGAATACAGCGCATTATCCGTAACCCCAAAAACGCGCCTATTTCTCTATCTAAAATTGAAGAGATTAAGGATACACTCAAAGCATATTCTTTTGAGGATAGAGTAAATAAGTTTTCGCTCAAGCCCGACAGAGCTGATGTGATTGTCCCGGCGGCCGAAATTTACATCCGGATTATGAAATTGGCGAAATCAAACAAGATCATCGTACCTAAAGTAGGTCTTTGTGATGGGATTATTCTCCAGATTCACGAAGAATATCTGGCTTCTAAAAAGGAGGGGTAAAACAGTTGGCGACGGTTATTTCAAGTTGCGTGTGAGAAATGCATCCACTTCGTAAATGCGTTTGGGCTTAAGCACAATCTCTCCTTTTGAATCAATTAAGAAGTAAGTCGGTGTGGCTGTAATCTTATAGTCTTTCACTACAGGACTGTCCCAACCTTGAAGTTGGCTTACGTTGATATACTGCATGCCACGTGATTCAATAATGTCAGACCAGCTCTTTCTCGCTTGGTCAATTGAGACGCCTATTGTTTCGAATCCCTTGCTGTGATACTTGGCATACAATGGGATCAATACGGGTATTTCCTGTTCACATTTGTGACACCATGAAGCCCAAAACATGACAAGTGTGTATTTATTTTCTGAAGCGGTCTCCATTAAATTCACATTGCCTCCGGTATAAGATTCTATGACAAAGTTAGGTGGCGTCTTTCCTACTTGGAGGTTAATGATACCTTGAGCACGTTGGCGGATGACATCACTTAAATCTGCGCCACAATCCTCATCGAAAATGAAATTATCTAGAATGTACTGGCATATATCCTCCTTTCCCGTGTTGTAAAACCCATCAAGCATTGCGTAAAGGGCGCTTTCTAATGTCTTGGGGTTAGGCTCAAAGTGAGCTTTAATAATATCAATACAAGCAAGGAAACCGCTTTCTTCACCTTTGCTGAATTTCACCATCATCCCTTGAATTCGGTCACTGATCGCGAGCGTGTGTATCAAACTGTTGTCTAAAGGGTCCATGTCTTCAAAATACCTACCCTGAGTAGTTGGGTACTTTGGGTTTTTCCAGGACAAAACTTTCGCAGCGTAGGTGCCTGAATATTGGTCCATCAGATTGTGCTGAGATTGCACCAGTTCTAATTCCTTACCTTTTATTTGTTCTTCAATTCTAGATCGGAATGGGCTGTCTTTTAGGCCTTTTCTGAGGTTTTTTATCTGATTCTTGTTGATGTTCTCTAGTTTGATATACGCATTCCAAGCTGTGTTTTCAGCTGAGCCAGGCGTTAATTTAGTGCCATTAAGTCTGCTTGATTTGAAATCAATATAAACATCGCTTTCATCCGGATTGAGTATTATTTGAGTTTTGTTGTTTGCTTTTCCATTAAGAACAAGCTCATAAAACCCACGACTTACTTCGAGATTTGGAAATGAAAACTGTCCACCTTTAATCAAAGCACTGTCTAGCAATGCTTTGTTTCGGGCTTCTGTGATATATAGGTGTATCATAGATCCTTCAGCAGCTTTGACGTTTCCGCGAAGGGTGACTCTCCCTGTTTTATCACCTCTGTTCTGATCATTTGTCCCGTTTTTGTATCTAGGTGATACTTTGTCTGTCTGATTTTCGACAGATAGGTTTTCAGTATCAACGGTCTTTGTTTGAGAGACCTTTGAGGAGGTCGGAGCGGGAGCGCTATCATTACAAGCAGATAGCACAATAAGTAAAGTGCTTGCTATCCAAGTCATTGTTTTCATGTTTGAGGTATTATCAATGCCAAATAATCGTAGACACAAGATACAAATTACATTTTAATTATTTATTGAATGCACTCGGCCCAGATTTTGGTTTGGGAGAGTTCCCTTTAAATTTCTGTTTTTTAAAGCCACCTTTCTTAAAACCCTCATTCTTAAACCCACCACGCTTGTTGCTTCGGCTTCTGTTGTCTCCGCCACCTCTGTTGTCATTCCTGTCTCCTCTGTTGTATCCACCACCTCTGTTGTCGCTGCCACCTCTGTTATCGCTTCTATCCCTGTTGTATCCGCCGCCACCTCTGTTGTATCCGCTGCCACCTCTGTTATCGCTTCTATCCCTATTGTATCCGCCGCCACCTCTGTTTTCACTTCTGTCTCCTCTGTCTCCTCTGTCTCCTCTGTTGTCTCTGTTTCCATAGCGATTTCCAACGTCTCTGTTTCTTGGAGGTCCAAACGAAGATCCTTTATACCCATCATTGCGACCATCTCTTCTAAAATTATTCTCGGATGGTTTCCCGTAACCATTAGAAGAAGATCCGTTGTTTGAGACACTTGTCTTTCTGTCACCTCTGCCTGTGTTGTCTCTTTCAAAACGTCTGGAAGATCTTTCTCTATTGTTTGAAGAACTGTAAGATGATCGGCTAGAAGATCTCGATCCGCCACCACCATATCCACGACCACCTCCACCTCCACGGTTGCGACTTTTTTTCTTGCCACCACCTTTAGGCATAACCATGCCTACAGGGTCCATCGGCATGTTGTAAGGCTGGTCAGTCACGAGTTCAATTTCACGATCTAACAGTTTTTGAATGCCTCTTAGGTAGTTCCGTTCATCACCTTCATTACAGAATGAAATGGCAATTCCTTCACGTCCAGCTCTACCTGTTCTCCCGATACGGTGAACGTAACTCTCACTCAGGTTAGGTAATTCAAAATTAAATACGTGGCTCAGATCATCAACGTCAATACCTCTAGATGCAATATCTGTTGCAACTAAAACCCTTACTCTTCCCTTCTTAAATCTATTAAGCGCTTTTTCTCTGGCAGGTTGAGATTTGTTTCCGTGAATTGCTTCAGACGGAATGTTGTTGTTTTGTAGATGTCTGACAACTTTGTCAGCACCGTATTTTGTCCTTGTGAAGACCAAAGCATTTGCAATCTCCTCATTTTCTAGCAGGTGGACGAGCAAATCTTTTTTATCAGATTGGCGGACGTAATACACTTTCTGTTCTACAGTTTCTGCAGCAGAGCTTACCGCAGCAATTTGAATACGTAATGGATCATTCAAAATAGAAGAAGATAGACTTCGGATATTGTCAGGCATTGTTGCAGAAAAGAAAAGCGTTTGTCTGTCTGATGGACATTGCTTGATAATCTTCTTAATGTCGTGAATGAATCCCATGTCTAGCATGGTATCTGCTTCATCTAGAACGAGAACTTCAACGTCACCAAGTCGAATATGTCCTTGATTACACAAATCGAGCAACCTTCCTGGTGTCGCAATTAAAATATCGATACCTCTGCGAATCGCATCAACCTGTCTTCTTTGAGGTATCCCCCCAAAAACCACAGTTGAACGAAGTTTAGAGTTTTTACAATAATTCCTTACGTTGTCGTCTATTTGAGAAGCGAGTTCACGGGTAGGAGTGATGATTAATGCTCTAATGGGCTTTGACTTCCCCTGTGACTTTGAGGGTCTCTCCCCAAGTAGGTGAATGATCGGTAGCGTAAACGCAGCCGTTTTTCCTGTTCCAGTTTGTGCACTTCCCAAAAGGTCACGACCTTCTAATACGCTTGGGATTGCTTGTTCTTGAATGGGTGTTGGCGTATCATAGCCGAGTTGCTGAATGGCATCGATAATCGAATCACTCAGGCCTAAATCTTTAAAAGACATAGATAAAAATATATGGTCGCAAGAAAACGTTTGCGAATAACGTACCGAGTCTGAATATGGCGCGTGCCGACAACGGGTGAAACACGCATGCGATTTCTAACGCGGTGCAAAAGTACAAAAACTTTCACTTTGAAAAAAACTATGCTGTAGGAGCGGGTCTTCCTAGGCTTTTTAACATTGCTGTATGGAGCTTCAGCGCTTGTCCGAAAGAAACATCCGCTCTATATGGGAGTCCGAATTCCTTTGCAGTCCTTTTAACGATAGGGGCAATCTTCCTGTAGTGTAGGTGACACATGTTTGGGAAGAGGTGATGCTCTATTTGGTAATTCAATCCTCCACATAGCCACGTGAGAATACGGGATTTCACGCCAAAGTTAGAAGACGTTTGCAGTTGGTGTTGCAGTCTGTCAGTACTTAAGGCCTTGTTTTCTTCACCATCGGGAAAAACATGATGTTCTAGAACGTGAGCCGGTTGGAAAATAATCGCCATTAGGAATCCTCCTACGATGTGCATGACTAGCCATCCCAGGATCACTTTCCACCAAGCGATGTCTGTGAGCAAGATTGGAAGCGCGATGATATAGAAATAATAGAAAAGCTTCGTAAGCAACATATAGATTGCAATACGGCCAGTAGATTTACCTGTCGTCTTGATCAGGTCTTTCTTTTTGTATCTCGCGAGTGCTTGCCAATCTTTCGAAATCATCCAAGAAACAGTCATGAGACAATAGAAAAACCAAGCATAAATATATTGGAATCGATGTATCTTATAGAGTGGTTTATTTGGGTTGAATCGAAGTACCGTAGCTGGGTCAATATCTTCATCTAATCCATTGATATTCGTGAATGAATGATGTAATACGTTGTGTTGTATGCACCACATGTCAGAATTCCCACCGACAAGATCAATTGTTTTGCCCATGAGTTTATTTATCCATGGCTTTGAACTGTAGGCACTGTGGTTTCCGTCGTGCATAATATTTAAGCCTATTCCAGCTAAGCCAAGCCCCATGGCTATTTCTGCGAGCCAAAACCAAACACCACCTCCTGTCACTCCAAATGTGAAAAGTGCCCATGGAACGAAGTAAAGAGAGAGCATTAAGAGAGACTTAAACAACATCGGCCCACCTCCGGACTTGTTAAGTTTATTTGCAGTAAAGTAATCATCAACGCGAGAGCGTAGCGTCTTTGAAAATCCTGATTTGTCATTCGTAAATCTAACGATTGGAATATTCATGGCTTAAAATTACTTCTTCAAACGTTGTGTGTGACTAATTTTTATTATGAAATATTCCTACAAAGTGTTAATAACAGACTTATCTGTCACTTATGCTCTTCCAAGCGCAACAATAGGGTTGAGAAGGGATGCTTTTCTTGCCGGGTAGTATCCACTCGCTAAGCTTGTAATCATGCAAAGTGTCATCCCAACAGCAATCCATTCCCAGGGAATGACAAAAGGTGTTTCGAAATAGGAAGCAATGAGATTACCCAACCCCAGGCCGAGAGCAATGCCTACTGCTCCACCTAATTGTCCGATGACGATGACCTCTATTAAGAATTGAGTTCGAATTGCTTGAATGCTTGCGCCTAATGACTTTCGGGTTCCTATTTCTCGCGTGCGCTCTGATACAGAGACGAGCATGATGTTCATCAGTCCTATTCCTGCACCGAAGAGAGTGATGATGCCAATGACGCTTGCTGCTAAGGTGATGCCTGTGGTCGCTTCGAGCAGTGTTTCAACGAGAGAGTTACTCTTACTTATTTCGAACGAACTTGGCTTACCAGGCGTATCTCCTCGTATCATTCTAAATATTCCTGTAGCTAGG
Organism: Crocinitomicaceae bacterium; assembly: GCA_002700285.1. GTDB lineage: Bacteria > Bacteroidota > Bacteroidia > Flavobacteriales_D > Sanyastnellaceae > UBA974. Next base: position 53,818 of record PACT01000019.1, on the reverse strand, counting down.
TCTGTTGATTGTTCGATGTTTTCTGTATCTGCTACGGCGCAGGTAATTAGATAGCTTCTATTGACGTCTGAGAATTGACGTCTAACTGCGTTTGTGGAGATGAGACATTGGTTATCTTGTGACATTCCAAAACTCGCACCTCTAGATTCAATTACCCCTATTACTTTATATCTTGATCCCGACACTAAGATGTTTGATCCCAGGATTACCTCCCAAGGTTCGAATAGTTTTTCTTCTATACTCGATCCTATAATAATGAGTGGAGTCCCTTCATTGATTTCTGAGTTAGAAAATCCACGTCCTTTAGATAAAGGAATGTTCGCGACTTCTAGATAGTTATGATCAATACCTAAAATTTGAATATTAGGGTCTGTTCTCTTAGAATTTCTTCCGATGATCGAGCTCCCAGATGCAAAAATAGAAGAGGTGACTAATAAATCTGACTGAATGAGTTTAGTGAACTGTCGAGCTTCTCTGAATGTTATCGGAGTTGGAGGTTCAGATCTCTGACCTTGAAAGAAACCAGAATTACGTTTGGTCTTAATTGTGAAGGAATCGGTTCCAAGAGAGGAAAATTCGACATGTATATTTTCCTTAAGAGATTCAGTGGCCGTTACCATTGCTATAAGTGCCATTATCCCCATAGCAATTATGCCTATTGTGAGACAGGTGCGAAGCATTTGTCCATGAATAGAACGTATTGCAACTTTTATTTGTTCTTGAATCAAAGTGCGGGAAGTGTTCATTATTCGAATTTACATTGTGAACTTCTATAGTGATATAGAATAGTGAATAAGTTGGGTTCTTTCCTTTTTTGAACAAAGCATAAAAATAAAAAAATGCTAAAGAAAAATCATTTGTTATGTTACTCGGTTTGGGAAACAATTTTGTTGAAGTCCATTGTCAATATATAAGTATTTTAACTCTTTCGGCAGAACTTAAAAGAAAACATTGTTACTAGTCAAAATTTCACATTTATCGAAGTTTTTTTGCTGTATAAAACAATATTATATAAAAGAAAGTTCTGTAATTGATTTTTTTTTAATTAATGATTTCAGAATGCTTCTTGGTTTGAAATTCATGTCCAACCTCGTTCAAGATTATAAAATTTTATTCTGTAATTAAATGCATGAAAGCAATTAGGAAATTGGCGAAATGGGTGTCATCTTAACCCAACCTTTATCTGTCTTATCTTTGCTACAACTTCGTTTATTGAATAACGTGATTAAGAGAATGAATTTTTACAAAGAATACATTAAAGAAATTTCAGAGAGAGAGAAAAAGGGACTTCATCCTCATCCCATTGAAAGTGCTGATTTATTGAGTGCGATTATTTCTCAAATCAAAGATATAGATCACGAAGACCGAGAGGATTCTATCCAGTTTTTTATATACAATGTTTTACCTGGAACCACTAGTGCTGCTTCATTAAAGGCTCAATTCCTCAAAGACGTTATTCTTGGTAAAACGGTTCTAAAAGAAATTTCTCCATCTTTTGCTTTTGAGCAACTGTCGCATATGAAGGGTGGGCCTTCTATTGATGTGTTGTTGGATTTAGCCTTAGGCAACAATCTTGTTGTTGCCGATAAAGCAGCGAGAGTTTTAAAAACCCAAGTGTTTCTTTATGAAGCCGATATGGAGTGCCTTAAGAAAGCTTTTATTGCTGGGAATGAACATGCAAAAGAGATTTTAGAAAGCTATGCTAAAGCTGAATTTTTTACAAAATTGCCAGATGTTCCTGAAGAAATTAAGGTGGTCACTTTTGTAGCCGGTGTAGGTGACATTTCTACAGATTTACTTTCTCCTGGAAGTGATGCGCATTCTAGGTCTGACCGTGAGCTTCATGGTCAGTGTTTGTTTGAACATAACAAAGAGCGTCAAAATGAATTGACTGCACTTAAAAAACAGCACCCTGACAAAAGTGTGATGTTAATTGCAGAGAAAGGAACCATGGGTGTGGGGTCTTCAAGAATGTCTGGTGTTAACAATGTAGCCTTATGGACTGGTAAACAAGCGAGCCCATATGTTCCGTTTATTAATATTGCACCTGTGGTCGCTGGAACAAATGGTATATCCCCTATTTTCTTAACAACAGTTGGTGTTACGGGAGGTATAGGTATCGACCTGAAAAACTGGGTCAAGAAAGTGGATGGTGAAGGAAATACCATTTACGATGAAGACGGAGAACCTCTTTTAGAGAAAACTTATTCTGTAGATACTGGAACAGTACTTACAATTAACACTAAAAAGAAGAAACTGTTCCATGGAGATCAAGAGTTGATCGACATTTCGAGCTCTTTAACTCCCCAGAAAGTTGAATTCATTAAGGCTGGTGGTTCTTATGCGATTGTTTTTGGCAAAAAACTTCAGACGTTTGCCTCAAAAACTTTAGGAATAGATGTGCCCCATGTTTTTGCCCATTCTCAGGAAGTTTCTCATAAAGGACAAGGTTTGACTGCAGTAGAGAAAATTTTCAATAAAAATGCTGTGGGAACTTCAGGAGCTGTTTTGCATGCAGGCTCTTATGTTCGAGCTACAGTCAATATAATTGGTTCTCAGGATACCACAGGGTTAATGACTTCTCAGGAGTTGGAAATGATGGCAGCTACGGTCATTTCACCCATTGTCGATGGAGCCTATCAGTCTGGTTGTCATACAGCATCTGTATGGGATCTCAAAGCACAAAGAAACATTCCGAAACTCATGAAGTTTATGAATGATTTTGGATTGATTACTGGCCGAGATCCGAAAGGAAAATACCACGCTATGACAGATGTCATACACAAGGTACTTAATGACATCACTGTGAATGATTGGTCCATCATCATTGGAGGAGATTCACATACAAGAATGTCTAAAGGTGTTGCTTTTGGTGCTGACTCTGGTACAGTAGCTTTGGCACTTGCAACAGGCGAAACTTCCATGGTTCTGCCTGAATCGGTTAAAGTCACGTTCAAAGGAGAGATGAAGAACCATATGGATTTTCGTGATGTTGTTCACGCAACTCAGGCTCAAATGCTCCAAAAGTTTGATGGTGAAAATGTATTTCAGGGAAGAGTGATAGAAGTTCATATTGGTACTTTACCTGCTGATCAGGCATTTACATTTACGGATTGGACAGCTGAGATGAAAGCAAAAGCTGCGATCTGTATTTCTCAGGATGATACCCTAATTGAATCGCTTGAAATTTCAAAGCATAGAATTCAGATTATGATTGACAAGGGTATGGAAAACCACTCATGTGTCCTTCAAGGTCTGATTGATATTGCCAACTTAAGAATCTCACAAATTAAGTCGGGTGAAAAACCTGCTCTTGTACCTGATGCCAATGCAAAGTATAGTGCTGATTTTGAAGTAGATTTGGATGCTATAGTACAACCGATGATTGCGGATCCTGATGTTCATAACGATGATGTTTCAAAGCGTTATACTCATGACACCATACGTGAACTTTCTTATTATAAAGGCACAAAGCATGTCGATTTAGGATTTGTGGGTTCTTGTATGGTCCACAAGGGAGACCTCAAGATAGTAGCTCAAATGCTTAGAAATCTTGAGAAGACCTCTCAAAAAGTTGAATTTAAAGCTCCGTTGGTTGTTGCAGCTCCTACTTACAATATCATTGATGAACTGAAAGATGAAGGAGATTGGGATGTGCTGAAAAAGTATTCTGGATTTGAATTCAGCGATTTGAACCCCAAAAGTACCCCACGTTCTGAATATGAGAACATGATGTATTTAGAACGACCCGGGTGCAACCTTTGCATGGGAAACCAAGAAAAAGCTGAAAAAGGAGATACAGTTCTTGCGACTTCAACACGTCTGTTTCAAGGTCGTGTTGTTGCAGACTCAGGTCAAAAGAAAGGAGAATCCTTGCTTGCATCAACTCCAGTGGTTGTTTTAGCCGCCATTCTAGGACGAACTCCTACTATAGATGAATATAAGGAAGCAGTTGAAGGTATTGTGCTTACTAAATTTGCACCTTCATTGAAGAAATTAACCTCTCCTTCACACAAGATTTCTTACTGAGTATTGATGGGGGAGGGTGTTTGGGTCAAAAATCATATAGGATGAACATTGTTACTCCTGAAATTGTTATTGAAAATCAACCATTAAAGCGCCGTTGATGAGGTTGCCATCTGCAACTATGTTAGAAAGGTTAACTGAGTGGTAGCCATCGTTGACGCTGACTTCAACAATACCTTCCGTGATATTCCAAATAATATCATTGGGTACATCAAGATAGTTTACCGTCATTACATTTAATGCCTCATCAGAAGCTAATAATCCAGAGTGAACAATGTCTATAGTGAGGCTTATTTCATTACTTGGAGCGTGATTGATGCGCTGTTCTTCAGTTCTATAGTCAGCTACGATATGGTATCTCCAAGTATCAGGCAATGAACTGTTGGGAACAAAACCTTCTGCTAGACGAACAGACAAGTCTCGGGAGTCAATGGTTAAAGTTCCACATTCACACTCGTAAACTATATTGGTAAAATCATCTTGCTTGGTGCATCCAATGGCAAAAAATGAGACCATTGCGATGTAGTATAGAATATTGGTGTATTTCATAGAAAACAAATATAAATAATTTCAATTAGATTATATAGGATACAATAAATATGGGCTTCGCGCAGATTTAAACGCCTTTAAATTCTCTTTCCAAGTGTCTTCAATGTCTTGCATTCCCATTCCTTGTTCTAGACTTAGTCTTAAGCGATCTGTTCCAGCAAGTTTGTCAAAGAAATGGATGGAAGTGAAGAATCCTTCAAGAGAACCATGTTCATGTCTGTAAGCGTTGATATAATGTTCTAGTATACTTAAGTCCCATGTTGTCGAATGGTTGTTGAGATTGCTTCCTTTACAAAGCAGACCTTCGTGTTTAGGATTTGGAGATGCACCAGGTGTTGAAACTGGAACAAAAGTATACTCACCATGAGGATTGTTAGGATATCCTATTACCTCAAACGGCATAGTGGTTCCTCTGCCGATACTAACTAAAGTTGGTTCGAAAAAGCATAGAGAAGGGTAGAGAGCAATGCTTTGGTCAGACGGAAGGTTTGGACTGGGTGAAATGGGTGCGGAATAGAAAGTAGAATGTGTATAGCCTACACATGGGATGACATGCAGGTTTGCTTTCAATCCAGCTTCACTCCACCCTTCACCATTTGACATCAAGGCAATTTCACCCAACGTCATTCCATGAATGACCGGAACAGGTGCAAGACCTACAAAGGATTCGAATTTAGGGTCAAGCATTGGGCCTTCTACATGATGTCCATGAGGGTTTGGACGGTCAAGAACCAATACAGAAACACCATTTTCTGCCGCGGCTTCCATCACCAAGAGCAACGTGCTCAGGTATGTATAAAATCGAGCCCCTACGTCTTGTATATCGAAAATGATTAAATCGATGTCTTTTAAGGATGCTGGACTTGGTTTTCGATGTTTTCCATGAAGTGAAAGAATGGGCAGACCTGTTTGATCATCAAAGCCATCTTTAATGTCTGCGCCATTGGAACGATTTCCTCTAAAACCATGTTCAGGAGCAAAGACGTGCTTAATGTTTACGCCTCGTGACATCAAGGTATCGATAAGATGTGTCGGATGGTCGACAATATCGGCGAACAACATTGAGGTATGGTTGCCCACGACTGCTATATTTTTATCCCCACAGAGGGTGACAATTTCATCTACTTTTTCATGTCCTAATTCAATTCGGGGGTCGGTTTTTTTGAGTTCTTTATTTGACGTAGAATGTTGTGCAGAGCAACCACACACAAAAGCAAGCAGACACAAAACAAGGGTGATATTTATTCTGAACATGGGTTATCTGATTCTTATTGCTGAAGATGGAAGTATTCTTGTGCTGTACCAAGCGGGTAAAAACATAGAGACAACGCACGCAGAAAATGCGACTCCTTCGATGAACAACAATCTAGAAAAGTCTAACATTATGGGGACTTCTGAAACATAATAGGCATGAGGATCTAGGCTGATTAATCCTGTTTTCTGTTGGATGAGGCAGACCGTGAATCCGATGATGTTTCCAATTAGAAATCCGCCCCCAATGATTCTCGCGGCATAATGCACAAACAGTTCGATAACACTCGAATCTCTCATTCCCAAGGCCTTTAGGAGTCCTACTTGAGGTCTTCTTTCTAGAATAACAATCAGAAGCGCACTGACCATATTGATAATGCTGATAAGGACCATCAGACTTATGATCACAACCACATTTAAATCAAGCATCCCAAGCCAGCTGAAAATCTCTCTGCTTTGTTCGGTTATTTTATTTGTGATGAGTGTATGTGGTATGGTGTACAAAATTTCTTCATCGATGGCAGCCAGATCTGCAAATTTGTCGATGTAAACTTCATATCCGTCAGCAAACAGTGACGATGATCCATCTCCAGCTTGCGCATTCCATGTGCCCATTGAATAGTATAAATGGGCTGTGTCTTGGATTTCATCCCCTCCAACAATCCAAGCGTATGCTTTTGAAGTATCAGGGTGTTGGAGATCAATGTCAGGTTCCCATCTTCCCAGGGGCGCTTCACCTTCAAAGGTTTTTCCAAACGAAGCGCCACGAATGTCCAGCCCTTCTGACGTTTCGGTGAGGTAGATCACAGCTTGAACACCGCGGTTTGACACTTCTTGAAGAAGGGTGTTTTGAACAAAGATGAACCGTTCATCGTACTCCAGAAGTCCAGTTTCATAGATGCCACACACCCGAACTGCCCTGGGTTTAACATCTTCATTTTTAACGACCAAATAAAGACTGATGCGGTCATTTGTGTCGAGTTCTAAAGTCTTTGCAAGGGGCGTAGAAATGAGGATGTCAGATTTTTCGGTAGGCAGTTTTCCGTAAATAAGCGCTTGCAAAATCATGTCGGAATCGCTATTAAATCCACGTGGATCATCTAGGTCAATTCCTTTTACGGATACACCTTTTAGCGATTTATTTGTTTCGAGTAAACCCGCGTTTAAATGTAATGGTGCGACAGATTTCACCCCATTTAGGTCATTTATTTCGCTTAGTAAATCCGTATTTAATACGATACCGTCGTTGTCAGGATCGATAGGGATGATTTGTATATGAGAACCAAATCCGATGACGAGATCTCTAATCTCACTCTGAAATCCTTGCACGATTGCCGTAGAGATGATGATTAGACCCAGCCCCAATGAAATTCCTGCAGAAGCGATGTGTACAACAGGTTTTGCCCAAGAGGATGCAGAACGATTCGCAGTGCTCATTCTATTTGCAATTCGCCTTGTAATTTTACCTTTTGTACTCATCGGGAATAAAGGTAGTATCATAGATGCGCATAAAAGTCCCCATGAGTACTTACTTTTGCAGAATGAATAAAGGAAAAAACGTACACGAAAACATCCTGGGTGCAATTGGGAATACCCCCCTTATTAAACTGAATAAAATTGTGAAGGATTTTCCTTGCGAGGTGTATGCAAAAGTTGAATATTTCAACCCTGGTCACAGTGTAAAAGACAGGATGGCACTTCAAATGATTGAAGATGCTGAAGCTTCGGGCGACTTAAAACCCGGAGGGACCATCATCGAGTGTACTTCAGGGAACACGGGTATGGGTCTCGCGATTGGTGCAATAGTGAAAGGCTACAAGATTATTTGTACAACCAACTGTAAGCAGAGCAAGGAGAAGGTGGACATGTTGAGAGCGATGGGTGCTACGGTGCATATTTGCCCTACTGCTGTCGCACCCGATCATCCCGAGAGTTACTATAGTGTAGCGAGGAAATTGAATTCAGAAATTGAGAACAGTTTCTGGTGCAATCAATATGACAATCTCAGCAACGGCAAAGCGCATTATCTTTCTACGGGTCCTGAAATATGGGCGCAAACCGAAGGACGTGTCACTCATTTCATTGTCGGCGTCGGCACAGGAGGAACCATCTCAGGTGTGGCGAAATATCTTAAAGAACAGAATCCAGACATTCAGATTTGGGGCGTCGATTCTTATGGTTCGGTCTTCAAAAAATACCTCGAGACAGGTGAGTTTGATGAAAACGAAATCTACAGCTACCTGACTGAAGGCATAGGTGAAGATATACTGCCTGCAAACGTGAAGTTTGACCTCATTGATAAGTTTGAGAAGGTGACTGATAAAGATGCTGCCCTCGCTGCACGTGAACTCGCCCTTAAAGAAGGTTTGTTTCTCGGATACTCATGCGGTTCGGCCATTCAAGGTCTTCGTCAACTCAAGTCAGAGCTCAAGTCAGACGACGTTCCAGTCGTTCTCTTCCACGATCACGGATCCCGTTACGTTGCGAAAATTTACAACGACGACTGGATGCGTGAGCAAGGATTTATTGACTGATTACTAACGTGTTGACATATATTAATCGTCAAGAGATGGTTAAACCATGACTAAAACAAAGTGTTTCACCCGTTAAACTCGAGTACAGTCTTTCGAATAATAGCAATACACTCGTCCAATTGATTTTCTGTCATCACCAAAGGAGGAGCGAAGCGTATGATGTTCCCGTGCGTAGGCTTCGCGAGAAGTCCGTTGTCTTTCATTGCCACACAGAGATCCCAGGCTGTTGATGAGTCTGGAGTGTCATTGATGACAATAGCGTTTAGCAATCCTTTTCCACGGACCAAAGTAATCAGTTCACATTCAGAAGCGAGTTCTTGCATTGATTGTCTAAATTTCTTTCCTAACACATATGCGTTTTCAGCAAGATTTTCTTCGCGAACAATTTCCAGTGCAGCTATAGCAACTTCTGCAGCAATTGGGTTGCCACCGAATGTAGATCCATGTTGACCTGGATGGATTACTTTCATCACTGAATCATCCGTTAGTACAGCAGATACAGGGTATGCTCCTCCACTTAAGGCTTTGCCTAAAATAAGTATATCAGCTTTCGTTTCTCCTTTGTCATTTGGTGTTCGAGAGGCAAGAAGAGAACCAGTACGAGCGATTCCAGTTTGAACTTCGTCAGCCATAAAGAGAACGTTTGCCTCACGACAAATTTTCATTGCTTCAGCAATAAAGTCATGATCAGGAACCATCACACCAGCTTCACCTTGAATAGGTTCAACTAAAAACCCTGCTACATTTGGATCCTTTACGGCCTCTTTTAATTCAAGAAGATTATTATACTCAATCACTTCAAAACCCGGAGTATATGGCCCAAATCCCCCTGTAGAATCCTGGTCATTTGAGAAAGAAACTATGGTTGTAGTTCTTCCGTGAAAGTTTTCTTTACAAGTGATGATTTTTGCACAATCGGTGGGGACTCCCTTTACATCGTAAGCCCATTTTCTGGCTATTTTAATAGCTGTTTCAACTGCTTCAGCTCCAGTATTCATAGGAAGGACTTTGTCATATTCAAAGTATTCAGTAATGAACTTCTCATATTTCCCGAGGTTGCTGTTATAAAAAGCTCTAGACGTTAAAGTTAGTTTTTCAGTCTGAGCTTGCATAACCTCTACAATCTTAGGATGACAGTGTCCTTGATTAACAGCGCTGTAAGCACTCAGGAAGTCAAAATATTTATGACCTTCAATATCCCAAACAAAAACACCTTTTCCTCGATCTAGAACTACAGGGAGAGGATGATAGTTATGCGCTCCGTGTTTGTTTTCAAGATCCATAGCTTCTTTTGATGTGCTAGGTCCAGTGGGGATATTTTCATTTTTATTCATAATGTAAAGATATTACTTCTAGAGGTTCCATTTTCAGCAAGAACGTATTCTTTGAGTCAGGTAGCAGCTATAAAGCCCCCATTTTTTGCCAAAAAATAAAAAAGTAGAATCCAAGACTATTGGATTCTACTTTTAAAATAAAATATTTAAACAAACGCTTATGCGTCCATTCGAACCTTCAGGTCATTGTCAATAGCTTCTAAAAAGGCTTCAGTTGTGAGCCAATGTTCAGAGGTCATGTCCTTTCCGTGAATTAAGAGTGCGAGGTCTTTTGTCATTCGTCCACTTTCTACAACATTCACACACACTTGCTCTAGCGTATCCGCGAAATTTCTAAGTGCTTCGTTGGAATCTAGCTTGCCTCTGAAGTTCAGACCCCTGGTCCACGCAAATATTGATGCGATAGGATTTGTAGACGTTTTATTTCCCTTCTGGTGCTCTCTGAAGTGTCGCGTTACAGTTCCGTGTGCCGCTTCAGCTTCCATGGTTCCGCCATCAGGCGTCACCAACACTGAAGTCATCAGTCCCAACGAACCAAATCCCTGAGCAACGGTGTCAGATTGTACATCTCCATCGTAATTTTTACATGCCCAAACGAATCCACCACTCCATTTCATCGCTGCTGCAACCATGTCATCAATTAGACGATGCTCATATATAATTCCTGCAGTGGCAAATTTCTCAGCGTAATGTTCCTCGTATACTTCTTGGAAGATGTCCTTAAATCGCCCGTCATATGCTTTGAGAATCGTGTTCTTTGTTGAGAGATATAGCGGCCAGTTCTTCGTCAGCGCTTGGTTCATGCATGAATGCGCAAATCCGTAAATGCTTTCGTCAGTATTGTACATGCTCATCGCAACTCCACCATCACCTTCGAAATTATAAACGGTCCATTCGGTTGCTTCACCGCCTCCCTCAGGCACGAAAGACATTGTTAATGTCCCTTTGCCTTTAATGACTGTGTCGGTGGCTTTGTACTGATCTCCAAAGGCATGACGTCCGATACATATTGGCTTTGTCCATCCTGGAACCAAACGCGGAACGTTCTTCATGATGATAGGCTCACGAAAAACAGTCCCTCCGATAATGTTTCTGATGGTTCCATTGGGTGAGCGCCACATCTTTTTTAGGCCAAACTCTTCAACCCTTCCTTCGTCTGGAGTAATGGTTGCACATTTGACGCCTACGTGGTATTTGTTAATAGCTTCTGCGGCGTCGATTGTGATTTGGTCATTCGTCTCATCACGCTTCTCAACACCTAAATCGAAGTACAAAAGCTCGATGTCTAAATATGGAAGAATAAGTTTATCCTTAATGAATTGCCAAATGATGCGAGTCATTTCATCCCCATCAATCTCAACAACTGGGTTTTCTACTTTGATCTTATTCATCGTCTAAGCTTCTTCTCTTTCACTAAAGTAAAACCTTCCTTCGATCAATGCGTTGTCGTCAGAATCAGACCCGTGAACAGCGTTCGCAGAAATACTTTCTGCAAAATCTGCGCGAATCGTTCCTGGTGCAGCCTCAGCTGGGTTCGTTGCTCCGATAAGCTCCCTGAATGAAGCCACTGCATTATCCTTTTCGAGAATCATCGCAACGATAGGTCCTGAAGTCATGTATTCTACCAACTCTCCGTAGAAAGGACGTTCAGCGTGTACTGCATAGAATGCCTCAGCTTGCGTTTTAGATAGTTGTGTCCACTTCATTGCTTTGATCGCAAATCCAGCTTCAATCATTCGATCGATAATCTTTCCTGTGTTGCCTGCTGCCGTAGCGTCAGGCTTGAGCATTGTAAATGTTCGGTTTGTAGCCATAGTAAAATTGTTTATTGGGGTGCAAAAATAGGACTTTACATTCATTTTCCCTATTCCTAAATAAAAGGCAGGGTTTTGAGTGTTATTCAGGTTGAGAATACACGCTATTCTGATTGTTTTGGAAAAAACTTATCGTCGAAATTCAACAAATAAAGTTCTTTTTCTGCCCTCGTAAATGCTGTGTAAAGCCAACGTAACCAATCTCTGTCGATCATTTCCTCACTGATATATCCTTGGTCAATAATGACTGCTGGCCATTGTCCCCCTTGTGCTTTGTGGCAGGTTAAACTATACGCAAACTTGACTTGCAGTGCTTGGTAGCAGGGGTCCGCATTGATAGCTTTACGGATCGCAGTCTTCGTTTTTAAGTCTGAATAATCTTCTCCGATTGCGTTATAAAGTGCTTTTGTATCCGCTTGGGACATTGAGGCTTTTGTGTCATTTAACATGCTCAATAAAATGGTGACTGTAAATGATGGATAGTCAGGGAAGTCAGAAATAGTCACATCTACTTCTGCGAATTCGTGTCCATACCTCGTAAATCTTGATGAAATCCGAACGACCTCTAACATGTCACCGTTGGCAATCAGGTCAACCGGCAATTCAGTATGGTCTTTAAGCCAAAAATAATTATTTCTGACCACCATCAGTCTATCTCCCGCATTGATGTCTTCTTCTTGCCATAAGATCCGCTGTCTAATCTGTTGGTTAAAGAGTACTGCCCTTTTATTTGACCTTGTAATGACAATCACCCCATCTTCTCCAAATCGGCCATGCAGTGTTTCGAGAAAGTCCTGAAGTTCTAATCCAGGAAGTCTCATGACATCAGGTCCCAAGCTTAAGTCCAATTGCGGATAATCTATTTTGTCTTTGTCAATGGCATTTGAGATGTCGAGGCGTAAACCATGTGCATTTGCAAGGATGCTGCTGTCGAGTTCTTGTCGAACGACTTCTGTCAGTTCAACAGTTGCGATGGTGAGTGAATGATTTTCTGTTAATCTCTTTTCCTGTAATGCGGGACTCGTTGAACAACCCACAGGAGGGAGTTGGGCGTCGTCACCTACCAAAATGAGTCGGCATTCGATTCCGGAAAATACATACTCAAGAAGATTGTCTAATAAATTATTTAAATGTCCCCCAGATTCACCAATCATGGATGCCTCATCTACAATAAAGGTTGTTTTTTTATAATGATTAGGTGCCAATTTATATCCGTCAGATCCGTCGCTGTTTTTTTTGCCAACATAGATTCTCCTGTGAATTGTTGAGGCATTGATTCCGCTATATGAAGCCATCACCTTTGCGGCCCTTCCTGTGGGGGCAAGCAGAACTGTCGGGACTTTTTGCGCCTTAAGTGTACGGACGATGGCGCCGATAGACGTTGTTTTCCCTGTTCCAGCGTAGCCCTTGATGATTAAAGTACAACGCGGTTTTTTCGAGATCAAGAATTTTGAGAAAGCATGAATAAGCCTTTCCTGTCCTAAGGTTGGGGCGTGAGGGAAATGAGACTTAAGCTGGCCAGCAAGTTCATTTGAAGAAGCACGTATCATGAACACCGAAGTTACGTGAGTGTTGTTGTGAAAAAGCAACAATAACTAAGGGATTAAAAGTTGTATGTTGTAGTTTCGTCACTCGAAACAAATTTTTGATGGAAAAGAATAGTAAAGACGTTGGTAAGTATGTCATCTCAGCATTTTTAATCATCGCAGGAATTGTTCCAGTGATTAAGTATTTGCTTGGTGATTCGCTCGAAAGTCAGCCGTTGGCGATGTTGTTTGCAGGCCTTGCGCTTATTGCGGTAGGTGTATTTGCGCTTCCAGAAATCCTGGATAAAATTGACAGCGATCTTTATAAAAAAATACTTGTTTTTGGGATTGCTTGTTCTTTTGTTTTGGGGTATGCGGTGATTTCATCTGTCAATGATGAAATTAAATTTCAAAAAACAAAGAAAAGTGTACAAGCAAAAACGATCCAAAGATTAAAGGACATCAGAGAGACCCAAATTGCACATAAATCTGTATTTGGCACATTTGCTCCTGATTTTGACAGTCTTGCGCTGTTCATTCATTCTGAGGTTATGCCTGTAACCTATAATATGGGGTCTTTTCATGACACGTTGCCAGAGTTAAAAAGTTTTAAAGAAGGCTACGTCATCAAACGATCCGACCTTGACAGTTTGGCCTTGATGCTAGAATTAGATAGAGATTTGTTTCTGACCAATATCGAGGAAGATAACAGTCCCTATAAAATTCGTGACACAACATACACGAGCTTTTATGCAGAGAACCTGACTCAAGATTACCGAGAAAAAGCGAAGCTCCCATTGTTTAATTTGTCTGAGATGCCCTTTAACCCGAATACAGGTGAACGTTTCAGAATGAAAGTAGGTGTTGTCGAGATAGGTGGCTTGTGGCAGCCCACAATTTTAGTTCAAGATCCAACGCCTTTTGGACGCGACAAAGTAAAGAAAGATACACTTCGTTTCGGATCCACAACCGAAGCTCACACTGATGGAAACTGGCGCAACTGATACTGATAGCCGAAAGGATCCTAAAGGGTTGTTTTTGCGTTGGGATGGACGTGAAGTACAATGGGCATGGATGTTTCGCGACTCGGTTTCACAGGAATCAGAATTTTCATTTGGCCACCGAGCGGTAAGTAAAATTTCAATGTTGCCTGAAGTTTTACGTGCACTTAAAGGGAGATTTAGCACTGTGAATGAAGTGGTCTATACACAACGGTTTGCGCGAACAACGATTGTTCCTGCCATTGTTTTAAAAGACGACAGTGAAGCCGCAGAAAAATGGTTTAAATTACATCATGCGCCCGCAACGGATGTTGGCTTAAGGATACGCCATCTTGAGTCAATAGAAGGTGAGCCCGTTTTTGTGGAGGGACTAGACGAAGATTGGGAGGAGTCAGTCAAGAGGAGCTTTCCACAGGCACAAGGAGTCATTCAGTCAGCTGTTTTAATGCAAACAGCAATCAGTATATCCAGACAAATAGATGTGTGGGTAGTGGTTATTGATGCAGGTAAGCGAGGTGCAGATTTCGCAGCATCTTACAGAGGCAATGCGGTTTGGAGTGGGCATTCATTGAAAGGTGATCCAGAAAGTATTCTGTATTCTGTCGTCAATGCAATGCACAGAAATGGGGTAGAACAAGATGGTGTTGCTGTCAGGTTTGCTGGTCTCATCGGTCAGGATTTACACGCGGTTTTCAAAAGGTTCTTTTCCGATACAGAATGTTTGGGGCAGTCCAAATGGGAGGGCTTGAAATTGCTTTCCAAGTGAGGATTACTGGTGGTGCTTGGAGAGGAAGAAGATTGAAGCCTATGAAGGGTTTTCAAGGTAGACCTACAACAGATTTTGGCAGAGAGGGGTTGTTTAATTTGTTGAGAACGAGGATTGATCTTGAAGGCGCCCAGGTGCTTGATTTGTTTTCAGGAACAGGTATGGTAGGGATTGAATGTGCGAGCAGAGGAGCCGCATTTGTGACTTCAGTAGAGAAACAAAATAAAGCGTGTCGCTATATCAAAGCGCAGTTTAAGCTCCTTGATTACGACAATGTTCTTGTTGTGTGCAACGACAGTTTCGGTTTTATGAGGAGAGCATGTACGCCTTACGATTTCGTATTTGCAGATCCACCCTATGACATGGATAAGTTTGAATCAATTCCTGGGCTTGTAAAAGATTCTGGACTAGTCGCCCAAGGTGGACTTTTTGTCTTAGAGCATGGAGAAAGAATTGCATTTGGTGGGGCAGATGGTTTTGTTGAGTCCAGAAAATTTGGTCATGTACACTTTAGTTTCTTTACCTTCGAATCATGAGACGTGCAGTTTTCCCCGGTTCTTTCGATCCCATTACACTTGGGCATGAGAATATTATTCGTCGAGCGATCCCAATGTTCGATGAGATTGTCATTGCTATAGGCGTCAATGGGTCTAAGAAATCCATGTTTACACTCGACCAACGTATTGAGATGTTGACACGCGTTTTTTCAAATGCGGCTTCTGTTAATGTTGAAACGTTTTCTGGTCTTACGGTACGTTTTTGTGAGAAGGTTAAAGCTGAATGGATGCTTCGGGGTGTGAGGAATGGCGCTGATTTTGAGTATGAGCGGACGATCGCCCAAATGACAAAAAAGCTCAATCCTTCCTTAGAAACAGTCATCTTATTTACAGATCCTGAATTTGCGCCTATAAGTTCGACTGTTGTACGTGATATTTTAGCAAACGGTGGGGATGTAAGTAGTTTTGTGCCAAAAGCTGTTCTGGACTTTGTCTAAACACGTGCTTGACATGAAGAGCTGTTGCTTGGTTTTTCTCTTGTTCTTCCAAGCCAGTGGATTGGTGTTTTCTCAAAATCTCATTCAAGGCGTCATGTCAGGTTGGGATGAAGTGCAATCAGGCCCTCCCTCATTTTTATTTATGTATGAAGCGTTAGATGGCGTGGTGGGAAATCGGACGTTAATAGACATATTGCCTGTGAACTCAGAAGGAAGCTTCTCATTTCGTCAACCACAGGCATCGACGCGTGTCTACGAATTCGAAGCCCCACCGTGGAGCTGGAAAATTCTTTCAAGACCCAATGAAATGGTATCAGATACATTGACTTTACACAAATCTCCTGTGGGTCCGACAAGGTTAAGAAGGGTCATGTCAAAATCGAATTGGGGAGCAGAACACCCTTCATGGAAATACGATCGTCTTAGATTGTTTGCTGCTGAACTCGATGAACTCGCGATGTATGACAGAATGGCTTTGTCTGGAGCCGTTGGAGGTGGGGCCAGATTGGTCGATTTAAATTATACAGATTCGTTAGATTTGGTTTTTGAAGATGCGTGCACAAACCTGCTTTCAGATTCGGCTTTTATACACCCTTCTCATTACAGAGATTTGGTGTTTGCACTAAGATTACAATGGAAAAGAGATTCTGGCTTATCCAGTAAATTGTTGAGGCAGTTTTGGCAAGAAGAATCCAGTGCGGATACCACGAGAACAATTCTTGAAAAAGTCCAATCTCATGGCTGGTGTTCGTCCTGGATAGAAGTCAATAAAAGTTGGTACCAAGAAGTCGCGCCTCCATCTGAACTCATTTCTTGGGTAAGTAATAACCACTCAGATTCAATTGCGCTGGCACTCGGATGTGCTTTGGATGAGGTCGCACTTGCAATGTGGTGGTGGGAGCTGTCGGAGCCAAACCCAATCGCATCATTGTGGTGGTTAAATAATGCCAACTCGCCACTTTCGTCTTTGCGGATGATGAAAGGATCAGAGGTATGGAGCGCTTTGGATGTGGTCAATCAAGTTTGGACAACTCCCGCTTTAGATTTGATTTCCTTGGACGAATTGGAAGGTAAATGGACTGCGATTCTCGTTGTCAAATCTGGAAGTTCCGCGAGCATGCGTGAATGGTCGGCCTTTAGAGCCGTTGAAAGATCATTGCAAAGTGCACGGAACGACATACAGTTTGTTGTACTAAGTATTGATGGAACGCGTTTGGCGTGGGACGAATTGTTGGATTCTCGTCAATATTCCTCAGATATGTTACGCTGGGTAGGTGCGGATACGAGATGGTTGGACGGCCTTTCAATCGAGTCCATACCGCAAACAATTATATTATCTCCTATGCTTGAAGTCCACTCGGTGTCCACTCGCCTCCCCAGTCAAGGGTTAGGTCAAGTACTTATAAAGCTTAAATAGAACGCTTTATAAAAGCATTCACGACGATTCGAATGCTTCCGTATGTAGAATCCCAAATCTTCTTTGGGACAGGGTTTTTAAGCCATTTCACCTCTGTGATGCCTTCTATTGCCTGGGGTATTCCTACAGTATCTCCTCCTTTGTGTTGCATGGAAAACCAAAACGTTGTTTTTAAATGCACAACGCCATCGATGTCATAAGTATGATATGTGGTCGCAAGATCTCCTGTAATCTTGAGGTTTTCTATCCCGGTTTCTTCGCTGACTTCTCTCATGGCTGCATCTTCTAGGCTTTCTCCCGGCTCTACCTTGCCCTTGGGTAAGTCCCAGTGATTGTTTCGGTTAATCCAAAGAACCTTGTTTTTCGAATTTAGAACCATTCCTCCAGCAGAAAGAACTTCAAAATAGTTGAGACAAAATCGGATCCAAAGTGCTTCGACATCGTCACTCACAAGCATAACCTCTTCGACCTCATTGTGCGCTTTAATGAACTTTGGTAGTTCTTTTAGCGTTTTTTTATCGGGATTAAAAATGGATAATATCGAACCCGTTGACTTCATATTTCCTGCCGCTGAATTGACAAAACGTACCTTTCGGTTCAGCATAAATACAACGTACATTTGTGACATGTCTAATAGCAATGAGAATCAACGAAAGGTAGCTGAATTTTTACTACGAATCAAAGCGATTCAATTATCTCCTGAACAGCCATTTACGTGGGCAAGTGGAAGAAAGTCTCCAATTTACTGCGACAATAGGCGCATATTAAGCCATCCGAACATCCGAACTTATATTCGTCAGATTGCCTCTGAGGCGATTGTCGAACGCACAGGAAAACCTGAAGCAATTGCTGGAGTCGCCACTGGAGGTATCGCTTTAGGTGCTTTAATTGCGCAGGAATTAGGTATTCCTTTCATTTATGTAAGGGCTTCTGCAAAGAGTCATGGCAAGCAACAAAGAATCGAGGGTGACTTTTCCGGATTTAGTAGTGTTTTCGTAATTGAGGACCTAATATCTACGGGCAAGAGTTCATTGTCAGCTGTTGATGCGCTTAGAGATGCTGGACTTGAAGTCAAAGGTTTGCTTGCGTTCTTTACATATGGATTCCCCGATGCGGTGGATCGATTTTCTGAAAAAGCATGTTCTTTCTTCACTTTGACTGATTACGCTACGATGCTTGACGTTGCATGTAAATCAGAGTACATCACTGACGCTCAGAAAAAAGAATTGGACGGCTGGTCAGCTGACCCAGTATCTTGGAGCAACAATCATCTGCCGGTATGATTTCTTTCGAAGGTCCAAAAGTTGTTTTGGGAATCTCTGTTTCAGCTTTATCTACTGAATTAAAAAGTCTCGACATCATAGGGGAGGTGCTTCCTGAAGGTGAAGTCAATGATTTCACATCGAAGGGTGACACGTGTTCTTTTAAAGTAAAAGGAGGTGTTTCGATTCATCTTGAAAAAGATTTAGAAAACCTTACTGAGGGAATGATTTTGCGCCTAAATACAGTCGCTCCTTCTCCTGTGAAGTTTTCTTTGGAAGTCATCGCCGCAGATCATTCTCAGGGTTCTACTTGTTATGTCCGAAGTGATGCAGATCTAAATCCATTTACCAGAATGATGGTAGAGCCAGCATTAAACAGCTTGTTTAAAAAAATGGCTGAAGGAATGGTGAACAGGTTTCCAACCTCACCATGACCAAATAACTTCTGAGGAATGTAAATGTGTTTCAGGATTTTGAATGTTATTTCTTGTGTTGTTTTTTGACCAAGAGAACACTGCCCGTCCATCTTCTTCTACTTTTTTCAATACACCTGTGTGATTGGTCTCGTTGACGGTGTAAACTCTTTCTGAATGTATGCCAAACAGTTCTGAGTTGAATGCTGAGACGGTGTTTTGTATCCCGCCTGTATGTCTGAGGTTATTCACCCTGTGTTGAAGTGCATTTAGAATGACAACTTCGAGTGATGCGGGTGACATGTGTTTTGAAATCAGGTCAAATATACTTGTGGCTGGAAGTTTAAATTGGGGACGGTGCTTGGGATCGCTTTCCTTTCCAACATTGACACCGATTCCGACAATTGCAGCAGCCCAAACATCTCCTCTCCAGATGTTTTCAATAAGAAGTCCTGATATTTTTTTTGGGACGTTGTTGTGAACAACAATGATGTCGTTTGGCCATTTTATTGAGATGTCTGTGTTGCCTGTGATTTTTCGTAGACCGTCGAGAACCCCTAAGGCTGCAGCCATATTGAAAACAGCAGGTGGTTGAGGAGGTGTTTTTAGGATCCAACTCATGCATAAGTCCCTACCTGGTGCTGAAATCCACGGTTTTCCTCTTTGGCCTTTTCCCTTTTCCTGACTTTCTGCAACGACAATGGTCTCTTTGTCGGTGTTTTCCGTACGTAAAAAATTTATGGCATAATCATTCGTACTCCCAACGGAACCCAAGCTGATACGCTTCACCAAACCTCTTTCAGTCGTTATTTCACTAACATTGGCATTCATGTCCTATTATGTGTCATGATTTAGGCTGTCATCGTATGCAAAAGTAGTAACTTTGTGAACTGAAAATATTTCATGAAAAAACCTGCTGTTCTCCCATCTCATATTCTGCTTGATGCAGTCATCAAAGGTCTTGATGATGTCAAAGGTCATGATATTAAAATTATTGACTTAAGTACGATTGAAAATGCAATGTCTGCTTTTTTTGTCATAGCGCATGGCAATAGCCAGACGCAGGTTTCAGCGTTGGCATCTTCAGTTGAGAAGGTGGTGAAAGAGTCCATAGGTGAAAAACCAATGTCTGTGCAAGGATTGCGAAATAGTGAGTGGACGATTTTGGATTATTTTGATGTCGTCGTTCATGTTTTTCATAAAGATGTAAGAAGTCGGTATGCATTGGAAGAATTATGGGGAGATGCAGAGATACGTGGCTATGAGTCTGAAAATCCAGTAAAATTGGAAGAGCAAGCATGAAAAAGCAAGTTAAAAAAAGCGAGTCCAAGGAGAGTCCTAAAAAAAGAAAGACCACTCCCAAGAAATCCAATGAGAATGTAGGCGGAGAAGAAGGGGCAGGAAAGAATTTTAATTTTTACTGGATCTACGCCGTGGTAGGTGTTGTGCTGTTGGGGATGATTCTTCTCAACTCTGACGGTGGTGGGAAGGAAATTCAGTTTTCTGATTTTAAAATTCACGTTGAATCTGGAGATGTAGATCACGTCATTCACGATGGTCGCGTATATAAAGTCTTTTTGACTGAAAGTGCACGTGGGCAGTTGTCAAATGATGACGAGGAATCGAATGCCGTCATGAAGGGATTATTTTCTGGACATGACCTTTGGTTCTCTATGCCTCCAGGCGACAGTTATACAGAGGATTATAAGGCGCTTACAGACTCAAATAACATTGACTCGAAATATGAGCCCGTGAATGAGTGGGGACAGCAAATGTTTTCGTGGATTTTTTTCCTTGTCATTATGATTGTTGTTTGGATGTTTATAATGAAGCGTATTGGTGGTGGCGGACCAGGCGGAAATCAGATTTTTAACATTGGAAAATCAAAAGCCAAACTTCATCAGAAAGGCGACAAAACTCAAGTTACTTTTGATGATGTTGCCGGTGTAGATGAGGCTAAAGAGGAACTTGAAGAGATCGTAGATTTTTTGATGAAGCCCGAGAAATACACGAGACTTGGCGCAAAAATTCCTAAGGGAGCTCTGCTTGTAGGTTCACCAGGTACTGGAAAGACCTTGCTCGCAAAAGCAGTAGCAGGTGAAGCTCAGGTGCCTTTTTTCAGTCTGAGTGGGTCTGATTTCGTTGAGATGTTTGTAGGTGTGGGTGCGTCTCGAGTAAGGGATCTTTTCAAGCAAGCCAAGGAAAAAGCACCCTCCATTATTTTCATTGATGAGATTGATGCCATAGGTCGGGCAAGAGGTAAAAATGCCAACTTCAGTTCAAACGATGAACGTGAGAATACATTGAATCAACTGCTGACTGAGATGGATGGGTTTGATTCAAACAGTGGTGTCATTATTCTCGCAGCAACAAACCGAGCTGATGTGTTGGATAATGCGCTGTTGCGTGCGGGTCGATTTGACAGACAAATCTATGTGGATATGCCAGATGTCAATGAGCGTAAAGCCATTTTCCACGTCCATCTTAAGCCTATTCAATCGGATGAGACGATCGATATTGACCTTCTCGCCAAGCAGACTCCTGGTTTCAGTGGTGCCGATATTGCCAACGTGTGTAATGAAGCCGCACTTTTTTCTGCGAGAAAGGATAAAAAGAAAGTCGGTCACACGGACTTCAACGAGGCCATTGATCGAATCGTCGGTGGATTAGAGAAACGGTCAAGGGTCATCTCGCCTGGAGAGAAGAAGACGATTGCTTTTCATGAAGCGGGTCACGCAACCGTAAGTTGGTTGTTAGAGTATGCTTCCCCACTGGTGAAGGTCAGTATTATCCCAAGAGGTAAGAGTCTAGGTGCTGCATGGTATCTTCCCCATGAACGCCAAATCACCACCTCGGAACAAATCTTTGACGAGATGTGTGCCGCGCTAGGTGGCAGGGCCGCAGAACAAATAATGTTTGGTAAAATCTCTACTGGAGCGCTAAGCGATTTGGAGAAAGTCACCAAGCAAGCGCACGCCATGGTAACTGTCTACGGATTAAATGAAAAAGTAGGAAACATTAGCTATTACGACAGCGGTGGAGAAACATCATTCACAAAACCCTATTCAGAATCGACTGCTCGAATCATTGATGAGGAAGTAAGCAAGATTATTGAAAAAGCCTACGTAAAGGCGAAGGATATCCTTTCTGCAAACAAATCAAAGCTTGTTGAAGTTGCTGAAGCGCTTCTTAAAGATGAGGTCATATTTAAGGAAGATGTGGAGCGGATTTTAGGCCCAAGATCTTTTAAAGATGAGGAGGTGGGCGTGAAGTTAATCGTTGAAACAGATCAGGTAGCCAATGAAGTTGCCGATTCGAAAGCCGATGAGTCTGACAATGAACCGAAGTCTGAATAATGGACGGATGGGTGTCTGTTTATGCGAACGCTTTCGCTCCAGGAGTGGAGATGCGCAGGCAGATTCTTGTGGATGCTGAGATCCCATGTGTAATCTTGAATCGTCAAGACAGCAGTTACTCGGGTGTGGGGTTTGCCTCTATAGAAGTTCAGCTTTTGGTGCCCAAAGACTTTGAAGAACAGGCACAATCCCTTTTGCAGTTATGAATGAAAGTGTCACTCGCAGCTTAACGGGAGTTGTATTTGTTTCTATCGTTGTGTTCGCGACGACTTTTGATTTGATTACGGCCATTGTCTTGTGGATTGCTGTTTTGCTACAAGGGTTAAAAGAGTACAAGAGATTAAACGGTGCGCCACTTGGTTATTTACTCATCACCCTTGCCGTGGTGTCTTTGTGGGCAATGGGAAGACCCTTTGAGGCTTGGGTAGGATGGGATGTTGTGGCCTTTTTAACTTGGATTTGGGCGAATGATACTTTTGCTTATTTGGGAGGGAGACTGTTCGGTAAGAAGTTTATTCAAAGAGGTCTGGCGCCGAAAGTATCCCCAAACAAGTCTTGGGAAGGAGTTTTTTTCGGAGCTATTGGTGCTGCAATTGTTGGGTGGCTTTGGATGGGTAACCAAGGTGTTTTGCTCGGGTTGTTGACGGGCATCCTTTCTACCTTGGGTGATTTGGTCCAAAGCGCAGTTAAAAGACGCGCCAACGTTAAAGACAGTGGCACCTTGTTGCCTGGGCATGGTGGGATTTTAGATAGGTTTGACGGGCTACTTATTGCGGCCCCTGTCGTACTGATAATTAGAATATTTATTTCATGACATTACATAGAGAAGGTTTTTTTCCATTGGCTTTGGTATTATTGGTGTCAGCGATTATTTCCATGGTCTTATACGCGCTCGATGTGCCTGATTTGGCTTTGTGGATTGTCTGGTTTTGTGCGTCTGTCATTTTCATTTTATTCGCTCAATTTTTCCGAATGCCCAAAAGGCTTCCAACTGGAGGTCTCGGAGATGTCATTGCACCAAGTGATGGCAAAGTAGTGGTGATTGAGAAGGTGACTGAACCCGAGTATTTTAAGGATGAGAGAATTCAAGTCAGCATTTTCATGAGTCCTTTAAACGTTCATTGTCAGTGGACACCGATGGCTGGAATTGTGAAATACGCCAAATATCATGCTGGAAAATACTTGGTGGCTTGGCATCCAAAGAGCAGTACAGAGAATGAACGAACGACATTTGTTGTTGAGAGCGCACAAGGAGAAGTGTTGTTTCGCCAGATCGCTGGTGCAGTCGCACGAAGGATACGATATTACATCAAACCAGGCCAAACTCTTGGTAAAGGGGAAGAAGTGGGCTTCATTAAATTCGGTTCGAGGATTGATGTTTACCTTCCCTTGGATGCAGATATTCATATAGGAATTGATGATCAAGTTATAGGGAGAGAGACGATTATAGCAACTCTGAAAGGATAACCACACAGGAATTCATCGTCTAAAATTTCGGTGTAGTGACAGAATGTATTAGTTTGCCAAGTGTAAATCAAATCTAATTTCTATTCTATGAAAAAATCACTACTTCGGTTTTCTATATTTTCCCTTTTATCGTTGGCAGTTTACGCACCTTTTCAAGCGCAAGAAACGACAACATCTCCTTCTTTTTCCCTAAGTGAGATTCCTCAAGTGGCCGTCGAAGCGAGGGTGTCAAAATTGATGCCTATAAAAGCTATGGACGGATTTACAGAGGTTCCACAGATGCCTTTCTCTCAAGAAGGAAAGATTGGGCAACTTGAAAACATTCAAACACGTGCTTTGGTTGTGCAAAGACAAATTATAGGATTAACACAATACGATCTTCAAACAAATGCTGCGATCGACGATAGACTTGTAGGGTATGGGAGTGCGGTTAGTGCAGGTTGGAACATGAGTCTAGAAACGGGCACTTTCCCGGATCGAGGGACTGGATATAATTTCTTTGATGGAGAGGTTTGGGAAGAACAGCCTTACGAAAGAATAGAAAGTGTACGATGTGGTTGGCCTTCTATTGCTCACACAGGTTCAGGATTGGAGTTAAGTATCACTCATCCTGGTATTGACACACCTTTTCTAATGACATCAAGAGCAGCAGGAAGTGGTGATGCTTGGAGTGAAATGAGCATTCCTATGGAGGGTCCAACTGGTGTTCTTTGGCCTAGAGTGGCGACAAGCGGCCCTGACGGAAACACGATTCATGTGATTGGTGTTTCGACACCTGTCGCGAATGGAGGTGTGTTGTATGAAGGGCAGGACGGAGCACTTCTTTATTACCGTTCATTGGATGCAGGGGTGACCTGGGAGCAGTCAACATTCCCTGCTTTAGATACCACGAATTTTGTTGGTTTCAGTGGTGACACATACGCAATACACGCACGTGACGGAGTCGTTGCATTCACAGTATTCAATGACCTCATGGATACATTCGTGATGATCTCTGAGGACAATGGAGACAACTGGGAGTACACACCTGTTATTGATTTCCCTGTAGATAATTACGTGATTGACATGGGCCTTCCTATAGATGAAGGTGAGGACTTTGATGGCGATGGAATCTTCCAAGAATATCTCAATTCAGATGGATCTGGCGATGTGCATGTAGACCAAGACGGTTTGGTTCACGTTGTGTTCGGTGGCATGTATTATATGGATGCAGATACGGTTGACGATAACTTCAGTTTCTTCCCTGGCACAAATGGCCTCGAGTACTGGAACCAGAGTTATGGCATCGATAGCTCTTTGACTATCGCATACGCTTATGACATTGATGAAAGTGGAACACTTGATCTTGAAGATGAAATCGCTGCGTATTTTGTCAACCTTGCTGGAATTCCAAGTATGGGATCCAATGAAGCAGGTGATTTGTTTGTAACCTACTCTGCAATACGAGAGGACTACACGACAGGGTCTCAGAACTACCGCCATTTGTATTTGGTAAATTCAATGGACAATGGTTCAACTTGGAATACTGAAGATGCGTGTGATTTAACGCCTGACCTTGATTTTGATGGGTATGAATCCGTTTTTGGATCTTTGGCTCCAGACGTAGTTGACCACCTTGAAATTGTTTACCAAAGAGACTTCGAGCCAGGCCTTCATGTACGTGGCGACGAGGATCCAGTAGATTTAAATGACATTGTTCATCTTAGAGTTGCCGTTGCCGATTTGGGAGAATGTTCTGACATCGAATTTAATGACTGGGTTGGTGTTTCGGAGCCATTTGAAGATGGAGAAGTCATGATATACCCTAACCCAGCTTATTCATCTTTTGATATTGTCATTGATCGACCTGGCGTGCATTCTGTGAGAATCGTTGATTTTAACGGCCGCACACTTCGTCAATGGAACACGACCTCTATGGTAGAGCAAGTCAATATTAACGATCTCTCTGCGGGGATCTATCTCGTAGAGATATCTCAGGGAGATGTAAATACAGTGGTACGTCTTGCAGTTAACTAGCTTTATACAGAACTCTTTAACGATAGGTACTGCTGAGAGTTTAACGGGCGGAGCAATCGCGAAAGCGATTAGCTCCGTTCCTGGCTCCAGCAGATATTTCCGTGGTGCCATTGTCGCCTACGCAGAAGATGTAAAGGTGTCTGTTTTAGGAGTAAGTGCGCAAACAATCGCAGATAAGGGTATTGTCAGTGAGGAAGTCGTTGTGCAAATGGCACAAGGATGTAGAAAAGTATTAAATGTTGATTTTGCTATTGCCACTTCGGGTATTGCTGGTCCAGGCGGAGGGACAATTGAAACTCCCGTAGGGACGGTCTGTATTTCAATAGCAGGGCCGGGCTTTTGCGAGTCATGGACAACGTCTTTTGAGGGTGATAGAGAAGCTGTAGTTGAGGCTGTAGTTCTTAAGACTTTTGATTATATTGAAGAAACAGTGAAGAGACATGTGGTAAGTGTTGGTTGAATACGAAAAAAGTCGTTTCTTTGCAGTCCTAAAATTTTAGTCATGAGCCGTATTTGTCAGATATCAGGAAAGAAAGTGATGGTTGGAAACAACGTGAGTCACTCAAAAGCGAGGACGAAGCGTCGTTTTTATCCAAATCTTCAACGTAAACGTTTTTATATTGAAGAAGAGGATAGATGGGTCACGTTACGAGTATCTGCTGCTGCAATGCGTACGATTAATAAAATCGGTATTTTGAACGCGATTAATCGCGCCAAAGAAGCTGGTCTTTTTGTTGAGAAAGCATAACATTGTTTTTGGATTGATTGGATATTAATCCAATTGATGAACGAATTTCCCCTTTTACGTTTTAGCATTACGTTGAAGTATCTAGCATTAAAAAAGGTTCGCTTTTAAAGCGAACCTTTTTGATGGGGCAATATTTTATGGTATCTGTCTAGTTGCCACCTAAAATAAGCGGAAGCCCATCATCTCCAGCTCCGATGACAACCACTTTCGCGTTGTTGCTTTCAGCGAGAATTGTTGTGGCCTCGATGCCTTTCCATTGGAGTAACTCATCTGAAATACTCTGAGAGACGATGTTCTGGAAATCTCGGATCCCTTCAGCTTCTATTCTCTTTCGCTCAGCTTCTTTTGAGGCTTTCTCTATACGGAATTCGTATTCTAATGATTCTTGTTCCTGTTGTAGCTTTCTTTCAATGGCTTGTTCTAAGGTGAGTGGAAGTTCGATGTTTCTGATAAGAACGTCATTCAGTTGAATGTAGTTATTCGAAAGTTTTTCCTCCAAACGCGTTTCGATTTCCAATTGAATCTCTTCTCTTTTTGTTGTATTAAATTCTTCTGGGAGATATTGAGCAATCACCTCTCGGGCAACTGACCTCATTGCCGGCTGAATCACCTTTGACTCGTAACGACTTCCTCTTTCGATCTCTAAATAACCAAGCTTGTCGTATGTCGGCTGATAGAAGACGGTCATATCCATCTTAATCTTCAATAAGTTTGATGAAAGGACTTCAAGATTTTCAAAAAGCTCTTGTTGTCTTATTTCGTATTCGTAGACTTTGTCCCATGGTGCTTTAATGTGGAACCCACTTTTCAAAGCAGGCGCTTCAGCGTTTACTCCGTTGCCGAAAGTATGGAAAATAAGACCGGCATGTCCTGAGCTAATTGTAAACGTTAATGAGCTCCATAGAAAGATGACGGGTAGAATGATTAATGCTGAACCAATGATCAGTTTGATTCGTCTCTTTTCTGCTTCTTGTTGTGTTGACATGGTAAAATGTATTTATTTAAACTCTTAAAAATGTTTTATTTAGTTCTGTTATCAATATCCCCCTTGGCGTCTTCTTACAACCCATTCAATAGACAATGCTAAAATCACAATCCACAAAATGAGATCAAACCGTATGAAGTCGAGGCGCTCTGTAAATTCATGCAAGATGCTTCTCTTTTTGGTTTGCCCCAAAACTATTTCACTCCATTTGCTATTATTAACGTTTATCGCATTTAATGCGCCGAGGTAGATACCCCCCGATTTCACGCTCAGCCTCTGAAGAAGTGCATGATTTGCAGGGAGAGAACTCAGCTCAGCCTTTAATGTTGTAATGACAAAAGAACCGTTTTCTTCATATATTTCTCCATCGAGTAGACATGATGAACGCCATGTGTATTCTCCTGGAGCGAGTCTGCCACAATCTAGGCGGTATCTCTGTTCTGAAACCGAGAAATAATAATCGTATTCTTGATCGTTTTGATTTCTAATTGTAAGTTGGATGTCTATTTCTGTTGTGGGCTTTAATGATGCGTCATATACTTGGGCAGAAATCTTGACACGTTCGTCCTCATCGAGTTTTGATGGAGCCTCAACACGGAAGCGTCTGATATCGTCACGACTCACCAGATATTGGATAGACCCGTTGATGAGTTCGTCAAAAACCTCAAAGTTTTCATCTCGAAGGAAATTCTCCATCCTCCATCTCCATATTCCATCTCCCATAATAATTCCGCTTCGTCTTCCTGATGCGTCCTTGTTGAAAGCCCAAAGTGGCCATTGGGTTTTGAGTGCGCCCAGTGTTTGGTATAACAGAACCTCCAATGACCCTGCGGCTTTCACCTCACCAAAGGTTGT
Source organism: Crocinitomicaceae bacterium (assembly GCA_002700285.1). GTDB lineage: Bacteria > Bacteroidota > Bacteroidia > Flavobacteriales_D > Sanyastnellaceae > UBA974. The sequence goes on along the minus strand of PACT01000019.1, from coordinate 25,504 downwards.
GTTGACAGGCGCCCAAGTCATGAGATGAGATGCAAGCGATTCTGGTGGTGAGAAAAGAGAGAAACCAGGATCAGGAACACCTTCCACAGTCTCTAAAAGATCGGAATCTTCAATGACAACACCAGTCCGTTCAATAGGCAGCTGGGATAAGTCTGATATTGCTCCCCCGATAAATAAGATAGGTGTGTCCGAAACAATGGCCTCAGAAATGGATGATGGCACTGGCGAAAATCTGCTGGGGATGTTATGTAGAATTAGAATGTCATGCTGTGGCAGGGTGGTGTTTCTTGAATTTTCAAAATCGAGTAATTCACTCGAAAAAATCACCTCAGCAGTTTGGTGTTTGTTTGCCGACACAGCATTTCTAGTCGCTGCAACATCAGGATGAGGAGCATTTGCTACTATTAATACTTTGCGTTTGCTTTCCAGCACCTCAATGAATGTCACTTTTGAGTTGTTTGCGAGTAAGGCTTCATTTTGTCCACCTTGTATCCTGCTTGTGACTTCTATTTTGAATGTACCAGTTGTTGAAGCATCTAACTCAAAACGGATGTTTTCAGAATCAATTTCAGCGTTTGAAATCCAAATGTGTTCTTCCTGCAGGTTTCCATTGATAAGGACTGAGGTGATGACGGATTCTCCTTCAAACCCACGTGCTTTAATTTTCGCTTCTAGAGGAAAGGTGTTTCCCAGATATGCAACTTCGTTGCATAGAACATCAGCAACTTGAATATCTCTTACCGCTGTAGTGTCTCCTGTACCGACAAAAAAATGAGGCACATCAAGTAACTGTGAGCCGAATTCCGGATCTCGTCCTCTGTTACTTAATCCATCCGTTGTGAAAATGACGCCAGCGATGTTTCTGTGTGAGAATTTATCACGAAGCCCCTCTAAAGCCGATCCGATATCCGTTCGTGGGGCGTCAAATAAAAGTTGAGAACTTTGAATTGAATCTCCCCATTCATTGATGTCTAACCCTAAAAGCTGTGTTCCGAAAATGTAGTTTTCTACTTCGAACCCATTTTCAACAAATGGGAGTGGGGCTTTGTTCACCCAGTCTGCAAGTGCCAATCTATTCGAAGTGCTATCTTTTCCGACCCACTGAGACGATGTTCCATCGTGAACCAGAAGTATTGTTGCTGGTTCTGTCTCTGCTGTGATCGTCTTCAGAATGGGTTCTAAGAGTAAAAAGCAGAGCACACCGAGCACGCCCAATCTTAAAAATCCAATCCCCCATCTGAGCCATGCTTTCTGTGGACCATCCGTTCCTATCGCATATCTAAGCAACGTTAATCCAAGTGCCACTGCAAGCGCAATAAACCACTTCCAGTGCGGAACGTCAACGAGAATGTCAGGCCAAATGGAGCTCAAATTGTTTTCAGTTTAAGCGGTAATCATTCCGCCACACACATTCAGTGTTTGGCCTGTCACATAAGAACTCATATCACTTGCCAGGAAAATACATGCGTTTGCCACGTCCTCTGGAGATCCACCGCGTTTTAGAGGTATGGCATCACGCCATCCTTGCACAGTTGTTTCATCTAATTTTTCAGTCATCTCAGTCTCAATAAAACCTGGCGCGATTGCATTGCATCGGATGCTTCTCGAGCCAAGTTCTAGGGCGACAGATTTTGTGAAGCCCAGTATGCCTGCTTTGGAAGCTGCGTAATTCGCTTGGCCGGCGTTTCCTTGGATGCCCACGACTGAGCTGATATTTATAATGGATCCTGATCGTGCTTTCAACATTGTGCGAAGCACAGACTTTGTGAGATTGAAACAGCTTTTTAAATTCACATTCATAACTTTGTCCCATTGGTCTTCTGACATGCGCATAAGCAATGTGTCATCGGTGATACCGGCATTGTTTATGAGAATATCTATTCCTCCGTATGCCTCTATAACCTCTTTCACGAGATGTTCTGCATCTTCCATTTTTGATGCATCTGACTTAAATCCCCGCGCCTGACCTCCTGCTGCCGTGAGAGATTTCTCCAGTTCTTCAGCTCTCTCTTTGGAGCCTATATATGTAAAAGCAACAGTAGCACCTTGGGCGATAAAAGATCTGGCAATGGACTCTCCGATTCCTCTAGATGCTCCTGTAATAATCGCAATTTTTCCTTTTAATAACATGTTTTAAGTTCTTTATTCTGGTACAATACTTACTGCGGATGCAATCATTTCTGCGAGGTCTTGAACATTCACGGTTTCTGATTTATCAGCACCTTTCACACCGTCTGTCATCATTGTGTTACAGAAGGGACATCCTGTAGCTACAATTGCAGCTGAAGTTTCAAGAACATCTTCGGTTCGCTTTTCGTTGATTTCCTTATTTCCTTTTTCCGCTTCTTTAAACATTTGAGCTCCTCCCGCACCACAACAAAGCCCCTTTGATTTGCAACGACGCATTTCCACAAGTTCTGCATCAAGTGCTGCTATGACAGATCGCGGTGCTTCGTACTCACCATTTCCACGCCCCAAATAACAGGGGTCATGAAACGTAATCCGTTTTCCCTTAAATGGGTGGTCATCAGCCAATGTTAATTTCCCTTCTGAAATAAGTGTGGCAATAAATTGACTGTGGTGCATTACTTTGTATAAACCTCCCAACTCAGGGTACTCGTTTTTCATGATGTTGAAGCAGTGTGGGCACCCTGTCACAATTTTCTTAATTCCATAGCCATTGAGAAGAGTGATGTTTGTTGCTGCTTGCATTTGAAAAAGGAATTCATTCCCTGCTCTCTTTGCTGGATCACCTGTGCAACTCTCTTCTGCACCGAGGACTGCAAAACTTACATTTACGTGGTGGAGTATTTGGGCAATCGCTTTTGAAATCTTCTTGGCTCTGTCGTCAAAACTACCGGCACATCCTACCCAAAAAAGCACCTCTGGAGATTTGCCTTCAGCGATCATCTCCGCCATTGTAGGAACCTTAAATATATTCATCTCAAAAGTGTATTGTTAAGGTTTTCTCGATGCATCTTTGATCCAATCTCCCCGAGATGCAGCAGGGAAAGCCCAGGGTGCACCGTTGTTTTCAATGTTGTTAAACATGTTTGTTATGGTCTCAGGCGATTTACTGTCCTCCATAATTAAACTTCTTCGCATGTCTAGAATAATTCCCATCGGACTGATATTAATCGGGCACGCATCAACACATGCTTGGCATGATGTACACGCCCAAAGTTCTTCTTCACTTATATAGTTTCCTAGCAGCTTTTTTCCGTCGTCTTTAAACGACCCACCGTTGGCATCTCGATTGTGTCCAATCTCATCCACCCGATCTCGACAATCCATCATGATTTTCCTTGGAGATAGACGCTTTCCCGTCATATTCGCGGGACAAACAGAAGTACATCTTCCACACTCTGTGCATGAGTAGGATTCCATAATTTGTTTCCAGTTTAAATCAGTGCCGTCCTTTACCCCAAAGCTGAGTGGTGTTTCAGGTACAGCGTCATTGTCGGGTGGTGGGGGAGTCGCATATGGATCAGCAGTGGGGTCCATCATGAGATCGACTTCTTTTTTAACGGAGGCCATGTTGTCCAATACGCCGCTTTCATTGAGGTTAGAGTAATATGTATTCGGAAAAGCGAGTAAAATATGAAAGTGTTTTGAGTAGGGCACATATACCAAAAATGAAATCACACCTGCGATATGTAACCACCAAAATCCTCTTTCAGCAATAACAATTCCCGTCTCACTGAAGCCAGAATAAAATGGAACTAGGAATTGACTTATCGGGAAACTGCCTGCCTTAACATAATGTTCTAAACTGAGGCTTTGAGCAATAGCGTCTGTGGCGTTCATGCTCAGGAAAGCAAACATCAAGATGATCTCAGCAACAAGTATAATGTTAGCGTCCATGGATGGCCATCCACCCATTTCAGGTGATTTAAACCGAGCAAGGGCAATAATGTTTCGCCTGATCAAAAAGATGACGCAGGCTACCAGAACGGCAAATGCAAGAATTTCAAAGATGGCAATGAGGACATTGTATACAGATCCCAAAGACGCAAAAATGCGATGTGTGCCCAGCAGACCGTCTAACACGATCTCAAGCATTTCGATGTTAATAATCACGAATCCGACATACACAAAAATGTGAAGGATTCCCGCTACAGGTCTGGCCACCATTTTGCTTTGTCCCATGGCAACAAGGGCCATTGTTTTCCATCTCTCGGCCTTCCTGTCTGAAAGGTCAATGTCACGCCCCATATTAATGTTACGTCCCACAAAGGCAATACGTCTGGCAAATAGGAACCCGCCTGTCCCTAACATCGTAGCAAAAATTATTTGTGCAAGATGTGCCATAATCATAGTGGTATTCAGTCTTTTTGGTTTTCCATCTCCTCACGTATCATCTTCTCCATACGTTTGATGTCACCTTTTGACATCTTTGCATCTTGCTTCCTCCCAAACAAACTTACCCTCACATATTTCCAAGGGTTGAGTTGTAAATCGTCTAACAAATCTTGAATTTCTGTATTGCTGTCAACCAAGCCATCATAAAGACTGTCATTTACCAATAGTTTTCCAATGGTGCCTTCACCACTATTAATGCGGCTTGTTACTGCTGTGACTTCCTCCATTGCTTTCTCTGCTTTCACTAACGTACGGGTAATGTCTACTGATACAAGCGAGTCACTTAGGTCAGAGAAATTTGTAATGATGTTAGAAATCTGCGTGTTATTGTCGTTGAGGTTTTGAGCGATTTCATCGATGTTAGACATCACATTTTTAAAAATAATTCTGTTTTCGGCAACCAATCCATCGATGTTGTCTACTGTGTTCTCAAGTGTTCTTACAGTTCTCTGTAAACTTTCAAAAGCGGAGGGCAGTGACTGTGTGGCGTCGTCATCAAAGACAGCTTTCATATTCAAAAGGATATCGTCGACCCCCTTGATGAGTTCTTCGGTTTTTCTTCTGAGGGGTTCGAGTTCTTTTCTGACCGCCTCAGTAATATCCATCTCTACAGACGCAAGAAGTGTGTCTCCTTGTTGTACGTATGAGGAAGTGATTCCAGGTTCAATCTTGATCGCTTTTGTGCCAAATAAGTCAGAAGAATAGATTTTCGCATCCGAATCAATCGGAATTTTTAATTGAGACTCTTCAATGGTAAACTCAACCAGAATGGACCCATCGCCACTCGCAGAAAATCCAACATCAGATACTTGCCCCACTTTAAAGCCATTTACGAGCACAGGATTTGATACGGCCAGTCCTTCAATCTTATTGTAAACAGCATACAGGGTGATTTGTTTGCTTAAAGGGTTGAAGCCTTTGAGGTAATTTATGCCAAGGAAAAGCAGTGCCACCCCCAATATCATCAGGGTGCCAATTTTGAATTCTTGTGAAATTCTACTTGTTCTTACTTCCTTACTCACGGCGACTTTATTTCCTCTAATATACGCGACATAGGTACTCTTTGACCATTCCTGAAAGCTGCAACAAATGCCCCACTAAATCCTAGGTCTCTCAGTTCTCTTTTTTTCATGTGAGCATCCTCAGCAATACCAAACATGCCAGTTGTGTACTTGTATTGTTCGCCACTAAGGTACATGTCTATGTTTTGAAGACCTCTAAAAACAGGGTCACTTTTATCAAGTTCTGTTGGGGAAGATGCAATCTGTACTCTAAACGTTAATCCTTCAGTGTGTTGCGGATTTGGTTCTGCCTCAGATTCATTGGTAGGTTCGTCTGTGATTAGAGGGTTGTGGATATCACGATAGTCCCGAAATGCTCGAAAAAGCGCCGATGCCATATATGTCCTGCCGTCTTCACTGTGAAGAAAATCCTCTTCGTTTGGATTTGTAAGGAACCCTAACTCAACCAAAACACTCGGCATTGAAGTAAATGAAATCACGTAATATCCCGCTTGCCTGACCCCGCGATCTTTTCGACCTACTTTATCTCGAAACTGATTTTGAATCAGGGAGCCAAGTTGCAGCGAATTGTCCAGAAATACATTTTGGCGAAGTGAAAGCGCGATGTATGTGTCAGGATCATTTGGGTCAAACCCTTCATAATTTTCTTCATAATTTTCCTCTTTGAATATGCTGGCATTTTCTCTCATTGCACTGTTCAGACTCTCCTGTGTTTTGTGCATCCCCATGACATATGTTCCACAACCTCGCGCATTTTCTGTCGTAAATGCATCACAGTGAATGGAAATAAAAACATCTGCGTTGGCGTTGTTGGCAATTTTAACGCGCGAATTGAGTTTAGGAAAAGAATCATCTGTCCTTGTGAGTATGACTTTCACATCGGGCATTTTATCTGTTATGTATTCTGCGAGTTTATTCGAAACATCCAATGTTACATCTTTTTCAGTGAGAGAATATCTACCGGTCCCCAAATTTCCAGGATCTTTCCCTCCATGCCCTGCGTCAATAACCACTACCATTGCTGGTTCTAGAGGTGTAAATGCCCCCGAAACGAAAACGGCAACAATTGCTAGGGCAAGAACCGCTGGTTTAAGTAGCTTTGAGGGTTGCTTTGGATGCTTCATGAATTACCGTAAAATTAAACCACAGATACAAGATTTAGTGAAAGGGATGTTCTTCCTTTTCCTTCTGCTTATGTTGAAAAATGGTTTGGTTTTGGGGCAAGAATCGGCCCTGTCATATACTGCTTCTGATAGTATAGTGATGATTTCGGACAGTAATTTAGTGAAGTTGTATGGCGATGTAAAAGTCACAAGTGGAGATATTGAACTCACGGCTGATAGGGTTGTGTATAAGACTGATTTAAAAGAGGCCTGTGCTTATGGAACGCAGGATTCTCTGGGAAATTGGACAGGACGACCGATATTTAATCAAGGCGGATCAGTTTTTACCCAAGATCAATTGTGCTATAATTTTAATACACAGAAAGGATATAGTCAACACGCTGTGACTTCTGAGGGCGAGATTGTTTTTCATGCAGAAAATTCAAAGCGTCTGCCTGGCGATCAAATCCATGTCTTAGGTGGTAAATTCACGACATGTGATGCTGACAACCCTCATTTTCATTTCCACCTTGCAAAGGCGATTCTTTATCCAGATGACAAAGTTATTTCGGGTCCATTATATCTGAAATTTAGAAAAATACCTACACCATTTGCCCTTCCTTTTGCGTGGTTTCCACTCAACAATGAAAAGCGTTCGCATGGTTTGCTTCTGCCGAGTTATGGTGATGGAGGTAGTCTCGGATTCTTTTTGAAGGATATTGGATACTATGTGCCCATTGGGGACAATATGGACACTCGGTTTTTATTCGACATCTATTCTGGGGGGAGCTGGGCGGCAAAAAACATTTCCCAATACAAATATCGATATCGCTCAAATGGAAATTTCACACTGAGTTATAACAGGAGAGTGACGGGTTTTCGTGATCTTCCAGGCTTTACTGCTGAAAATAATTTTTTCGTAAGATGGTCGCATACGCAAGATCCCAAGGCGCGACCCAATCGAAGATTTTCAGCGTCATTAAATTTCGGGTCCACAGATATTTTCCAAGAAAACCTCAACTCCTCAATGGAGGATTACTTGTCGAATACTTTTCAGTCTAGTATTCAGTGGAGTTATACGTCTCCTCGGGCACCATTTTCACTGACGACGAGCGCTCGACATTCTCAGAACTCTGTCACCGGAAATGTAAGCATCACACTTCCATCTGCTGTGCTCACAATGGGTCGGCGTTCTTTCAGTGATCTTCTAGGAATTGAAAAAGGACGGAGCAAATTGCTCGATGGTGTTTCTGTGAGCTACAGTTCTCAATTCGAAAATATTGCAGAGATCGCAGACTCATCTCTGGCCGCATTTGATTTGAGTCAAATGCGTATTTCCAACGGGCTAAAACATCGCGTTTCCGCTTCCTCAAGTAGTTCGCTCGGTTTTATAACACTCGCACCATCTTTGCAATATGATGAGTTCATGTCGTTTTCGCAACTCAATAAATCACTTGTATATGACGTGGATGGAAATATCATCGAATTGAATGACACGCTTGGCGGATTTTCGTCTGACCGAGATTGGCGTGCATCAATAAGTGCGAATACGAGGTTTTATGGCATGTTCTCCTTTGGAAAGGACAGCCGGATCCAAGCAATTCGACATGTACTCACTCCCAGTTTATCCTTGAGTTATTCGCCTCAACGAACACGTACACAAACGATCACCTTAGACGATGAGGAGTTAACATGGAACCCTTGGGAGCTTAGTCGATTTAGACCTTTGGATCTTCGTGAATCTGGTGCGATGAATTTTTCGTTGGGCCAAAATTTAGAAGCAAAAATCGCTGATTCAGAATCAGGAGAAATTAAAAAGGTAAAAATTATTGACAGTTTCACATCATCTGCCAGCTATAATTTTCTAGCCGATTCATTGCAGCTTTCAGACATCTCTTCGCGTGGATTTACGAGTCTGTTTAACAAGGTTAATCTCAATATTACGATGATTCATTCGGCGTATAAGCGTGATTCTTTGGGGTCGGAAATATCGACGTTTCTTGCAAGCACAAAAAACACCAGTCCCCTTCGCTTAAAAAGGGCTACAGCAGCAATCGGTACTAGTTTTAATGGGGGAAAAGAGGGCGGATGTCCCTGGGACATGAGGGTTGATTACACGATGAATCTCAATCGCGTTTTCGACCCCTCTCAGCAATCTGACACGACGTCTATCCGTCACGGAATTGCGATGAGGGGTGGCGTGAAGTTGTTCTCAAAATGGGACCTGGCTGTGCAAACCGGCTATGACATCAAATACCGAGAATTTACGCCAACGGCAATAAATGTAAACTGGGATTTACACTGTTGGGAGTTTACTTTTAATTGGATTCCTTTTGGAACGAGACAAAGTTTTGCGCTCAAGCTCAATATTAAATCTGCCCTCCTTAAGGATATTAAAATTGAAACGCGTGGCGGGAACGGCGACTTCCTTTTTTAATCCACTTTTGCAATGACACTTATTTCAACGATGGCGCCTTTTGGAAGACCTGCTACAAAAATCGCCTCACGAGCTGGGTATGGTTTTGGAAGTGTTGCTGCGTACACGTGATCCATCCCCATGTAATCGTCGGAGTTAATCATAAATACGGATGCTTTGACAATGTTTTCTAAGCCTAATCCAGCACCGTTCAAAATGCCTTTCACGTTTGCCAATGATTGAGCTGTCGCGGTTTCGATAGAGTCAGCGACGAGTTCTCCCGTGGCTGGGTTAAGTGGAATACATCCGCTTACAAAAACCAAATCACCTGCCCTAACTGCTTGTGAATATGACGCTACGGGCTTGGCAGCATCTTCAGAGTTTAAATGGTTTTTCATTGAAATGTCTTTAAGGATATCTTTGCTGCTAATTAAGGGAACAATTTCCTCAAATGCGTATACTTCTATTCGATAATCACGATTCTTTCACTTGGAATCTCTCACACGACCTTGAAAGAGCAGGTGCGGATGTTGTGGTTGTCAGAGCAGAAGAACTCCCTTTTGATGAAGCGGAAAAAAGTGCGTTCTTGTCTCAGTTCATGGCCGTTGTTCTTTCTCCAGGTTCGGGAATGCCATCTGAGGCGCCCATGTTGATGGAGTTGTTAGATGTCTGTGTTCTTAAGAAGAAACCTGTGTTGGGGGTATGTCTCGGTTTTCAAGCGATTGTTGAATATTTCGGCGGGGAATTGGAGAATATGCGCGATGTCTTGCATGGCCGTTTAGGCAGAATGATTTTATCTGAGGAATATGACATGAAACACGGGCTTTTTGAGGGCGTTAAATTTCCATGTGAAGTGGCACATTACCACAGCTGGTTTGCAAAGGAGGATGCTTTCCCTCAAGTTCTTATGGTAGAAGCCCGAACTGAACAGGGAATGATAATGGCCCTAAGGCACAAATCCCTGCCCATTTCGGGCTTCCAATTCCATCCTGAATCTGTGCTCACCCCAGATGGGAGGGTGATGCTGAGTAACTGGTTAAACGCGCTTAAGCGTTAAGCTTTTACTACTGGCGTTTCGCCATTTCTGCGTTAAAAGTCTCCTTAAAGTTTTCGTAGTTAAATTCTGCCATGATACGTTCGTCATTAGATAGACGCTCACTGTATGCTGCAGAAATTTGTTCGCCGCTAAGTTCATATGCGATATAAAACACAAACTTTCCATCAGCCCTTTGTGTGAGTTTTTCACAAATTGGAACAGCGCCTCTTAACGTCTCTTTTACTGTTGTATTGGCAATCTCGTTAAACACACCTGTCGTTTGATCTTTATCACCATATGATGTTTGGTTGACATGGTTTTCTGCCACTGCAGACACGGTCACACCAATCATTCCACCCAAATCAGCACGAACATTGTTTTTTGCCATTTTCTTAGCAATCTCTCTGTCTGGAGAAGTCGCTGATCCTGATGCGCGAAAATATTCAGAGCTACTTTCGTATTCCGATCCAGTACAATATTCATTGATAACGGTTTCTCCACTTGGAGCGGGTGTCATTTCCTGTGTTCCCTTGCACCCTGTTAGAGCTGTGGTTATTGCCGCTGTTGCGAATAATATAAAATGAATGTTTTTCATGGTAAACGATATTGATTTAAGATTTAATTTCATTCTTGTTAATGATAGTAAGCAGATATTGTGCCAAAATACAAAATACTATTGATAAAGTGCATTTATAAACGATTCTATAAACCGTCCACGGATTTTATTTATTGCTTTTCGATAGGCATCATCTCCTGCCCGACTTGTGTCGAGTTGCACGCCTTTGATTCTCTCAAAGTCTCTTGCCATGACCAGTTTCTGATCGGTGTCTAGTAATTCTAAAGTGGCATTAAAGTATGCGGTGTAAAACCCAGAACCAGATCCACCGGCTTGGGTGTCTGCATGTACCCTAAGTGTAAGCGCATCTGAACCTTTATATGACCCTTCTACAATGTCTATGCCTTGTTCGGACATTGCTGACCGTAATGCCGAAATGAAAATATTCTTGTCTTTTTTGATGCCAAACATCAGCTCGTCACCCACAACTCTCACTTTGGGTGATTCTAGCGTTATTGGAATTCTCAAAGGTGTTGATTTTAATCCATTGACGAGAGGGCCCAAAGGACTTGTGGAAGATAGAATCGACTTCAATGAGACCAGATTGACTTCAATGATTAATTCGCTCCTTGTCGTTCCTGGATCGAAGCCATTCATTAATATGATGGCTTTTCCATCTCCGGACGTTACTGTGGTTCCTCTTGCCGGGATTGTCCCTCGATCGTATGTGTAACTTAGAGAAATCCCACCTGCAACTTTGTCATTTGCCATGACTGTCACTGAATGCGCTCCTGTATATCCGTTGTCAAGGGTGATGTAAATGTTGGACAAGTCTTCTGTACTTGAAATTTTAAGCTGACTGATACAGTCTGAAAGGCCATTAAATAAGGCTCTGTCAAGATCAAATATCACACCGTCTTCTCCTCTAAAGGGATTAAGTTCACCCAGATAACCTGACATGTAATCTAGTCCGATCAGGTATCTTTCTACTGCAACAGAGATTTCTCCTTCTGCATGTTTTCTTGACGCATCTAGGTAATGCCCGTATGCCACACCAAGGGTAGCCTGTTTTCTCTTCTCTAAGATTCTGGCGTATTCTGATTTTGACAAACTGTAGTACACAAAGACTTCATCCTTGTTTTCGTATTCATCAATGAGGTTGTAACCTTCAAGATCTTCAACAACCGTAGACTCGATGTTTTCTGTAAAACTTTTATCGACCCAATCATTCACTTGGAGCGTGGACATGAGTGATGTTGAACTGACCTTGACCCGAATCTCCTGAGCAAGCGCGTTGAGGGCATTTTCTCTTGCAACTTCCTTTGCTGTGTATGGGAATTCAACCTTCGAAACCCATGATATACCGATGTAGTGGGTCGGCATGTTCGGCCTTTCCATTGTCCATTTGGGTTTATCTTCTGCAGCGTTTTTCATTCCCGAACATCCACTTGTCACCACAGCCACACAGCTCACGATAAAAAGGAGTAATGTGGGTGACAGGAAAGGAGACGGTAATTTTTTTGACATCATTTGACTTGGTCTTGTATGATTGACTCTATCTCAGTTTGGACTTTAGCTGCGATCCCTTTTGTCAGATCATCCATCAATAAATTGTCACTTTTTAAATCTCGGCGCTCTTTTGTCAAACTTACAATCTTGTTGTGGCTGTTGGAAGATGTGTTGACTGAGCCATTCGTGTTTGCAGCATACAGGTTCGCAGCTTCCCCTCCATATTTAATGTATCTGACTTGATCTGACTTGGTCGTTTTCACTGTTTCACTCGAAAGGATGGCCCCTGTTTCCATAGAAATAAGCTTGAGCGTAAAGGACATCGATGCCTCAGTTGATTGATAGTACTCAGCGTAACCTACAGATTTGTATTTTGTTGTATAACCCTTCTTTCCATCGGCATTCACTGTTTCAACGCGGTATCTTTTATATCCTCTTTTGTTGTCGTGCCTGAGAGGCGTGGTAGAAATAGAGCAGTCTGTGACTGTGCCTTTTAAGATTGCTTTTGCGCCTAGAATTGAACCGATTTCTAATTCCGAACCTGAAGTCAATCCAGAAAGTTCGAGGTGTTGTTCTTGAAGAATCAACTCCAATGATTCTCTATCTACCACCATCAGAAATGGGTCATTTGAATTCAAGAGGCGTTCCTCAACAAGCGAGCTCAGTTTGGTGTTGATGTTTCTTCGGTTTGATCCGTTTTCAAACTTCATAAGTGCAATCGTGTATCTGCCTGCGATCAGCGCTTCCTCTCTAATTTGACTGGTGTCTTCAAATGACGCATCTCTTTTGTACACCTTGTCAAATGCTTCATAGGCAGTCCGATATAGATTGTCCTCCATGGCTTGGATTCCGAGTTCGTATGCCGGTTTGCAAAATGAATAATCAGCAAGTTGTTTTGCGTCCTTGTATGTCGGAATGAGAGATATGATTTCCTCAAACAATTTGAGCGATTCAGCATATCGGTTAGATTCGAGGTGTTCAGTTGCGACGCCATATAACTCTTCTACGTGCGCATTCTTTACATTCTCATAGACTGCTCTTTTTGATTCTGGAAAAAGGAGAGTGACGCCATACGCAGCTGCTTTATTGTTGTAATCTTCTGCCTTTTTGAATGCTTCAATCGCAGATTGTCTGTTATTGAGGAGTATGGCTTGGTCAAAAGTGACAAGGATGCGGGATAATACTTGCTGCCCTGTACGCTTGAGTCCTGTCAAGGCATCGATGTAAGCAGGTTTCTTTTGCAGCGCGGTGAAATAATAATCTGCGGCTTGATCGATCATGCCGGCGGACTCCATTTTTGCGCCTTTTTTCGTGTAGGCTTTTGCGCCATTGCAACTGCTAAATCCCAAAACAAAGAAAAGGCCTATCGTGAACGCCCAAATAAGTGTTACCGTTTTATTCATATTGATCTGTTTCTGCTCGCAATATAGTTTTGAATGTGGGGAATGCTTAATTGTGAAGAAAACAATATACGTGCCATAGTTAAATAGGTGTTGTGAAATGTACCTTGCTCCTGCAATATTTAATAAAGGTTTCTATGAAGTCGATTTTAGTTTTAGGTGCAGGGCGATCATGTAGTACCCTGATCAAGCATTTGTTAATGCGCTCAGAAGAATGTGGATGGAGGGTTGTTGTGGGTGACATTGACCTTCAGGTTGCACGGTTAAAGATCGACGGTCATCCAAGAGGCGAGGCGTTTGAGCTTTCTTCAACAGATCATTCTGAACGCGACAAAAGAATTGCAGAAGCAGATTTAGTCATGTCAATGGTTCCTCCTTTTTTACATGCAAGTGTTGCCAAGGTGGCTATTCGGGCAGGTGTTTCAGTGATTACGCCAAGTTATCTGTCAGATGAGATGATTGCGCTTGATGCTGAAGCACGTCAGGCAGGCGTGTTAATTCTAAATGAAATAGGATTGGATCCAGGCATTGACCACATGAGTGCGATGCAAGTTATAGACCAAATCAAAGCTGATGGTGGTGAGATGATCGGTTTTGAGTCTTATTGTGGTGGGTTGGTTGCGACGGAGTCCGACAACAACCCATGGCATTATAAAATTTCGTGGAATCCAAGAAACATTATTCTCGCTGGCCAAGGGGGTTCAGCGACGTTTAAAGACAATGGCAGAGTGAAGCTCGAACCGCCGCATCGTGTTTTCAGAAAGCTTCGACCCGTCAATATAGATGGGTGTCTTTACAAAGGATATCCAAACCGAGACTCCCTGGCGTATGAAAAGACTTATGGTTTGGCAGGAATACAAACGTTAATCAGAGGAACACTTCGTGTGGATGGGTTTTGTCGTTCATGGGATATTCTTGTGCAACTTGGAATGGTGCGTGACGATGTTCATTTGTCATGGGATAAGGGAATCTCATGGAGCGAGTGGACCCGTTCGTTTCTTCCTTCAAAGACGGCCGACATGAGTGTTTCTGATGCGATCAACGCAACAGTGGTGAGTGATCATGAAACAAATGAACGGTTGGAATGGCTCGGTCTATTTGATCAGGATTCAGGGCCATCTTTGGTGGAAGGGACGCCTGCGCAAATTATAGAGGCGCATCTTGTAGAAAAATGGGCATTGGAAGATGGGGATAGAGATATGGTCGTGATGTGGCACCGTTTTGAATATAAAAAAGACGGAAAAGGATTTGAGAGGACGTCAGAATTCTCCTTAGAGGGCACAGATTCAATGTATACTGCGATGTCTGATACAGTCGGGCTTCCCATGGCTTTGGCTGCTGAGCATATGTTGGTTGGCGGGGGATTTGATAGGGTGGGAGTTGAAATTCCCGTATCTTCGACATACTACGAAGTGCTTTTACCCAAATTAGAAAAGCTTGGCGTAGTCTTCAAAGAAAATCACAGAGCGCTTTAAATCATATGATGTTTTTGTTTAGTTCTATTTCACCTTGGTGGTGCTTCGCTTGCATGGTTTGTGGTGGTGCGCCCGACTGGCCAGAGGATGGCGTTGCAACAAAAGATTGGGTAATAGAAGCTTTAGAATGGCGTCTAGACAGAGGTGTCGAAGATTGTGAAGATTATATGCCTGCAATCGATGCTTGGACGCTTGAATGGATTGCAAACAGTGCTGAGGTCCGTGTTGAAATAGACACAGACAAATGGCCTGTTTTTACATACGAACCCCTTTTGCAAGGCCCTTTGATTCAAATCATTGCGCTTGAATCGTTACACGGAAAAGCGTTTAATGCAAATAAGGCCTTCAGAAAACTGAAGAAAGTGGCAAGGAAATCAGATGGGATATGGAATGATGCATTAAAACAAAAGTTTCAAGAGACAAAAGACATTGAATAAAGAAGGGGCCGAAGCCCCTTCTTTTTTAGACCCCCTTTATTCCATTCAAGGTTTGCAAATATTTACATAAATACGATGACTTCTTAAAAATGTTTCGTGTGACTCGACGTTTTAGATATATTTTCGCCATATGCGTAGTTTTGACATACCAGATCATTTTAAGAGTCCAATTATCAGTAAGGTAAAGGATAAGCGTAAGGAATTGGATGCCAGGAAATTAGATTTTTCTCCGACCTTGCTTGATTTTGGGGCAGTAAAAATTCAGCTGGCAAGACATTTCGGGTTTTGCTTCGGTGTAGAAAACGCGATTGAAATTTCATACAAGGCGATTTTCGAAAATCCAGGCAAGCGTGTTTTCCTTGTAAGTCAAATGATTCACAACCCAGAAGTCAACGAAGATCTTGAGAGCAGGGGTGTGAAATTCTTGATGGATACCAAAGGGCGTGAGTTGACTCCTCTAAAGGAAGTTAAGCCAGACGATATCATTATCATTCCTGCTTTTGGGGCCTCTTTAGAAATGGAGCGCAAATTGAACGCGATAGGTGTTGATTTCAAGAAATACAACACAACATGTCCATTTGTAGAGCGGGTGTGGAATCGTGCATATAAGCTCGGAGATAAAAACTATACTGTGATTATTCATGGAAAGCCAGACCACGAAGAAACACGTGCGACATTTTCTCATGCTTCCAACGCCGGTCCTGCATTGGTCGTGGCAGATCTAGGTGAAGCCCTTGCGCTTGCCTCTTTAATGGCAAACAAAGATGCGGTAGGTTTAGAAAAAACATTTGCTGAAATGTTCCAAGGAAGAGTAAGCCCGGGTTTTAATTTTCCAAAGGATTTAGAAAACATAGGCGTTGTCAACCAAACAACGATGATTGCCTCCGAAACGCAAGAAATAGCGGATTTGTTGAAAAAGGCATCTAAGGGATCCACGAATACAAAAGACACATTGTGTTACGCGACGAATGACAATCAGAAGGCCACACTTGGCGCGTTAGATGAGGGAGGCGCAGATCTGGTCATCGTTGTCGGAGGATACAACAGTTCCAACACAAGTCACATTGTAGAAATTTGTGAAAAAAAGAAACCTACATTTTTCATTAGAAACGAATTAGAAATCAAGGAGGACGGCGTGATTGATCACTTTGACATTCACTCACAGGCGCACGTTTCAAGTGAGGGTTTTATGTCGGAACTATTTGATTTAGAACGCGTTCCTACTATACTCTTAACGAGTGGAGCCTCCTGTCCTGATGCCTCTGTGGAGCGAGTTTTGCATAAAATACTGGCCCGTTTTGATTGTGGAAATGATGTTGATTCAGTGTTAAATAATTGGGCTTTAAATCTAGGGTCTGACTAAGAAATGCGCGTAAATTCGCGCCTATGGAAGCACCTAAGCTTCGGGGCATGTTCCGCAATGTGAGAACCAAACCCCGAACATTCGTTTTTAAATCACGTCATCTGCCAGATAGTCGTCCTGAATGGGATGAGCGAAAACGTAGAATTGATGCTGAGGTTGCAAACGAAAAGGGTGAGAATATACCAGAAAGCAATCGCGTGTCTGACATCAGTTTTCGAAGGCATTCACGTGCGAATAAAGACGCTGTCAGGAAAAATGCCAGAAGGGCGAACATCCGGGTGGTTCTAATCGCGGTGGTTTTGGTGTATGTTGCATATCGAATTTTACTCTGGACGGAACAAACTGAATTCGGCAAAATGTTAGAATTTATTAGAGACAATGGCTGACTATATCGTTCAATTATCTGATCAGGTCGCAAACCAAATTGCTGCTGGGGAGGTTGTAGGCCGCCCTGCTTCTGTCGTCAAGGAGTTGGTGGAGAATGCCGTCGATGCTGGAGCTACTGATATTGTGGTTTTTGTCAAGGATGCTGGAAGAACGTTGATTCAGGTCATAGACAATGGCAAGGGAATGAGTGAGGAAAATGCAAGAAAATGTTTTTTACGACACGCCACATCGAAGATTACGTCTGCAGATGATCTTCTTACGCTCATGACAAAAGGGTTTCGTGGAGAAGCGCTCGCATCCATTTCGGCCATTTCACATGTTGAACTTAAGACCCGAGAAACAGGTTCTGAATTGGGATTGAAAATGGATGTTACAGGGGATGAATTCACGGACAGTGAGCCTGTTTCTTGCGCTGAAGGGAGTTCCTTCTCAGTCAAGAATCTCTTTTTCAACGTGCCAGCCAGACGTAACTTTTTGAAATCTGACCAAGTCGAAGTAAGGCATATCGTGGACGAATTCCAACGGATCGCAATGGCGCATCCGCAACTGAGTTTCCGCCTTCAAAGCAATGGCAACGACCTTTTTAATCTCAAGCCAGGGACTTTAAGACAAAGGGTGGTTGCTATTTTCGGCGTCAAACACGATGAGCGTTTGGTGCCTATTGATGAAGAAACGGACGTGGTGAAGATTTCAGGATTTGTCGGTAAGCCTGCTTTTGCTCGTCGGACACGTGGGGAGCAGTTTCTTTTTGTTAACGGTAGATTTATTAAGCATCCGCTGATGCATCGTGCGATTATGAAGGCCTATGAAGGCGTTCTCACACCTGGTAACTATCCGCTCTATACCATTTTCTTGGAGGTCGACCCATCAAAAGTCGATGTGAATATTCACCCGACGAAGATGGAAGCCAAGTTTGAGGAAGATCAAATTATTTTTGCATTTCTGCGTTCTGCCATTAAACGTGGATTGGGACAACACAACGTATCTCCATCGTTGGATTTTGAATCCGAGTTGAGTATATCGATCGACGATTTGCCGCAAGGGAAATTCGTCTCTGAACCACATGTTCAGGTGAATACAGATTACAACCCGTTTTTATCTTCTCCCTCAGAAAAACAACCTGAACACCACCAAACATCAAGTCCCTATCGGAAGTCGCCCAGCCCCATCCCAAAGGACATAGATGCGCTTTATAACACCCACGCTTTTGACGTGTCCGAGCCTGAACAGGAGTCTCCTTTAAATGAAATAGCCGAAGGAACAACAGCATTGAATTTTGATGACATATTCCAACTAAAGAGCAAGTATATCGTGACTTCTAAAGATGACGTTTTGCTCATCATTGATGTAAAAAGGGCCCATGAACGTATTTTATATGAAGGGTTTTTAAATGCGGGGAGAGGGGGTGAGAAAGAGGTCGCTCAGAGACTGTTGTTTCCCGAGCCTGTCGTTTTATCTCGAGCTGACATGGATCTTCTTCTCGGAGCGGCTGATGTCCTTAAGATCTTCGGTCTGGTGATTGCCAAATCGCCAAGTGGCGGTTTGGAGGTCCTTGCTGTTCCTTCAGGGATGGCTGACAAATTACAGAATTGTATTGATTCTGTTTTGGAGGCGATACAAGACGGTACCTGGACTGATGTAGAGGGCAGGAGAGAGAGCTTGGCGAAGGTTTGGGCTGAATCCTCCGCAGTCCATAAAAAAGTGACGTTGAATAAAGAAGAGATGGTCAATCTCGTGGATCGACTATTTGACTGCGAGTCCCCAGGCATAGACGCAAGAGGCCGCGCTGTGTATACGAACATCACGGTAGATCACATTGAATCAAAATTAAAATAATGTTTGATAGAATTACGCCGATCGTCAAAAACCTGTTAATTATTAATGGGCTGTTTTTTATCGCAACCTTGGCGTTTGGGTCAAAGGGCATTCAATTGTCGGACTTTCTGGGCTTGCATTCATTTCAAAGCCTGGGTTTTCAGCCTCATCAAATGGTGACCTACATGTTTATGCATGCTTCATTCACGCATCTTCTCTTCAATATGTTTGCGCTTTTTGTATTTGGGAGTGCCCTTGAAAGGGTTTGGGATCCCAAACGCTTTCTCATTTACTATATGGCCACGGGAGTTGGCGCGGGACTTATTCAAATGTTCGTCGCCTATATTCGTGTAAACTCAATGTTTTCAGACATTCCGCAAGAGGGGGTTGATCTCATCCTAACTGAGGGGTACGGCCTTCTTCAACAAGGCAAGAATTATTCGGATATTTTAATGGGGAGCGCAAATATTTCACTAAATATTCCCACTGTTGGCGCATCAGGGGCAGTGTTTGGAATATTATTGGCTTTCGGGATGTTGTTTCCCAATACAGAACTTATGTTGCTTTTCCCCCCTATTCCGATTAAAGCAAAATATTTCGTGATCGGATATGGGGCCATAGAACTCTGGATGGCTTTTCAGAATAATCCTGGGGACAATGTTGCGCATTTCGCCCACCTTGGAGGAATGCTGATCGGCTATATTCTCATCAAAAAGTGGCAAAGAGATCGCCAAAATTTTTATTGAAAAAATAGAAAATGTTAGACGGTATGTGGGAAGACATTAAAAGGAGTTGGACATCTGGGAGTATGCTATATCGCTTGATATGGGTGAATGTCGTTGTATTTGTCCTTGTGAATGCAGCGTTGATTTTCACAAAACTTGGTGGTGTAGAATTCTCTGTGGGGATTAAAGATTGTTTCGGGCTTGCGACGACGTCTGATGTTGACGTTTTGATGCGCAGACCGTGGTCGGTTTTCACACATATGTTTGCCCATACTGAGATTTTCCATCTGATTTTTAACATGATACTGCTTTGGTGGATGGGGAGTATGTATCAGGCAGAGGTAGGGTCACGCCGGTTGTTGAGCACATATTTAACAGGTGGTCTTGCGGGATTTTTATTCTACATTTTGGCCTTTAATATCCTGCCCGGGTTAACATCACAAATTTCATCCGATACCGTATCATTTGCACTGGGTTCTTCTGCTGCGGTGTTGTCCATATTCACTGCTGCTGCCACACTCAACCCCAATAGAAAAGTGAGATTCATCTTGTTTGGATCTGTTCAACTCAAGTACATCGCACTGGCCTACGTGTTGTTTGATTATTTCGGTTTAAGTCAAGGAGATGGCGTGAATGATGGAGGGAAAATAGCCCATCTCGGGGGTGCATTTTTTGGGTATATGCTTGTTACGTTGGGTCGCAAGGGCATAAACTTGGCGGGCTGGCTCGAAACTGTTTTGGATTTTATTATGACTCGCCTTCCATCAAAGGGGAAGTTGGGCCCAAAACTCAAGTTTTGGCGCAACAGCAATTGGAAGAAAAAAGCGGGCTCCAGTGCGACCTCTCGGGTTCCGAAAAGCGACGCGGAGTTCAATCTAGAAAAACGGGAGAAGGCAAAACGTTTGGACTTGATTTTAGAAAAGATTTCAAGGCACGGATATGATCACCTGACGAAAGAGGAGAAGCAATTTCTATTTAATCAGTCAAACAGATAGGGTGGGAAAGAAAAGGAAGTCGCGATTTGGAATAGATACGTTTATTCTCGGTCCTGCTGGTGCACTCGTCGCAGGTGCCAAACTGTCGGAGGTTATCTCTCCCGAATTAGTCCCTTTTCTCGCTTTCTGTGGTTTAGTTTTTCCCGCTGCGCTTTTGTTGTTTTCGCTGGGCGTCGTCTTGCGATTGTTACGGAGAGATTGGAAGGGAATGATTTGGCCTGTATTGCTCATGTTTTGGATTCAAAATAGCGTCATCCTTACCATCGGAGGATGGGGGACGTATTCTGAAGTGAGCGCTGAGTCCAATGAACTTTCTATAGGGACCTACAATGTGCGAAGGATGGATGAGTATAAGTGGCTAGAGGGTGACAAAACACGGGATGATATTGTTTCTTGGCTTTCCGAAAACAAATTCGATGTGATGTGTTTTCAGGAATTGCCCGCGTCGATGAAACGCACGGTGTCAAATGCGCTTGGCACGAAAGAAATAGTCATCAATAAAAGAGGTTCTGGTCCAGCCATTGCAACCTCTTTAAACATCGCGACTTACGGTCCGTGGTATGCCCCTGGAGAGGATATACCACGTGGGATTTTTGCCGATTTAGTTCAGAATGGAGATACGGTGAGAATTTTTAATGTCCATCTGCAATCTGTGGGCCTTGAGGGAGGAGATTATCAAGCCGTAAGGGAAGGACCTGATTCGGAACAGCGTAAAAGGCTATTCTCGACCTTATCCTCTGCGTATGTGGCACGTGCCACGCAAGCCCGTGCCTTACGTGAAGCGTTAGATACAAGTCCACACCCCGTCATTTTATTGGGAGACTTCAACGACACCCCCGTATCGTTTGCGCTGACGACATTAAAAGTATCTGATTCATGGCCGCTTTTTGACGCTTTCTCAAAAGGGGGAGAGGGATTGGGTTCTACTTATGTCGGAGATGTCTCAGGCCTAAGGATAGATTACATCCTTTACTCAGAGCGTTTTGAGCTTCACGAGTTTCATACTTATCCATTAGAACTTAGTGATCACAGGCCAGTTTCTGCTGTATTTTCATATTAAAGCAGACTCATTTCCAGGCGTCCCTCTGCGCTTCTATAACCTTGTCTACACTTACTTTAAACCACGCTGTATAGCGGTTTGGTCTTGAGACCAAATCCTTGACAAGCCAGTCCACAGTTACATATTCGAAACACTCGACCTCCAACGGGTTGATGACGGGAGTGCTGTCGCTTTTTCCGATGAAAACATGGTCCAATTCCCACTCTGTCAGACCATTGTCCAGGTTGGCTTTGTACTCGAACGAAAAAATCTCTTGAAGTGCGCAACGCATGCCCATTTCTTCTAGAAGACGTCTGTTCGCGGCATCGGAAATAGCTTCATGGGGTCTCGGGTGGCTACAGCACGTATTTGTATACAGTCCGCCACTGTGATACTTGGAGAGGGCTCTTTGTTGTAAAAGCATTTCTCCTGCAGTGTTGAAAACAAAGACAGAGAACGCGCGGTGAAGTGTTCCTCCAGACCTATGTGCTGCCATCTTTTCCATGGTGCCCAGTTCGTTGTCGAAACGGTCAACAAGAATCACTTTTTCTATGTCTGTGCTCATCGAATGACAAATGTACGTGTGTCGTCTTGAGAGGCGTAGCTTTGTGACATGAATAATCGATACGACGTTGTGGTTTTTGGAGCCCATCCTGATGATATTGAACTTAGTGCAGGAGGGACTGTGGCAAAGATGGTTTCCCAAGGCCTGAAGGTTGTCATAGTAGATCTTACACGGGGAGAACTCGGTACGAGAGGGACACCAGAAATCAGACACCAAGAGGCGACATCTGCGGCTGAGATTTTAGGTGTGGAGGAAAGAGTCAATCTGAAACTGAAAGATGGGTTTTTTCAATGCGATGAGGCATCTTTGTTGGAAGTAGTGAAAGTGATCAGGAGGTACAGGCCTAAAATCGTCATTGCAAATGCAATAGAAGATAGGCATCCCGACCATGGAAAAGGCGCAGAACTTGTGATTCAAGCCTCTTTTTTATCGGGTCTTGTCAAATGTGTGACTGGCGAAACAGATGACGTTCACAGGCCCGATGCGATTTATCACTATATTCAGGACCATGCAAGAGTTCCGGATGTGGTTGTAGATATTTCCGGTTTTGAAGACATCAAGATGAAATCGATTCTCGCATATGGTTCTCAGTTTTTTGACAAGAACTCATCTGAACCCGAGACACCGATATCTTCACCTGAATTTATGGAGCTTGTCAAGGGAAGGCACTTAAGTATGGGCAGGCCATGTGGATTTACTTCTGGCGAGGGCTTCGAAGTCACACGTCCTGTGGGGGTCAACGCTCTTTCCGATCTGTTTTAAAGAAGGCGATTGCAAGGCCTGAGGTTTGGGCCAAATAAGCACATGAAGCTGCAAACGCGGCGCCAGGAACCCCATATAAAGGAACAACAAACCATCCCACACCCACCAGAACGAATAGCCCGATTCCAGAGGTTATGGCATTCCATTTGTGGAGGCCTATGGCACTCAGGTGGTGGGCGAGTATGCTCGATGTTGCGCCGGCCAACATGCCCGGAATGAGGATGCGAAGTGGCAGGGAAATACCTTCGATTCCAAAAATCCATGTATATATAGATTCCGGAATGAGCCCTGCGAGGAGGGCCAAGGGAAGTGTTAAAAGAAGGGTGCGGTGCAGATATCTTCTGGTGATTGAATATCGTGCTTCCCGCGAGGAAGCAGAAGCTACCTCAGTATTTACAATGGGAGCGAGGGCTCTTGCGACAGTCCAAACCGCTTCTACGCCATAATACACCACTGAATAAACGCCTGCGCCGGCCGCCCCGATAAAATGATCCAGCAGCGAGAGGTTTGCTCTGTTCGTAAGGAGCTGAAGCACAGAACCTGTAGAACCCTGCGCACCATATTTTAAAAGAAGTCCTCCGGGCGCATTCTTATCTTCTTTCCCAGATGTTGGGCCTTCTTCCCAGCTTCCTTTTAATGCAAAGAGAGAATACAGCAACGTCACAGTGAGTGCGCCTGTCAGGGCCCACATAAAGCCTCTGGGCGTGGCGATGTCGAAAAGGATGTAGGTCACAAATACAGACAGAAGCAGGGTGGAGGTTTGGGCGATTTGGAGGTAATTGTTTGAACGAATTCTGCCCGACGCGATGAGAAGCTGAGAATGAAAAACCACCAAGCTTTGAAGAAGCCCCAGGCCGGCAGAAGCGTATAACCACTCTGAGGGAATGACATCCAACTCGACTCCGATCTCAGACGCTACAATTGCAGAAACGCCACACCACAGATACGCCACTTTTCGAATATCTCGCGCACGATGCGATCGTC
The DNA here is from genome assembly GCA_002700285.1 of Crocinitomicaceae bacterium. Taxonomy (GTDB): domain Bacteria; phylum Bacteroidota; class Bacteroidia; order Flavobacteriales_D; family Sanyastnellaceae; genus UBA974. Next base: position 1,553 of record PACT01000019.1, on the reverse strand, counting down.
TGACATACACAACAGCACCGGAAGCGACAAATCCCGCCATTCCCGTGACGAGCAAGAGGCCAAACTGCAAGAGAGCGACCTCTCCAAGTCCTGTGTCTCCGAGGAAGTGACTGTTCAAGAGTACGGTCGTCAAAGTCACGGCCATGAGAATCAATCTCGCTCCAATGGAGTGTGATATGTCAGAAATAATCTTCAACGTTAAATCGACGTGTCACTGTCTATGGTTTCGTCATTTCCCTCGTGAGAATCACGACGTTCTTCCAGTGCTTCTCGATACACTTTATCATAGGCATTCGCCACAGCTTCGATGCTGAAATGATCGACTGCGTATTTTCTGATGTCGACAGGAGCGATTTTAACTTCAGTCCCGAGCTTCAGCAATGCAGACCTCAAGGCCTTTTCATCTTCGTTGGGGATAAGAATTCCTCGCCCACAATTTTCTGTGAGGTGTTCAGAAATCCCTCCGACGTCAGTCGAAATAACGGGAATTCCTGTTGCCCATGCTTCTGCGATCACGCATGGGAAATTTTCTTTTCTACTGAAAAGTACCAAAGCATCTGCCCTCTGCATCCCTTGGGCGACCTCCTCAATGTTTTGAGGCCCAGAAAACGATACACAAGGTTCGGTCAGATTCATAGACGCGGCATAGTGACGCAGTTTTGTCAATCGTTCAGGATCGCTTCCACCCATAAATTTCGCTGAGAATTTAAAATCCGGGTGAGATGTCCTGAGGGCAGATAAGGCATGTAAGATTCCAGTGATGTTTTTTTGGCTTTCATCAAGAGAACTGACATGTAAAATCCTGAATCCATCATCCGTTGTGCCTTTTTCTAGGGATGGCTTGAAACGGTCTGTATCCACAACGTTTGGGACAGTTACATAGTTGCTTGCACCTCCGATGTTGACCATTTTAAACGCGTGCATTTTTGCACCCAGCTGTGCAGTCACAGGACAGAACGCGGATGCATATGCGGCCGTCCGTCTCATCGAAATGCGACGCCACAATGGGATGTGTTGTGAATCGTGATATGCGGTCCAATGTTCTGTGATGATGAGCGGGACATCCCAGCTCTCAGCCAAAATTCTTGCGGCTCTTCCAGCCGGAAATGCAACGTGGAGGTGCACCAAATCGGGCATTGATATTTCTTCTCCAGGAACCATCTTTAACAGCGATCTAGTCACTGCGATAGAACCTGGTTTGGTCGCTTTCGGATACACAATACGTTCTAAAAATCCGTCACCTTTTCTCACTTCCGAACGTCCCATCAACGGACTTTCATTCGAGACGGGTGAGGCATACCAAACCTCGCTTTTATGCTTTGTGGCTATTGCTGCGATATGTCTCTGTATGAAGTTCCCCAATGAATCGTGAACCTTGCTTGGATACCAACTTGCAATATGCAAGACTCTAATTCCTTGGGCATTTTCCATGACGACAAATTTGGCACATTTACTTGTACTAACAAAACTTAAGTTTATATTTGCACCCCCTTCGGGGATTATGGTGGATATAGCTCAGTTGGTTAGAGCACTGGTTTGTGGTACCAGGGGTC
>PACT01000045.1 GCA_002700285.1 Crocinitomicaceae bacterium | reverse complement strand
CCCAGAGCTGTGAGGTTACGTTGATGACCTTGCGCTAAGCCAAATCCATTGTGTTGTCTACTTTTCACTGAGCCGTCTTAACCGGAAGCAGCGAGAACCAAGAAAGAGCGCTCAACGTTTTTCTATAGAAGGTTCTTTAACGGGCTCGAAAGCGCTTAGTTCAACTCTCAAGGCAGGAACAAGCACAGTGCAAAGGGCTTCAGACTCAAAACATCTCAGCCCAGATGTGTGTGCTCACCCACGAGACCCTGACTCCCCTGACCTGGTCCGCAGATCGAGGACTGCAGTTGTGGCAACAAAGTTGGGCCTTGCGCAACTCCAGCGATCCTCCCTCCACGGTGCTGGTGGATCTACGAAAGCGGCCTTTCATTGCAAAAACAGACCATGAATTAAAAACGATTCTTTCTGAGCGTGAACTCAAGCATTGGCGCGAGCTCAAGCGAGCTAATGATCGAGAGGACTACCTAGCGCGCACAGCATTGCTTCGAACCCTGCTCGGACGAATGCTCCAAAGGGAAGCTTCCGCGATCGAGTTCCGCACCGGAATCCATGGCAAGCCTGAACTGATCGGGAACCAAAGGGTTCAATTCAACATCTCCCATTCAGGTGCTTGGCTTTTGATGGCCTTTCATCCCAGCCAGCAGGTTGGGGTGGACGTCCAAAAGATTGACGACACCTTGAACTGGAGGCCCATCGCTGAGCGCTGCATCGCAAGCTCTGCAACTGAGACAATTCTGGAACAACCAGAACGGCACCAGCAGGAATACTTCATTCAATATTGGTGCGAACTCGAAGCGCTCCTGAAATGCCGTGGACACGGTTTATCAGGCCTCAACCGCGGTGAACCCTCTGCTCAAGCCAACGAAGAACATATCTGGACTGTGCGCGTCCAAAAAGGGTACAGAGCCGCTGCAGCACAATCTCCAAAGAGGTTCAGATCTCAATCGTAGAGGAGATAGTTTCAAGATCACACTTGAATTCTGATTCATGAATTGGATAGACGTCAGGACGAAGCGGACGAAAACGAAATAAGTAAAACCCGTCAGCCGAGAAAGAGGATGAAGTCCAATTCAAATCCTTAATTTCCTCAGAAAGCACCGGCAGACTAGCTCTGTTGTATACGGTTAAAAAGACTCGTCGTCCGTTAAGACAACTAGAACTCATTTTCACCACTAACCTATGGAATGCCAATATCAGGCCATAACGAAATTCAGTATCTGGATCTCCTACCGGAAGCAACTCTGAATGAACAAACGATTGCGAAAAGATTTTACGCAATCGAAGTAGAGTAAAAATATAAAAATGCAAAGCTAAGTAATAAGGATTGGTGCGTTTATCAAGATCTGCATAAATCTCATTTGTATTTGAAGGAGTATCTATCGAGCGAGTTGTCAGGAGACCATCCACCCGAACGTCTGGCATTTTCGGGGAAGACAAAAGTCCATAATAACGAATACCAAGAATATATCGCCCCTGTGGCAACAATAAATTACTCCATTCTTTTTCTGAATCTACAGTCAAAGAGCTGAACTGAGTCACCGTTAAGAAATCAGGAAAGCGATAGATAACAGCAGTCCAAGATGCCGCACTAAGCAAACAGATTGAGGTGCGAATAGATAGTGATTGAGAAACTTTCAATGGCCCGAGAGTGCCAATTAGGGCATGGGTGTTCCACCTCGGCCCCGTGGTCATTAGCACTGGCAGGCTGATCGGCATGTTCAACGTCTCGCGGTTCAATAGACGCCAATTCGTCGCGCGACTCCCCAATCGAGACTGAAAGCGACGGTACAAGCGGCTGATCAGCAGGCGATTGACGCGATAAAAGCAAAATGAAAGCAATGCCAAAGGCAACTCCCACAACAAATCAAGACAGAAAAACTGCTTTGAGCTCGTCAAAGGATTCAGGCGCAGCAACGAACGCATTAGGGCTGAACTTGGCGACTACTGACCAAATCCCCTGATCCAAGTGAGGAAGGTTGAAGCCCACTGGCCATCAATACCTCGGAGACGATGGAAAGCGGTGCATCGATCGCAAGGTGATGGCCTCCATCCACCGTGACCCGCCGCGCACTCGGAAGGGACTGACGCTGTGCCTGAAGATCATCTTGCCGATTAAAACGACTGTCACGTCCGTAAAGAGCGGTAACCGGGGTGTCGAGTTGAGCCAGCAACTGGAGATATGAAGATCGACTGATCGGACCGCCTTGAAGATTGAGGCTGGTGCGGGACTGAAGAACAGGATCCCAGCGCCAAATCAAACCATCTTGGTGCGCACAAGTTCCACGCTCTACCAAGCGACGCGCGAAGGAATCATCAAGATTAGACATCACCTTTTGCAACTTGACTGCCGCTTCATCCAAAGACGCCATCGAGCTATGGCGAGGCCTCGTCTTGCGGTAATCCAAGAGAGTTTGAATCGCCGTCCGAGAATCAGCGTCTTCACTTGAGCTTGGTAGCACAGGTTCCACCAAGACAAGGTGACGAACTAACTCGGGCCGGACACTTGTTATCACTCCAGCCAAGACTGAACCGAAGGAATGTCCAACTAAAATCGCCGGTTGGTCGAGGTAATAGTCCAACAATCCCACTCCATCAGCAATGAAATCCATCAGCTGATAAGAAGCAGATGCAGGGATCGATTCCGACAGACCATGGCCTCGTAGATCGGGCGCAATAATCCTTAGGCCAGCGGCAGCGAGTGGCTGAGCAACCAAATCCCAAATCAAGCTTTGGTCGAGAATCCCGTGAAGACAAACGATTGGTAGTCCATCCTGTGGCCCCCATTCACAGCCTCGTAATTGAAGGCCCCCAGCGCCTTCATAATTAAATTCACGAACAGCGGAGGAGGTCGACTGAAGGGTCAAGCCAATCCCAGTTGCTTGCAGAGACTGCTTTGGAATTTCGTAGCCAAAGCCTTGAGCTAGTTCAACAGTCTCGTTGCTGAGCTGATGTGGAAAATCAAGGCCCCTCCATCTTGACGCTAATGATGAATCGATGGAATCATGCTGCAGGAAATTGGGATCACCAACGCCCATTGATTGCTTGTGCAATCCATCCGTGAGGCGCCCCTCTTGATAAGGATTTAACATCGCTAAATCAAAGGGGATATCAAGAAACTCAGAAAGAGATCTCAGAGAAGACTCTGGCGAAACAACAAGGTCCTCATAACGAATAGCGAAGAATTGCTTAGCCCCTAGCCGCCGCTCAAGGGACTTGATATTTGCATTAGATTGACGCCAGATATCTTCTGCCAAGTAGTAGGGGTCATCGCCCTCAAAACCCAATAAGCGATCCATTCTCATCTTCACAAATGATTGAATCACGGGAAGAGGATGACGAATCAGATGAATAATCCGAAGCTCCTCAAACATGCCTTCAAGCTGTTCTAAGACCGTGAGATTCATACCGTAGCTAGGGGACTTATCAACAAGAAGACGTCCTGAACTATGACTCTGAATGTATCGATACACCTCTGAGACTGGCATGGCTTCGCGCTCCCATTTACTGACCAAGTCAATACTTTGCTGAGCGGATCGATCACCGATATCCATTAGCAATCGCTGGAGCCCCTCTCCAAGATGCGATTCATCAAGATCATTCCTTCGATCATCCATCGTCTCGAAAGGAAGAAGGTGCAGCTCAGGTGGTGAGAGCAACTGGGGATGACCTGCAAACATCACGCGTAAGAGGGTCGATCCCGCACGTGGACTGGAAAGGATAAAGCAAGCCTTGGGAAGTTTTTGTTGTAGTGCTGGACGCTTTTTAATTTCAGCACCCCAACGAATAGCGGAACTCAATCCAATTGAGCCGCGATCACTTGAGGTCGACTTCTTAGCATGATGACGCTCATATTCCCGAGTTAAATAACTTGACAGATCCACAATTCGTGGATGCTCATAAACCTCTCTGGGATAAATCATAAGCCCAAAATCTTTCTGAATGCGGCTAATGGCATCCATCACCATCAGGGAGTCAGCGCCGGATTCCAGCAGATGGGTTTCAGAAGTCAGCATTAACTCTGAATCACCAATCAACTGTGTCAACGTTGTCAGGAGATAGTCGCAAAGGAGATCAACTCGCTGCTCAGATGAAAGCCCTGCAAGTCGATCATGGGCCGGACTGGACGTGTCGCCTAAGCGAGACACAGAGCCATCGCTGTCAGGCAAACCACCGATCAGGGGTAGTGCCTGCTTGCTAAAAGCCTGAAGAAACAAGGCTTGCGGACACCCCTGGAGAGCAGCAATCAGGCGATTCCAATTGGCCTGAAGAACAGTGACAACAGGTGGAAGAGAAGAGGGCTCAGTGATGCTCCTCTGCATCATCGATGCCAGCAGGGAGAGGGCCTTTGAAGGCGCAATCGGCTCGAGACCAGCCGCTTCCAGGTGAGTCTGGACCACTGACGAGGCCGCCATCCCAAAGTCAGCCCAGGGACCCCAGTGAATGCTCAAGGCTGGCAAGCCCTGCTGAACGCGCTGTGTCGCCAAAGCATCTAGAGCGGCATTCGCTGCTGCGTAATGACTTTGACCAGGGGAACCCAGGATCGCTGCTGCCGAAGAGAACAACACGAAGAAGCGGACTGGCTGCTGAAGACTGAGTTCATGAAGATGCCAGGCACCTATGAGCTTGGGTCGTATAACTGAATCCCACTGCTCATCACTCAAGGAATCAATCGCACCATCACTCAGAATTCCTGCTGCATGAATAATTCCGATCAATGGCTGTGAGATCGCTGCAAGTTCTTGTTTGATCGAACCAAGAACCTCCGAATTGGTGATGTCTCCCTGGATCAGCCTGACGAAGACTCCAGAACGACGCCAAGCTTCAAGGCGCGCCTGCTTTGCAGGGCTTCCTTGACCTCGAGCAATCAGGAGGAGGGAACGGGCACCCCTGTCAATGAGATCCTGGGCCATCTCCAAGCCCAAAGCACCCAAGCCACCGCTGATCAGAAAAGCGCCTTCATCCAAGGCAAGGATTGGCGAGACCTGCGCATCACCAGTCTCTGACGCTGAAGCCAACTGCGGACCAGGAACTAACCTGGCAACGGATCGACTGCCCTGACGCAAGCAGATCTGTAGCTCACGGGGGTTGCTGCCGGGAACCTGTTGGAGTTCAAGTTGCAGACAGCTTTGAGCCTCAGGGCTCAGAGCGTCGTACAAATCGATCACACCTCCGAATAGCTCAGGGTGCTCGAGCACCAAGCAACGGGCAAAACCCTGCTGTAAGGCTGCATCAAAGCCAGCCGTGGTGGGTGATGAAGAGATCATCCAAACGCGAAGAGACAGTGATGAAGACCGCCGCAACAGCAGCGCCTTTACAAGTGCGAGATGACGCCGAGATGCATAAATCGTCGCCTGCAGGTCTTCATCAGCTTCGGCGTATTCGCTGACATCGAGAAGACCAAGCAGTGGAGCTCCGGAATCAGAGGAAAGCGAGTCAAAGCAACGTTCCCAGTGCTTGATCTCAGAAAGATCCAGCTGAAAATGATTGCTGGAGAGTCGCTTGTATTGCGCTGCTGAGGTCACGCGAACGCAGCTTTGCCCAACAGGCAAATGCTCAACAAAGGCCGCCGCCCAAGAATTTGAAGATAGAAGCAGCCATCTGCCCTCACGCAGATCAACCGGTGAAGCATTAGTGGGGATAGGCGCTTGATGCCATTGCTGAACCTGCAGCTGGGGTTCCAATGGTTGCACTGTCAAAGGCTGGTCGGAGCCCAAAGGTTCCAGCCCTTCAAGCCAATGACGTTGCTGCTGCCAGGGGTAAGTGGGAAGCTGAATTCGACAACGCAGGTAGGGACGATCGAAGGCCTCCCAATCGATCCAGACCCCGCGGCAATGAAGCTGCGCCAAACTCTCCAGCAACTGAACGGAATCAGAGCGGCGTGGATGAAGGCTGGGAAGCCACAGGAATTCCCCTGCGGAAGAGCTGACCGATTGATCCTGAAGTAGTCCTGATTGAGCCAGATTTAATAGTGTGGGTTTAGGACCAATTTCGACAAAGATTGAAAGACCTTGATCAAAAAGAGCCTGAATGCTTTGGGAGAAATGAACCGGCTCCAAAATGTGTTGACACCAGTATTCAGCCGACGCAAGGGCATCACCAATCGGTTCATGGGTGACATTTGAAATAATTGGGATTGTTGGCTTGCTGTACTGAATCAACTGAGCAGCAGAGAAGAAAGTCTCCACCATCGGCTGCATCAGTGGCGAATGGAAAGCTTGGGATACTTGAAGCTTTCGGCTGGAGATTCCCTCTTGATCGAGACAAGAAACGAGCCGATCAATCGCTTCTAGGTCTCCTGAAAGAACTACGTGGGTGGGACCATTGAAAGCCGCAATGACCAAAGGCAAAGCATGCTTCTCAACAACCGCTAAAGCGGTTTGGGCATCTGCAAAGACGGAGAGCATTCCACCTGAGCTCTGCACCTCGTCCATCAACGTGGCTCTGGCATGAACCAGGCGCAAACCATCTTCGAAACTGAAGACATCGGCCACGCATGCGGCTGCGAGTTCACCAACGCTATGGCCCATCAGCCAATCAGGTTGGATGCCCCAACCTTGCCACAAACGAGCCAGACCTACCTCAAGGACAAAGAGAGCAACTTGTGAATAGCGCGTCTGATGTAAGGGAGACTTTGCCTCATCGTTGAGATCAAATGAAGCATCCCCAAACATGAGAGAGCTCAAAGACATCCCAGACCAAGAATCAGCACTGCTCTCAGTCAAAAATGTGTTTGCCGCATCAATGAACTGCGCAAAAACAGGCTGAGTCTCGTAGAGCTCGCGGGCCATTCCAAGGTATTGCGAGCCTTGCCCCGTGAAGAGAAACGCAACGGCTGGAGAGGCGCTCTTAACTTCCGATACGTAGTGGCTATATGCAGGGGCGACGATTTGGGCCGATTCAGAGGGAGCGTCTCGCAGCGCTTCGATCAACTGGGTCTGGGAAGAGCCAACCCAGGCAAATCGATGAGAAAGGGCATTGCGACCGCAATTGGCGGTGTAGCAAACGTCTGCGAGGAAAGAAAAAGGTATGTCCCTTGACGCCGCATCCAGTTGATCGGCGTAGCGCAAGCGAAGTTGGCGAAGCGCTTCTGGACTATGCCCCGAGAGCGTTAGAACGTGACACGAACGCTCATGAATCGGATCGGCAGTCCTCTGCAGCGCTGAAGCGGGTGGCGACGAGAGAATCAGATGGGCATTCGTCCCTCCGAAACCAAACGAACTGACGCCCGCATGATGCAATCCCTCGCCCCAAGCAACCAGCTCGGTTGGAATTCGAAGACGAGTTCCCTCAAGTTGGATGAGCGGATTGAGGGTTTGAAAATTGAGATGGGGTGGGATCTGACGATGCTGAAAAGCAAGCAAAGTCTTAATGACTCCAGCAATTCCTGCGGCAGCCTCAAGATGACCAATGTTTGTTTTTACAGACCCCACCCAGCAAGGTGAAGAGGACGGATCAGCGCAGGAGAGCGCNTGGCCTAAGGCATTGACTTCAATGGGATCACCCAATGATGTTCCTGTTCCGTGCGCTTCGACATAACTAATGTCAGAAGCCTGCAGACTCGCTCTACTAAGGGCATCTTGAACAACANGCCGTTGCGCATCTCCGCTTGGAGCAGTTAAACCATTGCTTCGTCCGTCCTGGGAGACGGCCGAGCCGGAGACAACGCCGAGAATGTTATCCCCAGCATTAACAGCATCACTGAGCTTCTTGAGCAGAAGAACACCGCAACCCTCTCCCCGGACGTAGCCATCTGCATCGGCATCGAAGGCCTTACAGCGGCCATCTGGGGAGAGCATTCCGGCCTGCCTGAAAGTGTTGGTCAGAGCCGGCGCGAGCAGGATATTGACACCAGCGGCAATCGCCTGGTCGCATTCGCCGTTGGAAATGCTTCGGCATGCCAAATGAATCGCAACNAAGGAAGAGGAACATGCCGTATCGACGGCAATCGACGGACCTCTGAGGTCGTAGAGGTAGGACAAACGATTTGCAGCGACACTGTGGGCATTACCGGTGCCCGTGTAAACAGTGCTCGGAATCGCCCCTTGAAGTTGGGAATAATCGCTGCTGCTGATTCCGACGAAGACTCCGCTGCGTGTACCCGACCATGAATCCGGCGATATGGCGGCATACTCAAAGGCTTCCCAGGAAGTTTCCAGCAGCAATCTTTGCTGCGGATCCATCTGATCGGCTTCTTGACTAGCAATTCTAAAAAAGGGAGCATCAAATCCATCAACGCTGTCTAAGTAGCCTCCGTGTTGGCTCGCCGTTTGTACACTTCGACGCCGCTCGTAAGATCGCGAAGACGATTCAGCAACATTGACAACGCCACTGAGACCTTTACTCAGCATCGTCCAAAACTCCTGAGGCGATGAAGCACTTGGGAAGCGACATCCAATTCCCACCACCGCAATGGGTTCGCTCAGATCCTTCGGTGATGCCGCGCTNTGATGTGCATCAACAGGGAAAGCCTCCTGGACGACATAACGAACAATCTTCTCGATTGTTGGGTAGTCATAGGCAAGGGTTGGAGTGATATTCGGGACTGCGACACCAGGACGTTCCTCAGCAAGCCAATCCTGCAGATCAGCTGTTAAGCGAACAGCTGCGAGGGAGTCCAATCCGAAGGATGCCAGAGGCTGGTCAATCGCAATTTGAGAAGCATGAAGCCCGAGCTGGCTTACTAAGTAATTAACGAACCATTCCTGAAGCCGCCTTTCTTCGGAGGACAGAGAGCGGCTCTTACTCGCTAGAGCTGAAGATCTCTTCGAAAATATCGTGTTATCTAAACCAGATAAAACCGGAGCCGACGAAACCGAAGCCAAGCCTGGTTCCCAGGCACCCACCACATGTAGCGTCTTGTCGAGATAGCCCTGCCGGCATGCGTAGCGCTGAATTTTGCCGCTGGAAGTTTTGGGGATACTTCCAGTTTTGAGCAGAATGATCGCAGAAGGCACCAGGTTATGGGCTGAAACCACCGCCTGACGGATCGCCGATGTCAGCCCTGGTGCATCCAGTCGCCGTAGGACGGAGCGCTCAACCTCCTGGACGATGACGAGTTGCTCATCATCATCACCAGATGCGATCGAAAATGCAGCCCCACAACCNATTCTCAAATTCGGATTTGAGGCCTGGGTGGTGGCTTCGATGTCCTGCGGATAGTGATTTTGTCCCCGGACAATGATCAGGTCCTTGCGGCGGCCAGTAATGAAAAGATCGCCTTCATTGAAAAAACCCAAATCTCCGGTTCTCAGGTAATTTCCCGTCCGCCCCTCAAGGGAGCCATGGAAAGTAGAAGCCGTTAAATCGTTCTTCTTCCAATACCCTTGGGCAACGCTGGTACCGCTGACCCAGACTTCGCCGATCAGCCCCTCCTTAAGCGGAATACATCGCTCAGGATCAACAATCAGCACATCTTGATCGCCTACAGGTCTTCCACTACCCACGAGCAAGCTGCCTTGGGACTGCGATGGAGACGCAACGGCNACATTGTTGGCTAATTCAGCAGTATCAAACTCACGAACGACCAGTCGACTGGACTGATGTCCCCCAGTCACAATCAACGTATTTTCAGCGAGCCCATAACAAGGAAGAAAGGCTTCCTTGCGAAAACCACAACGTGAGAATGTGTCGGAGAACTTCTGCAGGGTGTGCGCCCGAACAGGTTCAGCCCCGCTGAAGGCAAGTGACCAATGCTCAAGGTTGAGCTGCTCGATTTGCTCTGGCTTTATCTGCTTTGAACAAAGGTCATAAGCAAAATTTGGCCCGCCACTAGCGCCAGCCTTGAAGCGGGAAATGGCCGATAGCCACCGGAAGGGACGTTGCAAAAATGCAACAGGCGGCATCAAAATCATTGAAGACCCGATGAAAAGAGGCTGGAGAATGCCTCCAACTAGACCCATNTCGTGATAAGGAGGCAACCAGGAAACAGCAGTCGTTCCAGCTTTAACCCCAAAGCATTGATTGATTAAATGTGAATTNGATATAAGATTTCCATGGCTAACCATTACACCTTTNGGCGAGCCTGTNGAACCTGAGGTGTATTGCAGGAAAGCAAGATCATCAGAATAGATTCCAACATTATTCCAATGATTCGACCAAGACAAGTCAACATCATCGGTGGCAATACAATCAATATCTTTTCGCTGCTCACTCGCAAGGTATTTATTAATTGAATCCTTTAACGCTGAAGTTGTCAGAGCGATCGAAGCATGTGCATCCTCAATAATCAAATTGAGCCGATTAACNAGCTGTGACGAACGGGGGGGATAAGCAGGAACTGCAACAACATTTGCATACAAACAACCAAAGAAGCTTGCAATAAATTCAAGGCTTGGGTTGTAAAGGAGTAGCGCTCTCTTTTTACTCAAGCCCCTCTCAAGAAGACTCACCGCAATGGCACGCGCTCGTCGATCGAGGTCTTCAAAGGTCCAGCGATCAGTCTCAACCTCACCGTCCTGAAGGAACGAAAATGCGAGCCGTTCAGGGTGAGAACCAGCCCGATCCCGCAACAGGTCAACAAATGAGGGGAAGTCGGGCATCAAACGACGATACTTAACCGCGACTCTACGAAAAAAACGGTGTTTTTAAAGTTCAACGATTCAGCAACGAGACCCTAAGCACCACCTCAACGCCCTCAGAGTTGCGCCAGCCACGGCAGTGATGCATATGAAAGGAATCCAAGGAAGATTTGCCGGAGCTTTCTGGGCCTAAACTTCCTCGCCCCGCTCTTGGCCTCTAGCCACGCTTAGCTGTCGCCAAGATGTCTCTCATAACTTTAGAGAACTGCTAACTCCAGCTCAGGAAAGCTTCGAACTGACATCATGCCTAGATGAAGCGAAAAGTCACAATATTTCTCGCCTTGAGAGCGCTATTGAAGTCGTTGATCAGAAAAAGAATTAAGCGCAAAACCCATTTCGGCGGCAACACTGCAATCACTTCTGAGCCTGCACGCCCTTTATTGGCTGTATATCCAAGCCATCAAGACCATCAAGAGTCTCTTCGTGACCATAGACAATACGTTGACCTTCCTGCTCCCCTTCGATCAAGGTCTCGTTGATGCTGCTGTCTGCGTCTTTAGAAGCGGCGCTGCTGAAATCAGGAAGCTGCTGAGGAGAACATTTGGGATCGCATCAAGATCAAAATATCAGTCGATTTGAGGGGCAGCTTTAATTCTTTTCCAACACAACCACAGGACCTAACTCAAACCAGATTGATCACGACTTGAGCACGGAATCCACAGGCGGCCAACTGCTAGTCATCAGGTTGCGCATTAGAGCAGACCAGTGTTCAACCACCCGTCGTTCCAGTTGGCGGCCAAGTTCAGCGCTGGCACCTCGGCTGTCTCCCACGACTCCACTACGACTGAGGTCTGACGTGAGCCAAGCGAAAGGAGCTGCCCCCTCGAGACTCCAGCCCTCAGGAGGAGCCGCACTGGCCGACGGATCGCGATGTTCACCATCAACGGGCCGGTCATCGCCTACCAACTCAGGTTCAAGGGCAAGCATCAAACTGGTTTCGGCCAAACCGGCGTGCAATCCGCCCCGTAGCTCATCCCCAGGGATCAACGCATCCAGACCGGGAACACCACTCCACAGGAAGCAGGGAAGAATCGCCATCGATGGCGATTGAACACGAAGTTCCCTCGCAGCAGCCTGAAGCAATCCGATCTGCCCCCCATGGGCGTTGAACAACACGAAGCTCTTCACCCCTTGAGCACACAACTGGGTGCCCACCTCGATGATCAGCTGGGTCAACAATCCCGATGACAAGCTCAAGGTTCCAGGGAAGCCTGAATGCTCTGGAGAGAAGCCGATGGACTGTGAGGGAAGGCTCCAAATCGGGGCGTTTGGCGCAAGCTCTAACAAAACAGAGGACAGAATCCGCTCAGAAAATAAAGCGTCTGTAGCAAGTGGCAGATGGGGGCCATGTTGTTCAAAAGCACCCATCGGCCAAACCACGGTGGAACCGGATTGCTGCAAGGCCTTTTCCGCCTCAGGCCAACTCAACCTGTCCAAGCGCCGTGTCGCTGAAAGACCCAAGTGAGCTTGTGCAGTCATGAGCCGACATGCCTCCCATTTCCTGCCAGACTGGCCTATCGAGGATATTGAGACCCATGGCGGGATCAGAAAGCCAAAATTCAATAGACAGCAAGGGGCAAAGCCCAGCAGCTCAGCCGCCGCGCAAGCCGTTGCAGGTGATGCACATCAGCCGCAAAGACGAACAGGACCGCCTCCATCGTGAGGCGGAAGAAGCACGGGCGGCCGCAGACGTGGCGATGGCACGTGCTGTTGAGTTAGAGCAGGCTGCGCAAAGAGCTCAGAACACAACAGCTAGACCTCCAACCGCACCAACCACGACGGCTAAGCCATCGACAGTTGACGACGACGACGCTCGCTTTGGGACCGACGAGCTCAGTGGAATGAGCATGGCCGATCTACTCGGCCCATCCGATTCGAATGGAAAATCCTCGAAGTCCAAGCCAAGTCCTGCCAAAACCTCAAGTCGAAGTGTCGACGACTTCGACTTTGACGAAGGTGCTTTTCTCGCCGCCCTCGATGCCAACGAACCGGTAGGCACCACAGGAGAAGTAGTGACTGGAACAGTGATCGGGATGGAAAGCGATGGTGTTTATGTCGACATCGGCGGCAAGGCCCCAGGCTTTATGCCCAAAAACGAATGTGGTCTCGGAGTGATCACTAACCTGAAGGAGAGATTTCCTAAGGGCCTCGAAATTGAAGTCTTGGTGACGCGTGAACAAAATGCTGATGGGATGGTCACCATCAGCTGCCGCGCGCTCGCCTTACGTCAGAGCTGGGACAAGGTCAAACAGCTTGAGAAAGAAGGCAGAGTCTCTCAAGTCAAAGTCACCGGTTTCAACCGTGGTGGTGTGACCTGCGATTTAGAAGGATTACGAGGCTT
>PACT01000043.1 GCA_002700285.1 Crocinitomicaceae bacterium | reverse complement strand
AGATTGGAGACCAAATCAGAGATTGCTTCATTGATCAGGGTGCAAGGCCAACCGAGCCATTCGGTCTACGCTTTTTACGACGGCAGCGCCCCATCCGTTGAGTGGAGAACACAACTGGCAAGGACTACAAAGGCGCATCGGCCTAACCGGTGGGATCGCTAGTGGAAAAAGCACCGTTGGCAGCTACATAGCGACCCTTGGACTGCCGGTACTAGACGCAGACATCTATTCCCGCAGGGCTCTCGCTAACGGGACCAAAGCGTCTCAAGCAGTACTGCAGAGGTATGGAATCCGGGTCAGACAACCCCAGGATTCGATTGATCCCGATCACTCTGCGTCTCCAGCAATCAACCGCAGTGCCCTAGGGCAAATCGTGTTCAACGACCCCAAGGAACGGATGTGGTTAGAGCAGCTCATCCATCCCATCGTTCAAGACAGCTTCGAACAGGAGATTGCGCTGCAGCCAAAGACAACAGTCCTAGTGCTGATGATTCCTTTGCTCTTTGAAGCCAGTCTGCAAACGATTTGTTCAGAGATATGGGTCGTGCAGTGTGACCCAGAACAGCAATTGCAGCGCTTATGCAAGCGCGATGGGTTGAAAGCATCAGCCGCATTAGCGCGGATCAAATCGCAATGGCCCCTCAGCGAGAAATGTAAACGCGCTGATCTCGTGCTCAACAACAACAGTAATCACGATGCTTGGAAGGCACAGGTCACATCACAACTCAATCGAGTCAGCTGAGCTTCTCCCTCCTAGATTAATTGTTAAGGACGAAATTTTACGAAATCAAGTCCACTCTGTAAGCCAGATCACACCACCGCTTGATCCAGATCATCACCTCAGCCTTTGATTCCGGAGATGGTGTGTTCATCGGAAAGAGAGCCTCTCTTCGTGAGTATTTTGCGTCGCTAAGGCCAGGCTCGATGAGCAGTGACCCTTAAGATGAAAACGAGCCTTAGCAGACGTTGTGATCAATAATCGCGGCACAGCTGACATGTTGATTGATCAGGTCCACCGTTACGTCTTTCTTTCCTCTGAAACCACTGCGTAACCACCCATTTGTTGTCATGAGCATCATCTATCAATAGGCTATTTATCGGAAAACGAGATCAATTACGTTAGTTCTTAACACTCCCCAGCCACAAACTGTTTTCACACTTTCTACAAGCACTCCAAACAAAGGCGTTCGTACATATATCTGCAGACCACTTATTTCTGCAAAAAATCTACACGTTTCTAGTTGCACCTTGACTTACTCTCATCAGTACATAATCTATGCGCCTCATTCCATCAAGAGTCAGCCATAGGGTCAAGGTCGAGCTTACTGCAACTGATTTGCAATCAATTGCTGAAATTCAAGTCAAAGTTGAATCCAAATCAAGACATTATTTTGGGAACCATATACTTGCCACACAAGCCAGAACCAATGGGCATTTCAAATACTAACAGAATGAATAGAAAAAAATTGACCTTTTATTAGCTACTATTAACATATATAAAATTCAACAATATTATGACTGGCAGCTATTTTACCGACGGCACGGTTTGGATATCTCCCGACATGCTGCCAACATTGAATTCTAATGTTAACTTAAATTATTCCAAAGATGAAATCACCACTGTCCACAAGTGGAGCGGAACAGAATGGATTTGGGTCCAAGTGCCGTCGAAAGGATATTACTTTGAACTCGAAGATTTATCAATAATAAAAGTACTAGTTTCAGACGAATCCGAACTTGACAGGCACTCACTTGCACAAGTAGCAGCTAAAACATTTGCCGGCTTGCCAGAAAGTATGCGGCGAGAGTCCAGCGGGAAATATGATTATGAATTCGCTATTATGAATGGCTATGGAGGCTATTATACCGGCTTTAGCGGAGTAAGCAATATTGTTTTAAACGATCAAGTTGTATGGGAAATGAGTTATGAAGATGGCCCGCAGCTTGGATATCTTGAGGAGCTTATTGCCCATGAATTAGCTCACGCTTCACTAGACAAATTAATATACAATCAGGACGATTGGCAAAAAGCTGTTGATTCGGACTCCCCTTTCTGGATATCAAAATACGCTCTAGACAACCCCCTTTCCGAAGATGTCGCCGAAACGGTCGTACCACTACTTGCCATAATCTTATATAACAGACCAACAGATGTAGACGATGAATTAAGAAGTTTCTTGAGCGATACTATAAAAGGAATACCAAACAGGTATGAATACATTTCACGCAATATTTTCAATGTGTCAAATTTTGAATGCTTATTAGATGAACGAGACTGGTTAAGTAGGTCATCTGGTTGCGAATTAGAGCCAACTCCAGAACCCACTCCTGAGCCTACCTATCAAAAAAAGATTTATGGAACAAAGAAAAATGATCTTTTGAAGGGAAGCAAAAAGAATGATTCAATCGATGGGATGAACGGCAACGATGAGTTGCATGGCAAAAATGGAAACGATTTGCTTTCAGGCAATAAAGGCAATGATGAACTCTATGGAGACAAAGGAAATGACATTCTTATTGGCAATATGGGAATAGACTGGCTATACGGAGGCAAAGGTCGTGACACGTTTATGGTATCTAAGAAGTTTGGAAAAGGAAAGAAAAACGAAGATCAAATTTATGACTTCAAAGACGGAGAGGATATGATTGAAATCTATGGCTCTACAAGCAATATTAAAATTGAAGATTATGGCAAGCACGCATATATCGTTAAAGGTAATGACACACTTGCTTACGTGAAAGGTGCCGCCGGGAACTTAAGTTGGTCTCAGGAAGGTAACTTCATATTATGATTTTTCAGCAAAGTAAAATTTTCATAGACCGATAAAAGCAACACAAAAACCGGAAGAGAAAAGTAAGGGGCGTTGATTGTGACCATCTATCTCCCGACAAAAACCTGACACACATTTCAATCCCGTCGCTAGGCGGGGTTTTTTGTTGTACATGAAAGAAATAGCTGATTCAGGGAGGGGGGGGGGGCGATGAACCGCCTCATCCAGGAAGGGAATCATTCACATGACGTTGTAGTCATGATCCATCAACCCTTGAGTTTCTGGCTCAAAATTTGATTTGCCAATTTGGGATCGGCCTTACCACCCGTCTTCTTCATCAATTGCCCCACAAAGAAGCCCTGCAGTTTGGTCTTGCCGTTACGGAAGGCCTCAACCTCCTCCTGGTGGGCGCCCAACAACTCATCGACAATCGCTTCGATCGCTGCCGGGTCGCTAATCATTCCAAGACCGCGTTCATCAACAATCGCCTTGGGTGATCCGCCCTTCTCCAACAGTTCCGGAAGGATTTCTTTAGCGATTTTTCCGCTGATCTTTCCGCCATCAATCAGCTGAACCATTTCCGATAACTGCTCCGGACGGAACGGCAATGCCGCAAAACTGAGGCGATTGCTGTTGACGTAAGCGGCAAGATCACCAGTGATCCAATTCGCCGAGAGCTTGGCGTCAGCTCCAGCATTCACCACCGCCTCGAAGTAATCCGCCATCTGACGCTCGTCAGTGAGAACCCTGGCGTCGTATTGGGACAAGCCCAAGTCGTCGGCGTAGCGATGACGTTTCGCTGCAGGGAGCTCAGGCAATTCAGCCCGCCACCCCTCGCGCTGTTCCGAACTCACTTCAATCGGACCAAGATCGGGGTCTGGGAAATAGCGGTAGTCACTGGCGCCCTCCTTACTACGCATGCTTTTGGTGAGCTGCTTGCCTTCATCCCAAAGCCTGGTTTCTTGCACCACGGGCTCGCCCGCCTCATAGGCTTTCACCTGGCGTTTGATCTCGTAATCAACAGCCTTCTGTATGGCGGAGAAGGAATTCATGTTCTTGATCTCCACCTTTGTGCCAAAGGGAGCATCTGGACCTCGACGCACAGAGATATTGACGTCGCAGCGGAGGGAGCCCTCCTGCATGTTTCCGTCGCTGACGCCCAAGTAGCGCATGATCCGCCGAATTTCAGAGGCGTATTCCGCAGCTTCACGTCCCGTACGCAGGTCGGGCTTGCTCACGATTTCAGCTAAGGCCACGCCAGCGCGGTTGTAATCCACCAACGAATGGGTCGATCCGGCCAGACGATCACTACCGGCGTGCACAAGCTTGCCGGCGTCCTCTTCCATATGAAGTCGTTCAATCCCAATCGTTTTGAGATAGGTGTCTTTGCCTTTCTCAGCAACTTCCACCTCGATCCAGCCCTCCTCTGCGATCGGTTGATCGAACTGAGAGATCTGATAGTTCTTGGGAAGATCGGGATAGAAATATTGTTTTCGATCAAATTTGCTGTGCTCGGCAATGTTCAAATTCAGAGCCATCGCAGCCTTAACGGCGTACTCGAGAACCTTATGATTGAGCACCGGCAAGGTGCCTGGCAAACCGCAAACAACGGGGTCGATATGAGTGTTGGGCTCATCGCCAAAGGTGGTCGATGCCGCCGTAAAAATTTTGCTGTCCGTGCCTAGCTGCACGTGGGTCTCAAGACCAATAACGGCCTCCCAGGGGAGTTGGGTTGCTGCGTCGGCCATGCGTCCGCGGTATGAAGCTTATGTCTGAATCTTATGGAACCAGGCCCGTCCTACTCAGGATTGACGTTGGTCAATGGACAGCATGAAGCCGGCAAGAGCTGATTTTGGATCTGCTAAAAACGGCCTGAACCATCTGTACAGCAGCAGTTTCAGAGCGCAGACCTGCAAACCATGACCACAACAGAACCGATCGTCGTACTGGGCGGAGGGCTGATGGGGCTCGCCATTGCCCATCAAATGGCACGACGTGACCATGCAGTCCGCGTCATCAGTCGGAGTCGAAATGAAGCCGCAGGTTTCGTCGCGGCGGGCATGCTCGCACCACACGCAGAGGGACTGAGCGGCGAGTTATTGACGTTGGGCCAGAAGAGTCTGGCTCTGATCCCGCAATGGGTTGCCCAGATCGAACATGACAGCGGGCTCAGCTGCGGATTACGGATGAGTGGAGTCGTAGTTCCGTTTAAAACAAAAGAAGAAGGCAAGCACTATCCAACTGCAGCCCTCGGACAACCACTGAACCGTAAGGATCTGGAAAGAGAAATACCTGGATTAGCCCCCCACTGGCAAGCCGGTCTGCTGTTTGAGCAAGACGGTCAGATTGACAACCGCCGTCAGCTGATGCGCGCCCTTGAAAAAGCCTGCGTGTCCCTTGGCGTGCAGTTCCTGGAAGGGGCAGAGGTTCAAACCGTGACTCGCAACAGAGACATCCAAGAGCTCCAAGAGATCAGCTTGCGCACCGCCGAAGGAGAGGTGAAGCACCAACCCTGCCGAACGGCAGTGTTGTGCAGCGGAGCTTGGAGCCAAAAACTGGTCCCAGAGCTCCCGGTCTTCCCCGTGAAAGGTCAAATGCTTTCACTGCAAGGTCCTCGCAAGGCGCTGAAGCGTGTGATCTTTGGACCAGGCACATACCTGGTGCCGAGAGAAGACGGATTAATTGTGGTTGGAGCCACAAGTGAGCGAGACGCTGGTTTTACACCAGGACTAACACCGGATGGACAAACAAAGCTCCAAGCCGGTATCCAGGACCTCTTACCCGTAGCTGGAAGCTGGCCACCGATGGAACGCTGGTGGGGGTTTAGGCCGTGCACGCCAGACGAAGGTCCGTTGCTGGGAAAAAGCCCAATCAATGGACTTTGGCTGGCCTGCGGTCACCACAGGAATGGAGTGCTTCTCGCTGCCATTACATCAGAACTCCTGGCCAACGCAATAGACAAAAGACCATACAGCGAAGAAGAACAAAGCATATTGAATACATTCAGCTACGAGCGATTCGCTCATAAAAAGTAGACACCTACGATTACATACAATAATAAAAGCACAAATAATTAAAACGGATATCGAAAAACTTGATAATAGTAAATTACAACCATATGGTGCACATAAGCTCACATAAGTGGTAACATTTGTAGGCAAATTAGGAATAAAAAAGATAAGAAGAGGATTTAAGGAGAACTCAATACTTTCTTCTGACCACGACGATAATTCTCAAGAACTTGATTCGCTATTGAGACATGAACATCACCACTTCGCAGATACTTGAGGATTGCCTCGGCCGTACCAGGATTGGTAGCGAAAGGAATCTGATAAACATCACAGAGTCGGCCTAAAGCTTCAATATCTGCATGATGCGGATGTGCAGATAGCGGATCCCGAAAAAAGATAATTCCACAGATATTATCTGTTGAAACCATTGTGCCAATAGCTTGATCACCACCCAAAGGACCAGAAGCAACTTTCTTTCCGAGCACTAATCCTGTCTCTTTATAAAGCATCATTCCAGTAGTACCGGTGGCGACAAGAGGAAAACGACCAATATCTTCAACATGTAACTTGACAAAATCAGCTAAAGAATTTTTCATTTCATTATGAGCGATCAATGCAAGATACTTTTTATGATCTCTAAACAGCAAACCATGTGTCTGGTCGTCATTCCTGGCCTTAATAGCAATATAGTAATTCTTAAATTTAACGGCCAAAGAAGGATTTTGTGAGATGAACGTTGAATAGTCCTCTAACGTAAATTGAACTACAACAGACTTTTCAGCTGTTTGAACACTNGCCGTACGAGTTCCCTGCTCTGAAAACATACTTTCCCCAAAGAATCCTCCAATGTCAATCGTATTTAGTTGCGTATTGTCTGCCAAAACACGTACTTTTCCGTTCAGAAGATACATCAAACAATCAGCAGGCTCACCCTCTGCCATCAATGTCATATTAGCGTCGACATCACGAGACTTTAAATAATGACTGAAAATAGAAATCTCATCAACAGAAAAATACTGAGCTAACTCAGAAGTAGAAACTAGTTGCTGAGCAATAGATTGTGCATTCATTAAGCTGGAAGAGTCTTATAGCAATGTAGCAAAGATAAAAAGNAAGGCAAACAAAATGTAAGAACAACGGGTGGAAACAGGTAAGTCAAGTACGGCAGAGGAATTGGAGCGCCATACCGTACTTGAGCTCAGATAAAACTAAGGCTCAACACGCCAAGCCTGGTCTGAAGGCTGCCATTCGCATAGTTCTGAAGTTGCAAACCAAAGAGCAATTTCAAAAACTGCTGTTTCTGANGCGTCAGAACCATGAATGACATTGCGACCGATGTTGATAGCGAGATCACCACGAATAGTCCCAGGATCGGACTCCAGAGGCTTCGTCGCACCGATCATTTTTCGCGCACTCGCAATCACCCCATCTCCTTCCCAAACCATTCCGACTACAGGACCGGAGGTAATAAATTCAACAAGGCCCGCAAAGAAAGGACGATCCTTGTGGACTCCATAATGCTGCTCAGCCAAAGCACGGGACGGCACAAGCTGCTTTAGGCCAACGAGCTTGAATCCCTTTTGCTCGAAACGACAAATAATCTCACCCACCAAACCTCTTTGGACTCCGTCGGGCTTAATTGCAATGAACGTGCGTTCGGTGGCCATAAAACAGACAATAAACAAGCTTATTCTCAGGCCTTGACAAGCTAATTGACAAGTAAAATAGACAAAAGATAAACCGATCTAAACGAAAGGAGTCAAAGCAAAAGAAGACTACGGAAATCGAGAAAGTGAATAGGAAGAACGAGTCAAACAATTATAAAAGAAAGAAGGGGAGTCAGAGCTAAACAAGCAGCTATAATAAAGGTATATAAAATTAATATAAATGAGATATTCATAAACAAACGCACCATCATCAGCGATGAGAAAAAGTGAAAGGATTTGACAATTGCAGGCAAGCGCAGGAAGAGGTAAGATATCGAGAAACAACAAACCAGTGATTTACGAAAAAGTACTAAAAAATCCCGAAAGGTTCAATTTCGGAATAGAAACAGTTGGAAAACCGAGTCACCCAAATCCAATCAAACAGAATAGATACATATCTGACAATGAGAGGATTGCATTCTCAAGCCAAGTTGTGAATATCCTCCAACAAATTGAGAGTTGTGAGAAATTTCCCAGCTTCGAGAAAGCTGGTATGCGAGAAAAGTTAGCTCACAACCCGAAAAATACAAAAGCTGCAATAATTACATGTGGGGGATTGTGCCCAGGTCTAAACAATGTAATCAAAGGTTTAGTCAGTGAACTAGAAATTGAGTACGGGATCAAAAATATCATTGGCATCCGATATGGATATCTTGGTCTAAGTAAAAAGTCAAGCCACGAACCTGTAGTTCTAAAGCTTGCACATATTGATCAAATCCACAAGCAGGGCGGCACAATCTTGGGATCATCACGGGGGAATCAAGACCCAGTTGACATGGTCGACCAACTTGTATCGAGGAACATCAACGTACTGTTCTGCATTGGGGGAGACGGAACGCTGAAAGGCGCTAAAGCCATTGCAGAGGAAATAAAGAAACGAGGCTTAAAGATAAGCGTTGTGGGAGTTCCAAAAACAATTGATAACGACCTGAGCTTTGTAGAGAAGACGTTTGGTTTCGAGACATCCGTACAGGTCGCAAGCGATATTATTACGTCAGCTCATACAGAAGCTATATGTGCTCAGAATGGCATCGGAATTGTAAAACTAATGGGACGCGATTCAGGTTTTATTAGTGCAAGCGCGACACTTGCGAATTCGGTGGTCGATTTCTGTCTTGTGCCAGAAACTCGCTTTCAATTGCATGGGAATGGTGGTCTCCTAAAAGCCATAGAAAAGAGACTCGAGGAACGACAGTACTCCGTGGTCGTGGTAGCCGAAGGTGCTGGGCAACATCTGTTCACTGAAGCCTCAGAGCGAAAGGATCAATCGGGGAATTTAATGAAAGAGGACATAGGCTTATTTCTAAAACAACAAATAGAGGAATATTTTTCAACAAAAGAAATGGAAATGAGCATCAAATACTTTGACCCTAGCTACCACATCCGTAGTGTTCCAGCAAATGCTTCTGATGCAATTTTCTGCTATCAGCTAGCAGCCCACGCGGTGCATGCAGGCATGAGTGGGAAGACAAATCTAGTTATTGGACATTGGAATAACTTCTTCACCCACGTTCCCATTGACTTAGCCACATCAGAGAGACGTATGATTGATCTTGACAGCGTTTTATGGAAAGGAGTTATAAGCACAACACAACAAGATAATCATCTAGAAATTAAATGATTATAACACCAGAACTAATACATGAAACCACGTGGGGTTTACCGGGAACTATTTAGCTAACAAAATATTGATAGCTACGTGATTAGGCAGCATTGTATGGAAGATAGCCAATAATTGTGAATTGCACAATAGCGGACTCTCTTTAGGTTTTTGTTCCTAAAATTTGGGATAATAAAATGCATTGCTACAGACCATGGCGTCCGACTACTCCAAAGACAAAGGAAGTAGGGCAGCATCAACGATAAGAACCAGCGAAGAGCAATGGGGAATAGAAAATAGCTCAGAACTCTATGGACTTAATCAATGGGGGGATCCATACTTTTCAATAAATATGCGAGGTCATGTAAGCGTAGAGCCAAGAGGTGAAAGAGGCGGAAGTATTGATCTAATCGATCTCGTTAATGGGCTACAAGATCGCAACCTAGATCTCCCACTACTGATCCGATTTGATGATATTTTAGAAGATCGACTTGAAAGCCTTCACGCTGCTTTTGAAAGGGCTATTACACGCTACGATTATGATGGACGCTATCAAGGAGTGTTTCCGGTTAAATGTAATCAGCAACGACATGTCATAGAAGAACTAGTAAAATGTGGGAGAAGATGGAATTTTGGATTAGAGGCAGGAAGCAAAGCAGAGTTATTAATCGCATTGTCACTTGTCGAGAATCCAGATGCACTACTGATATGTAACGGCTACAAAGATCAAAGATATATAGAAACAGCAATTTTAGCTAGACGGCTAGGACGTCGTCCTGTTGTCGTCATAGAACAACCGGACGAGGTACAAAGAATAATCAATGCAAGTAAAAAGCTTGAAATGGCACCTTTAATAGGTATCCGCGCAAAACTGTCGAGCACTAGTACCGGGCGGTGGGCAAATTCAGTAGGAGAGAATGCAAAATTCGGATTACCTATTCCAGAAATACTATCTACGGTAGAAGCACTTAAAGATGCAAATCTGTTAAACGAATTACGACTATTACATTTCCATGTAGGTAGCCAAATCAACGATATTAGTGTCTTAAAAGGAGCGTTACAAGAAGCTTCACGCATTTATGTTGAACTTCAAAAACTTGGTGCTCCAATGGGGTACATGGATGTTGGAGGAGGGCTNGGAATCGACTATGACGGCAGCAGGACAGCAACTGCAGCGTCGACAAACTATTCCCTACAAAACTACGCCAATGATGTTGTTGCGACCATCAAAGAAGAATGTGATTCACACTCAGTAAAACTACCAACACTTGTAAGCGAAAGTGGCAGAGCACTTGCGAGCCATTTTTCAATCCTTGTATTCAATATATTAGGGACAGGAAGATTGCCACACGCAAATCCACAAAAAGGAAAAGACGAGCCTCTCATTGTAAGAAACATACGCGAAACACTTAAAGGAATTGAAGAAGAATCAGAAGCAAGCATCCCGGACATCAATAAACTTCAAGAGGCATGGAATGATGCACTAAAATTTAAATGTGATGCGTTAGATTCTTTCCGACTGGGATATTTGAATCTGACTGATCGAAGTGTTGCAGAACAATTGGCATGGGCATGTGCACGTAAAATTCATGAAAGACTGCCGAAAGATATAAATCTGCCGGAAGATCTTCAAGCACTGTCAACAGTGCTCGCTCAATCATATTATGCAAATATGTCAGTATTCCGATCAGCGCCGGATACTTGGGCGATTCAACAGCTATTCCCGATAATGCCGTTACAAAGACTAGGAGAAAAGCCAACGGAACTAGGCCATTTTGTTGATCTCACCTGCGATTCAGACGGCAAACTCAACCGATTCATCTCAGATGGACGACAGAAATCACTTCTAGAATTGCATAAACTTAAAACCAATGAAACATACCTANTTGGAATGTTTCTTGGAGGNGCNTATCANGAAGTCATGGGTAATNTGCACAATCTATTNGGAACAACTGATGCAGTTCANATACGAATGGCTCCAGGAGGAAATTATCAANTCGATCATGTCGTCAAAGGAGATACNAANGCAGACGTCCTGNNNACGATGGAACATGATCCTGAGCATCTTCTAGAACGTCTACGTGTCGCNAGCGAACAATCAATCCNNAATGGTCAGCTTGATNTACCAAGTGCACAGCGTTTAATGGATCACCTAGAAACAAGTATGCGNCAAAGTACNTACTTAGCNANCAGAAANCCATGAATCTTNCANTTGGGCTACTAACAACAGNCATCCTGCTNTTACTAAGACGNTTATCNCNACGNNTAAAGTTATCAAAGCCNCCAATACGAACNGCAATNACCGCAGCANTANCAATNCCNTTGCTAGCTCATGCGNGTGANTTNCAATATGANGNNTCNCAATCATTAACGGNAAANNANATTGCNACAGCGATNACNTTTCTTTGGANNATNAGTTGTATAAAACTTGCTTCTTGGGCTGTTCTGGAAGTACCAGCAGACCTTGGTTGGTGGAGACCAACAGCAAAAATACTACGTGATCTAATTGACTTAGCAATCATCACTGCTATCACATTAGTAATCCTCCATAGAGATTACAACATTAATTTAGTAGGGATTGCAGCTACATCTGCCGTATTAACAGCGATCGTTGGTTTAGCAGCTCAGGAGACACTAAAAAATCTTTTTGCGGGTCTCTCATTACAGCTTGAATCACCATTTCATGAAGGAGACTGGATCGATCTAGGCAACACAAGAGGGGTTGTCTCGTCACTTCAACTGATGACAACTCGTATTCGCACAATGGAAGGTGCACTGGTCGTTGTTCCAAATAGCAGGATTGCAGCAGAAGGTGTACTGAGATTTACAGCTGGAGAAAGGGTGGGTCAAATTATAGAAGTTGGCCTTGACTATGGTTTTCCACCAAGGCAAGCCATCGAGTTAATAGAGTCGGTAGTGAGTCAACACAAATTAGTACTCAATACACCCCCGCCAGAAATCATGGTCCATAGCTATGCAGAGAGCGCAGTGAGCTATGAGATTCGTATTTATCAAGCTTCAGCTCCTGAAATGGAAGAGCTACGAAGTGATCTACTTGAGCAAATCTGGTATGCCTTACAAAGAATTGGGCAAAGTATTCCATACCCAGTCCGCGTCGATCGCACAACACCCGCTCCGGTGTTGTTGCCATCAAATGCAATGGATGACGTCGTCATTGAGGATGCAATAAAAAGCATCGACCTATTTCAAAATCTTAACCATATAGAAATAAAGGAGTTAGCAAAGTCGGCACGATGTGAAACATTTGCACCAGGAGAANTACTTATCCAACAAGGGGAAACTGGTAAAGGACTATTTATAGTGATACAAGGCGAACTTCTCGTGAGTCAGACAACGCAGTCTGGGGTTAAAAAGAGTCTAGGTACATTACATGAAAAGGACGTTTTTGGAGAAATGTCTTTGTGTACGGGAGCATCACATAGTGCAGATATTCGCTGCACAATGGAAAGTGTTATCGTAATGATTGAAAAGGAAGATTTACTTCCAATCATGAGAACAAAGCCTCAACTTATTGAGCACATGGGATCGCTAATGGCGCAAAGACAGCACAAGAACAAGCATGAGATAAACGACAATAGTCGGATCGACTTAATCAAAGTAATGAAACAGTTTTTCGGAATACCCTACGATTTGAGCTAGAACTACAACATGGGCATAAAATACAGAACCTGGCTAAGAAGAGCCACCCCGTACGGGATAGGTTCAATTTTAACGATTTTTTTTGCGATGAGTCCAATCGCGGAATCAATCAATCTATTGACATACGACCTTGTCCTCTCCACACTACAAAAAAAAAACACAAGTAAAGAGAAAGCAAAAAGTCAGGTTGTCGTTGTTGGAATAAACGAAAATGATATCAATCAATTTGGCTGGCCAATCAACGATAACTATCTCTGCAAGGCAATAAAAACACTCAGCCAGTGGGGAGCTGCATCGATTTCACTCGATCTGTATCGAGATGTTGAGGTCCCACCAAAAAATACTTGCCTACGGGAAATAATTAACACAAATGAAAAACTGATTTCAATTCGAAATATCGCAGAAAATATACCCGCAATACCAGGAACGCCTGATAATCAACAAGGATTCAACGACTTAGTAGTTGACAGCGATGGAGTAATCAGAAGAGATCTGGTACATGTGTCAAACCAAGAGTTATCCGTACGATCATTAGCGCTAAGAATATTAGAGGTTGCCAACCAAAAACCAATTCTTGACAAACAAATTGAAGCACTTCCTTCAGAAATATGGTTAAGTAAAAATGCTGGTGGCTATCTCAGCCTACCTGGAGCAGGTTATCAAACGATGCTGGATACAAATAATCTGGAAAATATCCGAACGAAAAGCCTTAGTAATGTGCTGAATAAGGCAATGAACCCATCGGAGATCACAGGAAGGATAGTCTTAATTGGGAGCACTGCAAAATCAGTCAAGGATGTCTACGAGATCCCTCAGAGTCGATTTCATAGTGGAGACAGTTATCTTCGGATACCTGGCGTAAAGATACATGCTTTGCGTGTAATCAACTTAACCGAACTGATCCAAAACGAAAAGGCAGCAATACACGCATTGAGAAGGGAAAAGACTCATCTATTAGCCATACTCCTCTTCATTTTTGGGATAGCATTAGTAGAAATTCCAAAATCACTAAAAGTTTCTATATTGTGTATTGGGGTAACTACAATCACCATTGGTTTAGGACTAATTTTGTTACAGGCAAAACTGAATATCTGGATAGGATTAAGTCTCCCTATCTCAGCATTAGTAGTCAGCGGGGTAGCAGGATCAGCAAGACGCGGACTCGTTAGTCAACAACATCAAAAAGTCATGCAGAAGTTGCTTGGACAGACAAGCTCGCCTGCAGTTGCTGAACAGCTTTGGGAGCGCAGAAATGAGCTCTTGCAAAATGGTCGGTTTTTAGGCAAAGAGCAGTGGGTAACAATATTATTTACAGACACCTGCAATTTCACGACCGTATCAGAACAGTTAACACCATCTGAACTTATGAATTGGCTCAATCGAGGAATGAGTATTGCCGTGGATGCAGTAAACAAGCGGAACGGAATGGTGAATAAATTCACTGGTGATGGAATGCTAGCCGTTTTTGGAGCTCCACTGAGTCAGGGCAGAAATCAAGATGCAAAAAATGCCCTTGAAGCTGCAGAAGAAATTCAAACTCAATTTAAAGAGCTTAACAGAGCATTAAAGAGCGAAAAGACACACAAAATGAAGTTGCGAATTGGCATCCATTCAGGGATAGTACTAACTGGCTCGCTAGGCAATACCCAACGCCTTGAATATGCAGTAATGGGGGATACTGTTAATTGCGCATCCAGATTAGAAAGCTATGAAAAAAGTCGTCAGAATAATCTCGTAAGAGTGCTCGTATCGTCAGTAACTCGAGAAAATCTAGATAGCAATGATAAAAATTATTTTTGGGAAAGCTGGGGTGCTCTGAAAGTCAAAGGCCGACGCGAAGAGCTAATTGTCTATGAGCTCAAGGACAATAAATTGGAAGACGAACAGGCCAGTCGTTAGATAGCAGATCTAGAATTTCGAACTTTTTGAGAACGTCTAGTGTGGCAATCGAACCGCCACAAAGATTCTTCCACTCTTTCAAAGTCCTTGATACGTCATGATTTAATTCATCAGATTCAGTTGTCAGCAAAGACAAAGCCGGTGGGGAGCCAGATGTA
>PACT01000018.1 GCA_002700285.1 Crocinitomicaceae bacterium | reverse complement strand
AACTCAACTTGTTTAGACGCTTGTGGCGTTCCAAACGGAGATAACTCAACTTGTTTAGACGCTTGTGGCGTTGTAAACGGAGATAATTCTTGTTTAGACGCTTGTGGCGTTCCAAACGGAGATAACTCAACTTGTTTAGACGCTTGTGGCGTTGTAAACGGCACGAATGACTGTATTGCGTGTGGAGATCTCATCTCGCACGAAGGTTATAACTACAGTACAGTTCAAATAGGTGATCAGTGTTGGTTCTCTGAGAACTGCCGTTACCTACCTGAAGTTTCAGACCCAAGTATTGACTCAACAACTGAACCTCACTATTCTGTATATGGTTATACCGGAACAAACGTTACAGCTGCTCAAGCAACAGCTAACTACGCGACTAAAGGCGTTCTCTACAACTGGCCTGCAGTGATGACAGAAGGCATTTGTCCATTAGGTTGGCATATTCCTTCTGATGGAGAGTTTACCGAGCTCATTGACTTCTTAGGTGGAGAGAGTGTTGCAGGTTATGCTATGAAATCTACCTCTGGGTGGGATACTTACAGTGGAAGTAGCGGTAACGGTTCTAATTCGAGCGGTTTCAATGGTTTGCCAGGCGGCTCCCGCGTCTCCGGTGTTTTCAACTACGTTGGGTACGCCGGCTACTGGTGGTCTGCTTCAGAGTCTGGTTCCTACTCGAGAAGAACTAGGCTGAGCAGCAGCACCGTCTATGTCCTCCGGGGCAGCTACTCTCGAGCCAACGGCTTTTCTGCTCGTTGCGCCCGGGATTAGAAATTAATAAGCCATCAGCTTTTCAAACTCTTTTTCCATCACATCTGCGTGATCAGAGGGGGTCACTTTGATATATCTAAGGAAGTCTTCTTCTTTGCTGTGACCAGTAGCAGCCATAATCGCTGAGTTGGGTAGTTTCCCATACCAATTTGAGGCAAAAGAGCGCCTACAGGTGTGTGAGGTTATGAGTTCGTATTTAGGATACAATCCTGGCGCTTTACGAGGCGTTTTAAGCTCATAACTAGCTCCAAACTCATCTTTCCTTGTTATTGTAATTACAGCTGTTTTATGGCCCTTAATTGGAGTGTCTATACCAGCGAGTTTGCACACTTCTTTGATATAGTCATTGAACTTTTGTTCGCTTAGTTGATTTGGGAAGTAACCCCAATCATCTAGGATTCTTTGAACAGGCGAGGGGACAGGTAGGATGACTTTCTTGCCTGTTTTCTTTTGTGTGATGTGCAGCCTCTTTTTCCCAGCGTCATTTGTTTTGATATCACTGTACTGTAAGCGTTTTAGATCACTGATCCTTTGGCCTAGAAAACATCCGATGACAAGCAGGTCTCTTGCCTTTTGAAGCTTGTGAGAGTGCTCTAAATTGAGGTTTTGAAGGTCTTTTAACTCGTCTATAGTTAAGTATGGGACATCTGTATCATTCGTTGAAGAAGGTTTAAAGAAGTCTTTCTTTAGGTAATCATGACAAACATCGTATCCATCTCGCTCTGCCTCCTTCAGTAGCACTTTGATAATCTTAATGAACTTACCTATGTTCGATGGGCCGTACTTCTCTACTTCGCCACAGTAGGTAAGAAACTCTTTGTGCCATTTAAGATTGATGCCAGACAGTTCTAAGCTCTCTCCAGTGTAGTACATGAAGTTGATTAAACACGCTCTGATTTGCTCGTATTGCTTAAGCGTGGACTTTGTGACTGGGGTTTTGTTTAAAGTGTAGGGGTTAAATCTAGATCCTGACGAAGCAGAGTATTCAGTAAGGTATTGTGTCAGAGTTATACTCTTCTTTTCATCAGCCTGGTCTTTTGATATATAGTAATTGTCAGACCTAAGAGCTTTTACTCTTTTTATAAAGTCGTCTGTATCTATTAGACCTGTATCTGTAATGGATTGGACTTGATGCTTTTGAACTTCGTTTAAGAGATATGAAATCCTAGAGTTGACTAGATCGCAGTCATAAGCTGAGAAATCAACTTTAGCTCTTTTGAGATCCTGCTTTCTGTATTTTAGCTTTTGCTCTTTAGTAGACCAAATACAATTGGGAACACTGACATCGAGAGCAATAGAAATACGTCGTTTTTGAATCGTCGTTCTGAATCTTAATTGACTGAACTTTTTGTTGGGATGGACAGTCTGTAATCTTACGCTCATAGATGGTGTTTTCTCAAATTTAAAGGGCTAAAAAAGTGAGACCAAAAATGAGACCAATTTCTTATAAACACGTTATCATTTGCTGGTTTTTGATTCATCTAGTTAGGACGAGTATTTCAGCTATAGCTCAATCACAGCGTGGCTTTAANCTGANTTTANAACATNTAGGTTCGAGTCCCTGTGGGATCACAACTAGAAAAGATAAACCCTTGCTGTCATTGCGATAGCGGGGTTTTGTTTTTAGTCCTCTATTTCACAATCAGATCCTGGAGGTGAACACTCAGTAATGGCATCATCAATATTATTTGCGCTAATAATGTAAACGTATGGTTCTCCGCCATCACTTCCACAAACACAATTATATTCTTTCGTGCAAGAAAAAAGTGTGCACGATACGAATGCCATAAGTAGTAATCGTGATTTCATAGCACAGGTTTTGTTGTTGTTATGACACTTTAGGTATCTTATCATCAGGATACATCAGATGAGGCGTAAGACCCAAAATAAGTCTTCATTACATCTGTAACATCTCTAATGCAAGATGACAATTTTATTCAACAACAAACTTTTTTTCTACTGAACCATCATCGTAGATGTGGAAGCGGATTTGGTTCGTTGTGTGATTGACTTCTCGGCCTAAAGCATCAATGACCTTAATGAGTTGTTTTGTTGATGATGTTAAAGGACTTGACACTTCAGATGCGTTACAGTCCAATTTCCCACTCATACCATATTCAGACAAGTGCTCCCATATTTTTTCGTGAGACACGATGTCCATATTGCCAAATGTTCCTGGCCAATCATGTCCACCACCGATAACTTTATAGTGATACAGATCGATACATTCATCTTCAGAAGACCAAGAATATAATTCTACTGTGCTTCCATCAGTTGTATTAATATTAGGGACCAAAGACAGATTTGAGGTGGGCAATAGATTGTTATTCGCGATCCAGGATTCATGAGTGGCATCACTGCTTTGATAGTAAAGTGTTCCTTCATAAGTAATCCCATCATAATTAGAAATAGAATCTTCATCTCCTAAAATGGTCACGACTGGAGTCGGATGAGTGACAATACAGTTGTCATATGTTTCTGCATACATTGTTCTCGCGACGACACCGATACCAGTAATTTTATTGTTCAGTCTGCATCCCAAATCAAATGTAAAACCACCACCATTTGAATATCCTAATGCATACACTCTATTTAAATCAATATTGACTTCTAAATGAAGATTGTCAATGAGTTGATCAATAAATAATATATCACTGTGTGGATTTGGCAATGTGAATGGCAAGTCTCCCGAAGTGACAACTTGCCAATTCGTTTCTTGACCGTTATTAGTGTCAGGGTAAGCATCTGGATACACAAGAATGAAATTTTCAGAGTCAGCTAGATCTCTCATATCTGCAATCGCCAATTGGTCATTGGCTGAACCTGCTCCACCATGAAAACTTAATACCAGTGGCAATGGTTCATTCATATTGAAATCTGAGGGTAAATAGAGCAAATATGTCCTGTTTAACCCTTCAATATCGATTGATTCATTGCTCAATTGAGCACAAACTCCCATGCTAAACAAACAAGTTAACGCTGCAAATAGAATTCTCATGTCTTATATTTTAATCACGCAATTTACATTGATTCATTTGAAATAGTGAATAGACATGCGTGAGTTTTTTAGGTTCATTCAGGCTTTTTTGTGTCCCTCTCATGGCTGTACTCTGGGTAAGCATAGAAGTGATCTTTTAGTGCATATCCNTATGGGCACTCACATATAGGGCAACGCTTCATTTCATCTGACAAGGGGTCTTCTTTAAGGAGGGTTATGATGTAAATTAATTGACAAAGGTTTGGTATGCACATCTTGTTATCGTCTTACCTTGCATCCTTGTTCACAAAGACATGAACTGATAAGACATGAATATTCTTTTCTACGATGGACCCTGTGCGCTCTGTCACTTTACGGTGAAGATGATCATGAGGCTGGAGGACAAACATAAAGCGGATAAGCTTTATTTTGCCTCGATTCAAAGTGACACGGCAGAGAAGTTGTTAAATGCATCACTCAGAACCCCACCGTTGTCGGGTGTAATCATCATCGAAAATGGAGGGTCTCCAAAAGTGGGAGTGGATGCTGTGAAATTACTGAAGCCTTATCTGCGTTCGAGATGGGGGTTTGTCACTTTTCTAGTCACGGAGAAGATGTATCGTTTCATTGCGAAGTACCGTCACCTGTCTGGCAAGGTAGATAATGCGAGTTGCTATATCTCTAGGAACTACGCAAGTAGACTCTTGCCTTAACACGATCGATTCTTCAGTCGATTCACATCGCCGGCCCAAAGAAGACCGCATTTCCAAAAACCTTATGTCCATTTTTCCAAAACGCACGGAATAGGACATTGTCGACTAGGTAGATTGCATTTCCGCCACCCATCGAATGTGCGCCGAAACTGAGGCTGTTGTCTAGCATTCTGTTTGCCCTTGCGCCGGAAAACCCACTGAAGGGTTTCGCGCTTCCTCTCAATACACCGACATTCCCACCATTGGTAAGTGGTGCATACCGTTGTGCACTTGTTTTGATGCTCAAATAATGATCGCCATATCCATAGGCGAGGGGGTGGGTGTTGTCCAGATCGATTTTATAAACGGCTCCTGGGATATCATCCATGATGCTCATGCGTGTATCTAACGCAAAAGGCGCAAACCTGTCTGATTTTGCGTGCGCATCGTATTCATCTTCTCTCATAGCCTCATCCATGTCGTCTCCTTTTCTAGACAATCCCCAGCCATCTTTGTCGGCAAAAGTGCGGCATGCACCACCGATGGCAATCAACTGTCCACCGTTGTACACCCAGTCAGACAATTCGCTCATCTGGTTTTCACTAAGGGAGTACCATCCCCGAGGCATCACCACGACATCGNAGTTGTCGANTTCAAGCCTATTTATACTTCTCGTGATGGTGATGGGGTATTGATAGATTTGTTCAAACCTGTGCCAAACCTCTCCAAAGCTCAATGATGAAACGCTTTCTCCTGAGACAACAGCAACTCGGGGAGCCTTGAGGAAATGGAAGTGTTCCGAGCCCAGATCGGGGCCTGCGTCAGACAGCCCACTTCTCACTTCCGTGACTCTCAATCCTGCAATCTCACGTTCTCCCACCTCGAGCATTGAAACGATATCGTCAAGTAAAGCTTCGTTGTTGCGCTTGGTAATTAAGAGGGTTCCCCGATCAAATTCAATACCTTCAGAGGTGAAGGGAGAATCCGCCACCCTGACGACGACGCCGTTCTTTAACAACTGGGCCAGTAGCGTAGTGCCTTCGTCGGTCTTATAATCAATCACCCAAGCGTAGGGAGATTCGATCTTCGTCGCCTCGGGTTTAGCGGCGTATTCAAACATATCACCCGTCGGCAACGTCTCGGTTATTCCGAAACATTGAAGTCCATATGCAAATGGGAGCGCCCAAGTCGTAATGTCATAGGTTAAGGAGTCGCTTAGAACGGGGTTCGGATCGAACAATACGCCCAGCAATGCAGAGTGGGGTTGATGTGAGTCAATCAAGATGTCTCCCTGTGAGGGCTTAACAGTGGTAGGTTTGAGCGTTGAATAGTCAAGGGCCGGTATACTTTTGCGCGATTTTTTGGGAGTTGTATACGTGATGCCATGTTTGTCTAGCACATCTGTAAGCCAAACCATTTTTCCTTGATCGTTTCCTTCTGCTGGAATTAAATAGGCATCGTAATCCCCCCAAGGTTCTTCTCTGTTCCTTCTGTGATATGCAGAAAACTCCTTGAGTAACTTGTCCTTGTGATGGATCGCAGCCGAGATGGTTGCAATTGCTGTGGCATGATGGTTTTCTATGCGGTATGCAAGTGTCAGGGTATCGCCTATTTCTGTTTGGACCGCACGCCCAGCACTTCCACTTCCCCCTTGTTCATAGGTCATCCCAATCGCGCCATGAAACATCGGCCATGTGTCTCCATAGCTGGGATAAAAGAGATCGAAAATCTCACGAGTAAAGTAAAGCGCTCCTCGCGCATCAAATGCCTGTGCATTAAATCCGCCGATATGCTCTTGGCATTTTCTTTGCCATGGTGTGATCACCTCATGGAGTGGCTCGGCAGCAGGAGCGAAGTAATAGGGGCTGTTCATTCCCTGCTCGTGATAATCGACATGCACGTGAGGCATCCATTGTCTATAGAAGGTGGTGCGGGCTTGCGTCTCGATTTGGGTTTGCCAAGTGAGATCTCGATTCAAATCAAACATATAGTGATTCGATCTGCCGCCTGGCCATGGTTCTTGATGTTCCCAAGATTCCCATGACGGATTTGGAACGGGGCCTGAAGTTCGATCTTGAAACTGAACATATCTGTCGCGTCCGTCAGGATTCACGCAAGGATCTATAATGACGACGACGTCATTGAGCAGATCTGAGTGCTCATTGACGAGGGCTTCAATCGTTCTCATGGCAGCTTCAGTACACACCGCTTCATTTCCGTGTA
The DNA here is from genome assembly GCA_002700285.1 of Crocinitomicaceae bacterium. Classification (GTDB taxonomy): domain Bacteria; phylum Bacteroidota; class Bacteroidia; order Flavobacteriales_D; family Sanyastnellaceae; genus UBA974. The sequence continues at coordinate 41,975 of PACT01000018.1, read as the reverse complement.
CGTTATAACTCAGATATACGATGGGAATGCGAGCTCCGCCATCGATTCCTTCAGAGACCCTCCGAGTGTTGTCGGCCATGATTTGGTCCAACCCCTCCATATTTGACACAGAAGACATGACCAAGGCGAGGAGTGGTCGGTCTTCAGAGGTGCGACCGTATTCATGCAATTTGAAGTGAGGCGTCTCTTCAGAAACATGATGGAGATAGTCCACAACCTTGTGATGACGCGTAAATTTTGTGCCCAGGTTGTATCCAAGAAATTCAGAAGCAGATAGCAATTGAGAATAAGCCGATAGTCCAATGAATCCACTAATGAGAACCAATATGAATTTTTTCATGCTCTAAATATCGTGAAATGAAACCTTTTATAGGTTGTAAGCGGTCCATTTTCACTCAAAAATGACCACCCTGGATGATGAAGTCGTCATGAAACGAGGTTTTTATCTGCAAATTGCAACACATAAATTATTGAAAAAACACAGTTTTTAACCTCAATTCACCCTTTTTGAATGGGGTGGAAATAAACCTAAATATCAGTAAATAAGATGTCTGTGGGGGATTTTAACATTTTAAAGTTAATTTAAAAGGATTGTGTGATTATTTGGCTAGAATATTATTTGAAATATTGTGCCTAGTTGTAAACCAAAACCAACATAATGGAAAACGTGTTTAAATTTATGGGAGGCTTTTTTAAAGGGCTGACCCAATTGATGATCGGTTTCGCTGCACTTGCAGTAGTTACTGAAGTAGTATTCGGAGCAGCAATGTTCCCAGGAATGGAAGTTGTAGATAACCTCACGGGGTTAATCTCACAGCTCGGTAATGGAGGATTTGTTGGCTTAGTTGCCTTACTCATTCTCTGGTCTATCCTTGATCGCAAGTAATAGGAATATCTGATATCTATAAAGCGGTCCGGAATTTCCGGACCGCTCTATATACCTAAACTGATACTAAACAAACTTTCTTATGGAACGAATTGCCACCATTATATTGCTAGTCGCTTCTGTAGCCGCTGTAGGTTACCTCAAGATGGAGCAACTTGATCTTCGTGCATCTAATGAAGCAAAAGCTGCTGCTGCTGCTGTTGAATCTGCAGCCGCAGATGCTGCTGAGCTCGTCGAAGCTGCAAAAATCCGATTTACCATTCCACACGACAGAGATGTCAATACTACAGATATTACTGTAGCTCTTGACGGAAGCGAGTCTTTCGATGCGGAAGGTGATTCCCTCTCTTATTCATGGACCCAGACTTCAGGAAATGATGTATACCTTCAATATGCAGATGATGCAAATGGTAATACGACAAACTTCCGCGCCAGTCCAGGTGAATACACATTTAAACTTACTGTCTCTGATGCATATGGGAGTTCTTCTTCTGGCGAAACCACGGTTTCGGTGGCCGAAGAACCAAACTCCCCACCTGAGGTTGTAGTCAAAGTATATGAAACGGTTGAAACCATAGAATAGATTTCTGAACAGGTCTTTCTAAAACTATGAAACGCGTCCCTTAACAGGTGGCGCGTTTTTCATTCCTTAAGTTTGTACTTAGAATAATTTGAAAATGTCTATACCCTCTCGTACGATGTCTCCTGAAGACTTCCTTTTTCAGGTTGACAAGGGAAGTATTGTTTTGGACGTGCGAAGTCCAGCGGAGTTTTTGGAAGGACATATTCAAGGTGCTATTTCTTGGCCATTGTTTTCGAATGATGAAAGAGCCCAAATAGGCACGCTCTATAAACAAAGGAGCCGCGAGGATGCGGTAGATTTAGGCTTAGACCTTATCGGTCCTAGAATGAAGGAAATGGCGCAATACGCTCGCCATCTGTTTGAAAGTCAATCTTCTTCGGACGGATCAAAAGTGCGTCATGCGTTGTTAATTCATTGTTGGAGAGGGGGTATGCGGTCAGAATCGGTGGCATGGCTTCTCAGGACTGCTGGAATCCCCTCAGTCGTGCTTGAAGGAGGGTATAAAGCATTTCGAACCTACGCCAGAACGCAGTTCGATCGTCGAATAAATTTTGCTGTTCTTGGAGGCTTAACAGGTTCTGCAAAAACAGAAACACTCCACGAACTTTCCAAATTGCCTGACGAGTCTGTCATCGATTTAGAAGGTCTTGCGCGACATTTTGGTTCAGCCTTTGGCAATCTCGATGCGCATGTTCAACCCACAACACAACAGTTCTCAAATGATTTGTATGCTGCGTTAAGAGCGCTTAATGCATGGAACGACTTTACACCCAAGCGCACCCGGCCCATTTGGATTGAAAATGAGAGCAGATCTATTGGACTCGTTGATTTGCCAGAACCCATTTTCAGTCAAATTATCTCCTCCCACTGCTTTGAAATGATGCGTACAGATGATGACAGAGTTCACCACTTGGTTAAAATGTATGGTGAAATTGATTCAGAGTTGCTCACCTCTGCTTTTAAGAGGATTCGTCTCAAACTAGGCGCAGAGAATGCCAGTAAAGCCATTTCTTCATTACAGGATGGAAACTTGGACATCGCTGCCCGAATCGCTTTGGTCTATTATGACAAAACCTATGCGCACGGTCTAAAAAAGCGAGATGTTTCATTACGTACACATGTAAATTGTGAAAACCTCACTCCGCCAGAGTGTGCACAGCATTTGAATGCATGTTTAACTGACTTCACCTCTTAATAACTCACAGTATGTCTGAACCGATTCGATTAACCCAATACTCTCATGGCGCTGGATGTGGATGTAAAATTGCGCCTGGGGTGCTCCATACCATGCTGTCGTGTATGTCAAATGACATCTCATACCCAAGTCTTATTGTAGGGAACGACACAAAAGACGATGCTGCGGTCGTAGATATTGGTGACGGAACAGGGATTGTCAGTACCACGGACTTTTTTATGCCCATTGTGGACGATCCACATACCTTTGGAAGAATAGCCGCTGCGAATGCGATTTCTGACATCTATGCCATGGGAGGTAAGCCGCTTATGGCCATCGCTATTCTGGGATGGCCCATTGATAAATTGACCCCAGAAGTTGCTGGTGCGGTATTAGAAGGAGGACGAAGTGTGTGTGCCGAAGCTGGTATTCCTCTTGCAGGTGGACACAGCATTGATTCACCAGAACCCATCTTTGGTCTAGCTGTGACTGGTCGAGTCGCACTATCAGATCTGAAAGCCAACGCTCAAGCTAAATTAGGAGACGCTCTTTTTCTCACCAAACCCTTGGGCGTTGGGATTGTGACAACAGCTGAGAAAAAGAACCTTGTGTCACCGGACCATATTTCAGATGCGATTTCTACCATGACTGAGCTCAACAAAGTAGGGGCGGTATTGTCAAAAGTACCAGGCGTCAATGCCATGACGGATGTTACAGGTTTTGGCCTCATGGGGCATTTACTTGAGATGTGTCAAGGCTCAGGCACTGCAGCAAAAATTGATTTTGAAGAAGTCCCTACGCTCGACAGACTTGCGCTCATGGACTATCATAAAAAGGGGTGTGTTCCAGGCGGTGCACGACGCAATTTCACGAGCTATGGAGAATACCTTGACATTCCTGAGGGATTCACGCGTGACCTCCTCTGTGACCCTCAAACTTCTGGTGGACTGCTCGTTTCTGTTGCGCCTCAAAGTATTGATTGCGTCATTGATGTACTTCGTGAGCACAATTTACCTGTAAATATCATAGGAGAGATGTTGGCGCAGCAAAAAGCTGATACCTTCATTACGGTCAGGTGATTGTGAAGATTGACAGAAACGCTAATAAACAACATAGCGAGGATTCCTATAAAAGGTAAGAGCATCAACAATAAGTTTGTCTCAAGATCTACCAGAAATGTCTCTGCGATGACTATAGGTTCACCAAGTCGATTTTGATGTTATGCATTTCTTGAGTTTTCTTAAAATCATTGATAATTTCAAGAACATCTGGATGAATACTTCTAGTCTTAGACCCATCGATCACAACATGGGTTTTTTCCGGAAGATCATCCAAAGTCTTGATAATTCTAGCCTTATTTAAAAAACTGACGTTCTCGCCCAAGTAGATGGTTGTCTTATCCTCGACTTTGACATGTTGATATGGCGTTTGATAGTTATCCCAAAGAATTTGAATGATAGCTACGATCAAACCAATGACAATACCCAATAATAAATTGGTAAACATAATGCCTAAAATTGTCACGATAAATGGTGTAAACTGCCCCATCCCACTGTTGTACATTGTTTTAAAAATATGTGGTGTTGCAAGCTTGTAGCCAACCAAGAATAGAATGGCAGCTAAGCTTGCCAAAGGAACCAAGTTAAGTATGCCAGGAATCACAAAGGCACACGCAAGTAGCAAGAAACCATGCATAATAGCGGAAGCTTTTGTTTGGCCTCCGGACTGAATGTTGGCAGATGATCGAACAATGACCTGAGTTACTGGTAACCCCCCGATTAATCCTGACGCCATATTTCCGACCCCTTGTGCAATGAGTTCTCTATTTGTTGGTGTAATTCTTTTTTGTGGATCCAACTTGTCGGTTGCTTCAACACAAAGAAGTGTTTCAAGACTTGCAACGATCGCAATGGTAAAGGCAAGGATTAAAACATTGACATTCGTTATCGCACTAAAGTCTGGTGTTGTAAACAGTTCGAATGCTTTACCCAACGATTCTGCAACAGGAATATCGACAACTTGCTCATCTCTAAGCATCAGATTCTCGTAATGACCGAAGAGTGAATTCAAACCTATACCAGTTAATACGACAACAAGAGGGCCTTGAATGATCTTAAAAATACCGATTTTTTTCATAAATGGCTGTTCCCATAAGATTAAAATAGCAACAGAAATCAGTGTGATGATCACCGCACCTAAACTAACAAAGTCGAGCATATAAAAGAGCTCACTAAATGTATTGTGGCCATCGGTTTGAATAAAACCTAAATCCCCCTCAGGATTTTTATCGTATCCAAAGGCATGAGGAATTTGCTTGAGTATAATAATAATTCCAATGCCCGAAAGCATGCCTTTAATGACAGAAGATGGGAAGTAATAACCGATCACTCCCGCTTTCAGAATACCTAAGATGATTTGAATGACCCCCGCTAGCACGACTGCAACTAAGAAGACTCTAAAGTCTCCCAGTTCCTGAATAGCTGTTAGTACAATCACGGCCAAACCAGCTGCCGGTCCACTTACACCGAGCGGAGAATCGCTTATAAAACCTACAACGATGCCGCCAACAATGCCAGCGATAATTCCTGAAAAGAGTGGGGCGCCTGAAGCAAGAGCAATGCCTAAACAAAGGGGAACTGCAACGAGAAAAACAACAATAGATGCTGGTATGTCATTTTTAAAATTCGAAAAGTCAAAGTGTTTTTTCATAGTAGTGGGATGTTTCTTGGAGAAACCAATTAAAGGAAAGAGAATGTTCTAAATTAAGTCACCAAAAGGATTAACTTAAGTCTGGAGGGATTCCTTTTACATCCAAATACAACAATGGCGTCCATTCATAAATATGAGTGGATTTATTTTGAGATTCTAATTGACTTGTAGGTTGGCCTGCATGGATAATGATTAACTCTTTTTCTTCTGTATCATCCTCAGTATCTGTTTCATTTGATTCACTATTCTCACTCGTTTTATTTGGAAAATCAATGCTCTCAACTTGTGATATCTGTGTGCCAGAAAATATCCATGAAATGGAAACAGCAGATTGACTGAAAATCATCAAGCTGACAAGTAGACAAGAGATTATAAAACAAGGTTTTGATATCATGCCATGCAAAATTAGGGTTTATAATTTCTATTGAGCCACCCAAATCATGATTAAGTGCAATTAATTATAATTTATTATTAATATTTCATGAAACTAATTTATGCCAATGCATAAATTGGTTTAAGTTTGTTTACAAAAAACTCACAGATGTCAGTGATAACCAAAGAAATTCAGTCAAACACGAGTGCCCAAGAGGTGCTCGATATCTTAAAAGAAGGAAATCAACGATTTGTCAATCAAGCTCCCCAGTCAAGAAGTTTAACAGAACAAGTTGAACTAACGAGCACTGGACAGTTTCCGCTTGCCGTAGTCATTAGTTGTATCGATTCGAGAGTCCCGACAGAGATGGTTTTCGACCAAGGCGTCGGAGATATCTTCTGTGTCCGAGTGGCAGGAAATGTAATTAATCAGGACGTTTTAGGGAGTGTGGAATTTGCGTGTAAAGTGGCTGGCGTAAAATTAATTGTGGTGATGGGGCACACGAGTTGTGGCGCGGTCAAAGGCGCATGCAATGATGTGGAATTGGGGAATTTGACGGGGCTTTTAAATAAGATCAAACCCGCCATTTCGAACGTGTCGAAAACGGGGCTTGCCGCAGATGATTCACGTTTTGTAGATCAAGTTGCACGTGAAAACGTCCAAGTATCTCTTGATACGATCCTAAATAACAGTCCTGTGATTAAGGAAATGGTAGATAACCATGAGGTGAAATGTGCAAAAGGGATGTATTCAGTCCAAACAGGAAAAGTTGAATTAAATTTCTTGTAGCATTTTGTGCAGAAGGTGAACAGGCAGTCCCATGACTGTGTAGAAGGAGCCCTGAATTGAACTCACGCCTATAAATCCGATTAAATCCTGTACACCATAGCTTCCGGCTTTGTCAAACGGATTGTACTTCGCGATGTAATGCGCAATCAGCTTTTCTGTCAATGTTTCGAATTTAACTTGGCATGTGTCTACTTCGCAAGAAGTCACAGGTTGTCCTTTGATCATTGTTGTGACAGCAATACCCGAGGCAACAACATGTGTTTTTCCGCTTAATTTCCGCAGCATGTCTGCGGCCTCTTCAGCATTTGAGGGTTTCTCTAGGATTTCACCTTCAAGAAGAACGATGGTGTCTCCTGTAATAAGCACATCCTCTGGTTCCATTATGCTATAGAAGGCGAAGGCTTTTGCCATCGTGACAAACTTGGCCACTTCGACGCCTGATAACGAAGGAGGGTAGCTTTCGTCAACATCCTTCACCAGGACTTCAGGCTCGATTTCTAAACCACGAACCAATTCAAGTCTACGTGGGCTTTTAGAGGCAAGTATAATGCGTTTTGAATCTAGGTTTGGGTACAGCATTTGTGATTGCTTAATGAGATGTGAGTAATCATTGCAAAATTAGCGTCTATTGAGTCGCAAACTCTTGCAGGTGTGTAACTAACTTCGCCTTGGAAAAATATACCCCATGTCTGACCTACACAAGCGCACTGAAAATATTCTAATACTGGACTTTGGGTCTCAGTACACACAACTGATTGCCAGAAGAGTGAGGGAGATCAACGTGTACTCTGAAATTATACCTTGGCACAACTTTACTTCGCTTCCAGAAGGTTGCAAAGGAGTTATTTTATCAGGATCACCATATAGCGTGAGAGATGATGATGCCCCGATGCCAGATTTATCAGCCATCATAGGTGCGGTCCCCTTGCTTGGTGTGTGCTACGGTGCACAGTATTTGGCCTTACAAAATGGAGGGAATGTTGCGGCAAGTGACTCAAGGGAATACGGCAGAGCGAATCTTACTGTTGTCAATACTGAGGATGTGCTTTTGAAAGGTATGACATTGGGTAGTCAAGTGTGGATGAGTCATGGAGACACCATTCTGAACTTGGGTGAGGGTTATGAAGCGATTTGTAGTACTGGAGATGTCAATTTTGCTGGCTTTAGGGCTGTGGGAAAGGATGTATGGGGCATACAATTTCACCCTGAAGTATTCCACTCCACAGAAGGCCCGACATTGATTCGTAATTTCATTCTTGACATCTGTGGATGCAAAGGAGAGTGGACGCCGGACAATTTTGCTGAGGCAACGATTCGTGCTTTAAAAGAGGAGATTGGCGCAGAGGATAAAGTGATTTTGGGATTGTCTGGAGGCGTCGACTCCACTGTGGCATCTGTGCTACTTCATAAAGCCATAGGTGACAGACTGCATTGTATTTTCGTTGACAATGGTCTGTTGCGCAAGAATGAGTTTGAAGACGTTTTGAGTGGATATGAGCATATGGGGTTAAATGTAAAAGGAATAAGAGCTGGGGATCAATTTCTACAGGCTCTGGAGAATTTAACAGATCCAGAACTCAAGCGCAAAGCGATAGGTCGCGTTTTCGTTGAGGTTTTCGACGAGGCTTCTAAGCAAGTTGAGGGCGCAAATTGGCTTGGGCAGGGAACAATTTATCCTGATGTCATTGAATCTGTCAGTGCAACGGGTGGTCCTTCGGCGACGATTAAAAGCCATCACAATGTGGGGGGGCTCCCGGATTATATGACGCTTAAAGTTGTTGAGCCGCTTCGCTTAATTTTTAAAGATGAAGTGAGGAGAGTGGGTAAAGCCTTAGGCATTAAAGCAAGTCTCTTGGCCCGCCATCCTTTTCCTGGTCCAGGACTTGGAATAAGGATTTTAGGAGAAGTTACTGCAGAAAAGGTGCGTGTTCTGCAAGAGGTTGATGCCATTTTCATCAATGGATTAAAGGATGCTGGATTGTATGATGAGGTGTGGCAAGCAGGAGCGATGCTTCTCCCAGTCCAATCCGTGGGGGTCATGGGTGATGAGCGTACATATGAAAATGCTGTCGCACTAAGAGCGGTCACCAGTACAGACGGAATGACGGCTGATTGGTCACATCTTCCATATGAATTTTTGGCAAAAGTTTCTAATGATATCATCAACAAGGTGAGAGGAGTTAACCGTGTTGTGTACGATATTAGCTCAAAACCACCATCCACCATAGAATGGGAGTAATACATCATCGCACTTCGATTGCTTTTTCTAAAAGAGTGTCAGCCATTGTATTCATGGCGACCTTTCTGTGTGCATTTGCGCTTCAAGGTCAATCCGACACCCTTCCGACACCAACAGATTTCCATGCGGTGACCATACTCCCATTTTTCATGGACTTGGTGGAGGAAGAGGATGCGCCTCCAGCACGACGCGAGTTGAGGATGCGAGAAATTGCTTTAGAAAACATGCACGGGATTCAATGGGCCGCCGAGAGATTAAGCAATGAAGGTTATCACATTGAATTGGGTTTTTTCGATGAAGTCGCGGACACTTTGGGGAAGAATCATTGGGGGATTGAGGATATCTATGATGCGGATGTCATCTTCGGCCCTTTACAACTCAGTCCGATTTCAATAAGTCGCAGAATTATTGAGCGAACAGGGGCTGAACACATATTACTGACTCCATTGCCTTCAGCTTTTTTAAGAGGGTCTGATGCCATTCGGACAGTTATCCCCTCACAGGTGCATGCAGTTGATGTCATGGCCCGAGATGTCGCTGAAAAGCACAGTCAGGACAATGTCGTTTTCGTCATGTCGGGTGGGAACGATTTGGAGCTCGAGGAAAGATTTCTCGATGTTTTTAACAGGGAATTACAAGCGGATACGATTTATGCAGATTCCCTCTTATTTGATACAGTGCAGGCTTCTCGCAATTCTATCGGTTCTCTGTCAGATAAATTAGATTACTACAGTCGCAATGTGATTGTTTCCTTGGCTGGAAGGTCCTCACGTTCCATGCTTTCGAACCTCCAGGCGGCAGTCCAAATCAATGATTCCACCGAGATATTTGTATACACTCACCCCGAATTAAAGGATTTGGGATTTATAGATGTGACATTTCTTGAGCGAACCCGAACGACACTGCCAGTGAGTGAGGAGGTAAATTGGTCCGACAGCGCTACAATCGCTGCGGTTAAATTATTTCAAAGTCAATTTAACACCCATCCGTCCAAGTATTCAATTCGTGCGCACGATGCTTTCTTAGACGCTTTCACGAGAAAGCTCGAGCGAGACCTGGGGCCGAAGGATTTTTCTGTTTTGCCGGCTCCTATTGCGACAGTGTTCGATTGGGTAGCTGTGGATCAATTTTCAGGGTACGTAAATAAACACTGGAAATTAAAAACGTTCTATCAACGTCAGTGGTGCGAGTCAGAAAATGTTCCCACACTTCTCGACTTCATTGAACCTGAGAAAGACTGATCAGCCATTTTATATCCTATTGTCTATTATCGACGCTCCAGGATATTCATTTGTATCAAATGAAAATTTGGATGATGGGATTTCACCCCCAACATTAAAACGTTCAATGAGATACTCCGTGTCCATTCCTTCTCTTCCCTTCACAACGATTTTCACCACTTCTAACTTTGCTTCGTCAACAAAAAGTTGCATCGTGTGATACGGTTTTTCATCCGAAGCATTGGGGTATAAATTGATTTGGACACAATCTTTTCCGGACACGCTCGCTTGGCCCATCCATTCCGATTTAAAATCATCTTCCCAAATCGTGAATATTTTCGAGGGATCCATTCCTTCATCGATGAGCATGTCTGCATCATCCAGATAACAATCATTCGTTTCCTTTTCATAGGTCCAAACCGACACCCCATTTGAAATAATCAAAAAATCTCCCATGTCGAGATTGAATTTTCTGTCTTCAATAAGAATATGCCCTTTCATCTCTTCCTCGAAATTGTTTTTCAAGTCCACCATTTTAGATGAGTAGGTCGCATCTATGGTTTTGTAGGTTTTGGCCTTTTCACTTAATCTTAAAAGCAGACCATCAGCATCTTGGGANACCCCAGTAACTATAAATCCCAGCGTCAAAATTGTGGTTGTAAATAATCGAATCATTTTCTTTTTATTCTTCTCCTTCAAAAGGTTTACGCAAAAGTTGTTCCAAACTCATTTCGTCTGGAATTAAAACCTTCCTTGCCTTGGACCCTTCAAAGGGTCCGATGATACCTGCATCTTCGAGTTGGTCAACAATACGCCCAGCTCGATTGTATCCAAGCTTCAGTTTTCTTTGTAAAAGAGAAGTAGATCCCTGTTGATGCATGACGATAATCGATGCCGCCTCTTCAAACAGTTCATCTCTTTCCTCGACTGATGTTGCGCCTCGATCTGCTTTTTTATCTACGGAATAATCAGGCAATTCAAATATTTCAGGATATCCCCTTTGTCCTGAAATATAGTTGCATATGTTCTCTACTTCTGGAGTGTCAACGAAACCACATTGCAGACGAATGAGGTCATTTCCGGTGCTCATGAGCATGTCTCCACGCCCTATGAGTTGATCAGCACCACCAGCATCAAGAATGGTTCGTGAGTCAATTTTTGAGGTGACACGGAATGCCACACGTGCCGGAAAATTCGCTTTGATTGTTCCTGTAATAATATTGACAGATGGTCTCTGAGTAGCAATGATGAGATGTATCCCGATCGCTCTGGCCAGTTGAGCGAGACGTGCAATAGGCGTTTCAACTTCCTTGCCTGCAGTCATAATAAGATCGGCAAACTCATCCACGACCAAGACAATGTAAGGTAGGAAGTGATGCCCCCGTTCAGGGTGCAGGTCCTTGCATGTTTCAGGCACGATCTTTCTGTTGATGAATTTCTGATTGTACTCTTTCAGGTTTCGACATTGCGCATCTTTTAAAAGATTGTAACGTTGATCCATCTCTGTGCATAGAGAGTTTAATGTTGCAACGACTTTGTCTGTATCTGTAATAATCGCTTCCTCCGCGCCTGGAAGTTGCGCGAGGTAATGACGTGAAATCTTATCATACACAGAGAGCTCCACTTTTTTCGGGTCAACAAGGACAAATTTGAGTGCGCTTGGATGTTTTCTGTAAAGTAAGCTGACGAGCATTGCATTAAGCCCTACTGATTTTCCTTGACCTGTCGCACCCGCCATTAAGAGGTGAGGCATCTTTGCAAGGTCGAAGATGTGTGTTTTGTTGGAAATTGTTTTTCCAAGTGCGATAGGGAGATCGCAATCTGAGTTTTGGAATTTTTCAGAACGTATCAGAGTCAACATGCTCACGACATCTGGCTTAGAATTGGGTACTTCAATGCCTATTGTGCCACGTCCTGGTATCGGCGCGATAATTCTAATCCCAAGAGCCGAAAGGCTTAACGCGATGTCGTCTTCCAGATTCTTGATCTTCGAGATACGTATGCCAGGTGCGGGAACGATTTCATAAAGCGTCACAGTGGGTCCGACCTCTGCGGATATTTCATCGACCTCAATTTTAAAATCCAACAAGGTTTTAAGGATTTTATCCTTGTTTATGGAAAGCTCATCTTCGGTCACTTTGTGTTTGCCGTCACCATGATCTTCCAAATGCTCCAGACCGGGCATTTTAAAAGAACCGAGTTCTAATGTGGGGTCGTATTCGCCAAACTCTTGAGTTAACTCATTGACTTCTCCTTTGGAGAGTTGTTCTTCGTCTTCTTTCTCCTTGATTACGAGATCAATTCCCGCTTCAGGTTCCGTCTTCACGATTGTGAAATCTTTGGGCGTATTTGGCGCTTCTTTCTCTTTCTCAGAATCATTGACGAGGGTGCTTACAATGTCATCAAGTTCTGTTTTTTCAGCAGGTGATTCAATGGAATCATTTGGGGTTGATTCTGTTGACGGTCCTTCGTCCAATACAGCTTCGACGTTTTTATTTTTGATCCAATTCGATATTCGCGCAAAAACAGGTTTTAGTGTGTCAAAGTTAATTTTCTCATGCCACCCCGGCGCAAATTGATAAAGGGTAAATAAAATCAAACCGACCATTAAAATGGCACTTCCAAACGTGCTAAGGTAAATGAGTGTGAACTTCAATAGAAAAACGGATCCTTGACCTACGAGGTGGTCTGAAACATTCAATGTGATTTCATGCGATTGCGCAACTTTTTCGTGGTAGAAAAAAGTCACTGCCCAAGGAAGACAAACCATAGCGGCGAGTGCCCAACGGGTAAACTTGGCGATGGGCAGCAGTGCTCTTCCAGTTAGTGCTTTGAATCCCAGTAGAAACAGGATGGCTGGTACGGCAAGGAATCCAAATCCAAATGTTCCTCTCACCAAATAATGCCCGACCATGGCACCCAATTTTCCACCGAGATTTGTTGCGGGGAGTTTGTAGGTGTCGCTGGTGACGAGAAGGGTGTCATAATTTCCGGAAAATATGGCTGAGAGGGCGCTTAAAATTAAAAAAGCAGAAATCACCAGGCCGATAAGCCCCACGGTTGACCTGACACGCTCATCTTCCCAACGTTCTTTGAAGTACCTTTTTTTTCGAGCCAAATTTCGGTCTTCGGACTTTTTAGAGCGCTTTGACGATTGATTTGATTGGCTTCTAGGCTTATCGCCTTTTCGGACGTTTCGCGCAGGCTTATTTACAGTACTGTCGGGGGAGGTGAAAATTGTACGCATCATGCTTATTCGTAAAATTAAACGGTAAACGCAGCGGTTATAGTACATTGCAATCTCCTTGTCCACGTTTGAGTGTTCAAATCAACTGGATAAGAAAACGTTGGTAATTCGGGCTAAGTTTAACTATCTTTGCCCTCCAATTCTCGAAGCTATGGCCAAGAAAGGCAACCGTGTACAAGTAATACTTGAGTGTACTGAGCATAAAGACTCAGGCCGTCCAGGTACGTCACGTTACGTGACAACAAAGAACAGGAAGAACACGCCTGATCGAATGGAACTCAAAAAGTTTAACCCTGTGTTACGTAAGTACACAGTTCACAAAGAGATTAAGTAACCCTGAAACTGTAAGACTATGGCTAAGAAAGTAGTAGCGTCGCTCCAGACTGGTGGAGGAAAGCAACACACGAAAGTGATTAAAATGGTTCGCAGTGAAAAAACTGGTGCGTATTCATTTGTCGAGCAAATTGTTCACAACGATAACGTAAAGGGTTTCTTCGAGAAGTAACCTAAGGAACCTAATGCGATGGCAATCGCCATGCTTTATTGACTTTGGCTGGCTCTTCTTTGAGTCAGCCTTTTTTTTTGAGATAAGACTAACATGAGTTTTTTTAAACGCATATTCGGAAAAAACAAAGATCAATCTGATGAACAGGTTGAGAAAAAGGCATCCTTAGATGCTGGGCTCGAAAAGTCCAAAAAGGGTGTGATCAGTAGAATCGCACGTGTCTTTAGTGGGCGTCGGAAAATCGACGAAACATTGTTGGATGATTTAGAGGAAGCGCTCATGATGTCAGATGTGGGGGTGGATACCACAGAACGCGTCATCGAACGATTGAGAAAGCGTGCTGTTTGGGAGGCCTATTTGGACCAGTCAGAGCTTATGAATATGCTGAGAGAAGAAATAGCCCATCTTTTGGTGGGTGAAGACTTGGGCGAGGCCCTCACAAATACTTCCGCATTCTCTATAGACACACTAGATGCAGGTGAGGGTCCCGCAGTTATTTTAGTGGTCGGTGTAAATGGTGTGGGAAAGACCACAAGTATTGGAAAGCTGGCACATCGGTATAAACAAGAAGGTAAAAAGGTCATGTTGGGTGCTGCGGACACTTTTCGGGCGGCTGCGGTTGATCAATTGATTGTTTGGGGTGAACGGGTAGGTGTCCCGGTGGTCTCCCAAGGCATGGGTGCCGATCCTGCAGCTGTAGCATATGATACGCTTGAGTCTGCAAAAGCACAGAACATGGATGTTGTCATTATAGACACAGCCGGCCGTCTGCATAACAAAGTGGGGCTTATGTCCGAGCTGACGAAAATTAAGCGGGTGATGGACAAGATTATTCCGGGCGCCCCCCATGAGGTGTGGCTCGTTTTGGATGGTTCTACAGGCCAAAACGCGCTTGTACAAGCCACCCAATTTTCACATGCCACAGATATTACGGGTCTCATTTTAACGAAACTAGACGGCACCGCAAAAGGTGGGGCTGTACTTGCTGTGTGTGATCAGGTGAAAATTCCTGTATATTACATTGGAGTAGGAGAAAAGATGGAAGATCTGCAAAATTTTAACACGTTAGAATTCATTGATTCCTTACTGCCTGAATCTTTAAACGAGAATTAACCACACCAGTTAAAAATGAGAGCGAGGTCCTCAAACCCAAGAAAAGTAAACGTTGTCACCTTAGGTTGTGCAAAGAACATGTATGATTCTGAGCAACTCATGACGCAACTTAAAGCGAATGATTTTGAGGTGGAGCACGAAGCCAGTAAAGATGATTTCGGAATCGTAGTGATTAATACTTGTGGGTTTATTGAGTCAGCAAAACAGGAGAGCATCGACATGATTTTGCGTTTTGCGGATGCAAAAAAAGAAGGCTCAGTAGAAAAGGTATATGTGACAGGGTGTTTGTCTCAACGCTATGCAGACGAGCTGGAAGATGGTATTCCTGAGGTTGATGCTTGGTTTGGTACAAGAGACCTTCCGCGTCTTTTAAAAACCCTTCGGGCAAATTACAAGAAGGAACTTGTAGGTGAAAGATTGCTGACGACTCCTGCACACTATGCCTATTTGAAAATTGCTGAGGGATGTGATCGTCCTTGCGCTTTTTGTGCCATTCCGCTCATGAGAGGTAAGCATGTTTCAACACCCATTGAAGATCTTGTCAAGACTGCTGAGGGACTTGCCTCGCAAGGTGTACGTGAATTAATACTGATTGCCCAAGACCTGACTTACTACGGCCTTGACATTTATAAGAAAAGGCGTTTGGCGGATTTAATCACAGCATTGGATAACGTTGAAGGCATTGACTGGATCAGGCTTCACTATGCTTTTCCTTCTGGATTTCCGATGGACGTTCTCACTGTCATGGCAGCGTCAGACAAGGTGTGTAATTATTTAGATATGCCGCTCCAGCACGCCAGTGATTCCATTTTAAAATCGATGCGTCGGGGAATTACGCAGGAGAAAACAGAAAAGTTGCTTGCGGATATTCGGAAAACGGTTCCAGGCATTGCCATCCGAACAACACTTATTGTAGGGTTTCCAGGAGAAACAGAAGAAGATCATGCAAACCTTTTAGATTGGGTGGCACGGATGAAGTTTGAGAGGCTGGGATGTTTTACGTATTCTCATGAAGAAAACACCCATGCGTATAAATTAGAAGATGATGTTCCTGAGGAGGTTAAAAAGAAGAGGGTGGAAGAAGTGATGGATTTGCAGGCTGGAATCTCGGAAGTATTGAATCTTCGCTATCTCGGCAATGAATTTAAGGTCATCATCGACAGGTGTGAGGGAGGATTTTGGCTTGGACGGACTGAGTTTGATTCACCAGATGTAGATAATGAAGTCAGAATTCCTGTGTCAAATGAGATGCATTTGAGAATTGGTGATTTCGTGCAAGTTAAAATTACGGGCGCAACCTCTTTCGATCTAGATGGAGAAGTCGTGGGTTAAGCATATGTCAGATCAAAACACATATCCAGTCATGGAGGTCTTTCCGACGTTGCAAGGAGAGGGAAGATATACGGGGTCTCCAGCTTATTTTATCAGGCTTGCTGGTTGTGATGTGGGTTGCTCATGGTGCGATGTCAAGGAAAGTTGGCCGGCCGGAGACCATCCACATGTTTCCGTTGATGAACTTGTTTTGGGCGCCAAAAAAAGTGGCTTGCCGATGGTTGTGGTGACAGGGGGAGAACCATGTTTGTATGACCTAGAATCATTAACTGCTGCCCTAAGAAAGGAAGGCCTGAAAATTCACCTAGAAACGTCTGGAGCTCATCCAATTCGAGGTGATTTTGATTGGATTACTTTGTCACCAAAAAAATTCAAAGCTTGCCTGCCAGAAAGTTATTTACGTGCCCACGAATTAAAGGTCGTGGTCGTGAACAATCACGACCTGACCTGGGCCAGAGAGCAAGCCGTTCATGTAAAAAAGGGCACGCTGCTTTATTTACAGCCTGAATGGGATAGGAAGGACAAAACGCATGCGATGCTTATGGCATTTTTAGGAACCGAAGAGGGCCGTGTTTGGTCTTTGAGTACACAGACACACAAATACTTAGGGATACCTTAACGGACGTATAGGGCTAGTATCTGATCACGTCAGAGGGGGGTGAGAGTTGAAACAATTCAACAAACTTCCGAGCATCAACGACAGTACGTTCGTTGTCAATTGCAAACACATTGTGATAATTCCCGTTTCGACGAAAGTCATTGTCTGTCAATCTCTCAATTGATGTTACAATGATTCTATATGAGATATTCCCGTATGTGATTGTCGCCTCAAGCGGCATGCTGCTTCCAGGCCAACCACTCGGTGCTGCACCAAGCGAAGGGGCGCACCAATTATTTAGGCCGCACGGTTCACATTTGACGCCAGCAAGTTCTTTCGGACCGGTGTTTGCGACATGTTTAGGTGGAGATGGTGTTTCTTGAACCGCCTTCGGCAAAGGGCCCGTTAATGCGACTTCTGTGCCGAAAAAAGTAAACTGATTTACGGACCCTAAAAGTGGGCCCAGCAACAGAAACGATTGCGTTTTTCCAGACTCTGATTTTTCGGTTATTTTAAATTGACCTCCATGAGTAATTACTTCTAAGCCTGCAGGGGCAAAGCCAAATTCTTCTGTAGGTGAACAAGAATAAGTAATGCGAAATGAAGAGGTTTGGGCTGAGAACGTCCCAAACATAAATATTGACAGTAAGAGAAATAGGGTGTTTAGCGTTTTCATGTGCATTTAGTAATCAAGCAGTGTGCCAATTGCGGCAGACACTTTCTCAGCGTTGGGTAAAACCGCTTGCTCCATGCTCTCATTCAGGGGTATTGCAGGAAGTTCAACACTTCCTATGACCTGTGGGGCTGCGTCTAAATCTTCGAAGCATTCCTTCGCGATGCGTCCACTTAAAGCCTGAGCGAAGCTATTTGCAACAGGTTCCTCGGTGAGGACGAGGCATCGGTTTGTGTGTTTGATACTCGAAGCAACTGTGTCAAAGTCAAGAGGCACCAAAGTTCTCAGGTCGATGATTTCAATTGCACCGGGGAAATTTTCGGCGGCTTCCAAAGCCCAATATACACCTCGGCCATACGTGATGATCGAACATGAGGCCTCTGTTGTCGCACGTTGTACGATTCTGGCTTTCCCAAGTGGGATGATGTAGTCTTCATCAGGTTCAATGCATTTGGCAGCTTCTGTTCCAGGTGTTTTCGACCAGTAAAGACCTTTGTGTTCAAGAACGACGACAGGATTTGGGTCGTAAAATGCGGCTTTCAATAAGCCTTTAAGATCGGCTCCATTAGAAGGGTAGGCCACCTTGATGCCACGGATGTTGGTGAGCACAGATTCTATGGAAGAGCTGTGATATGGTCCCCCCGAACCATAAGCGCCAATCGGAACACGTATGAGGGAGTGCACAGGCCATTTTCCGTTTGAGAGGAAGTAAGAACGAGAGAGTTCAGAGAACAATTGGTTCAGTCCAGGCCAAAGATAATCGGCAAATTGAACTTCGACAATGGGCTTAAGGCCAGTGCATGACATCCCTACAGTAGAGCCTATAATAAATGCTTCTTGGATGGGGGTGTTAAAGACCCTGTCGTCTCCGAATTTGTTCCCCAGTGTTGCTGCTTCTCTGAAAACACCGCCTAGCCGCTTTCCGACGTCTTGTCCATAGAGCAGAGATTCAGGATGTTTCGTCATGATCTCTTGCATGGCGTGGAGCGCACAATCTACCATCAATGTGATCTCTGAACCTTTCGGGGCTCTGATTCCAAGTTCTTCGGTCACTTCTGTAGGCGCAAATCTGTGATTCAGAAGGTCTTCAAAGACAGGTTCTTCAGCATTTCGTGCGCGATCAAACGCTTCGTTGACATCTCCATCAATTTCGGCTTTAAGGAGCGCAAGGGATGTTGTGTCTAGGATATTTGTTTCTGTTAAATACTTTTCTATACGTGGGAGTGGATCTCGTTTCTTTGCGTCGTCCAAATCATCCCTGTAAAACTCACGACGTACACCTGAAGTATGGTGGCCCAATAGGGGGACAGTTGCATGAATGAGGAAAGGGCGACGTTCTTCACGGACAAGATTGATGACCTCCTCCATCAGCGCGAGGCAAGCGGGAAGGTCCGTGCCATCAACTTTGCGAACTTCAATCGGTGGGTATCCCGCAGCCATCGTCGTGGCGTCTCCAAATCGAATTTCTCTCGCGTGTGCTGAAATGTCCCATTCGTTATCCTGCACAAGCCAAACAATAGGTAGTTTCTTGAGTGCCGTCATATATAGCGCTTCGCCAACTTCACCCTCCGTCATCGCGGCATCACCTATCGAGCACATGACGACTGGCGCTTCTCCCTTCGCCCATGTGTCAAGACCTTGTTCTTCACGGTACTGCAGTCCCATTGCCACCCCTGCAGCGGGTATCGCTTGCATCCCTGTTGCAGAGCTTTGATGAGGTATTTTCGGGAGGTCGGGACGGTTTAAAGAAGGGTGAGAATAATAGGTTCTTCCGCCAGAAAAGGGGTCGTCACGTTTGGCAAAAAGTTGCAACATGAGCTCCTCGGGGGTGATGCCCATCGCCAGAAGCATGCTGTCATCACGGTAGTAGCAACTCAGCCAATCCTGCTTTTTAAGGAGAGACCCTGCCGCTACCTGTATGGCTTCGTGGCCATTTGAGCAAGCGTGAACATATTTAGATGTGAGCTTTGCATGTTCTTCATACAGATCAGACATGCTTCTGGCAGTCCGCATCGTACGGTACGCAGAGATGAATCTGTCTGTTGATATTGTATTAGATGAGTATTGGGACATCGAAACAAAGGTACGTTACCTTCGAAGCATGAGTGAAGCGTTGCAAATCGAATTTCAAAAGTGGGAGGGTACTGGCAATACCTTTGTGATTATTGATGGATTTAAATATGCTGGATTTGACCTGCAGTCTCTTGATAATAAGGCTATTACTAGGATTTGTGCGCAAGAAAATACGGATGGTGTCATCGTGTTAGAAGCATCGGAATTGCTCCATGTCGATCTCAAATGTGATTATAGGAACGCAGATGGCTCTCGATCGTTTTGTGGAAATGGGACCCGCGCTTCGTTTTTGTACGCAAAAATGCAGGGTTGGGTCGTTGATGAAGCCATATTTGAGGCCTGTGACGGACTTCATAAAGTCAAATTGAATAAGGATTTAGATTTGCCGAGTGTGAAATTTATGCCCCTGAGTTGTCCGCTCGACATTGATGATGATGATTTCATAGGGGATTTCTTTATTGATACAGGGTCACCTCATCACGTCCATGTTGTCCATGACACACAGACGCTGGATGAATTTAACATTGACGCTTTTGGACGACGCGTGAGGCATCACAAGCGATATGCACCTGATGGGACCAACGTCAATGTATTGTGTGACCTGGGAGATGAAATTTTATTGCGAACCTATGAACGAGGGGTGGAGGGTGAAACCCAAGCGTGTGGTACAGGTGCAGTCGCGGCGGCATTGGTTCATTTCACATTGCATGGTGGCGAAACGCAGCGCAAAGTAAAGATGCCAGGTGGAGACTTGTTTGTGCGGTTTGAGCCATCAAAAGGTGGTGGTGGTTACAATGGGGTTTGGCTCAGCGGAAAGGCAAGCGAAATGGTCAGAGGGATTTTAAAGGTGGTGACCGTGTTTATTCTGATGTTAGGTCTGTCCCAGTCATCAAGTCACGCACAGTGGTATGACAATCTGAGCGATGAAGCGACTGTGAGTGTCATTACATTAAGTCCTGGACAGGATACATATGCAGCGTTTGGTCATACTGCGATTAGAATTTACGACCCACTGGAAGTCCCTGTGGTAGACTGGGTATTTAATTACGGAACGTTTTCATTTGATGACGGGTTCTATTTGAACTTTATGCGGGGAAGACTGAATTATAAGCTGACTGCGGCCCCTTTTTATCTGTTTAAAAGTGCGTATGTCGAATCTGGACGTGGCATGTTTGAACAGCGTCTTAACTTAAATGCCAGCGAAGTGAGAGATGTCGCCGGGTATTTGTCTTGGAATCTTCAGGAAGAAAATGCGGTATACAGATATGAGTTCTTTAGAGACAACTGTGCGTCTCGTGTGATCGTGGTGCTAGAAGCAGCTTTGGGCGACAAACTTAAGACACACTGTCAAGCTGATGGCAGAACCTTTAGAGATGGACTTAGGCCCTATATCGAAGGTTCACCATGGACTTCTCTAGGTATGGATTTCATTTTGGGTCCCAGAGCGGATGCGGTCATGACGGAGTGTGGTGCCTCTTTTATCCCTGATGATTTGGCTGAAGCGTTAAAGAGAATGACGGTGAATGATGTCCCTCTGACAAGTGAAAATGACCGGGAGGACCATTTTATTGTTGAGGGCATGTGGTTTTCGGGGCTGCCAGAGGGAGATACAAAGCGTCATTCCCCACTTTTTGTAACTCTTTTTTTCTTGGTACTCATTGGTGCTTTGAAAATTATGAAGGCAATGAAAGAAGCCAAATCAAACCATTCAAGTCACGCCATGTACAATATGGTTCGGTTTTTTATTGCAGGCGTCGCAACGACGCTGGGGATTCTGCTTTTGTTGATGTGGATGATTACAGATCATTCCGATACTTGGGGGAATTACAATCTCCTTTGGACCTTGCCCGCCTTTGTGGTTTTTCTTCCGCAAAGCTTAAAATATAAGCACAAGATAGTTGCTGCTGCAACCATTGTTATCACTGGATATTTGATGCTGAGTCCATGGTTGTTGCCCCAATTTACATCTCTTTCGTTGTGGTGTGCCGCTCTCGCCGTATTTTTGGCAGTAGCACCTATGAGATGTATTCCCGCGAGTACACGTTTATAAACTTATTGAATCATGTCAGGAAAAATCAAAATAGCATTTGTCTCCATCATCTTTCTTACTTCGCTCTACAGCTGTAAGGATAGGGAGGCTTTGAGCTGGGAGTCAGAGATTTTTCTGCCCCTTGTGGATGACAATGTAACTTGGTCGTCATTTGTTCCAGATTCATTGCTTGTCCTAGGTGAGGGTGGAGACCCAGCACGACTTGTCTACAAAGGCCCGTTTGAAGCCTTTAACGCTGAGGATATTCCGGTACTGCCGGACACCACTTTGTTGAACACTTTTTCAATGGGAAACTTGCTTACAGTAGACATTCCTGCACCTCTAGATATTCCTTTCATGGAAATCACCAGTGAAATGCAGATCACCAATTTGAGTGCGAATTCGGGCATGTATTTGCGCGAACTTATACTTAGTGGCGGCACGATGGAATTTTCCGTTGAGAGCACTGTAGAAGGGATTCTTCATTTAAATTATGCACTGACAAGTATGACGATAGGTGGAGAGGTTGTGGAAATTGAATTTAATGTGCCTCCTGCAGTTGGCGGTGTGAATGGTGTGTCAACAGTAAATATCGATTTAACCGGTGCTGTGTTTGATATGACAGGAGAAGATGGAAGTTCTTACAACAGTATTTCTTCGTTCTTTACCGCCATGAACTCACCTCTCAATGAAGATGTTTTCTTTATTTCAAATCTGGACAGTCTTACCGTCAAGCTAGAGATGCAAGACATGAAGATAGATAAGGCGAAAGGATACTTCGGAGATGTTGAGTTAGACTTCGGTACTGAGGTCACCCTCATTGACACTGTCCCTGTTCCTAACCCTATATTAGATCTTGAGGGAGCGGTAGCTAAACTGCGTGTAGAGAACACTATAGGAGCAGATTTAAGACTTAATTTCGATACGCTGTTGGTGGATGGGCAATCTGTGATTCACCCAACATTATATGGCGCTCACGATATCCCAAGGGCGCAATGGATTGATGGAAATCTCCTTGACTACACGACTTTAGAAATTGATTTGGGTGAATCGGGATCAAATATATTTGACCTTATGGAGAACTTTCCTGAGCGGTTTAGGATGGCTGGAAGTGCTCAGGTCAATCCGTATGGGGATATTTCTTTCGGTAACGATTATGCAGATACAGATTATATCCCTGAGCTCGAGTTGGAGATTGAAATTCCATTTCGCATGGGGTTAGATGGTGTCGTCTTAGAGGAAGTATATACATTGGATCCAATGGAATTCCCTCAGTTTGATGGTCGCCTGTTAATCGATCTGACAAGCACATTCCCTGTGGAGGTCATTGCGGATGTTGACTATGTTGTCAACGATACACTCGGGACCGTCGTTGCTGTAAATACGCAACTTGAAGCAGGCAGTAGCTTTCCGGAAATGCCTGCGCATGCGTTGTTAATAATCCCTTTGAATGAAGCTGTCATCGCTCCAGGCGGAAATGTGTATGTGAGTCTCACGGTGAGGACTGATGGCGCCCAAACCTTTACCGGTTATGAAAATATTCGTGTTCAAGTGAGAATTGAAGGGACACAATTAATCGAAGTAGAGTAATGATAAAATTTCAAACCAAAGTCTCTATTTTCATTGTGACGATGCTGTTCACATCCTCCATCACGGTCGCGGCCTGTTTGAGTCCAAGTGATTCTTCGAAAGTGAAACGGAGTGGAGACGCCTCTTTTTCTTTTTGGGCGAACCAAAGTGGCAATGTGTTATCCACAGGATTTTTAAGTTCATTGGCACAGGGAGGATTTATAGGACACGATATTCTTGATCCCGTTTTAGAATCACATGAGGGAGGTATGGGTTTTTTTGGGGGAAGTGTGGGATGGGAGAAGAAGTGGGCTGCAAAGCCTTTTAAAGGCGGTAAATGGGCCTTGTGTGGATCGATGGGCAGCGAGATACTTTACGATTCACGTTGGACTTCAGATTTGTTTGAGTTGATTTTTTATGGCAATGGGGGGCATACGGGGAGAGTGGATGTGCTCAGTGGCACAGGAATACGCATGGCTGAATTCAATAGATTTGGTTTAGGTTTTGAGAATGCAAAGACCAGGCAGAGGCTTGAAATTTCTCTTGTACAGAGGCTTACGGGTTTTGAATGGAGTATTCCTTATGGCTATTTCTCCGTTTCGGAGAATGCTGATTCACTGGATACATATCTTCAAACAGAAGCGCGACTCCATGCACTCGATGGCTCATCTACAATGAATATACCTTTTGGCGATTCTCTGGATTTGCCTTTTGGCTTTCTTCCCGCATATGGCATTGGCATTTCAGGAAGCCTGCCATTGGCCTCTGAAACATTGCCGATCAGATTCGATATCAATTTTTCGGATTTCGGTATTTTATTTGAGCCACAAGGATCTTCTGTAGCATGGTTTCAGGAGGGTATTGCAACAACAGGTTTGCCCGTTTTTGGAGATTCTTTGACTTGGGAATCCGTTGTAGAAGGTAACATCAGTACAGACTCCCTATTTCTTACGGGAAGTTCTGTAAAGCGGATGGCACTTCTCCCTTACCGTTTGTCAGCTCATTTTATATACGAGCCTTCGCCTGATGTGATGCTCGAATTGGGAGTTGAGACTGGGGGATGGATGCCTGAACCCCTTTACACTGCAGGAGTGGGGTGGACACCTTTTGACAGACTTGCGTTCGGCTTGCAGGCCAAATATGGTGGATGGGGCAGGATGAGGCCCGTTGTCTGGACGCAATTTAAGTACAGTTGTAGAAGGATGTTGGTGATAGAAATAGAAGATCCTATGGGATTATTTATTGGGAATGAGTCATCCGATTTTACATACAATAGAGGGGTCACATTCAGATTGGAAAGGCTCGCAGGAGATGGATGGAATGCGAGAGGAGGACGTTTCAAATCAACGTGTAAGCGCTAACTGACCCACTGAGCTCAAGAACACAGTAATTTATGAATAAGATGGATTCACAGGCATTTCCAAATAAGCAAACAGAAGCTCAAAAGCAGGCGTTTGAGGATGTTTCAGGCGGGAAGCTTCTTGTCATTGCCGGTCCGTGTGTTGTTGAAGGAGAAAAGCCATTGTTTGAAGTGGCTGAGCGCGTCATAGGGACCTGTAGAGATTTAGGTTTGCCTATGATTTTTAAGGCTTCTTATCGAAAAGCCAATCGCTCACGAATGGACAGTTTTACTGGAATAGGTGATGAGGAGGCGCTCTCTTTGTTGGCACAAGTTCGACAACAGTACGGCGTGAAAGTCATCACTGATATTCATAACGCGGAAGAAGCTGCCCAGGCAGCTAAGTATGTCGATGTTCTTCAAATTCCAGCATTCCTTTGTCGTCAAACTGATCTTCTTGTTGCAGCTGCAAAGACAAGATGTACTGTCAACATTAAAAAAGGACAATTTCTATCCGCAAAATCGATGATTCATGCAGTGCAAAAGGTAAGAGATGCTGGAAATGAAGATGTTTGGGTGACGGAAAGAGGAACAACATTTGGTTATGAGGATCTTGTGGTAGATATGAGAGGGATTCCCGTGATGCGAACATTTGCCCCAACAGTCGTTGACCTGACGCACAGCCTTCAACGTCCCAATCAAAGTTCTGGCGTGACAGGCGGCACACCTCATTTCATTTCCCCACTGGGTCGAGCAGCAGTGGCAGCTGGAGCGGACGCTGTTTTTATAGAAACGCATCCACGCCCCTCAGAAGCACGCTCTGATGGTGCGAATATGCTTCATCTAGATCACCTGCCTTCTCTTCTTAAAACACTTTCAAGTATTCACGAATCTGTACGTTCATGAAATATACATTAAGCTTATTCATTCTTGCTTTTGCGTTTTCAATGGCTTCGCTTTCAGCCCAAAGCGAGATTCAAATTCGCGTTGTAGGAGGGCCTCTCGTAGATGAAGCCCATGCCGTGATTCCTTTGCTTAACAGCACATATGTTGTAGGCTCCACTTCCAGTCACGCAGACGGAACCGTCAGAGGTTATATCGTTCATTATGATTCAGATTTTCAATTTGCTTGGAGCATGCTTACACCCTTCGGATCACCTGTAGAGCAAGCGGTGGATGCATGGGGTACAGTGCCTTCTGGAAGCAGCGGAGACCTTACGGTGCTTTCACAAAGACTTGGCGAAAATGACGCCTATAACATTGTGTTGCATACGATAAAAAATCTAGGGACTTCTGGAGCCATTGTTGGAACAATAGAAGTGATGCATCCCTTGAATCAAGATCCCGTGTCTGCCGTTAATTGGCAAGGAAGCAGATGGGCGGTAGGCAATGTTGAGGGTGATGGGTGGCTGCTTAATATTGATGACCCCTCGTCAGTTGAAGGTGCGTCATACCTGACATGGGGTCACCCAGTCATTTCTGAACACGTCGAATCGGCAAGTGTTCATGGCGATACATTGTTTGTTGCTGGATCTACAGAGATTGATGGGGTATTGCAATCTACTGTGTGGGCATGGGGCCCCGATGGGAGTCCTATATGGGCCAGAATTTCTCCGGATACAGGAACTTTTGGTGAGAACGTTGCAAACGATATTACAAGTGGTCCTGATGGTCTGGTGCTCATGTACACCTACGAAAGAGAGGATTTGCCACTGGGACACCGTGTCATGCATCTTGAGGTTGAGAATGGAACCCCAGGTGCGCCTGTGGATGCTTCTTCAGATGATTTTATGGAGGGATGTAAAATTGCTTGGGCTGACAACCAACTTGTATCGTTGTCTCATGTAGACTTTGAAACCGGGACTGAATCCGACATGTTTCTTACTTGGCTTGGTACCTATGGTGGCTATATCAATTCGGGCATTTTAGGAACAAATTTCGCAGATGAGCCAAGAGATCTGAAAGTGGATGATCAGGGCAGGATTTGGGTGCTTGGCGTGACGCATGGATTCCTTAATGGGTCATCAAGTATTTGCGTCTATCGTCTTGATTCCATCGATGTGATCCCGAACATTTCATCTGTTAGCCCAGGCCTAGGCATTAAGAATGACCCCATTTTCCTCAACTCAGTAGGGGTGAGTTCGCCATCCTTTCACAAAAACGACCTAACACTCTTTCCGAACCCCTGTTCCTCGAGTTCGAGCGTGTCGATTTCGCATATCGAACAAGATTTTGGGGGATTAGAAGACATGGTTTGGTCTGTTTTTACTTTGGATGGTCAATTGCACAAGGAAGGTTACTCGGATGTCATAGACTGTGCAGGCCTTGCGGTTGGTGCATATGTTGTTTTAATCACATCAGCGACCCAGGTTTCACGCTTGCCTCTCCAAATCATACATTAATCTGTGAAAAACGTTCCTTTTCATTTTCTGTTGTTTTTTGTTATTGGCTTTGCAATGGTGGGCTGTTCTTTTCTTTCAGACTTGCCAAAAATTTCACCTCAAGCAAAAACAACGGGTTTTACAGTATCCTCTTTCACAATGCAGGCTATGCATCCAGGGGTAGAGATGAATTTGTGGAAAACCGTAACGTACCGTATTGAAGTTGATGCTCTTTTTCCGGAAGGTTCACACGATTTCGAACTTTTTGTAGATTCGGTATCGCTTCCCACGACTTTAATTAGAGATAGGAATGGCATCCCATTTGATAATTCCAAACGGGAGCGAACCCAAGTGAAGTTTAAATCCAACAGACACTTTTATAGACCCGGCACTTCGGGAGCGATGACAATCCGAGAGGAAAAGTACGCTGCTTCAGGGGTTGTCATCGAAGATGGATCGTGTTGGTTGACATTCATGTCGTCGTCAAATCGCGTGATTCGCTGGGATCTCGGCGTCCCCACCACGCTATCTACGATATACGCTCCCTGAGAAAACACTTGATGCGGTAATTCTTGATTTCTTTACTGGCGAGAATATCTCATGACTTTTTGTATTTTAGTCTCTAAATTCTTCTCACATGAAACTTCTTATTGCTGTTTTTTCTTTTTTTTGTACGACCGTATTGTTTTCTCAAGAAAATACGGACTCCTTGCATTTTAATTATCTGAATAGTTCCTTGTCCTTGACTGACAAAGAGCAATCGCATTTTTGGGTCAAATATGATAAAATGCAAGAAGAACAGGCCCAGATTAAAACCCATCAACGTGACCTGAAGAAGTCTTTGATGTTTGCCTTTGCGAAATCAGATGAAGAGATTAAAGCCATCATAGATCAAATAGCAGAACAGGACATTTTAAAGGTTCAATTAAAAAGAGATTTTATTAGTGATTGCGTCGATTTTCTAGATGCTGAGCGGGCGATAAAATTCAGTATTTATGAAAAGAAATTCAAAAAAATGACACAGGCAGCCAATTCAAAATAGCAATACTGGTTTATGGGTGTCATCAATAATCCGCAGGTGAAACTTTGACAATCACAATATCCAGATTGATTTAGGCGTCTTAATTGTGTAACCAATGATTAACCCCCTAAATATTTTCAAATATGCGGATTATTAAAAACACCCTTTTTGCCTTTGCGGTTTCTATGACTGCAATTTTTAATTTTGCGTCTGCACAAAACGATGTTCAAATCACCTATGATTCAGAGGGTAACGAGCAAATAGTCGTGACTTATGAAGCAGATAAACCCAATGACAGTATTGGTATGACTATCATGGGAGATACTCAAATCACGATTTGTCGATTTGCTCGCGTCTCGAATGAAGCCAATGACAATGGAATGTGTATTGCCACTTACAATGTACAAGAATTGAAGAATTGTGGTGCAGGTGAAAGCTTCCAAAAAGCCTACAATTCAGTTAAGAGCATCGCGATTTACCACAACCCGCTCGAAAGCGATGAGAAGTTTTTATTTGAAGACGACAAGATTGAAACAAATTTATAAATGAGGGGAGAGCGAAGAAAAGAAAATGAGGACGGATAATTAAACCCTAGGGTGATCATTATGAAGATAGCTGACAACACTTCGGAGTGTATTGTCTTAATCTCAGATGGCTTTGAAACCATTTACAAAGTGCGGCAAATACTTTGCGAATACGGCAACTTGTGCACGTAACATTTGAGGTGTTGTATTCACTTATTCATCGTGATTAATTGCGTAGTTTTGCACTGCTTGATGTCAAGCATTTTTAGCCTCGTAGTACAATGGATAGTGCATGGGTTTCCGGTACCCAAAATCCAGGTTCGATTCCTGGCGAGGCTACGAACTGACTGATTCAGCTAAGACGAAGTCGCAGCAGGTGGAGAAGTCAGACGCAAGCAAAGCTTGCTTTAGGTTGCGGATGACGTAGCCAGCTGAGACTCGCATAGCGAGCTGAATCAGTTCTCCTGTTTGGTTTTTACATGTTTAGAAAAATGAGGGGACTACTTTCGGCACAACAATGGGAACAACAAAATCCCATTCTTGATTGCCAATGAATATATCCTTCCAACTTTCACGACCTCAAAATCCAAATTCATCTGTATTTGTGCAGTTTATTCAATATTGCAAGAAGAGAAGGTTTGATATTGACTGTTCAAAGTGAACTTTGTATGAAATGTTTTGAATGAGAAGACTTATTTTGAGATTACCTAGGTGCTAAAAATTAATTTCATTTAACCCTGTCACCATTGATAGTTCGATTTTCATGATTTAACTGTACCTTACTAGAATAAACTTTATCATTTTCACCTTCTTATATTTGCGCCATGACTTTGATTATTCCATCTATCTTGTTGTTGGTCATGGTCGCTATTGAGGCTTTCGTCTTGCGTGTTGTTCAACGAAAAGATATTCCTTGGCACCAGTTGGTATTCAATTTAAATTCGGGACACACCATTATGTGGTTGTTCCGTGGCATTGAAATCGCGGTTTTCCATGCTGTTTCTGAGCGATTTAGCTTTGGTTGGGTAGAAGGTTGGTCGCCTGTGGCGCAGTTCGTCCTTGCTCTTTTGTTTTGGGATTTTTGCTTTTACTGGATGCACCGTATGCACCACAAATTTGGAATGCTTTGGGCGGTGCACGTGGTCCATCATGAAGGAGACCACTTCAGCTTGTCATTGGGCATTCGCAACAGTTGGTACAGTTCCCTTACGTCCATCCCTTTTTTCCTAATCCTCGCACTGGTGGGCATTCCCCTTGAGGTGTTCATAGCTGTTGGGGCGATTCACTATTTTGTGCAGTTTTACAACCACAATGGATTGGTCAAGAAGTCAGGGTTTTTAGAGCACATCATGGTCACACCATCCCATCACAGGGTACATCATGGCAAGAACGCGCCTTACCTGAACCGCAACTTTGGGGGTACGTTGGTGTTTTGGGACAAAATGTTTGGAACGTTTCAGGCAGAATTGGAAGAGATTCCTGTGCAGTTTGGGACGGATGACCATGTGAAAACAGACAATATCTTTTGGGCCAATAACTTGCCGTGGTTGAAGTTGTTGGGTGTTAAACTTCCCGAGTTGAAGTCCACCACGCATCGACTCGTAGGGGTGTGGACCTGGACCGCTGGTTTGTTATCTTTTGCCATCCTTTTGATGTACATCCATGCTGAAGTGTCTTGGCCGTTGCTCGACCGTAATTTGTTGCTCGCCTATGGGGCCTTGGCTGCCATTACGGTGGGGGGATTGTCAGAAGGAAGGTCATGGGGCAAAGTGGGGTGGACAGCCATTCATTGCGTGGCGTTAATCCTTGCGCTGACCCGGCCTCAGTGGCAAGATCCGGTCATTTACCTTTTTCTTGGTCTTGCCTTGGCACACGCTGCAGCCACATGGCGTTCGGCCAGTTGGGCCAAGGTTGCCTAAGGAAGGTGTTAAGCTGTTCTTGGGTCCATGGTGCGTAGCGTGCTTGGGTACGATGCTCTTCTTCGGGGGCGTTGGACAGTTTAAAGTCTTCTTCACCCAATTGTGTCGCCAGTGCTTTGAGCACGCCATTTCGGTCCTTTACGAGGTCTTTGAAGGGGACCAATACAGTCGGCATGATGCGGTCGACTGNGAGGGTTTGGTAAATATGATGTTGAAAGTCTTCAATCAGGTCGATGAATATTTGGCGCTCCTTTTTAGACAATGGGACGTCCGTAGCGAAATCTAACAAGTGAGACAACAATATTTCTCCCGATGGGAATACAGATTTCGGATCTCTCTCAATGATTACAGCTGTAGCGTCAGGAAATTCGGTTGCCAACGCTTTTACCTTGTAGGGCATGAGAGGGTTTTTGGCGAGGAAACGACGTCTCTGATCTGGCGGAAGCGCGTAAAGGTGGCGTTGAGCCAGACGTCTGTAACGTTTCATGATGCGTGCTTTGCGGCGAACTGAAACCTCTTGGTCGAAGCGATAAAGGTCACGGAAGACGTTGGATTCTGGATAGAAGAAGCCCAAGTAGGCGGTGGAGAGGCTCCAAATCAAAGCAAGTTCGTCTTCCTCTTTGCAAAACAGGCTGGCCTTGTGGATGACATTGAGTTGTTGAAAGAGTTTGGCGTCAGCTTTGCGAAGCATCTGTTTGAAGGCCTTAGGCAAGCCTCTCCATAGGAAACGAAGCAACTTCTTTTGGACCACAGCGGGCGCAAGGAGAGACTCCCAAAGTGTCAGGGCTGTGAAGGGCATTCCGGGNTCGGTCAAGCCGTGCAAGAGGTTTGTGGTGCCTGTGCGGGGCAAGGACACTACAAAGACTGGTCGTTCCACAGGTTGGCAATGAAAGCGTGGAAACAGCAGCCAATCAAGGGCCAACCCAACGTTGTTCCACAAGCTCAGCACGCAGAAGAGAGGGAAAACCCAGCACACCGTAATGAAACGATGCCACCTCAGGGCCCGCATGCTTCCTCTTTTGAGGGAGAACAGTTGCGTAATTAGCTCAACCATGTTGGTAAAGAAGTGAACCAATGGCATAGCCGGCTGATGTGCCACAGAGCAAGACTGTGTCTCCTGATTGAATTTTGTCGTTGGACATCAATTCGTGAATGCCCATAGGTATTGAGGCGGAAATACAGTTGCCACTGTGCTCCAAGATGTTGACGACTTGCGCAGGAGCAATTTGCGCGAGCTTGGGAATGATACCAAGTCCAGTCTTCGAGGCTTGGTGGGGGATGGTCCACGTCACCTCGGGCCATGTTGTGCCCCCTTTCTTGAAAAAATCCTCCATGAACCCAGGGAGGTATTTCAGCGTCAAGCGCAGAAGCTCTCGGCCGTCCATTTGGAAGTGGTGCAACTCTGAGGAGAAGGGGTAGTCTGCGAAGCACTTTGAAGCCCCACCGCCTGGAATCTGCGCAGAACGAATACCCTCAGTATAGTGTTTGTGCATGTGCGTCACCAAGCCACAGTTGGGATCTTCTGTATATTCTAGGACCATGGCCGCTGCCCCGTCCCCGAATAAGGTGAGTGTTTCCCAATTCTCAGGACCGATGTTTTTGCTTGCCACTTCCGATGCCACAACCAGGACGTATTTGACACCGGGGAGTTGAAGCTTATCTGCCGCAAGAGCGAAGGCGCTGACGAAGCTGAGACAAGTGGTGTTGATGTGGAATGCTTCACAGCGTGCGTCTTCTCCACCAGGCATCATGGCCAAGGTCAAAGCCGCTTGTGAAGGAATGATTTGATCGAAGCTTCCTCCGGCAGTGATAAGCACGTCGATGTCAGAAAGCGAGAGTCCCGCGTTTTCTAGGGCGTGTTGGCCAGCTTTGGCCCCCAAGTCGGCCACGTTTTCGTTTATGACTTGATGACGCACAGATACCCCACTGTGTTTCAAGCTCCAACCCTCAGGCAGCNCATGCGCCTTCTCAATGGTTGTAGAATCGACGGCAGGTGGCAAGTGTATTCCCGTGCTGAGAATTCTGCAGGGCCTAAGTACGGAGAGCAATGATGCGGCGGAGTTTGCTGCCATGTGAATGAATTTTAGAATTGGTGTATGTTAGTATAATATCTGTGAGCCCGTGCCTGAGCAACATCTCTTGAAGTGCTTCAGATGCCAAACCCCAATGGGCTTGGTGTGACAGGTATAGCGAAAGTTCTTGGCTGGAAACTTGAACCACTTGGTAGTCCACGATGTCAGGATGGGCGCCCACTACGGCCCGTCTAATAAAGTCTGGGAACAGGGTGATCTCTTCACCCAAGATGAGCACATCGTCCATCCGTCCTTCAATCTGAGAGATGGCTTGCATTTTAGAACCACACGTGCAGGAGCCTGCATGGAGGATGTCATTCATACGGTATCTCAAGACGGGTTGGGACTCCCGTCGAAGGTCTGTGATGATGGGTACAAAGCGCGTGTCGTCGATCCATTCTTTTTCAATAAGCAGCCAGTCCTCGTTCAAGTGTATGGTGCCATGGGCGCAGGTTTGGCCAAACAGACCTTCTGTGCATTGGTACACCTGATCTACATCGATGCCAAAGGTGGCTTGGATGTGGGATTCGTCTTCTTGAGACAACACCTCGGCCACGGAAATTATTTTGGACGGAGCGATGTCGATGGCACTTTGGGTTTGGGCGTCGGCCAAGCGAATTAGCAGGCTGGGCTGCCCCACGACGACATCGGGCTTCATGCGGTCGATGTTCACCAGATGCTCTGCCAAGGGATCCAATAGATCGAAGAACTTAAAAGAGATGAACCTTGATTGCACTGAGCTGTAGAGGTTGTTGTTGGCGCGGAGGAAAAAGGCAATTCGGCGCTTTCGAAAGGACCAACCTAAGATGCGTTGCAATACAGCAGCGACCCACACGGCACGCTCTTGATCGGAAGCTAAAAAGAGACCTCGGTTTCCAGAAGTCCCCGAGGACAATCCCACGGTAATGCCGTCGATGGTGGGCTTGAAGTCTCGGCTTTCCTCAGATTTTACGGCTACATCCATGGCGTCGGATAGGCTCAGTCCGCAGGTGTTTATGTGTTTGAAGTCGCGCATAAATTCAGCTTTTTCCTGAATCGGAAAGTCTGACAGAGGATCTGAGAGACGATCTCGATACAAAGGTGCCTTGGTCAAAACGCGTTGTTGAAATCTATGCCACATGGCGCGCTGGTGGCTTTCAGGGTCTCGTTCAAATGACCTTCGAGATCTTCCCAGCGACCACCAGGCGGAGAGAACTTCAAGTTTGAATGGCAACCTCATATGGCAGAGTGAATGGGTACGATGAGTTTTGCCGCCTCAGGACAATGTGTGGCAATCAAACGAACCTTGGGATGCTTGGCGTGGAAGTTACGTATGCGCTGAAGACTCTGTGCATAGGCATCCATGTCGTCGAAGAAGACACGGACAATGGGGTTGGGCACCTTGCCTTCTGTGACCGCGCGTATGTCCCAAAACGCATCGGCGACAAGGAAAACAGGGCCTTGATCGGTCCGGACCAGAGCGCCATACTGGCCCTTGGCGTGTCCCGGCAGAGGAATCAGCACAATACTCCCATCCCCAAGCAAGTCACGACCCTTGCCCAATTCGGGGTGGTCGACAGTAGGGCGCGATTCAAATGTCTTGCATGATTGGCGCCATCCGTCGGTGAAGAGTTCTTTGAGCACCCCTCTGGTCCAGCTGCGCCAATCGGGGAGCTCATCGACTTGTTCAAGGCATTCCTGTGATGCCCAGCACGTAGCGTTGGGGAAATCACGTAGACCGCCCACGTGATCTGCGTGGATATGCGAGCAAATGAAGTGTGTGACCACACTTGGGTCGACCTGGCGGTGTGCTTCCTCTTCAGGGCGTATGGAGACTTTCGTCAGCAGGGCGTATATGCTCTTGGGAAAGCGCTTTGTTGCGTCTAAGAAGCGCGAAGTGTACCCAGAGTCAAACAGAATGGTGCCGTGCTCTGGGTGAATTAACTCTGCCCAAATTGCCTCAAATCGCACAGGCGTTCGCGCCGCGCCTTGTATGACGTGGTGTCCAGAGGCAAAACAATGCCCGGAGCTTCGGATTCGAATGGTAACGTTGCTCATGGTGAAGTTTGAAGGTGCCACTCGATGAAGTCGTCTAACGCCTCTTCCACGGATTGTCGGGGGGTATAGCCGAGCAGGTTTTGGGCTTTCGAAATGTCCATACTGAAATCCATGGCCAGTGTGCCCACACCGTATACGGTAAGTGTCGGTTCTTGGTTTCCATTGAACCACCGGGCATGCCACTCCATCAGCCTCGCCACTGTCAGGATGAGTGGAAGCGGGATGGATTTGGTCAACGGGGGCAAGGATAGTTTTGCCAAAAGCCCATGGAGCATGTGCCAAAGGGCGACAGGTTCACCGTTGGAGATGTTGTAGACCTCATTCAAAGCTTTGCCTTGGGCTTCCATTCCAAGAACGATGGCGTCGACCACATTTACAACTGGCGTCACGTCGACCTTGTTGTTGCCAATGCCTATTTGTCGGAGACGCGCTTCTTTATGTGCGCGCAGAATACGGGGCAAAATAACGGTGTCACCACGTCCAATTAAGGCCCGTGGTCGAAGGATAACATAGGGGACGGTCGCCGCTTTGATCAGCCGCTCAGCTTCGCGCTTGGATGCGGCGTACTGATTTATGGGTCGTGGCAAGGAATTCGATTCTTTAAGTCCGAAAAGTGACTTCATCTCGAAGTACATGCTTGGTGTACTGATAAAAACAAACCGCTTAACGTCCTGCCGAGCGGCCGCTTCTAGCAGCAGCTTGGTGGGGTTTACATTCGATTGCCAGAAGTCGTCTTTGCTGCCCCATGGCGAGCTCAATGCCGCGGCGTGCACAATGCAGTCCACTCCGTCGACCAATTGAGCGACGAAATCGGAGTCGTTCAAATCCCCTAGAATGTAGTGAACGTTGTCCGCCTTGACTTCGTAGTTTTTATTGAGTTTACGTCCTGTGGCCCGCACAGACAGTTCTGGCATCTCAGTCAATCTTTCGACGGTCCGCGAGCCTAAAAATCCAGTGGCGCCTGTCACCAATATCTGCTTCATGTTCTTCATCCGTCTAATGAACCATTTTTTCCGTTTAGGTAAAGCAGTCTGAAGTGCGATCGCATGGCGGTATAAAAGTACTTGGAGCTGCGATAAGGCACGTTGTGTTTCGCTGCTACACGCTTCAGAATGCGAGTCAACGCAGGATAGTGGATGTGGCAAACGTGCTGAAACAAGTGGTGGATGACATGATGATTGATGCCGCCAAACAAATGAGTGACCCAGAAGCTCTCTGTCGCATAGTCGCTGGTGGTCAGCATGTGATGTTTGGACCACGCGTGAGGCATCAACCCATTTTCATCTGGCTCTGGAAAATGGGAGTTCTCGTCGATGTGGGCACTGAGAAGTACAACGGTCATGGTAAGGCTGGCGCAAAATTGTAAGAGCAAAAATCCCCCTGCAATTACTGTGAACGACAACCCAGTGACCAGCCATGGGACGATCAGCATGATCGCTAAATAAGCCAATTTAAACAAGACCAGTTTCAAGACTTCAAATCTGGGATAGGGACGATTGTTAACTCCGCCGATGCGCTCCGAAAGCACATCCTTAAAATCGCGGTAGAACACCCAGCGCAATGTGAAAATAGCATAGATGAAAGGCATATAGAACCATTGGTACTTGTACATCGGTCGGTGGACATCTTGGGGAAAAATCTTCACCACAGGAGTCTGCTGGATATCTGGATCAAAGTGGATGATGTTGGGAAAGATGTGGTGACCTCCCACGTGTCTTTTTTTCCAGTTGTAAGAGCTCAGTCCCAGTGTGTCAAAGACGTGCATGAACCAGTGGTTGAGTCTTCGATTCTTAAAAAGTGCGAAGTGCACAGCGTCATGTCCGACATTCAATCCCAAAAACACACTCCAAAATCCGAGGAACGCGAAACAAAGGTAAATGACGGTTGGATTTTGGTAGCACAGGACGGTACCATAGACTCCGAAGTATACCGCAAAGAGCAGCGCCATCTTCATGTACATATTTAGGTTGCCGTGGTGCGTTTCACCACGTGACTTGAAGTAGTCACGCACCTCTTGTTGGAGGTCAAAAAAGAAGTCGTCATCCTCTGGTGGGAAAGTAATTTGT
Source organism: Crocinitomicaceae bacterium (assembly GCA_002700285.1). Lineage (GTDB taxonomy): Bacteria > Bacteroidota > Bacteroidia > Flavobacteriales_D > Sanyastnellaceae > UBA974. Next base: position 5,504 of record PACT01000018.1, on the reverse strand, counting down.
CGTGTAATTTTGGTCATATACTTACTCAAAAGTATTGCATAAACCCTTTGGTAAGGTCAGAAAATGTGCATTATCATATTTGCCCCGCCTCTCTGCTCCATGGTCTTTTTACCCCGTTCCTCAGCTTTAGCAACCAAACACCTGAGTCTCTGCAACCAATTTGATCAACTTATCGCCGTCTGCTTTGGACGACAGGTACAATGCTGGATTTGAAAAACTATATTTAGGAGAAATATCCAAGTAGAGGTCTGGGAATCCGTCTTGGTCTATGTCTCCAGCCCATTTTAAATAAATCATGGAGTCATCAAAACCAGCTTGCTCTAAGAATGTTTGTTCAATTTTTACACCGTTTTTTTCTCCAGTTATAATGAGTTGGTAGTTTGTGATGTAGCCATGCTCGTCGATATCGCCTAACGCCATAATCGTACAGTTCCCTAGCTGCATTGATTCACCGGGCATCAAACTGTTTTGAAGGATATTGTATGATTCAATTTCCAACTCATCAGGCATTTCAAGCCCTGAGATAAGCAGTATGGGGTTTTTATCATGTCCTTCATAAGAAACCTGTATTCCGCTCTTCTCTCCTTCGTCATCAAACATCGGATCGTATATCGGTTTGGTGTGCAGTTTAGTGTTGTAACAAAGAATGCTGCTATCGAGATCATTTCTGAACAACCCGACCCAAGTCATGTTTTCTATATTGGGGTCCAATTCTCCAGCACCGAAGGTAGAGGTACACAGGATAGTGATTTCATCTGAAACGATTTGATCGAAGGTGTTTGGTGCAACCTCATAATGATTGTCGTCTGTTAAAAATTGCATCATATTTCCAGAGTTTATTAGGAAGTCCAAAGCATCTACCTTGATTCTAAAATGAGTTGCACGCGCGTAGTTGGAATCAAAACAGACATTTCCTGCCCTGTTTTGTTCAAAGATGCAGTTTGAAATGACAACGTCTGAAGATTCGAAATGCTTTACGTTATAATCCGCATTATTTCCCCAGACAAAAATACCATATTGACATTCGTGTATTTTACATTCTTTCACTTGTATATCTGAACATTGGTTGATGCAAATGCCGATGAATCCAGATCCGTTGATGTCGCAGTTCGAAAATGAGATGTTATGACTGAAATCGACGTCAAAACAATTGGTGAAACATCCTGCCAACTTTGGGTCATGGTATATGGTCAGTCCATGGATATGAATGTTTGAGCATTGCTGGATCTTAAAAAGTGTTTCGTCGTGCTTGGTAAGCAACCTTACGTTTGAAAAGTCAAGTGTGAGGTTGTGTTTGTCTACGATTCCTCCGGCACCCCAATATGTCCCAGGTTGAATGATGATGGTGTCACCACTCTCAGCTTTATTTATGGTTGAAAAAAGCTCATTTATAACACGTGATTCATCACATTCCCCCCAATTGTCCAAGATCTGCTCATGGTGTCCTTCAAGATCATGTGAGGCATTTAATTCTTGATTGTTTGCATTGGATGGCTGGTCAGTCTTTTCAACCATGTCACAAGTGGACATGAGAGAAAGCAAACAGACCCAGATGAATGTCGTTTTCTTCATACGTCAAACTTACTCATACTTCATCGAATAATGATAAATGAGAACCTATGATTGATTCTCTAGGGTTCAGTATTCTATGACACCTTGATTTTGTTGTATAATGTTAAGTCGTTGGGTGATGACTGCATTGCAACTGATTTTTATGCCAAGTGTTGGTTGTTTGATTCATGAGACCGATTTGAACTTTATGTTCTTGTTGATTAAATATTTTTTTTATTCTGTTTTAAAGTGTTCGATGCTAAGATTTAAGTGGGTGTAAATTTCTCAACACCCTCATTACCATTAACAAATGTCCAACGAACCTGAATGTTATATCTTCAACAAAGACATCATAAAAAGCCCCGCCATTGATGGCAGGGCTTTTATCATTCTGTATATGTTCTTGGATGTGGTTTTTCTACTCAATGTTCCCCCATTGGATAAGGAAGTCCATGAGGTCACTGATTTGGACTTCACCATCTCCGTTAAAGTCAGGACACACACTGTAGTTACAAGAACCATTGTCCACAATAGCTAACCTGTCAAAATTGAAAGCCTCGACGTCTGTACATCCAGCGAAAACACAACTACCTGTGTCGAAAGTTGCCTCCGGGTTGTAGTTGATCGCTCCTAGATATCCACAGCCTGCCATTCCGCAAGTATTCACTTCGGGGGTGCTAGCGATTCCTAACATCCATGCCAAAATATCAGCATCAGCATAGGCGTCAACCTCACAACTCTCAATAACCCATTCCAAACCACCCCACTCAGGACCGATTTGACTGAAAGCTTGAAGGAATGTAGTAAGATCAGAAATCTGCACTGACCCATCTCCATTAAAATCAGCAGAGGCTGGGGCGTGGCTACACTCACTGGTTGAATTTGCGACAGGGTTGTAGTTGGCATAGTCTTCATCAAGACATCCAACGAAGATGCATGATCCATCATCTCTAGATGCAGCTTCATTGTAGTTTTCAGCTGTTGGATATATGCATCCCAAGCATCCATAATCACAAGTTTCGTCCTCCGCATTTGCATTTGAATCAAAGTTGCAAGCACAAGAGTCAGTACAACCACCCTGAGTTCCATTGCCTTCACAATCGAAGCCAACAGGAGCGAAGCTGCAGTCTCCAGAAATAAATGCCTCTGGTTCATAGTTACATGCAATGTCATTTAGACATCCAGAACATGAATTAAATTCACAACTTCCATCATTGCTATTCGCATTTTCATCAAAGTTGCAAGCTTCTTGAATCACACATCCTTCGAACAAACAAGTCTCACCTCCTTGAGTCGCTTCGGGGTCGTAATTGTTGGCGTTTGAATCCAAACATCCAATACATGTGTTGAAGTCATAGCATGCTCCGTCAATGGTCGCTTCTGGGTCGTAATCACACGCAAGCGGATTTCTACAACCCAAGCAGCTTAAGTATTCACATGACCCATCATTATACTGTGAAGTCTCATCGTAATTACATGCGCCTGTGACATTACATCCCAGTGACAAACAACTCATATACTCACATGGTCCTTCACTTCCATAATTACATGCCTCAGCCTGAGTACACAAATCCATAGGAGGCATTCCACCACATGGTCCAAATTCACAAGAACCAGGTAAATAGTAGTTTGCTTCTGGATTGTAGTTGCAAGCAAATGGAAGGATACATCCACCGACCAATGCAGCTTGACATGTGCCATTGTCATTTGTGGCCTCAGGGTTGTAGTTGCTCGCGGTAGGATCGGTACATCCAGGGATCTCATTTTCATCACAAATTCCATCATTATCACTGTCATTGTTGCAAACACCATTACAATCAATGAAAATGTTTAATGGATACTCACAAAGCGTAAGGTCTGGAATTAGTGCATTGGCATCATAGTTACATGCCGCCAAGTCTGCACAACCTATGCAAGATTCAAAGTCACACGTGCTTGCAATCAGATAATCTGCAGCGGGGTTAAAGTTACAAGCTGCGGGGATATTACATCCTCCTGTCAAACACGAACCATCATCATCGGTGGCATAAGGATTGAAATTAGGATTGCCTGTTTCAGTACATCCAAGGACTTCAAACTCATTACATATTCCATCACCGTCATCGTCATTTAAGCAACTCCCTTCGCAATCATACCCGAACGGAGCGAACACACAACTGCCATCATCAATTGTAGAGGTAGTGTCATAGTTGCATGCATCTTCGTTTGTACATCCAGCACAAGATGTAAAGTCACACGAACCTAACAACTGGTAGTCAGCATTTGAATCGTAGTTACACGCTGCAGGGAATGTACACCCACCATCGATACACGAGCCATCATCAAATGCTGCTGTCGGATCATAGTTTGGATTGTCAGCATCAGTACATCCGTATTCCTCAGTATCACAAATATTATTCTGGTTTACATCTGCTTCACACGTTCCACCACACACACCGACGACATCATCAACATTTCCGTCACAGTCACAATCTCCTTCTGGAATGCCTGAACATCCACAGTCATACACTGCGCCGAACCCGTTACAGACACCACACTCATCATATTCACCTACACAGTCGTCCACATCGTCACACAATCCGTCCGCGTCTGCATCTGCTTCACACGGTCCACCACATTCGCCTAGGGCGTCGAGGGCGTTTCCGTCACAGTCACAATCTCCTTCTGGGATGTCAGAACATCCACACTCGTATATGGCGCCTGGTCCGTTGCAGCTTCCGCATTCGTCGTAAGACCCAAAGCAGTCGTCTACGTCGTCACATATACCGTCTCCGTCTCCGTCGTTGTTGACGACTGTTCCCGTTCCATCATTTTCACCAGAGCATGTTTCGCATATTCCTTCGGTGTAGATGCAGCTGTTGTCTGAATCCGTAGCGATTACGTTGTAGTTACATGCGGTATCGTCTTGACATCCTGGCACTTCGTCTTGATCACATACGCCGTCTCCGTCGCTGTCGTTATTGACGACAGTTCCAGTGCCATCATTTTGCCCAGAGCATGTTTCACAGATCCCTTCAGGATAGATACAGAACTCTGAATCAGTGGCAAATATGTTGAAGTTACACGCTGTATCGTCTTGACATCCTGGCACTTCGTCATCGTTACAGATGCCATCGCCATCGGTGTCTGCTTCGCAGTCACCACCACAAACGCCAAGGGCGTCGAGTTGGTTTCCGTCACAGTCACAGTCTCCCTCTGGGATACCTGATCCGCCACAAGTACCACACTCGTCGAGGACGTTTCCGTCGCAGTCACAGTCTCCCTCTGGGATGCCTGATCCACCACATGTTCCACACTCGTCTAATACGTTTCCGTCACAGTCACATTCTCCCTCTGGGATACCTGCTCCGCCACATGTGCCACACTCGTCTAATACGTTTCCGTCGCAATCACAGTCTCCTTCTGGGATATAGGAACAAGATGCATCATCGTATTCTGCTTCTGAATTGTAGTTACATGCAATTGGGTCAGTACAGCCGATAACATTACAAGAAGTGAATTCACATGATTCATCATCTATTGAAGCAGTTGAATCAAAGTTACACGCAGATGGGTCTGTACATCCGGAACAATCATAGGTACAAGATCCATCGTCGTCCGTAGCACCAGATGAATAGTTACATGCAGAAGAGTCAGTACATCCGAACGTTTCGAATTCATCACATACGCCGTCGTTATTGTTGTCATTGATACAGCTTCCATCGCAGTTATACGGGAAGTTTGCGTATGTACAAGAGCCGTTGTCGTAATCCGCAAGTGGGTCATAGTTACAAGCGTTTGAGTCAGCACATCCAAAGACGATACATGAAGTAAAGTCACATGAACCATCATCAATAGAAGCACTGGTGTCATAGTTGCAAGCAAAAGGTGAAGTACATCCTAGACAAGATGTGAAGTCACAAGACCCATCATTGTCAGTCGCACCGGAAGCATAGTTACATGCGTTGCTGTCC